>JBBCIG010000001.1:0-118678 GCA_037200685.1 Chitinophagaceae bacterium
ATGGATTATAATCTTACAGTTGCATACTCCGGAACGTACAGCGTTAAGTTCAGGGTAGCTACCTCACAGGTTCATGCCCAGTTCCAGATACTGGTAGGCACAACTGTAGTTGGAACAATAAACGTTCCTAACACAGGCGATTGGGTCAATTGGTCTACTATTACACTTGATGGAGTTTCATTATCCGCAGGCGCACAAACGATACGGATACTTTCTACTAATAATGAAAGTTGCAATTTCAACTGGTTTGAATTCGTAGCTGCCGGCAATCAACCGCCAACAGCAGTTGCAGGACAAGCGCAAACAATTATTTTGCCAACGTCACAGGTTTCATTGTCAGGCAGTGGCATCGATGCGGATGGCTCAGTTGTTTCTTATGCATGGACACAAACTGCGGGAACTGCTGCAACGATAACAAATGCTGCGGCGGCTTCAACTACTGTTACTGGTTTAACAACTGCCGGTGCAAGAACATTCCGCTTAACAGTTACCGATAATGAAGGCGCTACGGCTACCAATGATGTAATAATCACCGTGAATGCACCGGGCCCGCCAACAGCGAATGCAGGAACGAATAAGGTCGTTACATTACCAACATCGCAGACCACGCTGACAGGTAGTGGTACGGCTAATAATGGTGGAGGTTCAATAACTGGTTATGCGTGGACACAAGTGGGTGGAACTGCCGCAACTATTGTTAACGCATCATCGGCAACAACTAATATTACAGGATTAACAACTGCAGGAACCAGGACATTCCGCTTAACTGTTACAGATAACCTTGGGGCTACAGGCACAAGTGATGTAACCGTATCGGTAAATACCCCTGCTGCACCAACAGCTAATGCAGGTTCTGCACAAATAATTACATTACCGACATCGCAAGCTACATTAACCGGCAGCGGTACAGCTAATAATGGAGGTTCAATAACTGGTTATGCATGGACACAAGTAGGCGGTACTGCCGCAACTATTGTTAGCGCATCATCGGCGACAACTAATATTACAGGATTAACGACAACAGGTGTAAGAACATTCCGCCTGACAGTTACTGATAATAATGGAAGTACGGGAACGAGCGACGTAACAGTTACTGTTAATCCTCTATCAAACGGGAAAACTATTCCAGGTAAAATTGAAGCAGAAAGCTGGGATGCTAAATCCGGCCCATTCTATGCTGTAGCTACAGCGGATGCAGGTGGTGGCTCGCAAGTGGTAGGAATAACTAATGGAAGCTGGATGGATTACAATGTGACTGTTGCGACTGCTGGTACATATACAGTGAACTTCAGAGTAGCTACAACGCAGGCACATGCGCAGTTCCAGGTAAAATCAGGCAATACTGTATTGGGTACAATCAATATTCCTAATACAGGAGACTGGAGTAATTGGTCTACAGTTAGCGTAAGCAATATAGTATTAGCAGCGGCAGCCAGACGATACGGATTCTTTCAACCAATACAGAAACCTGTAATTTTAACTGGTTAGAGTTTGTATTAGCGCAAGGTGCAAGGGGCGCAGGTGGTGATGAGGTTCAGACATTAGCCGCTACTTCAGAAACTTCTGCAATGACTGTTCTTGATGCAGCCACTTATTATGAAGTATACAGATCGGCTAATAATAATTCTAATTATTTATTATTGACGAAACTACCAATGGGTACTACTTCTTATGTAGATACCGGTCTTTTCGCTAATGCGGTTTATTATTATAAAGTAAGAGCGGTAAATGTTGATGCAGGCCCATCAGGCTAC
Source organism: Chitinophagaceae bacterium (assembly GCA_037200685.1). Lineage (GTDB taxonomy): Bacteria > Bacteroidota > Bacteroidia > Chitinophagales > Chitinophagaceae > JAJKIP01. Next base: position 1,755 of record JBBCIG010000001.1, read on the forward strand.
AGCAATGAAGACAGTGCGTTAACACGCAATCATCGCCGGTAATGCATGCGGTAAGCAACCGTACGGCACGTTATGGGGTTACAACTACTGTATCCGTAAGCGCAACAGACCTGGATGCTGAAGCATTATCATTCTCTTTGTATCACCAGCCTTCGTTTGCAACATTGACAAACAACGGGGACAGGACTGCTACAATTACATTAACGCCGGTGTTAGCAGATGCAGCTATCTATGATAGTATCGCTGTTATTGTTAATGATTCACACGGAGGTACTGATACGGCACGCTTCAAACTGACGGTTAATGATAATTATAGCCCTGTTATTGACAGCATTGGTAATTATACATTAAACGAAAATGAAAGTGCAACGCTGAACCTGGTATCAACTGATTTGAATGTGAGTGATACTGCTATCTGGTCGGTGAATAATATACCTGCATCATTTACATTAACACCGGGTACTAACGGACACGCACAATTGGTGCTGAACCCTGGTTATGCATCTGAAGGAAGCTATGTTGTGGAAGTTACCGTAAGCGATAATAAAGGCGGAATAACTACCCGTACATTTAACTTCACAGTAGTTAACCGTGATCCGAATACAAATATTTATACAAGGGTTAAATATGCTAATGATATTGGTACGCCATGGAATAACCTTTTGGGTGTTTCAACCAATGCACTTAAAGACGAAAATGGAGTAACCACCACCGTTGGAGTGCAATTCCAGAATAATTTCTGGATGCCATACAACGCAGGGCCTACTACGGGAAATAATTCTGGTGTTTATCCTGATGCGGTATTAAATGATTTCTGGTATTTTGGTTATAACGGCGGACCTGAAACAGCTACGTTGAAAGTAACAGGACTGAACCCGGCTAAAAAATATGGCCTTACTTTCTATGCAGGTAGTGTATTTGCTGCGTTCCAGATAATGGTACTACAACATACACAGTAGGGGCTAAGACAGTATCCTTATACGTACAAAATAATACACAGAATACTGCTGCTATCGGTGATATTAGTCCTGCTGTTGATGGAACTATCACTGTCACCATGGCTAAAGGTGCGAATACAACAATTGGTTACCTGAATGCTTTAGTGATTACGCAGATTTATGATGATGGAACCGCACCTGCCGCTCCTAAATCATTAACTGGCCAGCAAGTACCCGCACAAGGCGTTAAACTGAACTGGCAGGATGTTGCTTATAATGAAACAGCTTATGAAGTGTACCGCTCTGCTAGCGAAAACGGAACTTATACCAAAGTAGGTACAACCGCAGCCAATGCAAGCAGCTATACAGACAGTTCAATAGCTGGTAATTCTTCTTACTATTATAAAGTAAGATCGATCAACAGTTATGGTGTATCGGCATATAGTAATATAGCGCTGGTTACTACTGCTAACCGTATACCGCAATTGGCGGCAATAGCTGATGTGATTGTAAAAAACAATCAGACCTGGCTGTAAATGTTACAGCAGTTGATGATGCAAGCGATCATGTAGTATTGAAAGTGACAGGCTTGCCTTCTTTTGCTTCATTTACTGATAATGGAAATGGTACGGGTGTTATCAACATTCAACCTTTGTCAGGATCAATTGGTGTATATAGCGGAATAACTGTTACAGCTACTGATAATAGTAATACAAGCTCTACTGTAAGCTTTGCAATATTTGTGAACGATGCAAACATGGCTTCTACGTACATAAATATTACTGATCTTAGTTCTTCAGCACCGGCACCATGGAACAATATGGGCATTGTTTATCTACCTACAGCAGGTACATCGATAAGCAACCTGAAAGATGACAGCAATGTCAACACAGGTATATCGGTAACACTAACGAATGCATGGCAGTCAGTTTCAAACAACTGGTATGAGGCGTCGTAACGGTTCCGAGCTTTATCCTGAAGCAGTGTCAAGAACGGGTATTTACTTTACTGATAATACGACTCATAATATCAATGTATCCGGATTGAACCCGGCCAAACGTTATAATTTTGTATTCCATAACAGCCACGGCACGAGTGAAAACACATTGACTTACTTTAACATCAATGGACAAATCGTATCGTTGAGCGGAGAGTATAACTCAAATAAAACAGCGCAGATCAATGGCATTACTCCTGCGGCTAATGGACAGATTACTATCGCCTGTACAAAAGATGCGGCTGCATTGTCCGGGTTGTTGAGCAGTCTTGTTATTCAATCGTACACACCTGGCGTAGTAAGTGTATTCGGCCCGTCAGATCTGAGGGTAATCGATTACAGTGCTACAAACACTATTGCATTGCAATGGCAGGATAGGGCGGACAACGAAACCAATTATGAAGTATGGCGTGCCGCGGATGGCGGTAGCTATAGCTTATTGACCACGTTACCTGCCAATACCACTTCTTATTCTAATATTAACCTTTCAGCAAATACTTATTATAATTATATAGTAAGGGCAAGAAATGGCGGCACTAATTCAGCTTATAGCAATGCAGTAAGGGCACATACCTATGCAAGCACTGTATTTATAAATGTAAATACGAATAATGTTGCGGCAGCCCATGGAATAATTTAAACTGGATTTACGGCTTGGGTGCGGTATGGAATAATTTTAAGAATGAAACCGGCGTCGCTACGAATATCGGTATGCAGCAACCAGCTAAGATAGATGGTATGGTTACTCCTGGTGTAAATACAGGTAATAATTCCGGTATATTCCCTGATAATGTAATGGCTGAAAGCTTTGGCATGTTCCCTGGAAAGAGTTCCTATCTGAAGATCACCGGGCTCAACTTGTCGAAAACATATGACTTCACAATATTCGCAAGTATAACGGGTGTTTATAATGATAATACAACATCTTACACCATTAATGGTAAGACTTGTATGCTCAACGCAATAGAAAATAAGAGCGGTACATTGACGATGTTTAATATAGTTCCTGATCAGAATGGTGAGGTGATAATCACATTTAATGCGATGCCGGGTGCTACATTTGGATTGTTAGGGGCACTTATCATTAAGGGATATGATGCAACCGTGCCTCCTGTAGCTGCGCAGGTTCCTTCAGCAATAATGGTAGTAGGCGGCGGTACTGAGCAACCAGTAACACAGTTGGCAAGAGGAGCGATTGAAGAAGAACAGCAACCAAAATTGGTAACAGCTGTACAGGCTTATCCTAATCCTTTTGATCAGTATATTACTGTAAATGTTCCTCCGGCTAAAGCAAATGATAAGATCCGGATAGAAATGACGGATATGAGCGGACATGTAGTTTACAGTAAGCAATACGAAAATCTTTCACAAGGTAATAATGTGATCAGGGTACAACCTGGTGTTATTACCAAAGGCGTTTACCTTTTAAGAGTGATGTACACTAACGCAGGTAAACAAAGCGTCATAAACATTATTAAGCAGTAAATAAGACGATCTTCCTTTCTTTCATACCGTCCCGTACAAGGGGCGGTATGAAAGATTTTAAATCTTTCTGAAATAAAATGAAATATTTATAGAAGATTTTCTATGTTTACCCGCAAAAAATAGTTGACATGATAAATTCGGGCATCGGTAATTTTTTTTTATGGATTGAAAGAAAGTCGGCCCGAAAATATTATCCCATCTGCCTGACGTTATTTTTAATTGCTATTAGTTTATTTTTTGCCTTTCCCCGCTATGATTTATATCCGAATACTGCTTCTAACTGGGATGTAGCCCTGTTTAAGGCAAAAGACCTCACAAATAATCTAACTTTTATATCGCCGGATAGTTACCTGGCAAAGAAAGTATTTCGATTAGCGCCAGAACTGTTTATCCGTTTTTTGCATCTTAACCGGCCGGGTATATTAATCTTCCAGGCTATACTGGGATTCTTTTTTATTTTATTTTCCTACAAACTGGCGAAGCGTATAACTAATGATGTTGTTTCCGCAACGCTTTTTGCAGCAGGTATTGTTTTCCTCTATTGTGGCCGTACCTGCTTTACCGAAGTGACTTATTCATGGTTTGACGGGTGGGCTTACCTTTTTCTTTTACTTGCTATTTATTATAGAAATTTCTTCGCAGTGTTTTTATTTGCTTCTCTCGCCGCATGGACGGATGAAAGGGCCTTTATCGCTTTGCCGATAGCCATTTTATTTCACCAGGTGGTTACTAATAAGACAAATAAATTTGAATTGAAAAGTTTAATCACTTTAAATATATCCGCTCTTGCCATAATTGCTGCGATGGCGGGATATCTCGGTTTGCGGTATTATTTATCTGTGGCTTACGGTATGAAAACTCCAAGCGGCCTGGCCAATTTATCAGTAATGAGTAAAAATGTTTTCAAAGGAAGTTTTGGATTCGGTATTTATACTTTCCTTGAAGGTTTTTTGGTTGTTGTTACCGGTAGTATTGTTCTTCGCTATTAAAAACAAGCATTATATATTTCTATTTCTTGCCTTGGTCACTATTTTAATTTCGGCCGTGGCCGCCCTGTGTGTTTTCGATCTTACCAGGAGCGGTTCTTACATGTTTTCAATACTGTTCGTGTTGCTTCTATATAGTTTTAAATTCACCGAGTTGAAAACTTTCAGAATACTGTTATTAACTTGTATGTTCTTCTCATTCATATTCCCGCCCATAAATTATATCGCTTTTGGCGAGTTTGAATTCCAGATAGAAAAACCTTTTGTCGGGGTGTTCTATAATTTAATTTCAAAGTAAAACAGCATTTATTTTCTAGTGTTTTAGGGTAATTTTTCTATCTATTTATAAACAAATTATCCAACTCTTTTTATAGCAAGCCAAATTTCCCGTTTAAGAATCGAGAAATCGTATTTCTACGAATACTGTATAGATAAAATTTGATTTGCAGGTTGCATATTTTCGAAATGAATGTTATTTTTACTATCTAATCTTTTTAAGAACTAGTATCCCAAGAAGCTCCTGCAAATCCTGATTAAGGATTTCAAGTGTAATACCGCTCCAGTACACCCTAAAGAAAGTAACCTCCCTTTTATCCGTTGCAAAACTGTATGATTAACACAGCTGCTTGTTCTCTGTAAAATCATATTGACGTATTTGTAAATAATTCCGCCAAAAACTAAGTTGCGAAAATGAAAACTTTTTTAAAAACTCTTTACCTAGCCCTATTCGCTGGATTTTTTTTCCAAACAGCTTCAGGACAAAAACTTATTAACGTAAATCTTTACGGCAATAATGATCCCTATGCGAGTACACAGTGGAATAACTGGAACATAGGGTCAACATTATCCTTCAGTAATTTCAAATATTCTGATGGCACGGCGTCAACCATTGACGCGGCTTTCTCCTCGCATGAGGGATTATCGACAATGGTTCCAGCTGGACACTGACGATGTGCCCGCAAAGAGTCGGCAGGTATGCAACGTATAGTTCAAGTACCTCAAGAACGTTAACACTTTCCAGTTTAGATAATGCCAAGCAATATACAATTCAGCTTTATTCAAGCAGAAGTAATACGGGGCAATCTACCAGGTTTACTGTAAATGGCGTTAATGTTGATATCGCTTCTTCTCAAAATAAAACTAACATTGCCACATTTAATAATATTACCCCAGCCTCAGGAAAAATTACGATCACCGTTCGCAAGTTGAACAATTATGATTATGTAAATGGGTTCACAGTTACAGAAAAGTAAATCAACCACCGGTTGCTAATGCAGGAGCGGCTAAAACAATTACATTACCAACATCGACTACTTCATTAACAGGTAGCGGAACAGACAGTGATGGCACGATTACTTCTTATAAATGGACACAGGTAAGCGGAACGACTGCTACGATAGCAAGTTCAACTTCTGCCACGACAAATATTACAGGATTAACAACAGCGGGAGCAAGGGTCTTCCGCTTAACTGTTACAGATAATAAAGGTGCAACTGCTACCAGCGATGTAACAGTTACAGTAGTTGCAGCTAACCAGGCACCTGTTGCAAATGCAGGTGCAGCCAAAACTATTACGCTGCCAACATCTACCACTACATTAACAGGTAGTGGAATTGATGCGGATGGTACCATCGCCTCCTACAGGTGGACCCAAGTAAGCGGAACGACTGCTACAATTGTAAGTTCAACTTCAGCTACAACTAATATTACAGGACTAACAACAGCGGGGGCAAGGGTCTTCCGCTTAACTGTTACAGATAATAAAGGTGCAACCGGAACAAGTGATGTAACAGTTACAGTAAATGCAGCGGCAAATCAACCACCGGTTGCAAACGCAGGCGCTGCAAAACAATTTCGCTTCCTGTAACGAATACTACATTGACAGGCAGCGGAACGGATGCCGACGGCACTATCGCTTCTTACAGGTGGACACAAGTAAGCGGAACAACTGCTACTATAGCAAGTCCAACTTCAGCGACAACAAATATTACAGGATTAACAACAACAGGGACAAGAGTTTTTCGCCTGACAGTTACTGATAACAGGGGAGCCACAGCTACAAGCGATGTAACCGTTACAGTGAACCCCGCTAACCAGGCACCGGTAGCTAATGCTGGAGCCGCAAAGACAATTTCACTTCCAACAACGACTACGACATTAACAGGTAGCGGAACGGATGCGGATGGCACTATTGCTTCTTACAGGTGGACGCAGGTGAGTGGGACTACCGCTACTATCGTAAGCGCAACTTCAGCGACAACAAATATTACAGGCTTGACAACAGCAGGGGCAAGAGTATTCCGCTTAACAATTACAGACGATGATGGCGCTACTGCTACAAGTGATGTAACAGTTACAGTAAATGCAGGAGCAAATCAATTGCCGGTTGCGAATGCAGGCGCTGAGAAAATTATTACACTGCCGGCGACGACGACTACATTAACGGGTAGCGGTACGGATGCTGACGGTACGATAGCTTCATATAAATGGACACAAGTAAGCGGAACTACAGCTACAATTGTAAGTTCAACTTCCGCTACAACAAATATCACCGGTTTAACAACAACCGGTGTAAGAACATTCCGCCTGACAGTTACGGATAACAGGGGAGGAACAGGAACGAGCGATGTAACAGTTACTGTAAACCCGGCTAACCAACCTCCTGTTGCCAATGCAGGTGCGGATCAAATTATTGGATTGCCTTCAACTACAGTTACATTAACAGGCAGTGGAACTGATGCTAATGGTACTATCGCTTCTTACAAATGGACACAGGTAAGCGGAACGGCTGCAACGATAGTAACTTCAACCGCTGCTACAACAAATATTACAGGATTAACAACAGCAGGAACAAGAGTATTCCGTTTAACAGTTACAGATAATGGGGGAGCAACTGCTACAGATGATGTAACAGTTACAGTTAACCCGGGTAACCAACCACCGGTTGCAGTAGCAGGTGCCAATCAAAATATTGTTGTTCCTGTATCAACAGTTACACTGAATGCGAATGGTTCTTCTGATCGGATGGAGTTATTTCATCTTACGGGTGGTCGCAGGTAAGTGGCGACCCGGTAACAATCACATCTCCGTCTTCTATTTCTACTACAGTAACAGGAATAGCAACAGTAGGAATCAGGGTTTTCCGGTTGACCGTCACCGATGATAAAGGCGCCGCTACAAGCAGCAATGTGACAGTAACATTAAGCAGCATTATTAATCCTAATGACCAGGTAGTAACATATAGTTCGTCAAACCCGCCAACACAACCGCCGATTGGGCAGATAGGTAAATGGGTAAGAACGGTACGACTAACATGGAATACAGATTCATGGAAAGCATATATAATGAATACGCTTGCTTTCCGGATTAAGTTCCCTAAAAATTATGATCCTTACGCAAATGATGGTAAGCGTTACCCGATGATCGTATTCTTTCACGGATTAGGTGAAGTGGGGTAAGAGCCCTGTCAATTATGATAATGAATATTCATTGGCGAATGGCGGACCTGTATTTACGGATGCGGTAGATGATGGCGATTTTGATGGTTTTTATATTAGTGCCACAATCTCCTCCCGGCGGATGGGCTGGATCTCATTTCACTACCATAGCCGACATTATTGACTATATGATTCAGTACAATAAACTGGATCCGTTCCAAATCGCCGCCAATGGTCTTTCTGCGGGAGGGTACGCAACATGGGGCATGGGTGAAATCTTACCAGGCTATGTTTCTGCTTTACTTCCAATGTCAGGTATTACCGAACATGAAGCTGAAGAAGACAACCTCGATAAACTGAAATTTACTCCTATCTGGGATTTCCAGGGAGGCGTCGATAAAGCTCCTGCTCCGGCAACGGCTGATTATGTTAAAAATGCTTTTGATGCGGCAGGCGCCCGGTTTAAATATACTTTATATCCCAGCTTAGGACATGGTACATGGAGCACAGCGTGGGCCGAAACTGATTTCTTCCCTTTTATTAATAGATCTTATAGCGCCAATCCATGGCCATTGCATGGCCGGACGGAATTCTGCCCGGATGATATTATCGATGTTACAATAGGAGTGGCGCCGGGATTTGATGTGTATGAATGGAGAAAAAATGGTGCTGTTATTGATGGCGCTACACAAAATATTTTCCAGGCTACAGAAATTGGTGTATACGATGTCAGGCTGCAAAAAGAAAATGTATGGTCAGACTGGTCAAGAGTGCCCGTAGAAATAAAAATTAAAACGGCAACAGTTTCTCCAACAATTGCTACACCGGGTATGAGTGGGGTAATACCTGCATTGGACACAAACAGTGTTACGATGCAAGTGCCTCTTGGTTATACTTCTTATTTGTGGCAGAAGGCAGATGGCAGTACTGTTTTAAGTACTTCAAATACATTGAATGTATCAGAGCCCGGAAGTTATGTTGTAAAAGTATCAGAACAGTATGGTTGTTCCAGCAGTTTCTCAGCTCCTTTCACGGTGGTCAATGCGAACGGTCCTAATAAACCAGATGCACCATCAGGACTTAGCGCTACTGTTTTATCTAAGACTTCAATAAAGCTTGACTGGAACCAGAACCCGGCGCCCCAGTATAATGAAACGAATTTTGAAATATACCAGGCCCTTCAACCGGGGTGGCCCTTATAAAATGGTAGCATTGGCACCGGCTGATGCAAGTTCATATGTTGTTTCAAACCTGGCTTTCTCCGGAACAAGGTATTATTATAAATTAAGGGCGATTAATAGCACCGCCGCTTCTGCATCATCAAATGAAGCCAGCGGTATAACAGAAGTAGATACACAAGCGCCGACTGCGCCTGCTAATCTTGTGATTAGTGGCACCAGCCGCGGTTCTATTTCAATAAGCTGGAGTGCATCTACTGACGATGTAGCGGTGATTGGATATGATATATATGTTAATGGAGTAAAATCTTATACTACTCCTCTGGCCCAATTTACTATCAACGATTTAACAAACAGGCAGAGCTATACTTTCACGGTAAGGGCAAGGGATTTTGCCAACAATATTTCACCGGCAAGTAACCAGGTTTCAGGACAGCCTATATTAACAGGGTTGAATTATAAGTATTATACGTTTACCGGAACATGGAATAATCTTCCTGATTTTAATACGCTGACCCCCGGTTGCTACTGGTTCAATGGCTAATGTAGCGGATAACACCACGTACACAGGATGATAATTTTGCTTTCCTGTGGGAAGGGTTTATTTATATCCCAACAACAACAACTTATAACTTCCGTACAAATTCTGATGATGGAAGTAAAGTATACCTGGGTGCATTAAATGGAACAGGATCTCCTTATAGCTATGCGGGAACCGCTATTGTTAATAATGATGGGGCGCATAGTGCGCAGGATATAACTTCAGCAACTGTTACATTGACGACAGGTGTATACCCGATCGCCATTACTTACTTCGAACAGGCTGGTGGCGAAACAATGTCTCTTGTATGGAGAACGGGCAGTGGCACCACTTATGCGGCTATTCCTAATAATTACTTCACAGATGGTGCGGCTGTAAACGGACAGGCGCCGGCAGTGCCTACTACGCTTGTTGCTACGGCTGCCTCTTTCAAACGTGCTAACCTGACCTGGAAAGATAATAGTACAAATGAAACTGGTTTTGAAATATGGAGATCAACGAATGCTTCTACAGGATTTGCTATCGTTACAACCACCGGGCCTAATGCAATAGCATATCCGGATAGCTCATTGAATGCGGCTACTACTTATTATTATAAATTAAAGGCGATCGGGCAATATGGTGAGTCTGCATTTACTGCAAATGCAAACTGTTACTACATCCGCTGCTCCGGCTGCGCCTGCTACTCCAACAAATTTGGTAGCATCAGGTATTTCTACATCTAAAATAAGAATCACCTGGAATGATGTGGCGACTACTGAAAATCGTTATGAGTTATTCAGATCAAATAACACGAACGCAAATTATATTTTAGTAGCTACGCTTGCGGCAAACTCCGCTACTTACACGGATAGCGCTTTATTCGCCAATGCTATTTATTATTATAAAGTAAAAGCGGTAAGCACCAGCGCCGGCCCATCTGCTTACAGCAATGAGGATAGTGCATTAACAGGAAATAATCCACCGGTAATTACTGATTTGACAAGTCGTACTGCACGTTACGGTGTTACTACAACTATCGCTGTAACTGCAAGTGATGAGAATGGCAGGTGGGTTATCATTCAGAATAGTGAACGGCCCTGCCTTTGCAACATTTACAGATAATGGGGACAAGACAGCGACATTGACTTTAACTCCTGCCTTAAAAGATGCAGGCGTTTATAATAACATCCGCATTATCGTAAATGACCAAAATGGCGGAGCGGATACAACAACTTTCAATTTGACAGTTAATGATAACTATGATCCTGTCATTGATAACATAGAAGATTATACATTAGATGAGAATGAAACGCTGACGATCAATTTAACGGCAACTGATCAAAATCCGGCTGATGTATTAAGCTGGTCAGTAAACAACGTACCTGCGGTGTATACACTTGTACCCGTAACCAACGGCGCGGCAAGTTTAGTGCTTCATCCTGGTTTTGCAGCGGCAGGTATTTATGAGGTGACAGTAAATGTAACTGATGGCATGGGTGGTACAGCTACCCGTACATTTACCCTTACTGTTAATGATCGTGATCCGAATACGAAGATTTATACAAGGGTTAAATATGCAAATGAAGTTGGTGCGCCATGGAACAACCTGAATGGCCCAATCACGACAGATCTGAAAGATGAACATGGAGTTACTACTACTGTTGGAGTGAAATTCCAGCCGGAATGGTGGTTGCCTTATAATGCAGGTCCATCTACTGGTAATAATTCAGGTGTTTACCCGGATGCCATCTTAAATGATTTCTGGTACTTCGGTTATTATGGTGGCCCGGAAACAGCGAATGTATTGGTAACAGGATTAGACCCTGCGAAAAAATACAGTCTTAGTTTTTATGCAGGCAGTTCGTTCAACGCAGTTCAGGATAATGGTACAACCAATTATACAGTAGGTACTAAAACAGTATCCCTGGATGTACAAGGCAATACAGAGAATACTGTTAGCATCAGTGATATCAGCCCTGCGAGTGATGGCACGATAACCGTTAATATGACCAAAGGGCCGAATACACCAATTGGTTATTTGAATGCGCTGGTGATCACGACTATGTTCAACGATGGTACTGCACCGGTAGTGCCTACTACGCTTGTTGCGGAATATCAATCCGGCCAGGGTGCTGAGCTAAGCTGGCAGGATATTGCATATAACGAATCAAGTTATGAAGTATACAGGTCTACCAGTGCAAATGGAACTTATACGAAAATTGGTACAACTGCAGCTAATACCGACAACTATACTGATAATGCGATTTCAGGCAGCACTGCTTATTTCTATAAAGTAAGAGGTGTGAACGATTATGGAGTTTCAGGATATAGTAATATCGCAACAATTACCACTGCGAACCGTATTCCTGAATTGACAGCTATCAGTGATGTGGTATTGAAGAATAATCAAACTTCTGTGGTTAATGTTACTGCGGTGGATGATGCGACAGATCACATTACACTTACTGTGGATGGCCTGCCTTCATTTGCTACTTTCACAGATAATGGTAATGGAACTGGGGTGATCAATGTTAAGCCAGTTGCCGGTTCGGTAGGTGTTTATACAGGAATAACTGTAACTGCTACTGACAACAGTGATTCCAGCCGCTCAACCAACTTTGCTATTTTCGTTACAGATGCAAGTTTGTCTTCAGTATATGTGAATATGACAGACTATATTTCACAGGCGCCAACGCCATGGAATAACATGAGTATTGCTTATTTACCAGTTGCAGGTTCAACAATAACTGGCTTAAAAGACGATGGTAATGTTAATACAGGTATTGCTGTAACATTAACTGACGCATGGCAGGGTATATCAACATCAGGTATGAAGCGTCGTAATGGATCTGAACTTTATCCTGAAGAAGTTTCAAATTCCGGGATCTATTTTACCGACAATGCAACACACAGGGTAACTATATCAGGCCTGAGTCCTTCGAAGAAATACAATTTTGTATTCTTTAGTAGTCATAATACAAGTGAAAGCACATTGACCAACTTTGCGATTGGCAGCCAGACGGTATCATTAAACGGATGTCATAATTCTAATAAGACAGTTCAGCTTAACGGTATCGTACCGCCGGCGAACGGACAAATAATAATCAATGTTACTAAGAACGCCAGTGCACTTTCAGGATTGCTGAGCAGTTTGGTTATCCAATCTTACACTCCTGGAGTAGTAAGTGTGTTCGGGCCTTCTGATCTGCGTGTGTTGGATTACAATGCAACAAATGCTATTTCTCTGCAATGGCAGGATAGGGCCGATAATGAAACAGGCTATGAAGTATGGCGTGCGGCCGATGGTGGTGCCTTTACTTTGTTGACAACCCTGGGAGCAAACGTCACTTCCTATACTAATACAGGCCTCACTGCTAATACGTATTATAATTATAAAGTAAGAGCGAAGAACGGAACTACTTACTCTGCTTACAGTAATGCGTTAAGGGCACATACATATGCTACAACAGTATTTATTAATATAAATACGGATTATGCGGCAGCTAGTCCATGGAATAATCTTAACTGGATATACACTGTAGGCGGTGCGGTATGGAATAATTTCAAAAATGACGCAGGAGTTGCCACTAATATTGGTATGGTACAGCCTGTCAGGATAGATGGTATGGTGATCCCTGGCGTGAACACAGGCAATAACTCAGGAGTATTCCCGGATAATGTACTGGCTGAAAGTTTTGGATTGTTCCCTGGCATTACTTCTTATTTAAAGCTTACCGGATTGAACCTTTCAAAAACATATGACATTACAGTTACGGCGAGTATCACTGGTATCTATGGTGATAATACAACGGCGTATACTATTAATGGTAGAACATACCTCTTGAATTCTATTATGAACAAAGATGGTACGCTTACTATGTTTGACATTGTTCCGGATCAAAATGGCGAAGTGAATATATCATTCACTGGCGCTCCGGGAGCTACTTATGGATTGTTAGGCGCCATTGTGATTAAAGGTTACGATGCATATCAACCAGCAGTGGTAGCTTCGAGAGAAGCTTCATCTTCTGCAACGGAAGAAGTCATCACTATGCAGCCAGAAAAAGCGGCGGTAGTAGCTGAGGAAAAATTGATGACAGCCGTACAGGCTTACCCCAATCCTTTTGACCAGTTTATTACAGTGAATGTACCGGCTGAGGCAAATGAGAATGTAAAGGTTGAGCTGGTTGACATGAGCGGTCACGTAGTATATCAAAGGCAGTATACCCTTAGCCGTGGTAATAACACATTAAGGTTAGAGCCAGGCAATATCACGACCGGAGTTTATGTGCTGAGAGTGGTTAATAGCGAGAAAGGTAAACAAAGTGTGATCAGGCTTTTGAAACAACGTTAAACTTAGTAGAAGAACACGAAATAAGCAGAATGCCGTCTTGTAAAAAGGCGGCATTCTCTTTTAAAAAATTTGGGACAGTGCTTGTAGACCGGGGCAATATATTGTACATTAGAGCTTTAATTAATCTCCGTAATTATTTAAATGGAAAATTTTAATACCCTTTCGATCATTATTCCTGCTTATAATGAAGCGAAAACAATTCATCTTATCCTGAATAGGGTCGGGGCTGTGACCCTTGTAAATAACATTAAAAAAGAGATAATAATAGTAAATGACTGTTCTACAGATAATTCGGACGAGGTGCTGGCCGCTTACATTGGCAGCCACCCCGAGCTGAACATCCAGTATTATAAGCATGAAAAAAATAAGGGCAAAGGGGCTGCCATTCATACCGGCATTCAAAAAGCGACAGGAGAATACCTTGTTATCCAGGATGCCGACCTGGAATATGATCCCGAAGAATTTAATTTTTTGTTGAAGCCTGTGTTCATGGCCGATGCGGATGTTGTCTTTGGTTCCCGTTTCCTGGGGGGTAATTCTCACAGAATTTTATTCTACTGGCACTCTATCGGGAACAAATTCCTGACCCGGCTAAGCAACATGTTTACCAATCTGAACTTAACGGATATGGAAACCTGCTACAAACTTTTTAGAACTCCTATCATACAAAAGATAAAATTAAAAGAAAAACGTTTTGGCTTTGAGCCGGAGGTTACCGCAAAAATTTCCCGTGTTCCGAAAGTTCGAATTTATGAAGTGGGAATTTCGTATTACGGACGTACTTACGAAGAGGGAAAAAAGATCAATTGGAAAGATGGTTTCCGTGCTATTTATTGCATTTTAAAGTATAATATCTTCAGCAGATGAATTCGCCTGCCATCGAAGGGCCGGATATTACAGGGTTAAAAACACTTGAAACGTTTGCGGGGGCGACTTCTTTTAATCAATGGCTTTTTGATTCGGTTGCTGTTTATTGCCAGGGAAATATATTAGAGACCGGGAGTGGCATAGGAAATATTTCCCGCTTATTACTTCAAAAATTTGATGCTGTCACGCTTAGTGATTTTTCAATAAATTATTGCCAGCTATTAGAAAAAGAATTTCAAAATTATAGGAATCTAAAAGGGATTATTCATATAGATTTATCGGTAATAGATTTTGAAAAAAAATACCAGCACCTGTTGGGTAAATTTGATACGGTTATCGCCCTGAATGTAATCGAGCATATAAATGATGATAACCTGGCGATAGGAAATTGCAAGAAATTAATAAAAGAGAATGGCAGGGTTATCATCTTAGTCCCTGCTTTTTTATTTCTGCATAATTCGTTGGACAAAGAGCTTGGGCATTATAAAAGATATACCAAAAAAAAATTGAGAGAATTGCTTGAGCAGGAAAAGCTAAAAGTCATACATTCTAAATATTTCAATACAGCAGGTATGGTAGGGTGGTGGTTAACAGGGTCTGTTTTGAAAAAGAAGATAATTTCCAAAGGGCTGCTGCGTTTTTATAACAAATTAGTACCGTTGTTCAGGTTGATGGATAAGGTCACCAACAGATTCGCAGGATTATCCGTGATAGCTGTGGCGGTAAAATCTGAAGATTAAATAATAGTAACATGCAGAAAGAGCATCTTATTCCGGTTAAACAATGGTATGAACCCTTTTTGAAGGCGACGCTATTTTGTTTAATCGCTGTTTATTTCGTTAATTGTTTATCGCCATTACGTTTGCATGTAGACACGCTGCGTTATTTTGCAGTAAAAGATTGCATCGAGTTCGGTTGTCCTCCCGATTCATTTGCCGCTACTGATTACCTCCCATACGGGTATACAGCGCTTTTGATTTTCCTGTCGAAGATCGGTTTATTAAAATCGGTTAGCATTATTCTTATCAATTGTTTTTATTTATTCGCAGGGCTTTGGTTTGTAAAAAAATTTTTCAAACTATCTTCTCCGTTACTGATACTACTGGTGATTACCAACTGGACGATCATCAAGTTTGTAACGCACCCGCTTTCTGAAATGCAGTACCTCTTTTTTTCAATGGGCAGCCTTTATTTTTTTTATAAGTATAAAACAAACAAGAAAATTTTAGATTTACTGGTCGCTTTCATTTTTGCCGTAATAACTTTTATTACAAGAACGGTCGGTGTTACATTAATCGGTGCGCTGGCCCTGGGTGTTGTTTGGGAGTACAGGAAACAACTAATAGAATTTTTCCGTAAAAATATTATTTGGGCAATTTCTCTCTTTGTAGTGATTGTCGGCGTTGCTATTTTTTCAAAGCAATTAGGGTTGAATCATTACACAGGTGTATTCACAAAACAGTTTGATGAAGGCTTAGGAATTTCAAAAATGCTGGAATGGCATTTTACAGAATGGTCTGAACTTTTTTTAAATACATCTTCAGTGAAAGTGCTTCCTTACTTGCCGGGATCTTCAGGTGCCGTGATTTTTGTTATAGTCGGGATCGCCTTGTTTGCAGGCTTTCTTTATCTTCTTGTTTTTCGTAAGAACAACATTCCTTTTTATATTAAAGCGTATATCTTATTTTATTCTCTTTTGATGTTTAACTGGCCGTTTTACGATCCACGTTTTTGGGTACCAATCTTGCCATTGATTATTGGAGTGATCATGCAGGCATCTTTCAGTAAACACAAAGTAGTAAAATGGATTATGTCGCTGTATTTAGCAGCTTATCTTATTATGGGTGTTATTTCCATCGGGTACATGACTTATACTTCTTTAAATAAAAAAGTATTTGCCCGCACACAGGCGAACGGCGCTTACAGGAACGAATACGAAACTATTTTTTATGGTACCCCGCAAAGCGATACTGCACAATATGTGAACCCTGCCACACTTGATGTATTGAAAAGGTATAACAAATAAGAAATGTTATATTGAAATCATTCGACCTTTGAATGTACCACCTTAAGTTTTTCTGATGAAGGAGGCCGGGTAGTTCCAGGTTTACGAAGAGAGAATAAAAACCAGCCTATATTATCTTTTACAACAAGGTTATAAAACATAACAGGTATGCTGACACCGAAGGCAATATCACAAATCAATAATACAAAAGGATTATAGATTCCAATCAGTTTGGTAAGCAACACTCTGAAAAAAGCTATTACTAATACATGTATAACATAAATGTATAGAGAATGAAATCCAATAATTCTTAAGAATGGTGCGGTTTTCCATGCCTGGAACCGAAAGGCCAGAACAAACATACTCAGGCAGCCAATAAAGGCGATAGCAAGAAATTCAGTTTGCCCTAAAAGATTATTCCTGTAGTATTCTTCAGGCTGTGTCAGATAAAATAGTTGGGTAGCGGTAAAAACAGGAATAAGAGCTAAAAGTGTTAATGGGCTTTTAAAAAACCGTTGCACAGAATCTTTAAAGAAGAAAGTAGCGCCAATATCCCCGATAGCAAAGAATAAATAAAATTCCATCCAGTCTGATAGCATGCTGATGTCTGTAATCAGTGGAGAAACAAAATAAAGTATCAATCCCAATACAATTTGCATCCATGGTTGGGGCCTCAATTTTGTTTTTATCAATACATAAATCATCGTGGCATTAAACAACGCCGGCAAATACCAGAATTGATCGAGGGCACGGGGTTGATAAAATAAATAGGTATAATCTTTAAGTCCACGATCGGAATTGACGAATTTCACCAGGATGATCTGTAATGTTATTTGTATGAAAGCCCAGATGAAATAAGGGTAGAGGAGATTTTCAAACTTTATAAAAGCAATTTGCTTAAGGTTCTTTTTTGCAAGGGTGCCACCAATAAAAAGGCCTGATACAATAAAAAATAACGGCATCCGGAAACTATAAAAAATCATGTTGGCGGTCATCAGGTATTGAGGAATAATGATCCCGCTTCTTTCAATACCGATAAGCGCATGACGGTAAACGACGAGTAATATGGCTATGCCCCGCAGGTAATCCACCCATGGCATCCTGCTTTTTTGAAGAATGGATGTATTGAATGCTTTTGCAAACCAGTGTTTAATATTAATCGTAACGTTGTTCATTCTATATTTCTGTCGGCTCATACTGTAGGAGTGGTTGGATGTGCCCTTTTTGCTTTTTCCCATGCAGCGGATTGGTTACCACGTAAAAACCGGAAAAAACCTAATACTACTGAAATATTCATAAAAGTAAAGTAGTAGGGGATTTTCAATATTTTAAAACGATTACCCGAAATTTTTCCTGCAATAAAAGCTGAAGCGTAAAAACATACCTGTGCGATCAATACTATTTTGAATAGTATATACGGGGATTGAAAGGCTAAAACTATATTAGAAACCAGGGCAAGAATAAGGCATAGAGGTGTAGCTACCCATCTTAAAAGACGATGGGAAAAATATAAAAAAGATAAACGTGGGTGCTTCCAGAATAACAACAAAGATTTCAGCATAACAATAGATTGAAAACCGCCAGCTGAAATCCTGATTTTTCTTTTTTGTTCATCTTTTAATGAAAAAGAAGGGTTCTCCATCGCATAGGCTTCCGGCTCGTAAATGATCCTGAAACCTTTTTGGGCTGTTTTTAAAGAAATAATAAAATCATCGAGTATGACACTTTCATCTACAGGATCAAACAAATTCCTGCGTATAGAAAATAATTCACCGGCGGCGCCAACAACGGAATAAAAGTCAGAGTCAATTTTTTTAAGCAAGGATTCATACTTCCAGTATAATCCTTCGCTGGCACCTACTTCATCTTTACCACCGGACAAGCCGATCACCTTTTTTTCACCTGCTACTCCGCCAGTATCCGCAAAATAGTAATGCCTTACGATATTGCGGACTGCATCTTTATTTAATACAGTATTCGCATCGCTGAAAATGAGTATATCATTACTTGCAAATTCAACCACCCGGTTTAGCGCCGCCGTCTTGCCTTTTCTTTCAGATGTATGAAGAAGCTTTATTGCCGGGTATTCTTTAATTATTTCGGCGGTTTTGTCAGTTGAACCGTCAGTAATGAAAATAAATTCGACCTGGCCGGAAGGATAATCCTGCTCCAGTGAGTTGAGTATTTTTTTACGGATAAAATCTTCTTCGTTGTATGCGGCGACTATAAATGATACCGTAGGGCTAAAATCCCCCGGTGCTTGCCTTTTCCTTGTCGATTTATTAAAAAGATTGAAAAATAAAGCTATGAATGCATAGCCGGCATAATTATAAAAAATGGTAAGACAACTGATTATAAAAATCGCTTGCCAGAAGTGGATCAATGGGGTATGATTTAAGGGGTAAAAATAGTTATTGGTTTTTAATAAATCAATAGTAATGTTCTGATTTTCAGAATATTTTTATATTTTGTGTCTATCTGCACAATACTTTTATGGAGAAAGAAAAACAGTCATTGCACGAAAAAATAATGATTGGTGTTGCGGCACTGACAATGATCTATATTTTTATCAAAATATTATTTCTCTGATTTAGCGAGCCATGTCAGCTTTTATAGATTTTAAAAATAAAATTAGCCAGGGCATTCTTAGCTTTTTAGGTACGACTTTTTTAGAGAAAAAGTTGAATAACTGGTTTGGATATATCTTTCTTGGAATAATTTCCGCCGGTTTTGGTTATTTAATAGCAAGACATTTTGAGCTTGGGCTGGGCTTATTTGGCGCTATCCTGGGATTGCTTGTAGTCGTTGTTTGTATTTCAAGTGCTCAAACCGGTTTGTATATAATTGTCGCCTTCGCTTTTTTTGCCAGTTTTATGGCCAATTTCTCCTCTTATTTTTTAAAGACTGAATTACCTATTGGCCTGGCGTTCGATGTATTGGTTTTTGCAACTTTTCTCGGATTGGTTATTAAGAGAAGTGACTTTGGACAAAATTTCAATGAGTTCACTAAAAGCCTGCTTGTTATTTTTATATTTTTTACATTAATTTTTTCAGCGCTGCAATTTGTCAATCCTAATTCTCAATCGATTGATACAAACATTTTAGCACTCAGAAAATTTACAGGCTATGTTTTTGTAATGTTTATTGCATATACTGTTTTGGACAGCTACGAAAAAGTAATGAAGTTTTTCCGTGTATTATTTATCATAAGTGTTATTTGTGCTTTGTATGGATGCAAACAAAAAATGCTGGGTTTTTTCAGTTATGAATTAGAAGTGCTGATGCGTGACCCGATAGGGTGGGGATTGGTTTTTAACTGGGGAGATGTGAGAATTTCGTCTACGATGTCTGACCCTGCGGCGTTTGGTGTAGTTACAGCAGTTTGCGCCGTTATATTTTTAATCCTGGGCATTGGCGAAAAAAAGACGGGTAAAAAGGTGAATATATTTATAGGCTGTATTATTCTTATTACCGGCATGGGCTATTCGGGCACCCGTACGGCGTATGCTGTGTTCATTGCAGGACTTGCTTTTTTTGTGTTATTAAATTTTGAAAAAAAATCAACGAGAATATTTGCTATCATAGGAGCGGCTTTGCTTTTGTTTATTTTATATGCACCCATTTACGGCAATAGCACTATACAGCGGTTCCGTACTACTTTTAATGGTTCAGAAGATCAGTCATTCAAAGTCAGGAACGAAAGCAGGGCGTTTATTCAACCGTATATCCGCAGTCATCCTATTGGCGGCGGCTTAGGCACTACGGGATTTGAAGGTGCAAGAAAGCATCCTGGTCATCCCCTTGCTATGTTTCAGACGGATGGCGGTTATGTGAGAAGGGCGGCTGAAACAGGTTGGACCGGTTTGCTGGAAATATGTATTTTATATTTTATTGCTTTATACACAGGCATTCGTGGTTATTTCCGGGCGAAAGATGATAAAATAAAGTTGCTATATGCAGCTTGTGTTTCTTGCTTATTTGCATTTTATATTGCCGAATTTGCACAATCCGCCCTAGGGCAAATTACAGATTCGGTGGTGTATTATCCAATACTTGGATTGATCTTAAGATTAAAGACCCTCGATTCAACTTACTCGTCTGAGAAGAAAACAGAAGAAACTGAAGCACTCAGTGAAAGCAGGCAAAATAATTATTCATAATACATTTATGAAAGATAACAATGCGGGCCCGGGTTTTAACACTTCCAGCTATACTGCTTCCGGTATTGGGATTTTAATTACGTTCATCCTGGTTTTTATTACAGAACGAATGGTGCTTAAAAGTTCCAACGGCGTATTCAGCTATCCACTGGATGATCCCTTTATTCACATGGAACTTGCTAAAAATCTGGCTTTTCATGGTACCTGGGGCATCAACCCTGGCGAGTTTGGTTCAGCTTCATCGTCTTTACTTTATACTGTATTACTCACGGTTATTTTTAAAATATTTTCTGTACATGTCATCGTGCCGTTTATTATTAATTGCATCGCTGCCATTATTTTAATTTTTGTGGTTGATGCGTGGTTAAAAAAGCAGTCAATTACTTTTTGGGGTCGCATGGGCATCCTAATTCTTTTGATATTTTTTCTTCCACTCCCTGCACTTATCATAAGCGGCATGGAGCATACCCTGCAATGTCTTTTTACTTTTTTATTTTTAACCAGCTGTTGTGATTGGCTCGATAAAGTAAGAATGGAAGGTTCTGAAAAAAATAAATTGCCGTGGCGTGTTATTGTGTTTGCTATTTTGGTAACTGCTGTTCGCTATGAGGGAATATTTCTTGTAGCAATAGTATGTCTCCTGCTATTATATTTCAGAAAAATAAAGACCGCCTTCTTATTAGGTTTCCTTTCGCTCTTACCTGTCATCATTTTTGGTATCTATTCTATACAGCAGGGAAGTTATTTTTTACCAAATTCTGTTTTGGTTAAATCAAATGAAATCAGGTTTTCTATGGGAGGAATCATTGAGTTCTTCAGTAATACCCTGATCAATAAATTTACAATAGTAAAAGAGCCATTACCGGCATTACCCAGCGTTCCGCCCCCCGGTATCAGCTTATTAGCGACGCAGCGGTTGTTGATTATCTTACCGCTGGTTGGATTATTATTTATAAAGCAAATACGGCAAAAGCCTTCGTATGTTTATTTATTGAGCATTTTGTTACTCTGTACCTTAGTTCATTTGACATTTGCCGCTACAGGATGGTTTTACAGGTACGAAGCATATTTAATCGGTTGCTCATTTGTTTTGGTATCAGCCATACTGGTTAAGTACTATAAAGATATTTTCCCCGGTAAAAGATTATACAAGCTGGCGCTTACAGCAATTTTACTTTTTGCGTTGGTATTTCCGATGATACTCCGGTCAGGAGCGGCTTTTTCAAAATCGAAGCAAGCTTGTCTTAATATTCATGAGCAGCAATATCAAATGGCGCAATTTTTAAAGAAATATTATAATGAAGACGTGGTTGCCGCAAATGATATAGGCGCTATTGCTTTTTATACCGATACTAAAATAATTGACTTGTGGGGACTTGGAAGTATAGATGTCGCTAAAAGTAAAAAAGGTAAATACTGGACAGCTTCTTTCCTCGATAGTTTTGTGAGAAAAAATAATGTAACACTTGCAATAGTTTATGATGAATGGTTCTCTCCGGAATTACTGAATAAGTGGACAAAAGTGGCTACATGGGAAATAAGCAACAATGTAATAGCGGGAGGGGATTTTGTATCCTTTTATTCAATTAATAAAGACGATAGTAGGCTGCTTAAAGGTAATTTATCTGACTTTCAGAAATATTTACCTGCAACTGTTCGTGTTGCATATATCGAATAAAATTCACTAAGCTTTAATTTTTCTTTTCAACTACAAGATTAACGGCTAAGGAGGGAGTTGCTGGTGAAGTAGTTGTGTTCTTTGGTGGAAATAACCGGTCCTTCAATTTGATGAAGCGGTATTCAAATAGCCTGTAGCTCAATTCAGAAAATAAATAAACCACTATCGTATATGGAATAAATAATAATACTTTAACCCAATAATTTTCCGGGTTAAAAGGTTTCATGAACAGGTATACCCAGATCAGCCAGTGATAAATGTACATGCCGTAAGAGACCTTGCCTATTTTTATCATCCACTTATTTTCCAGCATACGTCTAAAGCCAATGAAATACTGTTTGTTATTAGGACTTACTAAAAAAAGTACGAGAGAAGCGAAGAAAATATTAAGAAGCGTATACTGCCATATATATTGATAGTTACCTGTAAAATAGTGGTGATAGCCCAGGTCTTCGAAATAGTTCAATGTTGAAGGACTTGTTAGGAAATTTATAAGACCAAAAACAATTACCGCTAAAAGTGAGCCTACAAACAGCGGTGCTGGTTTCTTAATACGTTTATCCAAAGAAAAAACTGAAATGATGCCACCCATGCAAAAGGCATCCAATTGACAAAGGGTATTAAAATTAACGCCATTTGACACTACTAATTCCGGCAGATTTTTATTAATATAATATTCGCCCCATAAAAACCGAATGAATGGCGAAAGAAAAATGATGACTAAGAGGAATTTTTTAGTAAAGCGTAAGGGCCATAGCAGTATAAATAATGGAATGAATAAATAAAACTGTTCTTCTATTGATAAAGACCAAAGATGATTAATAAGAGGGCTGCGCAAATTATCTAAAAGCTGCAACGGAAAATTAGCCGTATAGGAAACAAGATAGGGGAAACAGCTTTCAAAATAAGAAGGGAAATTAAAAACGAGATAAGTAATACCAAGAACGGCTATGTACCCGTAATAGAGTGGAAATATTCGTAACGAACGTCTTACCCAAAATTTCTTGAACTTAAACCCAAGTGATTCACCTGTTTTTGATTTTTCTTTCCATAATATTCCGATGATCAGGTAGCCGGATAAAACAAAAAACAACTGAACGCCTATCCATCCATAATGCGTCAGCTCTGCGTGAAAGGTCATGACAAGCAGTATAGCGATAGCCCTTACGCCATCAAGACTTTTTATGTAGCCTGTTTCCGCCATTATTTGTTTAAGTTATAAATGGCGTTTAACGTGTTGGTGCTGGTTGTTTGGCCATTTCCAGGGCTTGCTCAAGTGGTACGCCAATAATTTTTTCGATTTCCAGTTTAACAAGGTCTTGTTGTAATTCAAGCCCCATTTTTTTAGCGACTTCTTCATTCCTTGCCCGTTGTCCTTTTATATAATCCTCAACGGATATGGTACCTTTTTTAAAATCTTCTTCGGCCTGGCTGGTTGTGGCCAATACATCATTAATCAACTCGTTTTGCATTTCAATTAGTGGGATATAAGATTTATACTGTTTGTATTTTGACAGTATATCCGCTTTAATAGATCGTGCAAGCTGTTCCTGCATGTCCGTGCTATATTTCAATCCTTCTCTTGCCGATTTTGTCTGAACGCTTTGCGAGAAAATAACCCCGAAAGGCACAGTGAGGGTAAAATTATATTTTGGAAAAACAACAGTAGTTCCTGATGCTGTTGGTTTATTATTAAACGTCTGATCGTTGACGGCGTACGAAACGGCTAATAGGTTTAGCCAGGCGTTTTTTGTCTTTTTTAATTCAAGCTCATTAATCTTGTTTTGATGACCTGAAGCCCTGTACATCGGGCCTTGTAAAGCAAGCTCTATTAATTTCGCTTCAATCAAGCTGTCAGAAGCCGCGGGAGCTTTGGGCTTAACAGTAGCAGCTGCATTATTGATGTTAGTTCTTGGATTTGAAACTTGCGCTGATGTCATATTATGACAAAGCGTGGCAAGCAGCAATGCTGCTAGAGAAAAATGACGACTCATTTTATATTACATTTATGTTTTTTAGATCTACTTTATTCAACACTGAACCAATAAACTTTCCATTCAGGTCTTTGTAAAAGTTCAATGATTCTTTATCAATTTGCTTGATAATATGTGTTGCTGAGAAGATAGCGATTACACCATCTACGTACTGTAATAGTTCTTTGCTATCTGTAAACTCATTCAACGGAGGTCCTTCCAGGAAGATATAATCGAAATCATCAGTTATAGAATGAAGCTGTTGTAATAAATTGTGACGGGGCAATATTTCGGAAGGTGTATAATCACCGCCTTCAGAACCAATGGCAAATACGCTTCCGGCTCCTACATCTTTCGCCAGCGCTTTTATTTGCTTATCCAATGGTTCTTTGCTTTCATCAATTGTAATTGTTTCCAAAACAGGGTTTGCATTCAACTGCACGGTAAGATCATTATTGCAAAAGTTAGTGTCAATGATCAATATTTTTTTATTGCTAAGGCTCATGCTGTACGATAAAGCCTGTATAAGTGTTGTCTTACCTTGTCCTTTTTGCGTACTTGTAAAAAGAAATATTTTTTTACCACTTTTTTCTATTTCAAATCTTAATTTTCTCAATGATTCCCTGAAAACATTATTACGTTGTTTCTCAATTTTGTTTTCTTCTTTAATATGACCTTTTACGATATCCCTTAGGTGCTTATGCTTCAGGTTCATAAAATTCACCATGCTGATCAGTTTCAAGTTGACCGTTTTAGAAAAAATAGCAGGTGTTTTAATAGAAGAATCAAGTACGGCTAATAAGATAATTATCAATAACGAAATGAAGAAACCAACTACCCCGGCCATAGCGACCATTATCTTTCTTTTGGAAGGTTCCGGCCCTATAGCTGGTTGTGCCTCCTGTATCTGGCGAAAATTATTAACGTCAGAAGAGCTTTTATAATAAGCGGTTGTATATTTTTGTTTTGCATCTTTCCATTCGTCTTCAAGAAATTTTACTTCTTCCTGCAAAGTTGCCGACCGTGCATCTCTTGACTGGTTTACATTTACGTTGCCTTTTAAGCTGTATATCTTTTGCTCTATTGTGTTCGCTTTTGCCTTACTGGCATCTATGTCAACCTCCACGTCATTTTTTTGTTCTTTCAGTTTAGCGAGACCGTCTGCAGTTTTAGTTTCAGTTGAAGGCTTCGATGGAAATTTTGTATAAAATTCCGTTTTTAATTGATTATATTTTTTTAGGTCGGCGGCATCCCCGCTTTTTGTATATTCAGTATATGCTTCATTCATAGCTTTACGTGCTATGATAAATTCTTCATTATTGTTATTATTATTTCCAGTCGAACCAGTGCTGCCAAAAGCGGCTATTTTTTGATTTATTTTACGTAATTCAAAATAAGCGTCCGTTTGTTTATTCTTTTCTGCTGTCAGGTCTTTTTCGAGATCAGCAATCAAACCCTGGGTACTTTCATTTCCAGAAAGATCTCCACCACCTTCGCCTGTTAACTGCTTTGTTTTTTCATCAAGTTCCTGTTTTTTCTTATCCATTATACTTTTCAATGTATCAACAGACTCCTGGGCGGTCGTATTTCTTAACCCTTTATAATATCTTATAAATTCTTCAAAAGATTTATTGACGATAAAAGCTGACAGATCCGGATGATCAGTTACAGCTTCGGCTTGTAAATAATCGGTTCTTGCCACCTGTCCCAGTGCCAATGACTGGCCTAGCTTTTTGACATCGTAACCATATAGGTTAATCAGGTCAAGTAATTTTTTTTCTTCTGGTTTATAAGAAGAAAGCATGGTCATGTTTTTCGAACTCTCTTCATATACTTTTATCGCTTCTTCTTTATTAATGCTTTTATAAGCAGGATAATTTAATTGTTCGGGAGTAAGATGGCGAAATGGTTCGGTAGATTTGAGATCATGCAATATGAGGTCATACGATACAAGGTTCAGCACAGAAGGTGATGTCCATGTAGTAATTGCATTATTAAATTTAACTTCAGCATCGTAAAGGGTAAATTTATCATCTACTCTCACCTGATCAGGTACGGCAAAACCAGTAGATATGCGTGAGGATGAGCGATAAGTATATTTTTCATCTCTTGTTAAATACCAGGCAATTGCGGCCGCAATGATGGCCGATCCAATAATAATCCATTTTCTTCGAAGAACAATTCGGAACAGGTATACGAAATCCATTTCATGGGGGTTTGTGGCCCAAATTTAATCTATAAAAGAGACACGCTATAATTTTTGGGAGTTTATCATTAATATTCTTTGCACTTTCCGTGTTAATAAACCAGCTAAAAATAGTTAGCGGGATAAAAATCGATTTTTTAGCCTTAATGTATCTTTTCCATACTGTAAACTTTTTCGTAGAATTTCAGTGGGGGAAATTATTTTTATTCCAGTACATTGATTATCAACGCATTATTTTTAAGTATAAAAAATAGACGTAATTCTACACTTAATTTAAAAATATTGATATAATCATAAGCTATTAGTAAAAGTTTTTAATTTTATTACCTTTGCCGACTAGTGCTTATTATGAAAACTTATGCTGCAATTAATCATACAAATACTGTACACCTCTTTCTTTGCCTATTGTGCATTCTCCGTTTTTTATCTCTTTTTTCTGTCGATAGCGGGAAGGCTTTTTTATCGTAAAAAAGTCCCGGCGGGCTTTAAACCAGCTGTTTTAAAGCGCATGGCGGTTTTAGTTCCTGCTTATAAGGAAGATGGTATTATTATATCAACTGCACGAAATCTTTTGGTGCAGCAATACCCAAAAGAGTATTATGATGTATATATTATAGCTGATTCATTTGAAAAAAGGGTAGTAGAAGAATTGAGACATTTGCCTATTCATGTTTTCGAGGTTTCATTTGACAAGAGCACAAAAACAAAATCATTAAATGAAGCTTTTTCAAGAATAGAAAAACAATATGATATCGCTTTGATCTGTGATGCGGATAATATACTTGCGGATGATGTATTAAGTAAAATCAATGATGCATTTAATTGCGGGGCGAGGGCTGTACAAGCAAGAAGGGTTGCTAAAAATCTTGATACACCCTTTGCTATATTAGATGCTTGTAGCGAAGGAGTGAATAATCATATTTTCAGGAAAGGAAGCAATGCATTAGGTCTTTCTTCCGCGGTGATCGGATCAGGAATGGCATTTGAATTTGATACCGTTAAAAAAGTATTGAGTGAAATAAGCGCCATTGGCGGCTTTGATAAAATATTACAGCTTAAAATTGTTGGGCAGGGTATAAAGATTTATTACCTGGATGATGCACTTGTGTTTGACGAAAAAGTGTCTTCCTCACAGGCGTTTCAGCAGCAAAGAAAGAGATGGATATCCAGCCAGTTTATTTATTTCCGGCAATTTTTTGTGCCGGCGATTAAGCATCTTTTTAAAGGAAACCTGAGTTATTTCAACCTGGCGATATTGTGTAATGTAGTTCTTCCGAGAGCTTTCTTATTTATACTGTTGCCTTTGTTGGTTTTAATTTCATTCTTTATATCTTCTTTCTGGATAATTGCCGCGGCTTCATTGTTATTTATTTATTTACTGACCATCGCCCTATCTGTGCCGAGGGACCTT
Source organism: Chitinophagaceae bacterium (assembly GCA_037200685.1). Classification (GTDB taxonomy): domain Bacteria; phylum Bacteroidota; class Bacteroidia; order Chitinophagales; family Chitinophagaceae; genus JAJKIP01. The sequence goes on from JBBCIG010000001.1 coordinate 29,953, forward strand.
GTAAATAAAAATCTTTGGCAGGCTATTCTCAGGCTTCCTAATGCCATACGATTGATGGTCGGCAGCCTTTTCCAGATAAAAAAAGCGAAACAAACATTTATTCATACAGTTCATACAAAAACAGAAGTAAGTAATACTTTGTATAACAAAAATACCCGAGCATGAAACATGGTAACAAACCCCATTACGAGTACAACAGGATTGCTGATAGAAAACGAATTGATTTTATAGCCGATGTGCTAAAAAAATCCTTTCCTGACAATGCCCGTGTATTGGACGTAGGTTGTGGCAACGGCGTTATCAGCCGCCATTTGGGAAGAATGGGATACGAGGTGCTGGGCATTGACGTAAGCGATAAAACGATAGAAATGGCCCGGGCCATAGAACCATTACCCAATGTGACTTTTATGAAAAAAAGTGCGGAAGAGCTGGTTGCCTCCGGCGAAAAATATGATATAGTTATTTGCAGTGAAGTATTGGAACATTTAAATGAACCCGGTAAGTTGCTGGAAGTATTGCATTCAACGATAGCTGATAATGGTAAATTGATCATTACTGTTCCCAATGGCAAAGGCCCAAGGGAAATGCTGGTAACAAGGCCTGTGCTGCATATAAGAAATAAAAGAAAGGGATTGTGGAAACTTATTACAAAGGTTAAAAGCTCTTTGGGCTATAGCGGCACTACCAAGCAATCTGCTGCGGATAACCTGGATCATATTCAGTTCTTTTCTAAAAAAGATCTTGAAAAATTATCAGCCTCTTATAATTTTAAAATAATAAAATTCGGGAAAGCGAATTTTATTGAAGACGTTTTTCCTTTTTCCTTTTTCTCAAAAAAGATACCTTTATTGCAAAAGATGGATTGCAAGGTGGCAGATATGCTGCCAACACAGTTAACAGGCGGGTTCTTTTCCGTCTGGGAAAAAGCAAACTAAATGAACAGGCGTAAAGCGATTTTTCGTATTTCTTTAGCAGGGGCAGGCGTAGGTGCTGCCTTTGCCGGTTATAAATGGTACGATATTACCAAATCGCCTGATATAGCTTATCTGGATAAAAGCAGGGAATTCATAGCTGCCCTGGCTGAAACGATTATTCCCGCAACTGATACTCCCGGCGCTAAAGAAACAGGTGTGCATGATTTTATTATAATGATGGTAAAAGAATGTACGGAGCGAAAGGCACAGAATAAATTTATTAACGGATTGAAGGATTTACAGGAATATTGCAACTACGAGCACGGCAAACCTTACCAGGAATGTCCATCACAACAACAAGAATCAGTATTGATGCGGTTTGAAAAGAAAGACAAGCCTTATAATGGTTTATTAGGCAAAGCGCAGGTAAGATTTTTAGGAAAATCATTTTTCGCTACGCTGAAAGAATATACAGTAGAAGGCTATTGCACTTCAGAAGCAGGTGCAACAAAAGGCCTCGCTTATCTTCCTGTTCCCGGAAATTACAGCGGCTGTACCACTCTTGAACAAGGACAAAAAGCCTGGGCACTATAAATACAATTTATAATGGGCGATCCGAAGCAAGTTTACCAGAACATCACGGCGAAAAAACAAAACACGTACGATGCCATTGTTGTCGGCTCAGGTATCAGTGGTGGATGGGCTGCTAAAGAACTTTGCGAGAAAGGATTGAAAACACTGGTACTTGAAAGAGGGAGAAATGTAGAACACATCAAAGATTACCCTACTTCTATCATGCATCCCTGGGAATTTAAACACAGGTTAAATGTTACGCAGCAACAACAAGCTGAAAACCCGGTAATGAGTGCGGATGCAAACGAAGGCAATGCCCTTTTTTTTGTAAATGATAAAGATCACCCTTATATACAAGAGAAACCTTTTACATGGACGAGAGGTTACCAGGTCGGTGGAAGATCGTTAACATGGGGCAGGATGTGCCTCCGGTACAGCGATCTTGATTTTGAAGCGAATGCAAAAGATGGGATCGGTATTGATTGGCCTATAAGGTATAAAGAAATAGAACCCTGGTATGACTATGTAGAAACATATATCGGCGTAAGCGGAAAAGAAGAAGGCCTGTCGCATCTCCCTGATGGAAAATTTCTTCCGCCTATGGAAATGAATTGCATTGAAAATCATTTCTCGGAGAAAATAAGATCGCATTATAAAGACCGGATTGTTACAATAGGAAGGACTGCGAATTTAACAAGAGGTTGGAATGGCCGGACTGCCTGCCAGTACCGAAACTTATGTAGCCGTGGCTGTCCATTTGGTGGATATTTTAGCAGCAATGCCTCTACTTTACCTGCTGCCGCTGCAACGGGTAATATGACTTTATTACCAGACTCGATCGTTGTTGAAGTGATGTATGATGAAAAAAGTAGTAAGGCCACAGGAGTAAAAGTGATGAATGCGCATACAAAAGAAATTACCGAGTATTATTCTCGAATCATTTTCTTAAATGCATCTACGATTGCAACAGCTGCCATCTTATTGAATTCAACTTCTAATCGTTTCCCGAACGGGTTCGGAAATTCCAGCGGGCAAATTGGACATAACCTGATGGACCATTTGGGAGGTACAGGGGCGGAGGCGGAGTTTGATGGTTATAATGATAAATATTATTTCGGCAGACGGCCTACCGCAATATATATTCCACGCTTCCGGAATATCTCAAAGGATACCGCACAGAAAGATTATATCCGCGGATTTGGACTACAGGGAATGGGTGGAAGGGCAGGATGGAAAAACCAGGGTGCAGCAGATGGTTTTGGAAAAGATTTTAAAGCGAAAATGTTGCAGCCCGGGCCATGGCAATTATGGCTGGGAGGGTGGGGTGAAATACTTCCTTACTTTGACAATGCAATATCGTTGGATAATAATCAGAAAGATCAATGGGGTTTGCCATTGGTGAAAATAAACTTTCAAAATCAGGACAACGAAGAAGCGATGCGAAAAGATATAAAATCGAACATCGAAGAAATGTTGTCTGTCGCCGGGTTTAAGAACATTAATTCTTATAGCCATAATACCCAGGAAAAACATGAAATGGGAACAGCGAGAATGGGAAAAGATGCGAAGACTTCAGTGCTAAATGGATTTAATCAAATGCATGATGTGAAAAATATATTCATTACAGATGGCAGTTTTATGACTTCATCCGGAACCGTAAACCCGTCCTTGACTTATATGGCCTTTACTGCCAGGGCTTGTGATTTCGCTGTAAATGAAATGAAGAAAGGAAATTTGTAGAAGCTTACATTGCTTTTTTTCTTTTCAAAAGGACTTTAGCCACCAACTCAAATATTTTCTCGTAAGTATCTCTTGTATATTTTAAAACCTGCAACATATCCAGGTTAATCGCTTTCTTCATTACAAAATACCAGATGATCATACAGGAAACACTGGTAATGCATGTGCCGATAGCGGCGCCGTAAAAACCAAACTCCAGTAAGCACAAGTAATTTATTCCCAATAATAAAACGAGGGAAACGCTATTAATGATTAATACGAGCTTCGCCTTGCCGATTGAATTAAGAAGGTTCGCGGCCTGGTTTTGTAGCGGCCTGAAAATTCCAGCCAGCATATATAATTGTAAAATGGGCGCAGCAGTGGCATATGCATCACCTGCGATAATATGGATAACAAACTTTGGAAAAATGATAACAAAAATGGCGGTAGGAACTGTAAAAGCGATAAGTATCGCTACCATTCTTTCAAACAGGTATTTCACTTTTCCCGGCCCTTCTTCTGTAGCTGCCTGTGAAGTTTTTGGGAAGAGAATATCCGCGGCTGCATAAGAAGGAATATCCACTAAACCATTTATTTTTTGTGGTATAGCATAAACAGCTATAGCCTCTGTGTTTAATAATTTACCCACCATTAATTGGTCAAGATTAGAATAAATATTCGCAACAACACCAGAACCTAATATATGACTGCCATATGCAGAAAGTTTTTTTATCCAGAGACGTGTTGCTTTAAATTTAAGGTCCAGGTATTTTCTTGTGAATATATAAAATACAATGGTGCCCAGGGCGGTGCTCAGTGATTGATAGATAACAAGGTCAATCAGGGAAAAGGGTATTTTAAATATCGTGTATACTACGATGACAATAAAAAAAGATATTTGGCGGACAAAGTAGCCGGCAAACACGCCTTTAAAATCCAGAAATGATTGTTGTATAGCTTCAAGATGAGAAAAGAATACAAGGAACAGGAGCCCCGGTATGTACCATTTAAACATAGAAGAGAACTGCGCACCCATATCATACCAGGCGGCCAGCCAATTGGAAAAAAAGATAATAAACAGGATAAAAATTAAACTTAAAAAGACATTGATCAGTAAAGAAGAAGAAGCTATCGCCACTTTTTCCTGTTGATCAGTACTTCCGCTTGCGTATTTAATATGTGCGTTTTTTAGTAACCCTGTTTTAATCGTTTCGAAAATGCCAGTGAGAGTAAGGAATAATGCCCAAATACCCATTTGTTCCTTCGACAACGTTCTTACAAGTATGATTAAGTTGATAAACCCAAAAAAAGTGAGAGAAAAACGTTGCAGGAAAGAGTAAAACGCCGAACGGATCCAATATGAAGAAAAATTCTTTTTCAAGTCTAGGGGGTTTGAATTGGCAGCTCAAACATAATATAAAAAACCAAGGAATGCAATTGGGAAATAGTCACTTAGGTCAATTATAAAATTTGTTGTGTACGATTAAGCCGTTTTTACATCCCTAACTTTTTTCCTGTTTTTCAGAAAAAAATCAATGGCGAAAGCCGCCAATACAAGAAATAATGGTTCTGCTTCATAACGGAAGCGCATATTCTCATAATGCTCGAAAAAGGAACTTATGAAGAATATGTATAGTATGATAGCGAGAATAAAAAAGTGGAGTATGTTGATCCTTCTTTTCCTTATCATGTCCCTTACTACAAGGAAAAAAACAAGTAGATAAATAATGAATTTAGGAAAGGCTGAAACTGTCAGTGCGATTCTTCGTTGTTGTTTGCCGGAGGCGAAATGCGAAATATTAAATGAATACAACACATCGTAATATTTTATTTTTTTTGCCTGGTATTCGGTAGTAGGGTAGCGGGTCGCCGGGGCGAAAAAGGTGATACCTGATTGCACTACATTTTTAATATAACCAAGAGGATGAGATTTTATTTCCTGTTTAATCGCTGCCATATATTTATTTGATACTTCTATATAGCCAACATGTTTTTCATTTATGAAAGAATCATTTTTCATTTCCAGCAGCAAATCCCTGTCATTTAATCCCGCATATTTATTTTCATATCCAGCAGGGATATACGATTTGTAAGCCGAAATTTTAGAGAATGGTTCAATGGTTTCTATCCGGGAAGAATCTGTAATTGGCGCATCATGAAAAACATTCCTTGCGATGTTCATTCCCGCCCACGTGGACGTAGAAAATGTATTGAAAATGATGTAGTTTTTTACATACCAGCTTCCCGTAAGTAATATAGCAATTAGTGAAGCTGCTACTAATTTTGATAGGCCTATTTCTTTTCTGTAATAGATCAATACAATAATGGAAAGAATTAATTGCCAGGCGATATGGTACATGCTCCTCGTTAAGCTTATTACCAATAAACAAAGAAAAAAACCACCCGAATTTTTCCAATTTATTTTTTCCCGGAAACCCAGTAAGAAATAACAGCTTAATAAAAACCAGAACGAAATAAAGCTGGTATAAAACAATTCGTTTTCAAAAATAATAGAAGCGGGGCTAAGCAGGTAGAGCAAAGCGAGTATTATTGGGATATAAGTATGTTGTATCGTCTTTTTTAAAATGCAATAAAGCAACAGTGTATTAACTAATGTAAATAATTTAAAAATCAATGAAAAAGCGATCGGGGCGTAGCTGCCTGTTAATTTTAGTACCAGCCCCAAAAACAAGTTGAATACAGGGGGCTGTGTATGATCATACCATACGCCACGCAACAGGTTATGCTGCAACGTATACACATCGAGGTATTGCCAGTTTCTGAAAATGGCGGTATAGTCCAACGAGATATCAAAAAAAGTAAGAGCAATACGGGATATGATAAAAATAATGATGATCAGCCCGGCATTTTTCGAAAGAGAATACTTTTTCATTTACGCTGTGAAAATATTAAAAAAATCCCCGGTTATTTATAAAAAATAACCGGGGATAATGGAATTAAGCAATTAGTTCAGAATGATATTATAGTTTTAAAATCTTTTCTGTTACAACTAAGTCGTCTGTCTGGATTTTTAATAAATAATTGCCAGATGCCGCTTTTTCCATTGGCACCCTGATCCTGTTGGAACCTGCGATAATATTTACATTTTGAAGTGTTACTTCCATGCCTCCAACAGACTGGAGCCTGATGGTCGCTTTGGAAGACCTGACAGCGGTTATCTGTAGATCAACATAATTACCGCGTACGGGGTTATTCAGCAGGCGGATGATGATCTCACCACCTTTTACAGTCGCAATCTTACTGTAAGTGCCTTTCCCATCCATATCCACCTGGCGGATGCGGAAATAATGATTGCCGCTGGTCAGGGAAGGATATACAAAACTGTAAGATTTTACACTAGCCTGGTTAACCACAGTACCAACGGTTGAGTAATTTACTCCATCAGTAGAATGTTCTACAACATATTCTAATGCGGTTTCATTATTATCAACAGCCCAATTTAATACTACGTTAGCATTCACAGCTTTCGCAGTAAATGATTTCCAGTTAACAGGAAGCGGTGTAGAGCCCGTGGCATTTGTGATCAAAGCGAATACTTCAGTGTTGTTTAAAGTAATATTATTGAAAGTCACAACATTGCCTGCATAAGTAGCCGCAGTATAATACCTGATCGTTCCGTTGGTAAAGTCGCCATTACCATCCTGGTCTACCATAAGCCTGAAATTAACAGGATTTGTTCCCGTAATAGTCAGTCCTGAGAGATTGAAAGCGGTAGTTACAGTACCGGGGTTACCCGTACGCTGTACTTTCCATTCTCTTCCCAGGCGCTGAGAACCGGCGGCAGCTGTTGGCAGCTCTGTAGTTGATTCTGTTAGGGCACCATTATTATTTCCTACAATTAAAAAGGTTTGATTAGTAGAAAGAGCAGATGGGTTGGATATTACAAGGTTTCCCTGACCGCTTTGACCGGCCCCATTACCACTGCCAGTATTCATACTGTTGGATTGAGAAACCGATAAACCGGAGGCATTATCCAGCGCAAGACCAAATACAGAAGTATTATAACCGGTGTTAGTGGTTGTATTCCAAATTGTAGAACCAGCAGAAGAGGTCAGGTTAACACCTAAATGAATTCCGTATTTCAATGCGAGATAAGTAAATATTTTACTTTGCTCCGTGCTGGAAGTTATTGGAAAACCGCCATAAACTATTATTTCTGCAATATCTCCATCTAATGGCCCGGTACCATCATAATTTAATCCCATACGGTTTACAGTTACATCAATAGCCCGTATTAACGCACCATTTGTAGCCCCAGGATCAGTATTATAAATAGCAGGCCCTGAACCTAAATTTTGCAGATCTGTTATTTCCAAATCACCTGTCATCTGGTTATACAAATTAAATTGGCTAAAATTCCATACAGAAGCTGCGTAACTTCTTGTCATTGTATGTGAAAAAGGAGGTACGCCAAGTTCATCACCGTATGCACCAGGGCCCGGTGCACTTCCGTCCCATGTTGATAAAGCAAACGCATCTCCGCAACTGGGACAGCTATTACCTCTTTGTTCCCAGATTCTTTGAAAAGTTGTTGTTGAATTTGATTTCCAAACAGCAATGACCGTATAATCGTCGTCGTATTGTGCTAAAGGAGCATTTACTCCGGTAGGACCATCCATATATTTTGAACCACCGGTAAATCGCACAACAGGATTAAAATTAAGGCCATTCGAAACTAGAGTAGGTCTGTTACCTCCTGTCGAAGCAAATGAATTACCATTGTTTGCATAACTCCATGTATCAACAAGTCCGCCTGTTGTACTAGTTCCAGAGTTAGATTTTATCCACATAGATAGACCAGTACTTACACCTCCCGGTGACTGCGCCGAAACAAACACACATGACAATGTCACGAAGAATAAAAAGTAGATTCTTTTCATAATAAAAAAATGATGTTTAAAAATATAATTTATTGATGTAATCGGTCGGACCTGGATAGTCGAAGTTTTACATTGGTGTGGATAATACACATCCCGGATAGGGAAATGTGAATAATAAAGTTAGGGTATTTTTTCTTGCAAAAGTATATTTACCTAAAGTGATTACGTAGTACCTGCTAGCCTGTGTAAAATACGTAGTAGAACTAGTGAAATATAGAGGAAAAGTAGGCTTATTTATTTCAACTTTTTGATCAATATTTGTTTGGCATTGTTTTAGCAAAAGTTGCCACAATTAAAATCCAAGTGCCTTAACGAAAACATATTGATTATAAGCTTGTCCAAGTGTAGATTTTTTTAACTGCTTATTGATTTAAATATGTTTCGGTTCGGTTTTTTTTTAGTCTGTTCGAAATCTATGAAATCTTATGAAAACCAAGTTTTTTGTACCCTTTAGTGCATTACTAATGTTATTTAGCTGTTTGTCATTCCGGGCAAACGCCCAATCCGAGTCTCACGACTTTATTACCTACGACACGACATTTATTTCAAATGCCGGTGGTTGGAATATAAGGATCAGCAGACCTAAGGATTTATTCACTGTTAATCATCCAGATACTGCTTCCCGCCCCGCAATCGTCTTTATGGTAGGTGTGGGAGAAGCTTGTAATTGCTTCGACAGGCTGGCCCTTAACGGTCCTCACGCCCTTTACCCCTCTTCCTGGGACGGAGGTGTGCAGCTTGCCAACGGTAAGCATTACCCAATACTTATATCAGTGCAGCCGCATACGGCCTGGCCTTCATCAAGAAGCGCAGGACTGCTGCTTACACACTTGATAAATACTTATCATATAAAAGCAAAAGGCGTTCACATAACAGGATTGTCCATGGGTGCCATGACCTGGTCATTTATGTTAAGCGCTGAACAGACAGCAGGCGACCGTACATGGATGAAGAAAGTAACCAGTGCCACGCTCCTGCAAGGTCAGAGTAATGCCAATGGCGCCCCTGCCTACCAGCTTGGAGGCGATGTAGCGGTTCCGGACCCCTTTGCTACCTGGGCGAGAGATTTTAATGGAAAGGCGCTGGTATTGACCGGAACGACTGATTATAGCGGTCCTCACGGCTTCCTGGTTACAGAACCAATGAACGCTGCTGTACCAGGCAGTGGTTATTTTGCATGGGAAAATATTGGCGGCGGTGCGCATTGCTGCTGGAATGAAATGTATAGCCCTGCTCACACAGACTGGACTTCAGTAGGATCAGTTCTTGGCCAGGGAATAGTAGCTGGCGGATGGGAGCCACATGCAAATACAGCAGGCACTTATTATAAGGGCAACAATCTTTTCCAGTGGATGTTAAGACAGGGTGATACGGCTTTAGCAGGAACATCTGTAACTCCTCCGGTAACTCCTCCCGTAGTCGTCCCTCCTGTGACTCCTCCGGTTATACCACAAACTAATACTATAAATACTTCCGTTCAGGTTGGACCTGGCGAGTACCAGATATTTTTTATAAAAGAAGACGGAACGTTATATGGTTCAGGTAATCCAGTAAATACAGGAGTAGGCGCTGGTTCGCCTGCGATCCCAAGGCCTGTTATAGTATCTCCATCTGATCTTAAATTTAAACATGTATATGGTGGATTGCATGGCGGAGCGGCGGTAGATGTGAATGGTAATGTGTGGACAATGGGAGATCCTGCTTTCGGCCTTTCCGGTACAGGTAGTTATGCCTTTATAGATAAAGCGCAAAAAATATTGACGGATATAAATGGCAATCCATTTACAGGTGTGAAATCATTAATGTCTTTTTTTACTAATAATGCAGGTGAACTAATCGGTTGGTTTGCTATAAAAGATGATGGAACACTTTGGGTATGGGGACAGCTTGGCGCTTTCAGAGGCGACGGTACAAACATTACTAACGCCCATGTTACAAGACCCGCACAGATAACTATTCCTGGTAACAGATCAGTTCAGCAAGTTACAGGAGCCGATTATGCAATTGTTCTTTGTACTGATGGAACTGTTTGGACTTTCGGCCCGACAGATGCAGGTAATTTAGGTTATCCTATGACTGGTAACCAATACCTGACGCCGCATCAAATACCGAGCTTAAGCAATATTACACAGATAGCAGGCGGTAAAGGTTTCAATTATGCATTAGCATCTAATGGTGTATTGTATGGTTGGGGCTCATGGGGAAATTTATTATGTGATCAAACATTTCCTGGCGGACCAGGTGCGGTTATTCAAACACCTGTCAATTTAAACAATACGGTTACTTCTTATTTCCCTGCGCCAATATCAAAAATCGTTACTAATTTTCTTACCACTACGGTATTGCTTTCCAATGGTGATCTTTATTCATGGGGGGAAAATAGCCTGGGGATGGTTGGGAATGGTGAAAAACTTTATGGAAATAACACCACCGGGTATGCATGGGATTTTGCAATACACTCACTGGTTAAAAAGCCTTACCATGTAGCTCCTGGAGTAAAATTCAGTAATGTATGGGGTGGCCATAGCTGGGTATTTTATACTTATGCGATGACAACGGATGGTAAATTATTGGCCTGGGGCAGAAATAAATCTTCTGTTATCACCAATAAAATTGAAGGGGCGGCAAATGGTACAATCGAAGCAGCTTATCCAAACGGATGGGATGTAAAATGGCCTACGCAAGTTGATCCGTTTAATATAACTACGGCTTATGTTTCTACTTGTGAAACCTGCCTTACTAATCCGGGAGGAAATCCTTGCAGCAACTATCCGATTCCCGCGAATACAAGGCCTGTTGCTAATGCAGGAAATTATCAAAACGTATCACAGACAACAGCTAAACTTAACGGATCAGGCAGTACTGATAACGTGTATATAATGTATTACGAATGGTCGCAGGTTAGCGGACCGAATACAGCGGTAATAGATTTACCTGCTTCGCCAACACCTAATGTTTCCGGACTTGTTTCAGGAACTTATACTTTCAAATTAAAAGTAACTGATAATGGATGGTTGTCTGATAGCACTACAGTACAGTTAAGCGTAGGCTCACAACCAAATGTACCGCCTACTGCTAATGCAGGCGCTTCTCAAATAATTACACTACCTATTTCTTTAGTTACTTTATCAGGTTCAGGAAATGATCCTGATGGTTCAATTGCTTCGTACTCATGGAGCATCCTTAGTGGGGGACCTGCCGTAATTGTAACTCCATTTTTACCTGCGACATTAATGACAGGACTTGGTGCCGGTGTTTATATAGCCCGGTTAACTGTTACTGATAACCTGGGTGCGACTGGAACAAGCGATGTTACAATTACTGTTAACCCACTTATAGGTACGCCTCCAGTGGTTACTCCGCCTTCTAATCAGCCGCCAACCGCAAATGCAGGAGCTGATCAAACGATTACTTATCCTATGTCATCGCTGACGTTATCAGGAGGTGGTGCTGATGCTGATGGAACAATTGTTTCCTATGCATGGTCGCAGGTAAGCGGTACTGCCGCTACGATCAATAGCCCATCTACCAATTCAACAAATATTACAGGATTAACGGCAACCGGAGTAAGAGTGTTCCGTTTAACTGTAACTGATAACAAGGGTGCGACCGCAACTGATGATGTAACCATCACAGTAAATGGCGCCGCACCGCCGTCTACTAACCAATTGCCAACGGCAAATGCAGGCGCCGACCAAACTATTATCTATCCTTTATCATCAGTGACATTGTCCGGTAACGGTAGTGATCCTGATGGGACAATCGTTTCTTATACATGGACGCTGGTAAGTGGAACTGCTGCTACCATTGCCAGTCCGTCTACGAATTCGACAAATATTACAGGCTTAACAACGGCGGGTGTAAGAGTATTCCGTTTAACGGTAACTGATAACAATGGCGCTACTGCGACTGATGATGTAACCATCACAGTAAATGGCGCTGCACCGCCGTCTACTAACCAATTGCCAACAGCAAATGCAGGCGCCGATCAAACTATCACCTATCCTTTGTCATCCGTGACATTTACAGGAAGTGGTACTGATGCTGATGGAACGATCGTTTCTTATGAATGGTCACAGGTAAGCGGAACCGCCGCTACGATTAACAGCCCGTCTACTTATTCAACAAACATTACCGGCTTGACAACAGCGGGAGCAAGAGTATTCCGTTTAACAGTAACTGATAATAATGGTGCAACCGCGACTGATGATGTAACTATCACAGTGAATGCAGCTCCGGCGCCGGTTAATCAATTGCCAGTATCGAATGCAGGCGCTGATCAGTCGATCACACTTCCAACAAACAACGTTACCGTGTACGGAAACGGATCATCAGATCCTGATGGTGTAATTGCGTCTTATGCATGGTCAAAGATCGCAGGTCCATCACAATTCACGATCACGTCATCTTCTTTGATACAAACAACGATTACTGACCTGGTACAGGGAGTGTATCAATTTGAATTGAAAGTAACCGATAACAATGGTGCAACCGCGACTGATGTTGTAGTAATAACAGTAAATGCCGCTGTACCGCCACCGGTTAATCAAGCTCCTGTAGCAAATGCAGGTGCTGATCAAACAATCACACTTCCGTTAAACAATACTACCGTATACGGAAACGGATCATCAGATCCTGATGGAACAATTGCGTCTTATGCATGGTCAAAGATCGCAGGCCCGTCATCATTCACGATCACGTCACCTTCTTTGATACAAACAACGATCACTAACCTGGTGCAGGGAGTATATCAATTTGAATTGAAAATAACCGATAACCAGGGCGCTACTGCAACTGATGTTGTGGTAATAACAGTAAATGCTGCTGTACCGCCACCGGTTGCTAATCAATCACCGGTAGCAAATTCAGGCGCTGATCAAACAATCACACTTCCTTTGAACAATGTAACAGTAAATGGAAATGGCTCAACAGATCCTGATGGAACGATCGCAGCTTATACATGGTCAAAAATCGCCGGTCCTGCACAGTTTACGATTACTTCCTCTGCGCAGATGCAAACAACGATCACTAACCTGGTACAGGGAGTATATCAATTTGAATTGAAAATAACAGATAACCAGGGAGCAACTGCAACTGATGTTGTAGTAATAACAGTAAATGCCGCTGTACCGCCACCGGTTGTTAACCAGGCGCCGGTAGCTAAAGCGGGCACTAATCTGTCTATAACACTTCCTTTAAATAACGTAACAGTAAATGGTAATGGATCAATAGATGCTGACGGAACAATTGCATCTTATCAATGGTCGAAGATCGCAGGCCCTTCACAATTTTCTATCGAACAAGCTAACCAGGTACAAACGGCTATTACCAATCTTGTTCATGGAGTTTACCAGTTTGAATTAAAGGTAACCGATAACCAGGGCGCAGTAGACATGGACACTATAAGCATAGTAGTAAATGAATCAGGTCATAGGGCTTCTTCAGTTCCTGTTTATCCTAATCCTGCAGCTAACATCATTAATGTTACGATTGATGCACCGCTTCAGGCAGGTAGTACAAGTATCAGGATATTCGATGCAAAGGGTATCGTTGTTTACCAGGAACAATTTGCAAGAACACAGCAATTGATGATAAAACAAATTGACATAAATAAATTGACAAAAGGATTTTATGTAATAGAAATAGGTGTAGCTGACAACAGCAGGCGCACCCAGTCTTTTATAAAAATGTAAACTAATAAGTGAGAGTGAAATGAAGTGGTTGAATTGTTCAGGTAAGTAATGTATTTTTTTACTGCATATGTATATTAACCTATACATATGCAGGTATCCGAATCCCGTAATCTATGAAAAACAAATTATTAATTTGTTTACTCTTTGCAGTAAACACTCTTTGCAGCAACATCCATGCGCAAAGCGAAACGCACGACTTCATCACGTACGATACTACAGTATCTCTCGAAGGAAACTTCCGGTGGAATTTGCGGATTACCAGGCCCAGAAACATGTTTACCGCTAATCACCCCGATACCGCATCCCGGCCGGGTATTGTCTTCATGACAGGCATGGGAGAAGCGAATGGAAATTTTGGTGTTCTGGCAATGTATGGGCCGCATTATTGGTTGGGAGGAGGATGGAGTGGCGGAATACAATTAGGTAATGGCATGCATTATCCTATTATCATTTCTGTTCAATCCTATACCACGAATATTACTACACGTGCCGCTGGTAATTTGCTGATTCATATAATGAACACGTATCACATCAAAAGAAATTCTCTTCATTGTACAGGTCTTTCACAAGGAGCACTTACATGGCAGAGGCTTCTTAATGCGCAGCGTACATACGGCGACAGAACTTACATGAAAATGATAAAAAGCGTAAGCGCTTTATCAGGTCAGGGAAATCCTTATGGAGATTCATTGTCAGGTTCAGGATGGGTTTTAGGCGGAGATGTAACAGTAGCACCCGATTGGCAAGCTTGCGCAATTTGGGTAAATGAATATGGCGGTAAATATTTCGCATTAGAAGGGATCAGCGATAATGTACAGGCTTATTTATGGATGGGTACGCAGGCAATGAACAATGCCCGTCCGGGAAGCGCCTATTTCTCTTATTATCCAAGTGGACATTGTTGCTGGAATACAATGTATGATCCGGGTATGACCAATTGGAATTGTGTGGCGCCGCTGGGTCCTTTTATTACTACAGGTTATGCTCCCAACACGATGGGTACATATAAAAACGGAGATAATCTTTTCAGATGGATGTTAAGACAAGGAGATACTACTTTGGTAGGCTCATCATCACAACCTCCTCCGCCAGCGGCTAACCAGGCGCCTGTCGCCAATGCGGGAACTGCACAAACAATAACATTACCAACATCAACTGTAACTTTATCTGGTAGCGGTACTGATCCTGATGGAACAATCAACGCTTATGCATGGACGCAAATAAGCGGAACGGCTGCAACGATTGCAAGCCCTGCTACTGCTTCAACAAATATTACTGGTTTAACTACGGCCGGAACAAGAGTATTTCGCCTGACAGTAACCGATAACCAGGGTGCTTCAGGTAGTAGTGATGTGACAATAATTGTAAACCCAGCTCCTGCACAAACAGGATCACTTCCTTATATCAATACAAATAATCCGCAAACTATCAGCGGTACTACTGCTTCTCTGGCATCAACGGCCGCAGGTAATGGGGGCATTGCGTCATTAAAGTGGACTAAGTTTTCAGTCCCCAATCAAACTGCGAAAAAGCTCGGTGTGATGGGTAGTTCAACCGCTGCCGCCAATGGTGTTACGTCTTTTGACAGCGCCTTTACTACACGGTTAAAAGCTTATTATCAATCGCAGGGTTTATTATCCGATATGGTTAATATAGCTCAGGCAGGCACAAGTCCTTTCGATATAAATATAACACAACAATTAAATGCATTAAATGGAGCAAATATACTTTTGATAAGCTATCCTTCTAATGGCTATACCGCCGCGACCAATAATTCAGTTCTTGCCAGGCTGCAGGAAATATATGATAGTGCAAGCAACAGGGGAATGATAGTTTATGTGAGCGGCACGCAACCAAGAGATGATTTTAACGATGCGGACAGAGCTAATCTTATCACGTTAAACGGTTTGCTGGCGAATAAATTTGGCAACAGGTTTATGGACTTTCTTACTCCTTTATTAAAAACTTCCAATAATAAAATTAAAGATGAATATTATGCGGATGGCATTCATCCGAATAATGCCGGTCACCGTATTATTTTCAATAAAGTAGTAGCTGCGAATATTTTTGAAAATTTCGCTGTTTCTGCTTCTGCTATTACAAACTCTTCATCAGCGAATACAAACATTACAGGTTTAACAGCGGGGACACATCAGTTCCAGGTAAGTGTTATTGATAATGCAGGGTATGCCGCCAGTGCTGTTGCAAAAATTACTGTTACTTCTTCGGGTAATCAATCGCCGAATGCAAATGCAGGCGCTGATCAGACTATTACTTTACCAGGATCAAGTTTAACTTTATCAGGTAGTGGAACAGATCCTGATGGCACAATAAGTTCTTATGCATGGACGCAGGTAAGCGGAACAGTTGGAACGATTGCGAGTCCTTCCACTTCCTCAACAAATATTACCGGGTTAACAACAGCAGGAGTGAGAGTGTTCCGGTTAACAGTAACCGATAACAGCGGTGCTGCAGGAACAGATGATGTAACGATAACGGTGAATGCCGCCATAGCGCCACCACCACCGTCACCTTCTAACCAGTTGCCAACAGCAAATGCCGGCGCTGATCAAACAATTAATTATCCTATATCAGCAGTAACATTATCAGGAGGTGGTACTGATCCTGATGGAACAATTGTTTCTTATGCATGGTCACAAGTAAGCGGAACCGCTGCTACGATTAATAGTCCATCTACTAATTCAACAAACATAACAGGACTTGGCACAACAGGAGTTAGAGTGTTCCGTTTAACAGTAACCGATAATAAAGGTGCAACTGCAACTGATGATATAACAATTACAGTGAATGGTGCCGCGCCACCGCCAGCGGTTAATCAATCGCCGGTAGCAAATGCAGGGCAAGATCAAACCATAACTCTTCCTGTAAACAGCGTTACGGTATATGGAAATGGATCATCAGATCCTGATGGAACGATTACAGGCTACACATGGTCAAAAATTGCCGGACCGTCACAATTTACAATCACATCACCTTCTTTAATACAAACAACGATTACTAACCTGGTGCAGGGAGTATATCAATTTGAATTGAAAGTAACCGATAATCAGGGTGCGACTGCAACTGACGTTGTGATAATAACAGTAAATGCCGCCGTGCCGCCACCGGTTTCTAATCAATTGCCAACAGCAAACGCAGGAGCCGATCAAACTATCATCTATCCTTTATCATCAGTGACATTGACAGGAAGCGGCACTGATCCTGATGGAACGATTGTTTCTTATGCATGGTCACAAATAAGCGGTACTGCGGCTACGATCAACAGCCCGTCTACTTATTCTACTAATATTACAGGATTAACAGCGGCAGGAGTAAGAGTGTTCCGCTTGACAGTAACTGATAACAATGGCGCTACTGCGACTGATGATATAACAATTACTGTAAATGCCGCCGTGCCACCACCGCCTTCTAATCAATTGCCAACAGCAAATGCCGGCGCTGATCAAACTATCACCTATCCTTTATCATCGGTGACATTAACAGGAAGTGGTACTGATCCTGATGGAACAATTGTTTCTTACGCATGGTCACAGGTAAGTGGTACTGCTGCGACAATCAATAGCCCCTCTACTTATTCAACAAATATCACTGGTCTAACAACAGCAGGAGTGAGAGTATTCCGTTTAACAGTAACTGATAATAATGGCGCAACTGCAACGGATGATGTAACAATTACAGTAAATGCTGCTCCGCCACCACCGGTTAACCAGGCTCCGGTAGCTAATGCGGGACAAGATCAAACCATCACACTTCCTGTAAATAGTGTTACAGTATATGGAAACGGGTCTTCAGATCCTGATGGAACAATTGTGTCTTATACATGGTCAAAAATTGCCGGGCCTTCACAATTCACGATCATATCACCTTCTTTGATACAAACAACGATCACTGACGTGGTACAGGGAGTATATCAATTTGAATTGAAAGTAACAGATAACCAGGGAGCAACTGCAACTGATGTTGTGATAATAACAGTAAATGCTGCTGTACCGTCACCGGTTAATCAAGCACCTGTGGCAAATGCGGGAGCTGATCAAACGATTACCCTTCCCGTAAATAATGTTACAGTGTACGGAAACGGATCATCTGATCCTGATGGAACAATTGTGTCTTATGCATGGTCAAAAATTGCTGGCCCATCACAATTCACAATCACCTCACCTTCTTTGATACAAACAACGATCACTAACCTGGTGCAGGGAGTTTACCAGTTTGAATTGAAAGTAACCGATAACCAGGGAGCAACTGCAACTGATATTGTAATAATAACAGTAAACGCTGCTGTACCACCGCCGGCTGTGAACCAGCCTCCTGTAGCAAATGCAGGTGTTGATCAAACGATCACACTTCCCGTAAACAATGTTACAGTAAATGGAAATGGATCGTCAGACCCTGATGGAACAATTGCATCCTATCAATGGTCAAAGATTGCAGGACCTTCACAATTTACTATTACAGCGCCTTCACAAATACAAACAACGATCACTAACCTGGTACAGGGAGTATATCAATTTGAATTGAAGGTGACAGATAACCAAGGTGCGACTGCTACTGATATTGTAGTAATAACAGTAAATGCAGCTATTCTGCCACCGGTTGTTAACCAGGCGCCGGTAGCTAAGAGTGGAGTGAATCAATCTATAACACTTCCTTTGAATACTGTTACAGTAAATGGAAGTGGTTCAACAGATGCTGATGGAACGATTGTATCGTATCAGTGGTCAAAAATCGCAGGTCCTTCCCAGTATACGATTGAAACGCCTACGCAGGTTCAAACAGTAATCAATAGCCTCGTAAAGGGAGTTTACCAGTTTGAATTAAAAGTAACCGATAACCAGGGTGCCATCGATAAAGACACGGTTAGCATATTTGTAAATGAAGCCGGGCATCAATCAACGTCCGTGCCTGTTTATCCAAACCCGGCGACTACTTATATTAATGTTACCATTGATGCTCCGCTGCAGGCAACCGGTTAAAACAACGATCAGGGTATTCGATGCCAGGGGTATTGTTGTTTACCAGGAAGAGTTTATAAGAATGCAACAGTTGATGGTTAAACAAGTGAATGTAAACAATCTGCCTAAAGGATATTATATCGTGGAAGTAGGAATTGCTGATACGAACAGGCGCACACAACAATTTATGAAAATGTAAAAACAAACCAATTGCTTATTACAAAAAAAGGTGACAAGAAATTGTCATCTTTTTTTTGCTCTTTATTTTTTAAATAGAATTATTATGGAGGAGGATAATATTTCAGTTTATAATCTCTCTTTGCCCACTGGGTTTTTATTCAGTGAATTTTGGGCCGAACTTCAGTACTACTATCAACTTCCGTTGCGTCGCACTCTTCAACGTTCGGTAATTCTATTGAGCATTGTCGATGCTCTTGTATTTTTTGTCTCTGTTTTTATAACCGAAGACCCCTCCTTCGTCGGGGTGACAAGGAAAAGTATCATTGATTTGTAATTTCCTTTAACAGCGTAGACTGATAATAGAATCCTTTCCTTGTCATAGTTAATCCCGCTTGCGGGAGCGAGGAACGAGCCATCTGTCACATTTCGCAGAACCGTGTCTTATAAATAAGTGATGCCGCATATGCCGAATAGCGAACAGGAAGTACCGCGATATTCATCGGGGTGCTTCCATAATGCTGAGTAGAATTCATGCAGCACAAGAGTGCGACGCAACGGAAGTTGATAGTAGTACTAAAGCCGGGTAAATAAAAATTTTAAACTTTCAAACAGGGATATTACCGGGAAGACGGATGATTTGCAATCACTTCATAAACTTTCTTTACGCAGTTTTCCCATGTGTGGCTGTTGGCAAATGCAATCCTTGCTTTTGCTTTTTCAGGAGTATTTTCGGCTAACGCCTTCTTGATTAATGGCGTGTAATCTTCAGGCTTATCGGCAAGATAACTGTAATCTTCAAAAAATTTCATCGCTTTGGTGCGGGTGGCTACAACCGGTTTGCCCATAGCGAGGTATTCATCAATTTTAAGCGGGTAATTGCCTCTTGTGATCTTATTGATCAATTGAGGATTCATACAAACATCGAAGGCGGCTAAATAATCCGGAACCTGGTCAATTGATTTGAACCCTAAAAAATGTACATTCTTGCGTTCATGCAAAGAGCTAGCTTTAAAAAAATCATCTTCAGGCCCTGCCAATACAATATTCCAATTCGGATTTTCATCAGCAAGATGAATAAGAATTTTTTCATCCAGCCTTTCAGAAAAAACTACACCCACATAACCAATGATTGGTCCGGAAAGATGTTTAATGTCTTCCGGTACTTCACGATTTTCTTTTTTGACAAATAATCGCAAATCGCAACCTTGCCCGATAAAATAGGAGTGGGGCGTGAGTGTTGCACAATATTCACTGTAATACGTGGAGTTGGCTACAATAGCATCTACTTTTTTAATCAATTGCGGCTCCATCGTTACGGCATGTTGTTTCCAATATTTAAATGCCTGTAAAAAATCTTTAAAATAATAGATATACATGGAAGGCTTTAATAATTCCTTCAGGTAAAATCCATTATAAATATCGTTGTCATTAAAAATAATATAGTCCTTAAAGCCCAATTGCTTTATCGCTTTCTTAATATCCTTCGCATAGCGGCGGTTATTAAAGTAATTGGCTATTTTAAAAAGAGGGGTGAAAGGTATTTTTTTTAACCGACTCAACAAGCGTTGGAGGATAATATACAAACAGTTAGGCGCTACTTCTTTTATCTTGTCGCTATCTTCTTTTATAATGTTGCGGTGTAATTCAGTTTCGGTTCCCGGCTCATTAAGCATATATGTCTTGCGGGTAATGGGGTAGTTTACATATAATACCCTGTTATGCTTTGCAAAACGTGTAGATAAATTCCTGGCGTTACTACCCAATGTTGTGTCCCAATGCGAAAGACTGATGACAATGATATCCCTGCCTTTTACGAGGGGTTCAGCGGAGTCTTCATTGAGCATTTCGTTCATCCTTTTGTATTTAGGATTGACAGAATACAGAGTTTTCATTTACCGGAAAGGTTTATAATAAGAAGTGTTCGCTAATGCCAGCATCGGTTTATCACCGCTGGTATCGCCATAAGCGAAAATTTTTTCGTACTCTTTTAATTTATAATTAGAATTGATACGTCTAACTTTTTCTTCACCGTGACAATTGTTTTCGTAAATCCTGCCGGTTAAATAATTGCCGTTTAATTCCAGTCTTGTCGCTATCAATTCCACATTCATTTTATTCGCCCATCCTTTGATCCAATTTTCAGGCGAAGCGGAAACAATAACCACCCGAACGTTTTTTTGTTGCAGGTCTTTTATTTCTTCTATTGCTTTTGGCCTGATCAACGAAGGAAGCATTTCACTGGAAAATTTTTGACAAAATTGCTCAAATTGCTCCAGCGGCATATTCTTAAAAAAGTATTGCAATACTTTTTCTTTCGCCTTTTGATTGGAAATCACTTTCAATTTATACGCAACCAGGTAAGGACTGGTCAAAACAAAGCCCATGTAAAAATTTGACTTGCCTTTGCTGAATTTGATGAATTCAAGCAAAGTGTCTTTCGTGGTGATCGTTCCGTCAAAATCGAAAAAAGCGATTCCTTTGTCACAATTTTTTCTTTTTAAACATAAATTCAGGAACAGAAGTGATGATCAGCATGATCCAGCGCCAGAACCATTTACATAAATAATATTTTTCTTCTTTTTAACGCCTTTATAAATAGCATTGGCCACATCTGAAGGTTGCGCTGTTAATAGCTTTGGCAGTTTCAGGTGTTCTGTCATTTTTGTATAAACAAAACCCGGCAATACTGTCAACACATGAACTTTCGAATGGAACATTTATTGCGTAAACCGGATAAATAAGCAGTTAGCCCGGCTTTGGAGCTTCCGTAAATATAATTGCTTTGCCTGCCCCTGTTACCGGCGACAGAACTAATTCCTACAATTGTGCCTTGTTGTTTAGCAGCATAATCCGCAGCCACGATATTTAAAATTGAAACAGCGCCGGTAAAATTGGTACTGATCGTTTTCAATGTTTCTTCAGCACTGTTGATCACTTTTTCATTATCATTCATGTAGCCAACCACCCAAATGGTAACATCAGGTTTTGGTGATAATGAATTATAAAAAGCGGCATGCGATGCAAATATTCATCGCATCAAAATCATGAACGCTGCATTTTACATTTAAACGAATAGAAAGATCAGACTGCAATGGCTTTAATTGTTCCGAATTACGGCCGGCGAGTTGGATATCGTATCCTTCTGCGGCGAATTTTTTCGTAATGGCCATGGCCATATCTGATGAAGCGCCTAATACTAGTACGGTTGGGGTGGCATAAGTAAAGTTTAATTCTGGTTCAAAGATAAACGGTTCGATTGCTCCGATCGTATTTTACTGTTTGGGTTATACTTCCGGACAATTTCCATAAACTTCGGTAATTGTTTTATATCCTGATTGTAATATAGAAGAATTTCATGCGGGCATCTTTCGACATATAACCTGCCTCCATAAGCCAGCACTACTTTGTCTAATTCATCAAGGAATTCAAACAATCCTTTTCTAACGGGAAAGTCGAGTGCCAAAGTATATCCTTCGGTAGGAAAGGATATAAGATCATCCTGCTTGCCGAATATTTTAAGTACGGCGAGGAACGATCCCAACCCTTTATCGCTGATTTTATTTAATATTTCTATGAGGCCCTGTTTGCTTTCCAATGGTAAAACAAACTGGTATTGTACAAATCCTTTTTTCCCATAGCCGCGGTTCAGTGAAGGATGGCATCTAACGGGTAAAAAAATGGTTCGTATGAATACAACGTTATTGATTTCTTTTTTTTAAATTTTTGCCGTAATACAAAAAATTGAAAGCCTTTACCGTCATTTTATTTAATACAAATGAGGAAGGCTAAAAGGAAAAGTTATTTGCTTCTTAGCCTGAGATTTTAATGGATTATCTTTTTTGCTTTGCGGCAGTTCTTCTTTTTTCGCATGTTCCCCAAGGATTAAAATACTTCTTCCAAGCTTTTTCCTTTTTTCAAACAATCAATCCAGGCAACCGAATAGGTATAATGCTTATACGTTTCAAACATTTCCAATACTTCTTCCAGGTTTTTTGCTTTCACCTGCTTTTGACTGATATAAGAAGTCTCGATTGGTTTTAAATCAAATTTCACCCGCATGATAACGCCAGTCAATCCCATGCCGCCACAAGTGGCCCAGAAAAGATCTTTATGTATTTCAGTTGAACAAGTAACGATTTCACCATCACCAAGCAGCACATCCATTTCAATGATATGGCTTGAAAAAGATCCATCAAGGTGATGGTTTTTGCCATGCACATCACTGGCGACTGCGCCACCAACGGTAATAAATTTAGTGCCGGGTGTTACCGGTAAAAACCAGCCTTTTGGAACAATTACTTCCAAAATTTTATCTAATACTAAGCCGGCCTGGCATTCAAATATTCCGTTTTGAATATCGAATGAAAGTATTTTATCGTAATGTAAAGTGGAGATTGTTTTATCAGCTAAAGAGGCGTCGCCATAACAACGGCCATTTCCGCGGGGAATGAAGCCTTCTGTTTCTTTTACATATTTACGGATATCCTCTGTGAAGGAAAATGATTTTCATCACTTTCCATGACGGGGTAATTGCCCCAGTTCGCTATTTCCTTTTTCATTTATTTAAATAGGGTTTATTATCTTTCAGGTAAATAATTGCTATAAAGCTGGCAACCCAAAGGATTAACACAATCTGTAAGAAACGATCTTTGTAAAGGATTTTGGTAGGAGAGCCGGAATCGGCTGAAACGAAAATGATTTGCAAATATCGCATAATTCCCGCGACAACAAAAAGGCAAGTATAATAAAGTCTGTAAGTTCCTAAATTCTTCATTGTTTCAGGCGCCATGGTATACATAAAATAGGCGACGACAATAACAGCACAAATCAAAGCAAGGAGAACATTCAATAACTCAAGGTTATATCCTTTTACTGATTTTCGCATATCGACACCTGAGCTCATTTTCAGGATCAGGTCATCCCTTCTTTTGCCTATTGCCATAAAGAGGGCTAAAAGAAATACCATAATAATAATCCATTCGGATAAGGCGATATAGGTTATAACAGAACCAGCCTTAACCCGCAATACAAAACCTATCGATAAAATGATAATATCAAGAATAGATATATTCTTCAGTCCGAATGAGTAAGCGAAGTTTATTAAAAAATAAATTCCAAGTATGAAAAGAAATTTATCACGTACAAAATAAGCGATGCCGAAACCAATAACGAGCAGGATACCTGCAATAACAAGGGCAGTTGATTTGCCAACCGCGCCGCTTGCTAATGGTCTTTTACATTTCACCGGGTGCTTACGGTCATCTTCAATATCCCGGTAATCATTTAAAATGTAAATGCTGCTGGCGATGGCTGAAAACGCAGCAAACCCAAAAAGAACGTTGATGATTTTATCAACATTAAAAATTTCCCCCGCGAAAAAAAG
Organism: Chitinophagaceae bacterium; assembly: GCA_037200685.1. GTDB lineage: Bacteria > Bacteroidota > Bacteroidia > Chitinophagales > Chitinophagaceae > JAJKIP01. The sequence goes on from JBBCIG010000001.1 coordinate 54,292, forward strand.
TGGAATGAAAAGAAATAAATTCTTTGCCCAGTCTTTTGGACGTAATAGTTTGATATATGCCACTTTATAAGAATTTTGGGGTAGCTGAAAGCTATAAATTTCGTGACAAAATACAAACTAAAAGCCCAAACCTAATAGCGTTTCACTTTAATATATTTTTGTTTTATGTTTACAAAAACTAAACAGTAAAAGGGTGACTATTAAAGACAAACATCTGGCTATAGGAGAATCAATTTGTATCGTTTTATTGGCCGCTGTGCCTTTGTTTGTAACCTTTCCTTACCGGGTCAATATTTTCCTTTCCTGGGAAGGGGCTTATCGCATGAGCCACGGTGATTTGCCTTTTCGTGATTTTGGAACACCATTGGGCGGAATGTACTGGGCGGTGCCAGCACTATTTTTTAAATTATTCGGCGCTAAAATGATTACGCTGGTAAAAGCGCAGGTATTTCTTAATATCATTTCCGGTTTAGCATTCCGTTCCATTCTTAAAAGTGTTGGTGTAACACCGGGCATTAAATTCTCATCCGTTTTATTGTATTGTATTTCTTTTTCTTTTTTCAATTTCTGGCCCTGGTATAATCATACTGTGATCGTTTACGAGTTTATTGCCATCGCTTTTTTATTTAAATCAATTAATACTACTACTAAAAGCTCTATCCTTTGGCTGTTACTCAGTTCTTTCTTCATGGTTTGTTCGTTCCTGACCAAACAGGATGCAGGCGCACTAGCATTCTTACTGGGACTTGGGCTTTTGTTCATCTATGCTTTGCAGAATAAAAAATGGTTATCACTATTATTATATGCGGGCTTCTTTGGTATAATATTATTTCTTTTCATATTCCCTGTTCTTAACGGGTTTAAGTATTGGTTCAATTTGGGCCAGGCGCCACACACAGCCCGTGTATCTTCTTTTGACCTGATTGATGAATTCTTCTCGCAATCTCAATGGATAAAATTTTTACCTGTTCCTTATTCTTGTTATTTTATTTATAACGTTATAAACATTGGAAAGAAATATGGGCGAGTAAAATGGAAACACTTTTCCTGTTGCTGACTTTAGGAGTGCTGGTTGAGGCTGCTGTTTTCCAGGTCACGAGTTATACACCCCCGGATAACAATATCTTCTTTCACAGTTTCGCTATTGCTTATATCCTCACTTCTATTTCAAGAATTATCCCATTAAGAATGAGCCATTCAAAAATGGCCATTGTTTTTTCATTGGGGATTCTTTTGTGGTGGAGTAATGTGTACTGGAAATATATTCAGAAGATAGTAGGAAGGGCTTTTCCTTCGGAAGAAAGAACTATTTCTTCTACGGGTGAAAATGTGGTGAACAGGAAGACGTTTATGATCCCGGCTTATATCGATACATCAACCGACCCTGTATCGAAATGGGTTTTTTTCAGGATTAAAAATCGTTTGATAAAATTTATATGCCTGCATCCACGGCAGATGGAATGAAAAGAATACTTGATATGCCGCTGGTAAAAACCAAAAAAGATATCAAGGTCTTAAATATGTCTGAGATGACACCGCTGGCTGCGGAAATGCCATACGAGTTAGAACGCAACCGCGAATATCCATTATGGTTTCATTTAGGTGTCGGTATGTTTAATAAACAGGCTGAATTGTATGAAAAAAGGATCGCTGAAGGTTATTATGACTTAGTTCTCTTTGAATATGTACCGACATTAAATAATTTTTATCCTTTCCGGGTAAGGAACGCTTTAATACAATATTATCAAAAAGTAGATTCTTTTTCAGCGCCACGACAAGGCGATACGCAAGGCATGATTGAAGTGTATACAAAACCCGCCAATTAATTCTTTTTAAAAGAAAGAATATACTGGACCATTTTCTCCGCGTCTTCTTTCGGTAAATTGGCGTGTTGTGTCATCGGTACAGTGCTCCAATGATTGGCCGAACCATTAATCACCCTGTCAGCTAATGAATCAATGATCACAGCATTAATAGGGTAGAGGTTTGCGATAGATGTATATGCCGGGCCAACTAATTTTTCATTTATTCTATGGCAAATAAAAACAATCGGCGTTCGTTATTAATAGCCTTCCTTTTTCATAATCTTCCTGGTTAATAGCTGCATTGATGATATGTTCATCATTCTCTTTTTTAACGGAAGGAATACTGTCTTGTTTAATGATGGTTTCAGTAGTTGGGGGTATAGCTTTCTTGCTTTTATTTCCGCAGGAAATAAAAAAATAATAAAATCGTTATAGCAAAAAGCCTGCTGAGCATAGTCGTGAGTAAGATTATTGCAATTCTTCTTTCATTCTTCCCAGCACATCTTTTTCTATCATGAGTTGTGCTACTCTTATCATATTGGCAAACGCTTTTGCTTTGGAAATACCATGCCCGATGATCACTGGTTTGGATACGCCTAAAACAGGTGTGCCGCCATAGGTTTCAAAATTAAACCGGTCAAAATATTCGTTCTTTAATTTTTGCCGCTCCGCGATTTCATACAGCGATTCCGCCAATTTCAAAATAATATTACCGGTAAATCCTTCGCAAACCATTACATCGGCTTTGCTGATGAGTACATCACGTCCTTCAATGTTACCGATGAAGTTGATATGTTTATTTTCTTTTAGCAGGGGATAGGTAGCCTGCGCTAAAATATTTCCTTTTCCTTCTTCTTCTCCTACATTCATCAAACCAACTTTTGGATTTTCTATTCCCAGCATTAATTGTGCATATACCGATCCCATAATGGCGAATTGGTTCAACTGCTCTGGTTTGCAATCAGCATTTAAGCCTACATCAAGCAGCAAACCTGTTTCACCATTTTCTTTTGGAATAATCGTAGAGATCGTTGGCCGTAGCACTCCTTCAAGCGCTTTGATGCTGAACAACGCACCAACAAGCATAGCGCCGGTATTGCCGGCACTGATAAATGCATCTGTTTTACCCGTAGCTAATAAATGAAACCCGATAGCGATAGATGATTTCTTTTTTTCTTTCAGCGCCTTGGTAGGGTGCTCATGCATATCAATCACTTGTTCCGCATGTACAATAGTTACCTGGCTGCTTGAAATATTATGTTCCGCAATCAATGGTTCCAGTTGATCTTTATCACCGATGAGAAAGAGTCGGAAAGAAGCCGGGGCGTTCGGGAGAAATTCGGCCACTCCTTTTACCGCTTCGGACGGTGCGAAATCACCACCCATCATGTCAAGTCCGATATTCATTATTCTACAATGTACAAATTATAAAAACAAGAAATTCCAAAATCCCCCAGCACAAAATGCATGGTAAATTTTGGAATACAGAATTGCCCGAAAGGGGTTCAATTATTTTTTTACAGGAGACGTTTCAGCAACTACTTTTCCTTTGTAGTATAGCTTTCCTTCACTCACGTGTGCACGGTGGCGTACATGAATTTCGCCGGTAGTGCTATCGGTAGTTAATGTAACGCTGGTCGCCTTATAGTGCGTCCTGCGTTTTGCGCTTCTTTGCTGACTGTGCCTGCGTTTGGGATTTGGCATAACTCAATAATTAAAATCTTTATAATTATTTATCTAAATTCTTAAACTTTTCCAACCCCTTCCATATCGGGTTGTCTTTTTTTTCTACTTCTTCAGGTTCCATTTTCTTCAGCACATCCAGCGCTGATTTGTTGCAATAAGGGCCATCCATTTTTCAAAGCCGCAACTCTTCTGCATCGGTATGCTCAGGTTGATAATTCATAAATCCAGTTGGCGACATCAATGTGATTTTCGTGTTTACCGATATAATACACATCCGGATCTTCTTCCTGTTCATTCATCAGATCTGGTTCTTCCACCATTTTTACGGTAATGGTAAATTCATCCCACAGCTCCAAAGGAAGATTATTATTGCACCTGTCGCAGGTAACTTCCAGCTTTCCGCCCAGTTCAAACTTCAATCTCATAAACCGCTGTGCCTGTCAAGCGTAAGCTTTACATTGGCGTTGCAGTTGCGAAAATCCTGCTCCTGGAACCCTTCAAAGAACCTGTCACTGATCTCATAGTTATACTCGTGGATGCCCGGTTTCAACCCAACGAACGCTATTTCAAACTCCCGGCGATGCCCCCATGGACCAGCTTTTTAATCAAGCCCCGAAATTCTCGGGACGGGGCGCAAAGGTAAGGCGTTTTGATGAAGATTTCTGCCTGTTTTTGGATTATTTTGACCCTCATACCTGTTTTAACAGGCTGATTCCGGCATATTTAAAAAAACGCTCTTGCAGAAATTCATTTCCCGTTTGTTCGCCCGGCTCATGAAAAGTTGGAGCTGGGTTTTATTGATCGCTCTCACTATCCTCGTCAAGTGGGCTTCCTGGTACCCCGGCTGGGTGGAAAGGAATTACACTTATGGCATCTATCCCGTGGTTTCAAAAATACAACGTTTCCTTTTTGGGTGGGCTGCCCTTCAGCATCGGCGACCTCTTTTATGCTTTCCTGGTGCTGGTCATCATTTATAAAACATTTCAGTTCTTCAAACTGCTTTTCAAAAAAGGCTCAACCGGAAATATTTTGTAGCCGGCCTTCAGCAGATCATTTTCTTTTTTCTTTTTGTATACGTCTTTTTCAACCTGCTGTGGGGGCTCAACTACAACCGCCAGGGCATTTCGCGACAATTAGGTGTGAGTGTAAAACAATACTCACTGTCAGACCTCGACACGCTTACTTCTGTGATTGAAGACAGGCTAAATAAATACGCTGCATTGGTTACAGAAGCACAACGTGATTCGTTTAATAAAAAGAAAACGCTTTTTATTGAAAGTGCTATTGCTTACAAAGCAGCAGCGCAACAATTTCCCTTTTTAAAGTACACACCACCATCTGTCAAACCATCTTTGTTCAGTTACCTCGGGAATTATTTGGGTTTCCAGGGATATTACAATCCATTCTCGGGAGAAGCGCAGGGTGAACACAACCGTTCCCCGGTTCCTCGAGCTTTTGTTACCACGCATGAAATTGCCCATCAATTGGGATATGCGAAAGAGAATGAAGCGAACTTCGTCGCATTTCTCGCCTGCAGGAATTATGAATCACCAGTATTTAAATACTCCATGTATTTTGATATGTATAATTATTCCATTGGCGAAGTATGAGAAGAGATACAGCGCTGGCAAGAACATTTCAGAAAAAATTACATCCGCAAGTGGTGCTGGATATAAAAGAACTCCGGAGTTTTTTCCGGCGTTATAAAAATCCCATTGAACCTGTCATCACTGGTTTTATGGTCATTATTTAAAAGCTAATAACCAGCCTGCGGGAAAACGAACCTACAATGAAGTCGTCGCTTGGCTTATCGCTTACTATAAAAAATTCGGGATAGAAGCTTTATAACACTAATTAAGGCGAATTACACGAATTGTCTATTAGCGCTCATTCGTATTAATTCGTGTCATTGATATTCAATTAGCGTAATTCGTGTCCTAAAATTGGTTCTTCCACATCATACTCTCAATCGGCTTATCAGGTTGCCCGCTGTATTTCGCATTTTTCTTTTGATTGTATTTCACCTCAATCTCACCGTCAACAGGAAAATAATCAATTGCCCGATCGGCATACCGTGATAAACCTTTACCGGTTGCTTCACAGAGATCTCCAATGTCCAGTGACCGCAAAAACCGACATCACCTTTACCTGCCGTCGCATGAATATCTATGCCCAACCGACCGGTAGAAGATTTGCCTTCAAGAAAAGGAACATGCGCATGCGTTTCCGTATATTCCAATGTAACACCGAGATAAAAAATGTGCGGGTATAATACAAACCCTTCATCCGGCATTTCGAAATATTCTATCTCATTATGTTTTTTCGCATCGAGTATATGCTCGCGGTAAGTCGCCAGCCATTTTCCCAAATGCACATCATACGAATTACTGCCGAGGCATTCCCTGTCATAAGGCGCCAGCTTGATCGTTTGGCAAAGATGAGCGGCGGGGCATTCCTTATCATTTTCTAAAACAAAAGTTTCGACAGGGTAATTGGCCGCGGCCTGCAGCAGCATGCGGCCGAGCTGGCCACCACCGAGAATACCTATTTTTAACATGAGCGCAAAGATAAGAGAGAACTGTACAGCTTGCACTGAGCGGAGTCGAAGTGCCGAAGGGCCTGGGTGAGAGCACTGAGCGAAGTCGAAGTGCGGTTATTTAATGTCTTTATATTTTGAATGGCTCAGGTTATTACACTGGGCTAACAGTTGCAGTTTATGATAATCCTGTTTTATCAGCGCTTCTTTTTTGGCCCTTGACCATCCTTTTATCTGAAGCTCCCTGTCAATAGCATCTTGTAAAAAAGGGATGGTTTCGTAATAAACTAATGTAAGCGGTCTTTTTTTAAAAGTATAGCAGGTTTCATAGATGCCTTCACAATGTTCTTCAAAACGTTTTATTAGGTCATTGGTGAGGCCGTATAATATGATTTATTGTTACACGGATGATGTAAACGTAGAGGAAGTCTTGTGGTTTGTCTTTGTAAATCATTATTCAATTTAATTGTTTTGGGTGGCTGCCCTGGCTTCTGCTTAATAATTAGAAAGAATTCTAACGACATCTCGACTTCGCTCGATGTCTGCGGGGCCGTCCTTCGACTCCGCTCAGGGCTATCTCTCCGCTGAGGGCTATCTCTCCGCTGAGGTTATCTCTTCGCTCAAGGCTATCTCTTCGCCCAAGGCTAGCTTTACCTTCAGGGCTATCATTCAAACTATTCAATATGTTTGTTTAACTTTGTCATTCAATGCGCCCCGATCATCCACATAAATTATTCGACGACCATCGCAGTGATTACAACTTACTGATGGAAGCCTTGGCGATGGATTCCTTCAACTCCTGAAGGGGAGTTTGACGACTTCTCTTATTGTGTGACGTTATCATTTTTAATCATTATCTCATTATTTTATTATGTCAACGACAAGTAAGAGCAATACAATAGAAAATACTGTAACCGACTTTCTTCCATTGGAAGGAACAGACTATGTGGAATTTTATGTGGGCAATGCTAAACAGGCCGCTCATTATTATATGAGTGCATTTGGTTTCCAGGCGTTGGCTTATGCCGGGCCGGAAACGGGATTACGAGACAGGGCGAGTTATGCAGTGCGCCAGCACAAGCTGACTTTTGTTTTAACGACGCCATTGAAAACAGACAATGCGATTGCGGGACATCTCAATAAGCATGGCGACGGTGTAAAAGTATTAGCATTAAGAGTGCCGGATGCCAGCAGTGCATGGAAAGAAACAACGAAACGTGGTGCGAAAAGCTATATGGAGCCGCAACAATTGAAAGATGAAGGTGGGGAGGTGATCATGAGCGGCATTCATACCTATGGTGATACCGTGCATTTATTTATTGAGAGAAAAAATTATACCGGCGCTTTCTTGCCGGGATACCGGCCATGGGGTAATCCTCATTTCAAACCTACAGACACGGGATTACAATATGTAGACCATTGCGTAGGCAATGTTGGCTGGAACCAGATGGACCGCTGGGTAAAATTTTATGAAGATGTAATGGGGTTCAATAATATTTTGACTTTTGATGATGAAGATATTTCTACTGAATACTCCGCATTGATGAGTAAAGTAATGAGCAGCGGAATGGATTTGTAAAATTTCCCATCAATGAACCGGCGGAAGGAAAGAAAAAATCGCAGGTGGAAGAATACCTGGAGTTTTATAATGGAGAAGGTGTGCAGCATGTGGCGCTGGCGACGAAGGATATTGTAAAAACAGTAAAAGAATTAAAAAGCAGGGGCGTGGAATTTTTAGAAGTGCCCACTTCTTATTATGATGACCTGCTGGACAGGGTAGGGCATATTGATGAAGACCTGGAACCATTAAAAGAACTTGGTATTTTGGTTGACCGTGACCATGAAGGTTATTTATTACAATTGTTTTCGAAACCGGTGGAAGACAGGCCTACACTTTTTTTTGAGATTATTCAACGGAAAGGGGCGAAGAGTTTTGGTAAAGGAAATTTCAAAGCATTGTTTGAGGCGATTGAGAGGGAGCAGGAAGCGAGGGGGAATTTGTAAGCGTGAGCCGTGAGACGTCAGACGTGAGTCGTGAATGGCTCTTCAAAGTTCAAGCTGTCTTTCACGTTTGACGACTGACGTCTCACGTTGCTCAATAGAGAACAGGAAGATGAACGGAGCGTCGCAACAGACGATGATAGTAGCAATGCAGCCGGGCTAATGCACAGCATCCTGCGGATAATTAATATTTGTAAAATTTTGAACTAATCAGCAGGAATAACTACCAGCGGCTAAGTAGAAAATACGTTAGAATTTTGTTTTATTCACACCTGTGGGGTAAATCGCTTCAGAGTTAAGCCTTCGAAGTATATCTTTACAAATCATTAGCAATGCCTTCGAAATATATCAACGAACTGGGCGTTTGTGTATAGTAATTTTACGATGAAAAACTTAATAACTGTATTTGCTCTCTGTATTTCCTGTCTTGGGGTGATGGCGCAATCTTCTTACTCCAATGCAGGTGTTTCTTTTATTGAATACCAGAAAAAGTTTCCACGTCCTGACGAGTCTTTTAAAAGAGAAAGAAGACACGCTGCGCAAACAATTTGAAGCAAAGAAACTGGCATGGCCGGCTAAATACATTTATATAAGATCGTTTAAGTACGACAGCGAACTGGAAGTGTGGGTGAAGGGTGAATTGAAGGATCAATTTAAATTATTCAAGAAATATAAAGTTTGTGCATTAGCGGGAACGCTGGGGCCAAAAAGAATGGAAGGCGATTACCAGGTGCCGGAAGGTTTTTATTATATCAATGAATTTAACCCGACCAGCGAGTATTATTTATCAATGGGTATTAATTATCCAAATGAATCTGATAAGTTGCTGAGTGATGTATACCGTCCCGGAAGTGGTATATATATACATGGGAGTTGCGTAACGGTGGGTTGCATTCCGCTGACGGATGAAAAGATAGATGAATTATATATTCTCGCCGCTTATGCAAAAAGCCAGGGTCAGGATTATATACCTGTTCATATTTTTCCTGTACGGTATAATGTACCAAGAAGCGTAAACTATCTAAATAACCTGGCGAAAGATGATCCTTCATTGAAAAAATTTGCAGGGAGACTGGAAGATGCGTTTGATTATTTTGAAAAATTTAAACAGTTGCCGGTCGTGATGATCAATGACCAGGGCGATTATATTGTGAATGCCGCTGCTTCAGCAAAAATGCAGCCGGTGCATGCACCGCAAGCTTCTGCGAAACCCCTCATACAACACCGCACAAGGATTATTACTGGATTAACGGAGTCTGTGCATCAATGGCCGCAATTTGACGGAGGTGGTGATGCATTTACGAAATACCTGAAAGAAGTAGGTGAGGGAATGACAGAGTATTTACCAAAAGGTGTTATGAAAGCTTATGTGCAGGTGGAGTTTATTGTTGATGCCGATGGCACGCCAACTAATTTTAAAGTGCTTCGCGGCATGAAAGATATTGACTTCAATGATGAATTGATTTCCCGCCTGGAAAAAATGCCGGTATGGAAACCCGCTATGTTAAGCGATAAGGCGGTTCCGAAAAAAAATGATTCAAACAATAGAAGTAGAAGCGAAATAGTTTCTATTGTAATAATGCCTGTATCATATCCGTTGTCTGCTGTCTTAAATAAAATAGTTTTTCCTTCTGTTAGTTTGTTGAAGTGTTCGCCTGTATAATGGCGTATCGTAAGCAACGATAAATTTTTTATCATTTTACATCAAATATGGCGGAAGCATCCAGCGCCAGCTTTTCTATTTTGTCACCCATATCATCCAAAGCGCAGATAAGTGTAATCGCTCCGTTTTGTGTGAGGTTTGGTTTTAGTTTTAAATTATCAAACAACTGGTATAGTTCTTCCAAATGATGATCTCCGACAATGAAAAGTCTTTTGTTTTCATTTCCAGCATGACCTGGTTTTCTTTTAAAACGATTATCGGCGGAAGGTGGTGGTTATTCATTCTCTGGTTATGAATAACAGTGCCAGGCAATGCGGGATCTAAAAAACATTTTACATACAGCGGGATACTTTTGTTCTGTAGCGGCTTGATCGTTTTGGGGTGAATGACCTGCGCCCCGTAATAGGCCATTTCAATTATTTCTGTATAATTCAGTTCATAGATCGGTTTTGCATCGGGAAATTTCTTCGGGTCAGCATTCATCACACTCACTACATCTTTCCAGATGGTTTGACTTTCCGCATCGAGCATGTTTGCAAATACGGCGGCGGTGTAATCGCTTCCTTCCCTTCCCAGCGTTGTACTTTCGTTTTCATCGGTAGAGCCGATAAAACCTTGCGTTAAAATAATATCGTTGGAGGTAAATAAGGTCAATACATTACTCAACACGTTAGTGTTGGTGAATTCCCAATCAATCGTAGCATCACGAAAATTATCGTCCGTGCGGATGATATCACGAACATCTAACCACTTGTTGGTAATATTTACTTCATTTAAATAATGACTGACGATGCAAGTGGAAAGCATTTCACCTACGCATACGATTTGATCATAGTAATAATCATATTCCCGCACAGGTTTATCGTGCAGCAGCCATTCTACTTCCGTGAAAAAATCTTTTAATTGCTGTTCGCAGGCAAGTGCATGGGTGACGAGTAAATATTTCGCCATGGTGGCATGTTGCTGCTTTACCTGCTCAAATAATTGCAGCGCTTCGTCTTTTTTATGATTGTAAAAAGCTTCGGTTACTTTTTCCAGGGCGTTGGTGGTTTTGCCCATGGCGGAAATAACGATCAGCAATTTTTCGTTTCTATATTCCTTCAATATTTCCGGCAGGTATTGTATCCGTTCAACACTGCTTACAGAAGCGCCGCCAAATTTGAAAACTTTCATTATAATAGATTAAAAGCCCGGGCAAATGTCGTTAAAAACCAGCTAAGAGGTGAAAGAGAAAGGAGATAAAAGAAAATGGTCGTTTACGAATTTAAATATTCCCTTTTCGGATTTTGTATCAGTTTCCCACAAAGACACAAAGAGCACAAAGTATTTGTTTATTATTAATGGCCTTTGTGGCTTTGAGGGAAAAATATTTTCAAACTGGGATACTACCTCTTTAGGTTAAGGGGTTTAATTATTACATTTGTTTACCTAACCCCCGCTATATGATAGATCGAAAAATTCTTACGCTTGATGAGTTCACCATCCAGCAGTTGCGCAATTTTCCTAATGCGACCGGTGAGCTCAGCAGTTTATTAAGAGATATAGGCCTCGCCGCCAAACGGGTAAATGTGGAAGTGAACAAAGCCGGTCTTGCGGACATCTTAGGTGATGCGGGCAGCATCAATGTGCAGGGTGAAGATGTAAAGAAACTGGATGTATTCGCCAACGATCATTTTACTGGTGTATTGCAGCATGGTATCAGTTGCGCCGGTATCGCCAGCGAAGAGCTGGATGATTATGTAGCGTTCGACGATTCGGTCAGCAAAAATTCAAAATACGTTTGTCTCTTCGATCCGCTTGATGGCAGTGGTAATATTGATGTGAATGTTTTCTATCGGCACCATCTTTGGCGTGTACCGTCGTGTAACCGAAAGAGGAAGCATCGCCGACAAAAGAGATTTTTTACAAAAAGGTATTCAGCAGGTAGCGGCTGGTTATATTGTATACGGATCATCCACGATGCTGGTGTATGCAACTCGACGAGGTGTGAACGGTTTTACATTAGATCCTTCTATTGGTGAATACACGTTGAGCCATCCTGATATCAAATGCCCTCCGGATGGATTAATCTATTCTGTGAACCACGGCGCTTTTTTCCGTTATGAAAAATGGGTGCAGCGCTACATTGATATCTGCCAGCGAAAAGATAAAACGACCGGCGGCCCTTACACGCAACGTTATATCGGCAGCATGGTCGCCGATGTGCACCGCAACCTTATCAAGGGCGGCATCTTTATGTACCCAGGCACGGTGAGCAAACCGAAAGGTAAGTTGCGGTTAATGTATGAATGCAATCCCTTCGCATTTATCGTGGAAGCTGCCGGCGGAAAAGCAACAGACGGCAGGCAACGTATCCTGGATATTCAACCCACCGAATTGCACCAGCGAACACCGATGTTATTGGCAGTAAGAATATGGTGGAAGAATTGGAGAAAGAGTTGGGGAAATAATCATTTGCCCAACTGCATTGCTACTATCATCGTCCCTTGCGTCGCACTCTTGTACGTTCTGTTCGTTACTCAACTAAACCTCATGCAGTCTATAAATAAATATGAGTTTTTAAAAATGCATTTGACCAAGAAATATGGCCTTTCTGACGCAGAAATTACTTCATTATTAGGTTTTATAGGGAATAAATGTACTGAGCTTAATAGAAAAATGCGACAAAAAGAATTATTAAACGAAGACTTATGTTTTATTGATTCATTACACTCATCGCTTTTGAAATTACCTATTGTAAATTCTGAAACTGTATATAGAACACTTTCTTTTGATGAAGATCAAACGAACGCAGCTATTGCTTTTTTCAAGAGTCAAACAGGCAAAATTGTTAGATTTCCCGACTTTCTAAGTTGTTCAAGACGAGATGTTTTTACGGGACATAAATTTGAATCTGATTTTGTGTTTCGAATTAAAACTCTCGACCATTCTGAATGTCGTGATATTGAAAAAGTTTGGAATGAGGTCACAGCACATGATCCGGAACGTAAAGTTGCATTTAGTAAAAACGCAGGCTTTGAAGTAAGCAAAATTGATGATAATTCATATTATAAAGTTGATCTTGTTGAAGTAGAATTAGATTTGCCAGGAATTGAAGTTCTCGCTTTTTAAATTTATGTATAATATCGCACTAAATTCTTTAATTAAATGATATGAGAAAGGTATTTTTTTAATTCTTGGGTTTAATTCAATATTAATTTCTCACAGCCAAATAGTTATTGAATATTATTTAAAAGGAGTTGGAAGGCATATCGCAAAGGATTATCAAGGAGCAATAGATTTCTATAATAAAGCTTTGGAGATTGATTCTAACTATAAGGAAGCCTACGAAGATCGTGGAAATGCAAAACAGCAACTAAAGGATTATCGAGGGGCTATGATTGATTACAATAAAGCAATAAAGATTGACACTAGCTTTACTAAGGCTTATAAAGATCGGGGGAATGCGAAAGCTGAATTACAAGATTACAAAGGGGCATTAGCTGATTATAGTAAAGCGATAGAAATCGAACCTAAAGTTGCAGATGTGTATATTATCAGAGGAGACGTAAAGAAGAAATTATTAGACTTAAGGGGCGCAATGACAGACTATAATAAGGCCGTAGACATTAGTCCAGAACAACCAGATGCTTATTTAAAGAGAGGACTTATAAAAGCAGAGCTGCAAGACTACCGGGGAGCAATTGCAGATTATAGTAAAACAATTGATATTAATCCTTATTACGCAGGTGCTTATTTCAACCGAGGGTTTGCAAGAGTCAGCCTAAAGGACAATAATGGAGCAATTTCAGATTACAGTAAAGTAATAGAGATTTATCCAGATATGGCTGAAGCATATTATAATCGAGGGCTTGCCAAAATTTCTATATCACAAAAAGAGAGTGGATGCTTAGACCTAAGTAAAGCTGGAGAATTAGGGGCCGAGAAGGCTTATGAACAAATTAAACGGTATTGTAACCAATAATCAAATTCCAAATAAGATGATAAGCGAACAGAAAGTACCGCTGATTTTCATCGGGGTGCCGCAGAAGTGCTGAATAGAATTCCAGCAGTACAAGAGTGCGACGCAACAAGCGATCCTAGTAGCACGGAAGCTGGGTTAATAATTATTCCTCTTTAAAACGGCTGATCGAAGGATGGAATTAATGCTCTAAATTTGGTGCATGAATAAAACAATCATCTCCGTCAAAAACCTGGTGAAGAACTATGGTAGTTTCCAGGCGGTAAAAGGAATTTCATTTGATGTATATGAAGGCGAGATATTTGGTTTGCTTGGCCCAAATGGCGCCGGGAAATCAACCACGCTGGAGATCATTGAAACCTTGCGTGAAAAAACCAGCGGAGATGTGACGGTAGATGGATTAGACCTCGATAAGCAACCTGCTGAAATTAAAAAAATCATTGGTGTGCAATTGCAGACAAGCGGTTATTATCCCGGCTTGAATTTGTTGCAACTGATCGAACTGTTTTGCGGTTTATATAATCGTGACGTAGCGCCGATGGAATTGCTGGAAATGGTGAACCTGAAGAAAAAGCGAAAGCAAAATTCAAAGACCTGAGTGGCGGACAGAAACAACGTTTCTCAGTAGCGACTACATTGATCAATGATCCAAAAATTATTTTCTTAGATGAACCAACTACTGGTCTCGATCCGCAGGCGAGAAGAAGTTTGTGGGAACTCGTGAAAGAAATAAGACAAAGAGGAACGACGGTTATCATTACCACGCATTATATGGATGAAGCGGAATATTTGTGCGACCGCATCGCTATTATTGATTCAGGAAAAATCATCGCACTGGATACACCTGATAAAATGATAGACGATCTTGTTTCTACTGGTTTTGAAAGACCAAAGGAAGTAAAGAAAGCGAATTTAGAAGATGTATTTATTCAAAAAACAGGACACTCTTTAAGGGAGGGATAATTTTATGAGTGTCCAAGATAAATTAAAACAATTCATGGCAGACAAAATCGAAACTCAAAAAAAAGCAGGCGCTGATTTTCTTCAGTCAAATAAAGCAGCAGCCGGTGTGGTGGAACTTCCTTCAGGTATTCAATACCTTATTATAAAAGAAGGAAGCGGGGCACAGCCCAATGTAAAGGATAAAGTGAAAGCTCACTATAAAGGCGCTTTACTGGACGGAAAAGAATTTGACAGTTCCTTCAAAAGAAATCAACCATTCACAGCACCGCTTGGCTCTCTTATCAAAGGCTGGCAGGAAGTGTTGCCATTAATGAAAGAAGGAAGTCACTGGCGTTTGTGGATACCATCTGATCTTGCATATGGTGACAGGGGTGCAGGTGCGTCAATTCCCGGTGGCGCTACACTGATGTTTGAAGTTGAACTGATCAGCATTGAAAAATAATAACTGTATACACTATGCCCACTGTAGCAATTGACCCCCGTTATCCCATTGGTAAATACGAGCCGCAACCCTTTTCCATTGAAACAAAAGTGGAATGGCTTGCCGATATTAAGTTTCTTCCTTTATTATTAGAGAACGCTTTGCTGAATTTAGATGAAGCGCAATTGCATAGCCCTTACAGAGAAGGTGGTTGGACGATCCATCAATTGGTGCATCACATTGCGGACAGTCATATCAATGCCTATTGCCGTTTCAAGCTCGGGCTTACGGAAGATAATCCTACTATTAAAACATACGATCAGGAGCAATGGGTGCAAATGAATGATGTACAAAAATTACCTGTCAATATATCTATTACATTACTTCATGCTTTACATGCCCGCTGGTTCGAAGCATTGAAATATGTAACGGACGATGAATGGAATAACCGAACTATTTATCACCCGGAACATAAGAAGACAATGCGGCTGTGGTATTTGCTGGGAATGTATGCCTGGCATTGCAAACACCATGTGGCGCATATTACTTCGTTAAGAAAACAAAAAGGCTGGTAAGCCGGGTTCATAGTTCATGTACTAACCATGAACCATGAACCATGAACTATTAACTATGAACTCTCCACAATGAAATGGAAAATACTTTCTTCCGAATATCTCTTTCACGATCTATGGTTCAAAGTAAGAAAAGATAAATGCGAAACGCCTTCCGGTAAAATTGTTGATCCTTATTATGTATATGAATTTCCTGATTGGGTGACTGCAGTGGCGATCACCGAAGAAGGGAAAATTATCATGGAACGTCAATACCGGCATGCGTTAGGAACAGTTGATCTTGAAATTCCCGGTGGCTGTATAGATGACACCGATGCATCACCGCAAGATGCCATTGCAAGGGAGTTATTGGAAGAAACCGGTCATACTTTTTCTTCTTATGAATATTTGGGAAAGACATCTGCTAATCCTTCTACGAACAGCAACATTATGCATATGTTTCTCGCCAAAGGAGGGAAGAAAGTGGCTGCACAGGATTTAGACCCCAATGAAGAAATAGAAATTAGTTTTGTCACTATCGAAGAGCTGAAACAAATGATCCGGGAGAATAAACTCATTCAATCCATGCATATCACCTGTATTTTATATGCGCTGGAAAAGTTGGGAGAGTTAAAGTATTAATCGTAGAACAGGACTGATCTATATGACCAATTTGACTTCCTTGACTAATTTGACTTTTTTGCCCGATCTGACTTTCATCCCACTTCCGCCACGAGAAAAAAACTCCCAAAAACAATAATCAAATCATTTTCTTTCGCTTTTGTTTTTGCTTCTTTCAATGCAAGATTCACATCTTCGTAAACTTTTCCTTTTAAGCCAGCGGCTTTTGCAGCTTGCAATAAATCATCCAAAGGTAAAGCACGGGGAATATGCGCCTGCGTAAAATAATAATGCGCTGTTTTTGGTAAGTGGGAGAGTATGGTACCAATCTCTTTATCATTTACAAAACCCATGATCAAATGCAGTTCATGGTGATCGGTCACTTCTACTTGTTCCAGTAGTTGTTTAATGCCCGCTTCGTTATGTGCTACATCCAATATAATATCCGGCTTATGATGAATCATTTCCCAGCGTCCTTGAAGACCGGTTAATTTCTTTACCTGCTTTAATGCAGTATGAATAATTGCATCAGTAATATTCCAATCTTGCTGTTGTAATACAGAACAAGTTTCCAGTACCGTCAGCAAATTCTTTGTCTGGTAAATACCCGGCAGATCTAAATGATATATTTCATGATCTGTTTTATTCTTTTCCGCTACTTCAACGATCATTTCATGTTTTTCCCATTTCCAGCTTAATGCTTGCTTTTTCTGTGATGCAAAATGTACCGGCGCATTCTTTTCTCTTGCTGTTTTTTCAAATACCGGTAACGTCTCAGGTACTGTTTCTCCTACTACAACAGGAATTTCTTTCTTAATAATACCTGCTTTCTCGGCTGCTATTTTTTCTAATGTATTTCCCAATATGTTCATGTGATCGTAACCGATATTCGTAATCACCGACACTTCCGGCGTAATTACATTGGTACTGTCCAGTCTGCCGCCCAGTCCGACTTCAATAATAGCAATGTCAACTTTTTGATGAACGAAATAATCAAACGCCATTGCCACCGTTATTTCAAAAAAGCTGGGTTCAATTTCTTCGATAACAGGTTTTATCTTTTCCGTAAAGTCAACAACGAACTGTTCTTGCATCATTATTCCATCCACTTTTATTCTTTCCCTGAAATCTTTCAAATGAGGAGAAGTGTACAAACCTGTTTTATAACCGGCTGTTTGCAAAATCGCCGCTAACATATGACTTACCGATCCTTTACCATTGGTGCCGGCAACATGAATAGATTTGAATTTATTCTGCGGATCACCCAGCTCTTTGCATAAACGAATCGTATTATCAAGGTCTTCTTTATAAGCAGCAGCGCCAATGCGACTGTACATAGGCAGGCGGGAAAAAAGATAATCTACTGTCTGCTGGTAATTCATTCAATGGCAAAAGTAAGAAAGGCGCATCATCGATGCGCCTTTCAATTATATATAGATACCAGTTCCGCTATCCGCCAATCTTTATATTAAATTCATATACTACCGTCGATTCATCCGAAGCTGAATTAAAACGGTTTCTTCTCAACCAGTCTTTCACAATTTCAATCGCTTGTCCGTTACTCATCAATGAACCGCCTTTCGACATCACGAAAGTTCCTTTACCTTCCGGAGAGACTTTTATCTCAGCTAAAATTTTTCCCTGGATATTTTCACCGGCACTCATTGGTTTAGCGCTAATCACTGTACGGCTGCCGCTTACTCTTCTTGGCCCATTACCTGTTCCGCTGCCAGGTCCGTTACCACCGCCATTGCCGCCACCACTTCCTCCACCAGTACCGGGGCCATTACCAACACCGTTGCCCGGACCCGTGCCCCCAGCCCTGTCATAATCAGTAGCTACGCCACCGCCTGTACTGGTTCCGGTAGTTGTTCTTCCCAAAACCGCTTTGGGTTTAGCAGGTGCAGGCACCGCTACTATTTCTTTCGGCGGCGTTTTCACCACCGATTTATTTTCATTGATCTTCGTCGCCGTCGGCTTCGGGTTATCAGGTTTCAAAATCGCCGGTGTGCTTTTATCCGTTTCATCTTCTTCTATATCTTTTGAATCGTCCTTTGTACCGGGTTGGGGAGGAGAGTAGGCCGTACCTTTTTCGCCACTGGCCTGTACAGGATTGCCGCCACCACCACCTCCGCCACGAGCAGGCATCGGTTCATCGGGAATATTCAATTCCACCATAATCCCTTCTTCCACAGGAGGAGGCAGTATCGGGAGGACCGTCCATGACCATAGGAACATCAGTAATAGCAAAAGCCCGGCAAAACCGGCTGTTATCATCGTCGCCTGTGTATTTTTCTTAGCTTCAAAGGATGCAGACATTACGTAAGCGTTGTTGTTCATACAAAGGTAAAATTTATTGATGGGCAATGGAAGGCTTTGTTCTTCACACCTGTTACTAACGATGCAAACGCTGTGCAACTTGCACAAACACTGATTTATAAAATGTTAAGATTGGGAATTTGTTAAAGTTTGCAGTTTTTTTATCCGCAGGATGCTGTGCATTAGCCCGGCTTCGGTTCCCTGATCATCTTCGTTGCGTCGCACTCTTGTACTGCATGAATTCTACTCAGCAATATCGGAGCACCCCAATGAGTATCGGCGGTACTTCCTGTTCACTCTTCAATAATATTGATGCGTTCTGTTGTAATGGGCCCTCGTACTTCGGGGTGGCAAGGAAGAGTTTTTATTGTATTGAACCTTCTTTTAAAATGATGTCCTAATAATAGTTCTTTTCTTTGTCATGGCGAGGCACGAGCTATCTATTTATTATACTCTTCTTTGTGTTCCTCTGCGTCTTTGTGTCTTCGTGGCTCAAAAACTTCAAAACGTCATTCGAATTCCTATTCGTAATTATACGAGCTTCCCACAAAAATTTTTCCCAAATATGGAATAGTCGTAACTTTTACTCGGATAAAATTAAAAACCTAAAATCCGGGGAGTTATGAGAAAAAATCTACTTACTATTAGTCTTTTATTGGTAACCATTTTAGTTTCAACTTTTGCAAAAAGCCAGGTTGATCATTTTACTTATGCCATCACCGATGTACAGAAAGAAGGTGCTAGCTGGAGTTACCTGAGAAAATTTAACCTGCAGACTGGCGAATACAGCCAAATATTGCTTAGCGGCAATGATGTAAAGCAGGTTTCTTTTGATGCTGCATCAAAAAAACAATTAGCGGAATTCACTTTAGTAAAGCCTTATAATTTTTCTACACAACCGGCCTTTAGTTCCGGCGTAGCGGCGATTGCTTTCGACAAAAAGAATAACCGTCTTTATTATACGCCGATGTTCATTGATCAGTTACGCTACATTGATTTAAAAACAATGAGAGTGTATTATGTAACAGGGCAGGGTCTAACCGGCATGCCTGAAAAAGCATCTGACCAATCGAACATTGTTACACGCATGGTGATCGCTTCAGACGGATTTGGCTATGCGATGACAAATGATGCTAACCACCTCATCCGTTTCAGTATCGGTAAAAAATCAACAATAGAAGATCTCGGCGCTCTTTCAGATGCATCTTCAAACAAAGGAATTTCTGTTCACAACTCTTGTAGCAGCTACGGTGGCGATATGTTTGCAGACAATGACGATAATATATATATAGTTTCCGCCCAGAACAATGTTTTTAAAGTAAGTACGGAAACCAAAGTCGCCACTCATCTTGGTGTGGTTAAAGGATTACCAACTGGCTATACCATCAATGGCGTAGCTGTTGATGATAATAATAAATTACTGGTAACAAGTGCGGTTAACGGCACATCTTATTTTACGGTAGATCCAAAAACACTTACTGCTACACCTTATGTAACTTCTTCCGAAATATGGCGTGCATCTGATCTGGCAAACAGCAATGTCCTGGACGTTAATATGAATTCAAAAACTATTTCCGTGATAGCCAGTAGCCCGGTTTCGTTTGATAAAAGAATTCAACTATATCCTAACCCTGCTGTGAACGAACAATTTTCTATTCAGTTCTCACAATTGGAAAAAGGGAATTATGTAGTCCAGGTTACTGATGTAACAGGTAAACAAGTGCTTTTAAAAAGAGTAACTGTTGGTGGCGAAGAACAAACAGAAAAAATTCAACTGGACGCTGCTTCTGCAAAAGGTCTGTACTTAGTAAAGGTTACAGATAAAAGTAATAATGCAGTATTTGAAAGAAAAGTATTTGTTCAATAATAGCTGATCAAAAGAAATTAAAAAAGCTTCCTGTTGACGGGGAAGCTTTTTTAATTTATATCTATTTTAAACTCTTATCTCAGGAAAAGCAATTCCCTGTATTTAGGCAGGTACCATTCTTTGTCATCAACCAACAGCTCAAGTTTGTCTACGTAATAACGTATTTCATCAAAGAACACATCTTTTATTTCGCTCTGGTAAGCGATTGCTTTAGCCCTGGTTTCTTCAAGTGTATTTGCCTTCTTTCTTGCTTCAATCATTTTTTCCACGAGATCACTTGCCTTATTGATCAGTTCTGATATTTTATCAAGTATTTGCCGCTGGTTACTGTAAGCAGATTCTGGCAGACCGGCATCTTTCAAACCATTGATATTGTTAGCCAGTAAATTTTGATAGCGGATAGCCGCTGGTAAAATATGGCTCGTGGCAAGCTCACCCATAATGCGGCTTTCGATCTGTACTTTCTTAATATATTTTTCCAACTCTATTTCATGTCTTGCTTCCAACTCAGAATGGGAATAGATATTATTGTTTTCAAATAAATGCTTCGCTTTATCGGTAATCATGGCATCTAATGCCAGTGGTGTGGTTTTTATATTGGGCAATCCTCTTTTCGCGGCTTCTTTTTCCCACTCTTCGCTGTAATTATTGCCTTCAAATAAAATTTTCTCACTTGCTACGATGTATTCACGAATCACATGCATGATTGCAATTTCTTTTTTCTCTCCTTTGTCAATCAATGCGTCAACACTTGTTTTGAATTGTTTCAATGTCGCAGCTACAATTGTATTCAATACAGTCATTGGATTGGCGCAATTAGCGGTAGAACCTACTGCACGGAATTCAAATTTATTTCCGGTAAAAGCAAAAGGCGATGTCCTGTTACGGTCTGTATTATCCATTAATAATTCAGGAATGCTTTTGTGAATATCAATTTTCAGCATGCTTTCATCCTGCTCATCCATTTTCGCGGAAACCCTTTCCTT
This sequence comes from Chitinophagaceae bacterium, assembly GCA_037200685.1. Lineage (GTDB taxonomy): Bacteria > Bacteroidota > Bacteroidia > Chitinophagales > Chitinophagaceae > JAJKIP01. Next base: position 75,672 of record JBBCIG010000001.1, read on the forward strand.
CACATCTTGTAAAACTTTTGTAAGGTACTGGCCGATAAATACTGAAATAATAGCGGGCGGCGCTTCATTAGCGCCCAGGCGATGATCATTAGGCGCCGAAGCAATAGAAGCTCTTAGTATATCAGCATAATCATGCACCGCTTTTATTGTGTTCACAAAAAAAGTAAGGAACATCAGGTTTGTCTTCGGTGTTTTGCCGGGGGCTAAAAGATTAACACCCGTATCCGTCGCCATGCTCCAGTTATTATGTTTACCACTTCCATTAATACCGGCAAATGGTTTTTCATGTAACAATACCCTGAGTTTATGACGGCGTGCCACCCGGTCCATGATATCCATCAATAATGAATTGTGATCAACCGCTACACTCACTTCTTCAAAAATAGGAGCACATTCAAATTGGGCTGGCGCCACTTCATTATGTCTTGTGCGAAGTGGTATGCCGAGTTTATAGCATTCAGTTTCAAAATCCCTGATATAAGTATAGACCCTTTCAGGAATAGACCCAAAATAATGATCTTCTAATTGTTGGTTTTTAGCGGAATTATGTCCGAATACTGTTCTGCCTGTCATCACAAGATCAGGTCTTGCATTGAACAACGCTTCATCTATCACGAAATATTCCTGTTCCCATCCTAATGTTGGGGTAACGCGGCTTACATTTTTATCAAAATAATTACACACATCAACTGCCGCTTTGTTCAATGTCTCCAATGCTTTCAGCAACGGCGCTTTGTAATCAAGTGATTCGCCTGTATAAGAAACGAAAATGGTAGGGATACATAATGTTTTTCCATTGCCAATCTCCATAATAAAAGCGGGAGAGGAGGGATCCCATGCGGTATATCCTCTTGCTTCGAATGTTGCACGAAGGCCTCCACTCGGAAATGAAGAAGCATCAGGTTCCTGTTGTATTAATGCATCACCTTCGAACTGTTCGATTGGCGTACCATCACTTTTTATTGTAAAAAATGAATCATGCTTTTCCGCAGTAGTGCCGGTCAGCGGTTGAAACCAATGCGTAAAGTGAGTAACACCTTTGCTTTCCGCCCATGAACGAATACCACTGGCTATCTGGCTGGCAATATCACGATCAATTTTTTGTCCTGATTTAATAGAACTGACAAGACTTTTATATGCTTCATCACTTAAAAATTCACGGGCCACTTTTAATGTGAATACATTACTGCCGAAAATGGCGGTAATTTTTGGTGAGCTTGCTACTTCTATAGTACTGTTAGAAGTCAGATTTTCGACTGCATGAAATCTAAGTGACATAATTGTTGGATTTTGGCAAAGAAAAAACATCCCTTCCATATTGAAGCGGAAGGGATGAAATAATTGTTGACAATAAATACATCTGCATTTGCAGATGCGATCTTTATTTCTTAACTGCTTTTACAGTTTTAATGATGCGTGCTGCTACTTTGTATGGATCTGCCGCTGAATTTGGACGACGATCTTCCAGGTAACCTTTCCAGCCATTAGCAGGAACGCCTACAGGAATACGAATCGAAGCGCCACGATCAGAAACACCATAACTGAAATCATGAATACTTGCTGTTTCATGTTTGCCGGTAAGACGAAGATGGTTATCCGCACCATAAACTGCGATATGTTCTTTAATAACCGGGCGGAAAGATTCACATACTTTGTCAAATATTTCTTTGCTTCCGGCAGTTCTTAATAAAGTATTAGAGAAGTTAGCGTGCATACCGCTACCGTTCCAGTCAAGCGAACCGAGCGGTTTGCAATGCCAGTTGATAGATACACCATATTTCTCTCCAATTCTTTCCAAAAGATAACGTGCCACCCATATCTGGTCGCCGGCGCCTTTTGCCCCTTTTGAAAATATCTGGAATTCCCACTGACCTGTTGCTACTTCTGCATTGATGCCTTCTACATTCAAGCCTGCATCAAGACAAGCGTCAAGATGTTCTTCAATGATGTAACGGCCGTATGCATTAGCAGCGCCTACTGAACAGTAGTAAGGGCCTTGGGGGCTTGGAAAACCACCTGCGGGAAAACCTAAAGGCCTGTTTGTTTTATTATCCCAAAGAAAATATTCCTGTTCAAAACCGAACCAGAAATCATTATCATCATCTTCAATTAAAGCACGGCCATTTGATTCATGCGGTGTGCCGTCAGCATTTAATACTTCACACATTACTAAATAGCCATTCTTACGCTGAGGGTCAGGAACAATATAGACAGGTTTTAATAAGCAATCGGAAGATCCGCCAGGAGCTTGTTCTGTTGAGGAACCGTCAAAACTCCAATTAGATAAATCTGAGAGTTTGCCGCTAAAGTCTTTTTCAATCTTTGTTTTACTGCGAAGGCTTTGTGTCGGTTTGTAACCATCCAGCCAAATGTACTCTAGTTTTGAAATTGCCATACCGTGGAGTTTAAATAATATATTTTATTAATACAGAAGTTATCGAGGCAAATCTAAATGTTTTTTAAATATGTTATTATAAAATCAAAAAATTTACAGATTGATAAATTATTTTGCAATAATTATCAATAAAAAGGTTGAAAATGTAAATTGAATTGAAAAATAATAAACATTAAATTATTTTTTAATGTTTTTGGCTAAATCCTTGATTTTAAGCCAATCAATTTGAGCAACGATAAAAACAATTAATAAGGGAAAAACAATGCTCCGGTAACGTACAATAGCCCCGAGATTATTAACACTAAATCCGATGCCGAGTAGAACGGAGATTGAAAAGAAAAGACAGAAGTAAGCGACAGGCTTTGAATGGAACAAAAGCCCTTTTCTTCTCCAAATTAAAAAGACAATAAAAAAAAATAGCAACAAGCCAATTTCTAATCCAGCGGCTAATGATAGTATATGCTTTATATCATTAGGGTAGGGCCGTACAGCTGAAAGTGTAATAGCCTGCGGCATATTCACCAGGAAACTTACTGCGTTTGGTTTTAATTCTTTTATTGGAATACTCGAATTGCCTTTTATCTGGATAAAGGCTTGCTGTCTTTCTACAACCGCTTTGGGGAAGTCAAGTCTTTGATCAATGTAACGTACTGTAAAAAACAAAACACCAAAAAAAGAATATACAGCGATAAAACAAAGCAAAGGGTATTTTGAAAATCTATTCGCTATTAACCATGCGATAATTGCCGGGATAGCTATGGCAATAAGAAAGTTTCTAAAAAACAATAAAATCAATAAACCAAGCAACACACCTGTTATTCTTTTTATGCTAAACTTTTTTTCTTTATTCCCAAAATAAATATGGTAAAGAATAAGACTGATACCAACAAATATCAATCCTTCCCTTGCAACGCCGCTTGACCAATAAAAAAAAGAGGGGATTAAAAAAACAGCAAGTAAAACGGAGATTCTTTTGCCAGGGAAAACATCGTTCATTACTTTATAAACGGCTACCGGCCCAAAAAGGGTGATGAACGAATAGAAAATAACATTTACAAGATAATGGCCGAAACTGAATACATCAAAAATAGAAAGAACTTTATAAAAAACATTTCCTTTTAAATCATTCCAATAAGAACCAGTAGCGCCAAAAAGATTTTGAATGCCTTTTTCATATGGATTATTAAAAAGATTAGTAAAATATTCTTTAGGATCATCGCCCAATAATTGGTATTCTATTAATCCATTATGGTGATTGGACCATGTATCCAGCATTTGCGCAAATCCAGCATAGTATATGCCCATCCATCCGTAAAATATCCCAATGATGATTTTTAGTAAGAAAATAATGATCAATTGTGGTTTACTTAAACCACTCGATGTGAAAAATCTGGTTTTGGTAACAAGCCACGAAAAAAGGATAAGATAACCGGCAAAAAGAAGGTACTCCAAACAAACAGTTTTAGCCTTGCAAAATAACTATTATTATTTACAATAAACCATTGTAAGTGAAATGTGAATATATCTGCGGGCAAGCGATGTTTCATTTCCTTAGTTTTGCATTTCTTCTTATTAACCTCTTGATATTTTATCATGGAAATAACTGTAAAGACAGCGCAGCAATTACGATTAACCGAAGCTGAATTTGAATTGATCAAACAAAGGCTGGGTCGTACCCCAAACTTCAATGAGCTATGCGCTTTTTCAGGTATGTGGAGTGAGCATTGCAGTTATAAAAATTCCATCAAATGGCTAAAGACATTGCCGAGAGAAGGCGGCCGCATGCTAGTGAAAGCAGGTGAAGAAAATGCAGGTTTAATGGATATCGGCGATGGGCTTGGTGTTGTTTTTAAAATTGAATCACATAATCATCCTTCTGCTATCGAACCATTCCAGGGAGCAGCTACAGGTGTGGGTGGCATTCATCGTGATATTTTTACTATGGGAGCAAGGCCGATTGCCGCATTGAATTCCCTTCGTTTTGGAAGATTGGAAGAAGATAAAACGCAGCGCTTGCTTGCCGGCATTGTACATGGTATTGGTCATTATGGTAATTGTTTTGGCGTTCCTACCGTCGGCGGTGAAATTTATTTTGATAAATGTTACCATACTAATCCATTGGTAAATGCAATGAGCGTAGGCATAGTGAAAGCAGGAGAAACTGTTTCTGCGATTGCAAAAGGGAAAGGCAACCCTGTGATGTTTGTTGGTAGCGCTACAGGTAAAGATGGGATCGGAGGTGCATCTTTTGCATCTGCGGATATAACTGCGGAAAGTGCACAGGATTTGCCCGCTGTACAAGTAGGCGATCCGTTCCAGGAAAAGAAATTATTGGAAGCGTGTTTGGAAGTAATAAAAACCGGCGCCGTAGTGGGAATGCAGGATATGGGAGCGGCAGGAATTATATGTTCCACTGCGGAAATGAGTGCAAAAGGTGAATCAGGAATGAGAATTGATCTTGACAAAGTTCCGATGCGGCAAAAAAATATGAAAGCATGGGAATTATTATTGAGTGAGAGCCAGGAACGAATGTTATTGGTAGCAGAAAAAGGAAGAGAAGCGGAAGTCGTAAAAGTATTTGAGAAATGGGATTTGCCTTGTTCTGTTATTGGTGAAGTAACAGATGATGGCCTGCTTAGTTTTTATATGAATGGAGAATTAGAAGCAGAGCTTTCCGCATATGATCTTGTGCTCGGTGGTGGCGCTCCTCAATACGAAAGGGAATATAGGGAGCCTTCTTATTTTAATGAAATTAAGAAGTTTGATATTGCTGCTATCCCTGAACCACAACATTTAAAAACGATTGCGGAGGAGATGATTCAACTTCCATCCATCGCATCTAAAAGATGGATATATACGCAGTATGATAGTATGGTGGGAACAGTAAACACTTCTACCAATACTCCTTCAGACGCTGCTATTGTTGCTGTAAAAGGAACAAAGAAGGGAATAGCTATTACTACGGATTGTAATAGCCGTTATGTTTATGCTGATCCGTATAAAGGAGCAATGATTGCCGTAAGCGAAGCAGCAAGAAATATTGTTTGCAGTGGCGGCCAGCCATTGGGAATAACTAACTGTTTGAATTTTGGTAACCCTTATGACCCCGAAGTTTATTACCAGTTTGTACATGCCATCAAAGGAATGGGAGAGGCCTGCGTAAAATTTGATACACCTGTTACCGGGGGTAATGTCAGCTTTTACAATCAGAACCCTGATGGGCCTGTTAATCCAACTCCAACTATTGGTATGGTAGGTTTACTTGAAGACATCACTAAAAAAATGACGCTTGATTTTAAAGAAGAAGGTGATGTGCTTTATTTGGTCGGTAATTCAACCAATGATATAAACTGCTCTGAATATCTTCATGCTATTTGTGATGTCAAATTTTCTCCCGCTCCCCATTTTGACTTGGAAGAAGAATATTCATTGCAACAAAAAGTTAGCGAACTGATCAGGAAAAAATTAGTTCATTCCGCCCATGATGTAAGCGAAGGCGGATTATTTGTAACACTAAATGAAAGCGGCTTTAATCGTGAATTAGGGTTTTCTGTTATTACCAGCATCACTTGCCGCAAAGATGCATGGCTTTTTGGCGAAGGCCAGAGCCGTGTTTTGATGAGTGTGCCGATTGAAAACGTAAAAGAATTTGAAAGTGCATTAGGAGATTTTCCTTTTGAAAAAATTGGCGTGGTAACAACAGGTGAAATAGTGGTGGACGGCGACTTCTGGGGCACGATTGATTGGTGGAAAGACAAATATGATACGGCTATTGAAAATTATTTATCAAAAGAGAAAGCAGGGGCAGCGTTAAGTTCTATATAAGTTACCGGTTCCTGGTTTCCTGGTCCTTGCTTCTTGTGGATTTCCTTGTCTTATCTTTATACAAATTCAAATAAATGGGAAAGAAGATTGCTATCATTGGCGGTGGAAATTTGGGCAGCGCCATTGCCGAAGGATTATTAAAAAGCAAGTTCAGTAAAGCGGCTGAAATCATTATTACCAAAAGAAACGTAACTACTCTTAAAGCCTTAAAAGAAAAAGGTATAGAAGTAACATCGGATAATAACGCTGCGGTCAAGAAAAGTGAAATTATTATCCTGGCGGTAAAGCCATTCCAGGTTGCTGATGTATTAGCGGGAATTAAAAAAGACCTCACTAATAATAAGCTGGTCATTTCCGTGGTTACTGGTGGGCTAATCAGTGAAATGGAAGAAGCGGTTGGAAAAAAAATCCCTTTGTTCCGTGCCATGCCGAACACTGCTATCGCTATTCAGCAAAGCATGACTTGTATTTGCAGTCAATATGCAGATGCGGCTGATGTGAAATATGTGAATGATCTTTTCAGCACCGTTGGTAAAGTGGTGACGATTGATGAAAAGCTGATGGATGCGGCCACCATACTTGGCGCCTGCGGTACCGCTTATGCTATGCGTTATATCCGTGCGAACATACAGGGCGGTATTGAAATTGGTTTTGATGCTGCGACGGCTTCCTTGATTGCTGCGCAAACAGTAAAGGGGGCATCAGAATTATTATTACAAAAAGGGTCTCATCCTGAACAGGAAATTGATAAAGTAACAACGCCGAAAGGCTGTACGATCGCCGGCCTGAATGAAATGGAACACCGGGGATTCAGTTCGTCATTGATAAGGGGGATAGTAGCGAGTTATAATAAGATTGCGAAGGATTAAAAATTCTTCGGTAATGCTCAGTAGAGAACAGGAAGATGAACGGAGCTGTATGTGTTTAGTAATTCGTAGACAGGAATTAGTAACGAAAAGCTAATTTCGGTATGATAAGAAGAAGCAGTCGTTTAGACAATACGTTAGAACGGGAGCATATTAAGCGTTTCAAGGAATTGTTTTGGGAGTACGAACAGATAAAACGGAAGGAACATTCTGAGTTTAAATTGCTAAAATACTTTTGGAAAGCCCGGCACATAGATAAGCGGCTTTTTCATAAAGTATATGGCCGGTATAAAAGCTCGGAGAACAAAGAGACAGCAATTCTTCCGCAAAAGCGGGGTCCCCGTTACAACACACGTCGTACGGACATTGATCTGGAACACAAGATACTTGAATATCGAAGCAAGGGAAATAACCGTTATGAGATCTCCCAGATGTTAAACCTTGAAAAAGGCGGTAAAGCGATCAGTGCATCGGGGGTGTACAATGTTCTTAGACGTCATGGTTTAAACCGTTTAAAAAACCGGGAAAAAGAAGAAAAAAGAAAGATCATTAAGGAGCGTATGGGTCAATTGGGTCATATAGATACTCATCATCTCAGTAAGTATGTTATCCGTGGAGAAGTACAGAAACTGTATGTAGTTGCTGTGCTGGATGATTATTCAAGATTAGCCTGGGCTGAGCTTTTAGAACAGGCAGACAGCCTTAGCGTTATGTTTTCAGTGATGCGTTGTTTTATGGAATTAAAGAAGCTTTACAATATTCAGTTTGAAGAAGTATTGACCGATAACGGAAAAGAGTTTGGCGGTTCAAATTTGAAACACAAACAAAAACATGCATTTGAAAGAATGTTGATAGAGATGGGAGTAAAACATCGCTATACTCAGTTTTACAGACCTCAAACAAACGGAAAAATAGAACGGTTCTGGCGTACCATGGAAGAAGATCTGATAATGGATACAGACTTTGATTCAAAAGAAGAATTAAAGGAAGAAATATTGAAGTATAACTTTTATTACAATGAACATCGGCCCCATCAGGGCATTGAAGGGAAAAAGCCGATAGAAATGATAAATAGGAGTGCTTAAATTTTACCGGTGGCCATGCTATGCTTTTTGAAGGAGCGCCGCATGGCCACCTGGTGAACTAAAGAATTTAATCTTGTCCACGAATTATTAAACATTTACAGGAGCGTCGCAACGAAGCTGATAATAGCAATGCAGTTGGTTATATAAATCATACTATTTATAAACCACTCCATCCTTCATGACAAACACCACCTTCCCAAAAACTTTTGAATCGATTAACGGATCGCCATCAACTGCAACAATGTCCGCCAACTTACCGGCTTCAATGCTGCCCAACTGATCTTTCATTCCTAAAAGCTCAGCCGCACTGATGGTGGCTGCTTTTATTGCTTCCATGGCTGGCATGCCGGCTTCCATCATATAACCAAACTCCAGCCAGTTCAATCCATGTTTATATACACCCGCATCAGTACCAAAGGCGATCTTCACGCCGGCTTTATATGCTTTTGCAAATGTGCTTTGTATCTGTGGGCCTGTGGCTATTGCTTTTGGCGTTACGATGTCTGTATAATAACCAGGAATTTTTGCACTGTCACCAACCGACTTTCCTGCGGTAATAGTGGGCACATACCATGTTCCATATTGTTTCATCAGTTGCATGCCTTCATCATCCATAAACGTTCCATGTTCGATAGAGTTTACGCCGCCCCGGATAGCTCGTTTTATTCCTTCGGCTCCATGCGCATGCGCTGCTACTTTAAATCCATAATCTTTTGCAGCAGCAACAACGGCTTTTACTTCTTCTTCGGTAAATTGTGCATTGGCGCCATCTTTCGCCTGGCTTAATACGCCGCCGGTCGCTGTTATTTTTATCAGGTCAGATCCATCTTTGTACCGCTGCCTTACTGCCTGGTATGCTTCGTAAGGGCCATTGATTACACCATCTTTAGGGCCGGGATCACCCATTAAATCTTTGCGATAGCCATTCGTTGGATCAGCATGTCCGCCTGTTGTCGCAATGGTTTTTCCTGCTGTAAAAATTCTTGGACCGATTATATACCCTTTGTTAATCGCATTGCGCAAAGAAATGTTCACACCTGTTCCTCCTAAATCTCTTACGGTTGTAAAACCCGCCATCAAAGTAACGTTTGCATACTTTACTGATTCAAATGCGATATCGGGAGGATTAGTAATGAATTTTTCAGCGACATTTCCTTTTTTCGTTTCACTTTCTAAATGCACATGCATGTCTATCCAGCCGGGAGTAACGGTTTTTGTTTTCAGATCAATTGTTTTTGTATTAGCGGGTGCATTTGCAAAGCCGCTTTCCACACTGATTATCTTATTTTTTTCAATAACAATTGTCACATTCTTTTTGGGGGCATCGGAGATTCCGTCAATTAAAACACCGCACCAGATATATGTTTTCTGCGCCGGTAAAGCGAACGTTAGCAATAAAGTATATAGTAATATTGAAATTTTTCTCATACAGTGATTTTTTGGTAAATAAAAATACCCGTTTTTTCCACACACAGGAAATTCAAATTTTAACGACATAATAAATTGCATTAACTTTACACGACCTCTTGGAAGTTCTTCTTGTTGATTTGTGAAGTATCCGCTTGGTCAATTTGGTGAGCTGATTTTCTCAATATTTTTTATTACTGATATCGAACCTGAACCACAAGCACTGCTTGAGCGAATTTCATTTGCCTGTCCTTTGTTAAAAAAAAGAACTAATTGACCCTTTTATGGCGAAATACATATTTGTTACCGGCGGTGTTACTTCCTCATTAGGCAAAGGCATTGTTGCCGCCTCTCTTGCCAAACTTTTGCAGGCGAGGGGATTGAAAGTGACCATTCAGAAATTCGATCCTTATATTAATGTAGACCCCGGAACATTAAATCCTTATGAACACGGCGAGTGTTTTGTAACCGAAGATGGCGCCGAAACTGATCTTGACCTTGGGCACTACGAAAGATTTCTCAATATTTTTACTTCCCAGGCTAATAATGTAACTACCGGTAGAATATACCAGACTGTTATTAATAAAGAAAGAGAAGGCGCTTATTTGGGTAAAACCGTCCAGGTTGTTCCTCATATTACCGATGAAATAAAAAGAAGAATGCTGCAGTTGGGGCAGAGCAGTCAATATGATATTGTGATTACGGAAATTGGTGGCACAGTAGGGGATATAGAAAGTTTGCCGTTTGTGGAAGCAGTTCGCCAGTTACAATGGGAATTACCTGAGGAAGACACCGTTATTGTTCACCTAACATTGATACCCTATTTAAAAGCGGCGAAAGAATTAAAAACTAAACCAACCCAGCACAGTGTAAAAATGCTGAGCCAGGAAGGGGTACACCCGGATATTATTGTTTGCCGTACTGAAAGGCCTTTGAATATCGAACTCCGCAGGAAGATCGCATTGTTTTGTAATGTAAAGCAGGAAGCAGTGATAGAAGCTGCGGATGCACCAACTATTTACGAAGTGCCGTTGGCCATGCTGCGTGAAAAGCTGGACCTTATTTGTTTAAAGAAATTAGCAATTCCCCAGTACAACGAACCTGAACTGGGAAGATGGAAAGAGTTTTTGGATAAATTAAAATATCCAAAGAGTAAAGTCTCTATTGGCCTGATCGGAAAATATATCGAGCTGCAGGATGCCTATAAATCTATTTTGGAATCATTCGTGCATGCAGGCGCTATCAATGAGTGCCAGGTGCAAATCGTGAATGTTCATAGTGAATTTATTACAGAGGATAATGTAAAAGAAAAATTAGCGGGCCTCGATGGTTTATTAGTAGCGCCTGGTTTTGGTCATCGTGGCGTGGAAGGAAAGATCAGCGCTGTAAAATATGCAAGGGAAAGAGGGCTTCCTTTCTTCGGTATTTGCCTGGGAATGCAAATGGCCGTGATTGAATTTGCAAGAAATATATTGGGCTTGCCGGAAGCGCATTCTACTGAAATGGTACCTCAAACCAAAGACCCTGTTATTGACCTGATGGAAGAACAGAAAAAAGTTACTGCGAAAGGCGGTACCATGCGCCTGGGAGCTTATGTATGTGATTTGAAAGAAGGGTCATTGGCACAAAGCATTTATGAAAAAAACTCGATCAGCGAACGCCATCGCCATCGCTGGGAATTTAATAATAAATACCTTGAAAGTTTTGAAAAAGCTGGTATGATAGCCAGTGGAAAAAATCCGAATACAGGCCTGGTAGAGATTATTGAATTGCCGGAGCATCCTTTCTTCATCGGCGTACAGTATCACCCTGAATTAAAGAGTACCGTAGAAAATCCTCAGCCCGTTTTCGTTCACTTTATTAAGGCGGCTAAAGCTTATTCGGAAAAAGCCACAGAAGTGAAAAATCCGTTGTTACAAAGTGAAATGATCTAAAACGATTGGAATTAAGGATGAATTCTCCTATCGTAATCTTTTAGCCGGCTATTTTCTTCGTTTGACCGATTTGGCTTTCGGCCTTATAGTCCCGACTTGCCTCTTTACCCTATCTTTGCCGTCTTTAAATTTTAACTACTGATGAAGTTTGATCGTAATACGGTTTTAGGCTTTTCAATCCTGGCTGTGCTGTTTTTGGGCTATTTCTTTTATAATAGCCGGGAGCAGGCAGCTTTTCAAAAAAACAAGGAAAGGGAGCAGGCAATATTGGATTCTATTGCAAATGTTAACAGGCCAAAAGCCGACCCAATCGCTCAAAAAATTGATTCCATTCGAAATGATTCTGTCATTAAGGTGGCAAAAGTTGGAAATTTTAAAGGTGCGGGAAATGGAACGGAAGAAATAACAAAGGTTTCCAATAAGGTTTTCACAGTCGCCTTTACTAATAAAGGTGGTCAACCTAAATGGATAGAATTAAATAAGTATAAGAATATGGATAGCGGCATGGTGAAGCTGGCCGCCTCTGATTTTAATAAAATCAGCTATACTATTAATACAGGAAACAGCAGCAGTTCACCAACCAGCGATCTTTATTTTGAGCCTGCGAAAGTTGTAAGTAATGCAGATGGCACTACGACGGTTTCTTTTTTACTTCGTTCATCCGATAGTTCTGGCAGCGCCTCATCTATTATTCATCAGTATACGATTAAGCCTGATGAATACATGATAGATCTTCATATACAATTGACAGGAGCTGATCTGCTGACACAGGGTATTATGAACTTTAATTGGAATTATGCTGCAGCGCAACAGGAATCGGATATCAGTTTTGAAAAACAGAATACACAAATCGGTTTTATAGAAGATGGTGAATTTGATTATCATACCATTGGCCGGCGCAGTGATGTAAATTTTACTGAACCGGTAAAATGGATTGGGGTGCGGCAGCGTTTCTTTAATACTTTTCTTATTGCAAAGAATAATTTTTCATCCGGAAAGATTGAATGGGAACTTCCTTCAAATGAAATGAAGACCATTGTACAAACAACTGCGACCATGCAGATGAAACTGCCGGTGCAATCAAACATGAGTGCGGACTTCAGCATTTTTTATGGTCCCGCGAATTTTCATACGTTAAAGAAATATGACCTTAAATTAGATAAGCTGATTAATTTAGGACAAGGCATGTATGCTTTCGTCCGACCTTTGAACCGTTATGTGATCTTACCTGTTTGGGATTTTTTCAAGAGTTTAGTCAGCAACTTCGGAATTGTAATTGCGCTTCTTACGCTTTTCATTCGTTTAGTGATTTCTCCATTGACCTATAAAAGTTATTTGAGTGGCGCTAAAATGAAAGCGTTGCGGCCTGAAATCGCCAAGCTGAAAGAAAAGTTTGGAAAAGACCAGCAGCAAATGAGCATGGAACAAATGAAGCTGTTCAGGGAAGCGGGAGTAAACCCTTTGGGCGGATGTATACCTGCGCTTTTCCAGATACCGATCTTCTTTGCCTTATATAGTTTCTTTAGCGCTAACCCTGATTTGCGTGGCGCAGATTTTTTATGGGCGAAAGATCTTTCCGCATTTGATGACCTGATAAAATTTGGTACCAATATTCCTTTGCTGGGCGGCCACCTGAGTTTGTTTACCATAACGGCTGTGATAACGAGCCTTCTTATTTCTTTATATAGTATGAGCATGACGCCGGACCAAAGTAACCCGGTGTTGAAATACATGCCTTATATTTTTCCTGTATTTCTTTTGTTCATTTTTAATAAGCTGCCTTCGGCGTTAACATGGTATTATACCGTATCGAATGTTATTACGCTGATCCTGCAGTTTGTAATCCAGAACTATATTATCGACCATGATAAAGTGCTTGCCAACATAGAAGCGAACCGTAAAAAGCCAAAGACGAAATCCAAATGGCAGGAAAAAGTGGCACAAATGCAGGAACAACAAAAGCGCATGAAAGAAGCACAACAAAAAGGCAAAAGGTGATTGTCTTTAGTTAAAATACTCACAAGAAGATCCGGGTTCAGCTTTAAGCCACCCGGATTTTTTGTTTACGCAACTAAATGGCTAAATTAGTACGTCTATAATATGATTAATAAAAAATGAAAAAAACAACTACTATATTCTCACTTGCGCTTTGTATGAGCCTTTTTTCTTTCCAGGCTTTTGGTCAGAAAAAATTGACAGAAGCGACTATATCGTATGATATTGTTATTAACACAAACAATGCAACTCCCAAGGCAGCAGATTTGTTGGATGGAGCTGTCAGTGTTATTTACCTGAAGGGAAATTCAAGTCGTTCAGAAATGAGCAGTTCACTTGGTACGCAGTCTACGATTATCGATGGTAAGACTGGCAATGTTACCATCCTGAAGGATTATGGTGAACAGAAATACATGATCAGCATGACACCCGCCAACTGGAAGGAGTCTAATAAAAAATATGAAGGAACTACTTTTACTTACGAAGAAGAGTATAAAACTATTGCGGGATATAATTGCCAGAAAGCGATTGGTAAACTGGTAGATGGTACTACGTTTACTGTTTATTTCACGAAAGACCTTTTGCCTGTAAATAAAGATTTTCAATACCTCAATAAAAATCTTCCAGGCCTTGCTATGCAGTACGAGGCTAATTTAGGTAAACAAAAAGTTACTTACACTGTTTCTACTATCAACTTCAACCTTGTGCCTGCTGCAAAGTTTGATGCTCCTTCATCCGGTTACCGCGTAATGACTTACGAAGAAAGCTTAAGAGGAGGGAACTAAAAAGACTTGTTTTAAATTTCTATTTCATGATGTGATGTCCATTTAGAAGACTGCCGCATCAGGAAGCTGATGCCATGAAAATGGAACCCTGAACGGAGCGCCGCAACAGGCGATGCTATAAAAAAACTAAAGCTGGGCTAAAAAATTTGATTAGAAAACTCCTATTAGCGGGTGGCCGCATTTGGATTGAAAGTAATCTTGTTATTCAGGATCACTTTTTTCTGGGAAGGAAGAGTGTATGTTACATTCCCCTGCTGATAAGTAACTACGGTATTATTGAGGTTAATGTATTTGCTTTGATCAGGATTGATAACCTGGTTGCCACGAAAACTATAGCCTGATTGTAAGAGAACATGCCCGGAATAGCCTGTCTCTTATTGGGTAAGAAGTGATTTGCGGGACTTATCTTTTCTAAGATTGCCTTCACCCAATGTGCAAAAGCACCAACCGTTATTCCTGCCAATAACAGGAGAACAGTTAATTTTTTACCAGTTGCTTTCAATATGAATAAGTTAGTTTTCAATTACTCAGCAAATTTAACACTAAAAAAGATATAAACCGAAACCGTTGGTGGAGAATTTTAATACTAGTTTAACGCCTCAAGGGCAAAATTGTTACATAAAAGCTGAAAAATATCTTTGAATTTTGCACAGGTGGGGAAATCTTAAGCCCGTATTTTAACCTTTTGAGATAACTTGTTGATAATAACGGCCTATTTATTGAGAATTATCCTTCAGATTTCTACCACCAAAAGACAGAAATTAATGAAAGAATACCCTTATCGAAGAAGACCGCGACCAGATCCGGCACCTCCTGAAACAATATGAAAACCTCAGAAATGGGGAAACCCATTCATTCCTGGAGGAAGATGCCTTCGAAAAGATCATCAATTATTTTGAAGAAAAAGAGCAGTTCGCCAGTGCCATGGAGGCGGTAGATATGGCGATTGAGCAATATTCCTATTCTGCATCATTGCTGGTACGAAAGGCGGATATTTTACTTACCAACGTCATTATCGTGAAGCCCTGGAAGTGCTTGACCGGGCGTCATTATTCGACAATAATGATATCAACGTTTATATTTTAAAAACAGACGCATACCTGGCCCTGGATGAACAGGAAAAAGCGGTGATCTTATTGGAAGAAGCACTGCATATTTTTGAAGGAGAAGAAAAGATAGAATTGCTTTTTGAACTGGCCGATGTGTATGATGACTACGAAGAGTTTGACAAGGTGTTTGATTGCCTTAAAATGATCCTTGAACTGGACCCGAATAATGAAGAGGCTTTATATAAGATATGTTTCTGGACGGACTTTACCGGCAGAAGTGAAGAAAGCATCCGCCTTCACCAGCAGATCATTGATGATTTTCCTTATAGTGAACTGGCGTGGTTCAACCTTGCGGCGGCATATCAGGGATTAAAGCTTTATGAAAAAGCGATTGATGCATATCTCTACGCCGTCGCTATTGAAGAAAAGTTTGATTATGCTTATCGGTAACATGGGCGATGCATATATCCGGCTAAGAAAATACAAAGAAGCGATCGAAGTATTGGAGAAAGTGACGGAATTATCCAAGCCGGAAGTAGTGATCTATGAAGCGATGGCCATTGCTACGACAGGTTGAAGAATTTTGCGCAGGCGAGATTTTATTACAGAAAAGCATCTCATCTTAACCAGGAAGATAGCAAGTTGATTTATAAAATCGCCTGCACTTACTATAATGAAAAGCAGTGGGAGAGTTGCATGAAGCAGTTAGGACCATGCAATCAAGATCCATAAAATGCAGCCTGAATATAATTTGCTGATGGGCGAATGTAAAATGGAAACGGTGCATTTAAAGAAGCCGTGCAATATTTTTAATAATGTCGTTCGTATCCGCCAGCGCAATATTGCAGGATGGGAGGCTTTAGTCAGGTGTTTATACAAAGCCGGTATGTATAATGAAGCACTGATACAAGCACAACTTGCATTAAACGTCACAGATGGAAAACCGTTATTCTTTTTTACAGGCAGCCGTATTGTTTGCAACAGGAAAAAATAAAGAAGCGCTTTTGCAATTTGAAAATGCAATGATAAACTGCTCCTAAATTATTAAAAAAGTTCATCGAACTGAACCCTTCCAGCCTGCAAAACCAACAGATCGTTGATATACTCGCCAGGTATAAAAGAAAAAAATCCATCTGATTAAAACACGATCATTCTTCTTATTTTGCGCCGCGGTCCAGATATGGTTTTTAGCATTTGCCTCTATCCTTTAAACGACATTATAATTAAATCTGAATTAATTAAGGTATGAATTTTAATTGACGCAGATACCGGCCCGCCATAAGAGACCCGCACATCCGGCATCACCATGGTGATGGACAAAGGCCTTAGTGTAGAAGAAGCGAAGAATTTCATGAGTGTTTCTTATCCCCATGTTGACATACTGAAACTGGGATTGGTACTTCTTACGTTACTCCTAATCTCGTAGAGAAACTGGAAGTGTACCGCTCGTATGATATTCCTGTTTATTTCGGCGGCACTTTATTCGAAGCGTTTCTTATCCCGCAACCAGTTCGATGATTATATTAAGTTTGTAAAGAATACGGCATCAGTTATATTGAAGTAAGTGATGGTTCTATTAATATTCCGCATGCAGAAAGTGCGGGTATATAGAGAAACTGGCAAAATTCAGCACGGTATTGAGCGAAGTAGGAAGCAAAGATGCGGAGCATATCATCCCTCCATATAAATGGATAGAATTAATGAGGGCTGAATTAAGCGCGGCGCTACTTATGTAATTGCAGAAGCAAGAGAAGCGGGTAACGTGGGTATTTACCGCGGATCTGGTGAAGTAAGAGAAGGCCTGGTGCAGGAAATTCTTACGCAGATACCTGCGGAAAAAAATTATTTGGGAAGCGCCTCAAAAAGCGCAGCAATTATATTTCATCGAATTGATCGGTTGTAATGTGAACCTCGGTAATATTGCGCCTACTGAAGTAATACCACTGGAGGCGATGCGTCTCGGCCTTCGTGGTGATACCTTTAGTTTATACCTTGATAAAAAAGAAAATGCCTGAGCATCTCCCATCCGGGGATAAAGGCATGCGGCTGTTCGGGCTGATCGGTTACCCATTATCACACTCTTTCTCTAAGAAATATTTTACAGAGAAATTTGAAAAAGAGAATTTGAATAATTGCAGGTATGAACTTTTTCCTATCGCAACTATTGATGAATTAAAGAAAGTACTTGATCAGCACCCTGACCTTTGCGGGTTGAATGTTACTATTCCTTATAAAGCAAAGGTGTTACCTTTTTTAGACCAGGCAGATAAAGTTGTAAAGAAAATACAAGCTTGTAATTGCATCAGCATTAAAAAAGGCAAGCTAAAAGGTTTTAATACGGATGTCACCGGCTTTGAAACATCATTAAAAACAGAATTGAAACCATCTCATAAAAAAGCGTTGATACTGGGAACAGGCGGCGCTGCCAAAGCTGTTGAATTTGTTTTGCAAAAATTGGGAATTAATTTCAACTATGTTTCCCGTAATGCATCCATCAACAGTTATTCATACCAAGAACTTACTCACGAAATAATTGCTGATCATTCTTTAATCATAAATACTTCTCCCGTCGGTATGTACCCGGCTATCACAGAAGCGCCGGCGATTCCTTATGAGGCGCTGACTGCCGGTCATTATCTTTTTGATCTTGTCTATAATCCTGAAAAGACGTTATTCCTGCAAAAAGGAGAGGAGAGGGGTGCTGTTATTAAAAACGGTTATCAAATGCTATTGATTCAGGCAGAGGAGAGTTGGAAAATATGGAATCAATAAGCAATAGGCAATGTGCAATTGGCAAAGAGTAAGCCATTTTCAACATTAATACTGGTTTGCTAATTGCTTATTGCCAATCGCTCCTTTACTTCTCCAGGTATAAGAACAATCTTCCTGTTCTCATAATCGTAGCAAACCATTCCTGTTTTTGCGATTGCTATTAAAATCTTTTTATCACCAGATTCTTTTTCCAGTTTGTAATAAACATCAAAACTTGCTTTGCTTATATCACCAATGGTAACAAAAGCAATCACTGTATCGCCATAAAATAATTCATTCTTAAATTCAATACCAACGTCCGCCATTATTAAACTTACACCTGCAAATTTCAATTCCGTATAACCGAGGCTGCTAAGGAAACGCATCCTCGCTTCATGGATAATAGAAAGAATAGCATCATTCCCCACATGCCCGCCATAGTTAAGGTCTGTAATTCGCACGGCAATTTGTGTAGTAAATGAAAATTTTTCCGGGAGGTCAATTTTTATTCTTGACATTAAGTTGGTTTTGCAATAAAATTAGGGAAAGACTTTTTTACAGATCTACACCCTCATCCAATGAATTAACCAGGTTGAGTATATCCATAAAATTATCAGGTGAAGGCGCTAACGGAGAGGAGGCGATTTTTTCCTGCCATTTTTTTAATTGTGACTTGCAGTTTTCATCCTGCTCTTCACCGGACACACAGCATACAAGATCACCAAGTTTTTTTGACATACGGATAATGTTTCCTTCCGGCGTCATCAGCATCACATAGCGGTCTGCCATATTAACCACCTGGTCATCATAGGCGTAATCATAATTACTGTTTGCATCGGCGGCATAGTTATTACGTACAATCGCATTTGTTACAACAGTTCGTGCAGGCCTGTCAAGTTTTGCCATCAGCCTTTCAGTAGATGCCTGGCTATTTTCTTCTTCATTATTTACAACTGGAGCATCATCTTTTTTCAGCGGGAGATTATTATTACCGCTATCTTTTAAAGCTATTTCCTGTTCAGCCGTTGCACCTTCTGTACCCGAAGTGCCCGTCAGTTTAATAACACCAAAAGCAACAGCGCCAATTAAAACAGCAGCCGCGGCATAGCGTAAGAATGCAGGCGTCCTTCTTTTCATCGGCACTACTTTCTCATCTGCTTCGTTCAGTGAAGCATCAATCGCAGCCCACACACCGGCAGGCGGCGCTACTTCCATATTATATAATCTCGCAGGAAATTCATTAGCCGAAGGCTCTTCATCCAATGCAGCAGCTATCTTCTCCCAGCTGGTAGCCGGGGGAGTCACTTCATAGTTGTACATTTTATCCTGTAAGCTGCTCATTTCTTATGTGATGTTCTTTGTTCTAAATATTTCTTCACCATATCCTGCAGTATCACTTTCGCCCTCGATAATTGTGATTTGCTCGTGCCTTCGCTGATGCCCAGCATATCACCTATTTCTTTATGTGTGTAACCTTCCACTACGTACATGTTAAACACCGTGCGGTAACCGGGAGACAACTCCTGCACCAATTCCATGATATCCCTTTCAGCCAGTGTATCCAGTACAGAAAGGTAATTTCCTTCCATGGTGTTCTCTTCTTTCTCCGTCACCGGTTGTAAATAACGCTTGCGTCTAAAATGTTCAATAGCGGTATTTACAAACACCCGTCGTATCCAGCCTTCAAAAGAGCCTTCGCTGCGGAAAGTATCCAGTTTTCTAAAAACTTTAATAAAACTTTCCTGCAAAATATCTTCTGCTTCTTCAGCATTACCAGCGTATCTCAGGCAAACAGCGTACATGCGGGGAGAAAAACGGCTATACAATTCTTCCTGCATACGCCGGTCGCCGGCAAGGCATCCTCTGATTAAGTCGCTTTCGGGAGTAGTATGGTTGCTTTGATGGCTCAACTTTGGGATTTAGATTCAACGGGGCTGTTCATTGCATTCCATTCAGTCAAAAATGCTACCAGTTTTTCAGTCGCCTTCTTGCGATGACTGAACCGGTTCTTTTCAGCTAAAGTCATCTCTGCAAATGTTTTATCGGAGCCATTCGGTACAAACACAGGGTCGTAACCAAACCCTTCATTGCCCTTTTTCTCAGGTATAATTTTACCCGCACAAATGCCTTCAAATAACGTTTCTTTTCCATCTATGATTAATGAAATCACGGTTCTGAACCTCGCTGATGTATCCGTTTTATTACTCAGTTTATGCAATAGCTTTTCAATATTCTTATCAAACGACCGGCTTTCTCCTGCATATCGTGCACTTTTCACACCGGGTTCACCATTCAATGCCGCTACTTCCAGTCCTGTGTCTTCACTGAAACAGTCAATACCCGTCATCCGGTAAATGGTTTGTGATTTTTCCGTTGCATTCGCTTCCAGCGTATCATGCGGTTCGGGATGTCGATATCAATGCCCGCTTCTTTCAATGTCATCAGCTCAAATTCATCGCCGATCACATGCCTGATCTCATCCACTTTATGTTGATTATTCGTCGCGAAGATCAATTTCATCTTTCCGGATCATTAAATTCTGCTCAATATAATAAACAGTTCTTGAAAAGCTCGTATTGTGTCCTTCTAACCCGGATTTATATCTTATTTAGAAAGTATTTTTTTTAGCCCAGCGACATTGCTACTATCATCTTCCGTTGCGTCGCACTCTTCATCGTTCGGTAATTCTATTGAGCATTTTCGAAGGGTATTATAACTCTTCAACTTTCAGTAACTCGCAACTCTTAACTCACAACTAATAACTATATCCCAAATATCTTCTGCAAGCAAACCACATTTAAGCAGATGGCTCGTTCCTCGCCATGACAAAGAAAAGAACTAATGTATGAAGTATTCTGATAAAGGAAAGCGTTAAGCTGTGATACTTTTCTTTGTCACCCCGAGGTACGAGGGGTCTGTATTCAGATCACTCGTATTTATATTCCAAAAATTTTCTGCAACGAAACCCACAACTTACTTTTCAGCAATTTATCCTTCCTGCATTCTTCCAATACCGGGGAGTATAAAAAAGTGCTGTTATTAAATGCCTGCACCTGGAATTGTGGAAACGCCATAGGCAATCCAAAATCAACCGGGTCTATTCCAAAAAGAAGAATTGTTTTGCTGGTAAAATGATCAAGTATGTTTTTATAATTATGCTCAAGATAATGCTGCCGGTTAACAATCGCTACATCGCCAAGATCAAGTTTGCAAGCTGCAAGTATGCTGGCCAGGAAGTTTAATTCTTCATCAGGCAAATACGTTACGTTGCTATAATCAACGACCAGGAGGATATTCTTTTTATTATTACCAAGGTGTTTCCAGGCAGTTTCGGTTACAGGCACTAATGGTTCAGGTTGCTGCACCGCATCTTTACTGTCGATTTCCACCAATGTATTCCGGTACAATGATGCAGCGACAGAAGAATTCAACCTTATATCATTTAACCCCATGCGTAATTATTTAAAATAGAAAGGAGCATTTATTCAGAAGCACACGAATGAAAAAAATAATCCGTGAGTATCCTGGTTTAGTAATGTTTCAATACTACTAAAACTATCTTTATCAATACATCCATCTTATCCGTGTCATCCGTGTTCCAAAAATCAGGTTTTAAAGCAGTTATTCTACAGTTTTAGCAATTAACCTTGACTTTTTTTTCGTTTCTTTGAACCGCAAATTAAACTTTTATGACGGGGACAATGGACATTTTAACAACAAAAACGGAACGCAGCAAATTAAAAGATATTAACCTGGAGAATATTCCTTTCGGCAAATATTTTACTGACCACATGCTCGAAGCCGATTATGAAAATGGCGAATGGAAAAGTATTGAGATAAAACCTTACCAGCCTTTGTTGATTGAACCATCCATTGCAGCGCTTCATTATGGCCAGGCCATTTTTGAAGGTATTAAAGCTTACCGTGATAAAGATGGCAATGCGTTTGTTTTTCGTCCAATCGAAAATTTCAAACGTTTCAATAAATCAGCGGAGCGGATGAACATGCCCGTTGTTCCTGAAGAAATATTTATGGAAGGTCTGCGCCAGTTAATCGCATTGGATAAAAACTGGATACCTTCCAAAGAAGAACATTCATTATATATCCGCCCCATCATGTTCTCAACTGATGCCATGCTCGGAGTGAGACCATCCGATTCATATAAATTTTTAATTCTTTTAAGTCCAACAGGGCCGTACTACGCCTCACCGATGAAGATACTGGTAGAAGAACAATATACCCGTGCCGCACCGGGCGGTGTGGGCTTTTCAAAGAATGCAGGCAACTATGGCGGAAGTATGTTAGCTGCGACGATGGCCAAACAAAAAGGCTACGACCAGGTATTATGGACAGATGCCTTTGAACATAAATGGCTACAGGAAGTAGGAATGATGAATGTGTTTTTCATTATCGATAATAAGGCCGTTACGCCGTCACTGGAAGAAGGCACGATACTCGAAGGCGTCACCCGCAGCAGCGTTATTCAGGGGTTGAAAGAAATGAACATCCCTGTTGAAGAAAGAAAGATCAGCATTGATGAATTGGTAGATGCTTATAAAGCCGGGAAAATAGCAGAAGTCTTCGGCACAGGCACTGCCGCCGTCATCGCACCCATCAAAGAACTGAACTATAAAGGCTTTGTCATGACCTTCGATTCAGAAGCCTACAAGATATCCACAGCGGTAAAAAGCTGGCTTACGGATATCCGGGAGGGCAAACGTACCGATAAGTACGGCTGGATGTGGAAAGTATAACGGCTTAAAGGGCAACTTTTTAACCGCCTCAGTTTAGCACAACCAGCCTGGGTTATCCCCAAAGGCAAATACTTTCGGAAATTGGGATTTCTATTTTTGGAATTTCCCAGTATCCCCGTTACCTTTGCCGTCCCAAAAATTAAGCATCACTAATGCCTACTATTCAACAGTTAGTACGAAAAGGAAGAGAAATTATCAGGGCCAAGAGTAAGTCGAGGGCTTTGGATCAATGTCCGCAGCGCCGTGGCGTATGCACCCGTGTGTATACCACTACGCCTAAAAAGCCGAACTCAGCGCTTCGTAAAGTGGCTAAGGTTCGCTTGACAAACAAAGTCGAGGTGATCGCTTATATCCCCGGTGAAGGACACAATCTCCAGGAGCACTCCATCGTGTTGATCCGTGGCGGTCGTGTAAAAGATCTTCCCGGTGTTCGTTACCACATCGTCCGCGGTTCTTTGGATACTGCAGGTGTGAAGGACAGAAAACAAAGCCGTTCTAAATACGGAACTAAGAAAGAAAAAGCTAAGAAATAAGTAATAACAATTGAGATATGCGGAAAGCACAAGCAAAAAAACTTCCATTATCCCCCGACCCAAAGTTTAACGACAAGCTCGTTACACGTTTTGTAAACAACTTAATGTGGCAGGGAAAGAAAAGCGGCGCTTATAATATTTTTTATGATGCGCTGGACAAAGTAGCCAAGCAAACGAATGAAGAAGGCTATGAAGTTTGGAAAAGGGCGTTGGTGAATGTTACACCAGCTGTTGAAGTGCGCAGCCGTCGTATCGGTGGTGCTACATTCCAGATACCTGCGGAAGTTCGTGCAGACCGGAAGATATCACTCAGCATTAAATGGCTGATCCGTTATAGCCGCGACAGGAATGGCCGCAGCATGGCTGATAAACTCGCCGGTGAAATTGTAGCAGCAAGCAAAGGTGAAGGCGCAGCATTCAAGAAAAAAGAAGATACCCACCGTATGGCCGAAGCCAACAAGGCTTTCGCTCACTTCAGGGTGTAAAAGATACAAGAACACGATTCCTCGAGCCACTGGTTTTTAACTGGTGGCTTTTGTTTTTTTGAGTAATCTCTATAGCAATGTTATCTATTTTGTTCCCAGCGGCATTACTACTATCATCTTCTGTTGCGTCGCACTCTTCAGCGTTCGGTAATTCTACTGAGCAATATTACATCATCAAGTGAGTCATTTAATATCTTAAAATCGAAAATGAAGTTTCGTATATTCGACATATACGATTTGTGTACAATTGGTGCATCGGATGTTAGAAATTAAGAAATGACAAAATCGACCATCTCAAAAACTACTGCGATCATCTCTTTGTTTTTATTACCATTTATTTCTGAGGGTCAGTTGGTAATAAAAATGCAAAAGAGTAACGGAATTTATACGGTTCCCTGTAAAGTCAATGGGAGAAGTCTAAGTTTTATTTTCGATACTGGCGCTTCGGATGTAAGCTTATCTCTTGAAGAAGCTATTAAAATGGTAAATCTTGGACTAATTAGCAAAGAAGATTTTTTAGGAACAAAATATTATCAAGACGCAACAGGAGGTGTAACAGAAGGCATAAAAGTTAATATAAGATTATTGGAAATTGATAAAATAATTTTAAGAAATGTTGAGGCGACAATTCTTAAAACATTAAACGCACCTCTCTTACTTGGGCAATCAGCATTTAGTAAAATTGGTAAGATTGAATTTGACCCACAAAAAGAAACATTCACTATTCTAGATAGATTGCTTATTAATGAAAGCAAAATCTATGATTTATTCAGGGATATTATCCTAAACCCTATAGGACTAATTGACAATTTTTGCGGCTTTAAATTGTTGCAATATGAAAACTGTATTCAGACTCAATTGGGTGAACCAAATTTAACGAAAGACATCTCGAATGATGAAAAATATCTGATATACTCTTTATCGAAGGATGAAGATGCTAATCTCATTTTCCGCCTAGTAAAATTGCCAGAATCTTCAGGTTTAAAACAACTTATCTCAATTCAGTTGACAGGAAGAAAGTCGAAATTTTCAATACGAGGGGTTAAATTAGGTAGCCCAAGTTCTCTTATTTATGAAACTTTTGGAACACAGTTTCATAAATCAAATATAAACACTGACTTCGGAAAAGGGCAGCAACTTAGTTTTGACAACTTAAATATTAGTTTCGAGGTTAATAATGAAATTATTTCAAGTATTAATGTTTTCTATGGAAATATTACTGCTGAAACGAAATACAACAATGAACAGCTTTTTAATTTCAAAATCTTCAAAAATGCACTTAATGCTTTTTCATTAAAAGAATTAATGCATCTATTTACCCCCGACTTCGAAATATCTTCTTCCAAAAAAGATATCTATTTCATTGAAGGATTTGTCGCAGATTTGTCTTCAAACAAAGAATTAACTGAATTTATTGCTGACAAAAAGTATGGATTGAAATCATTGTTAGATCCTTCGATAAAAGCTGAAAATAGCATCCGATTTAAAAAATACATTGATGGCAAAATTGGAATTCTTTTCGTTTTAACAATTAAAAACTCTCCATCTATAAACGAAATAGTTTTGAAGCCATACTTTGGAAGGCTGTTAATTTGGGAAATAAACTAATAGATGACGCGGCAAGAAAAAATCGATAATTTAAAAACAGATATTAAGCAAAACTACGGGCTTTTACAAGATGAAGCCAACGCATTGGTAATGTTTAAGGCTTCTGATTGTATTGGATTAAATAGTAAAATTAGAAGGAACAGCCTCACTCCTGAAGAAATAGTATTCTGCAACAATCTAAAAAATGGATTATTAAAGATTCCATCAACATCAGAAAAAGTTATTTATAGGCATTTAAATTTTATTGATTTTCAAATCGAAAACGTGAAAAACTACTTTGAAAACAATTTGGGCAAAAGAATAAGATTTCAAGAATTTCAAAGTTGCACCTTAAGGCATTGCTTTACGGGTAACTCTAATCATCATAATTGGAGCATGAAAATTTCGACAAATGAACCAACTAATGCAAAAGAAATATTCTCCTTATGGGACAAGCACGAATTAAATGATTCTGAGCAAGAAATCTTGTTATTAAATAATACTTGTTTCGAGGTCATGTCCGTAACTCCTGATTCGAATATCAAAGTTCATTTAATAGAAATTCAATCTCATTTACAAATAGAATCTGTTCCCGAATTTTAAACTGGACACAACGACTAGGTTTTAGTAAGAGGAGTCGACGAATAGATTCTCATTCTTGTTCTATTATTGGTTGCATATATGCATGATCAAACAATAAGAACTAAAATATATTCCAACTGTCTTTTCTTCCATAAAACAAAAAAGCCATCTCCGTTCAGAGATAGCTTTTATTAAGTTGAATGGAATTATTTATTCCGGTCTTCTTTCTTCGTCATCTGTTGGCTCGTCCGGAGTTGGTTCATCCAATGTAGTTTCTTCGTCGGCGACAATCGGCTCATCGTCTATTATTGTTTCTTCAACAAATGGCTCTTCTTCTTTCACAGGCGGCTGCGGAGGAGGAACTTTTGCTGGCTTCGGAGTTGATTTTTTAACCGGTGCTGGTTTGCTTACCACAGCTTTCTTTGGTGCGGCTTTCTTCTTCGCAACTTTTTTAACTACTTTCTTCGCTGCTTTTTTCTTGACCGCTTTCTTTTTAGGCGCCGCCTTTTTCTTTGGCGCTGCTTTCTTTTTTACAGCCGATTTTTTCTTCGCTGCTTTCTTCTTTGGAGCAGGTCTCTTAGCTGCGGACTTTTTCTTGGCAACTTTTTTAGCCGCTTTTTTCTTAACCGCTTTCTTTTTGGTTGGTGTTTTCTTTTTTGGTTTTTTCTTGGAAGCCATACGGAAATTTTTTGAAGATTAAGGAATGGAAGTTTTTATTGTGGCATTGAAATTACTATGAATTAAAATCAATATCAAAATTTATTATAAAACTTTATGATGGCTTTATCTCGTTAGAACAAGCCCTTTGATAAGTAGCCAATAAAACATGGAAGAATAAAGGGGTTTTCGAGTACTTCTCAATAAATAGCCAGAACTATGCAAAAGCCCCCATCCCGATCCCGCATAAGGCGGGACCATTCACCCTCAGCCCTCACTCTTCGAAGAGCATGATATAATAGACCTCTTCGCAAGTGCTGAATAGAATTCATGCAGTACAAGAGTGCGACGCAACAGGCGATGATAGTAGCACTACAGTCGGGCCAATAATAATACTTCTAAAATGCTCCACCCCGATATACATCGGGGTTTCGCTTCGCTCAACAACAGGCGATGATCCTTCGACTTCGCTCAGGACAGCACTACAGCCGGGCTAATTATTACGATTTCGCAACATAGGAACTGCTTCCGGCCCGATCCTCATTTTTCCGGTAAATTTCCTTACCTTTGCGCCTCGAAAATAGAAGGGTTTAATTAAGTATCTAAACAACTGAAAACAAGCAAGTCATGGCCGACTTAAAATTTCAAAGAAACTTTGGTATTGCCGCTCACATTGATGCAGGCAAAACAACTACTACTGAGCGTATCCTCCGCTATACGGGAATGATCCATAAGATCGGAGAGGTGCATGATGGCGCCGCTACTACCGACTGGATGGAGCAGGAGAAAGAAAGAGGTATCACTATTACTTCCGCTGCTGTAAGCTGTAAATGGAATTTTCCTACTGATAAAGGAAAGGCATCTCCGAATACTAAAGAATATTATTTTAATATTATCGATACTCCCGGTCACGTTGACTTTACCGTAGAGGTAGAACGTTCTATGCGTGTACTCGATGGATTGATCGCTTTGTTTTCCGCTGTGGATGGTGTAGAACCTCAATCTGAAACTGTATGGCGCCAGGCCAACCGTTATAACGTTCCCCGTATCGGGTTCGTAAATAAAATGGACCGTGCCGGTGCGGATTTCCTGAACGTGGTAAAGCAGGTAAAAGAAATGCTCGGTTCCAAAGCCGTGCCTTTGCAATTACCGATCGGCGCTGAAGATGATTTCCGCGGCGTGGTTGACCTTATTAAAATGAAAGGTATCATCTGGCATATGGAAACAGAGGGAATGACCTTTGATGAAATTGAAGTGCCTGCTGATCTGCTGGAAGAAGCAAAAGAATGGAGAGCAAGCCTGGTAGAAGCAGTAGCTGAATACGATGATAAGCTGATGGAAAAATTCTTTGACAATCCTGATTCCATTACTGAAAATGAAATGCATGAAGCGATACGCAAAGCAACGATCGATCTTAGTATCGTTCCAATGATGTGCGGTTCTTCATTTAAGAATAAAGGTGTACAAACTGCACTCGATGCTGTTTGCCGTTACCTGCCGAGCCCGATGGATATCGAAGCGGTGTCAGGTATTAATCCTGATTCTGGTGAAACAGAAACACGTAAGCCTGATGCGAAAGAACCTTTTGCAGCGCTGGCGTTTAAGATCATGACCGATCCTTTCGTTGGTCGTCTTGCATTCTTCCGGGTTTATTCCGGTCACCTTGATGCGGGTTCTTATGTATTAAATGTAAGAAGCGGTAAGAAAGAACGTATCAGCCGTATCATGAAGATGTTCGCCAATAAGCAAAACCCGATTGATTTTATCGAAGCGGGTGATATTGGCGCTGCGGTTGGGTTTAAAGAAATAAAAACGGGAGATACACTTTGCCATGAAGATCATCCGATCACATTGGAAAATATGTTCATCCCCGAGCCGGTAATCTCTGTGGCTGTTGAGCCAAAGACACAGGCCGACGTGGACAAGATGGGTATGGCTATTGCCAAACTGGTGGAAGAAGACCCGACACTGCGTGTAAGAACAGATGAAGAAACAGGACAAACTATCCTTTCAGGAATGGGAGAGTTGCACCTGGAGATCATTGTAGATCGTATGAAACGTGAGTTTAAAGTAGAAGTGAACCAGGGCGCACCGCAGGTGGCATATAAAGAAGCATTCCAGAATACGATTGAACACCGTGAGACATTAAAGAAACAAACCGGTGGTCGTGGTAAGTTCGCGGATATCGTTTTCAATCTTGGCCCTGTTGATGCAGAGTGGAAAGCAGAGAATCCTGATAAGCATTATCAATTTGTGAACGATCTTTTCGGTGGATCTATTCCCCGTGAGTTTGTTCCGGCTATTCAAAAAGGATTTGAGCAGGCGATGACTACTGGTGTATTGGCAAGCTACCCGGTCGATAACATGAAGATCCGTGTATTTGACGGAAGCTTCCATGCGGTTGACTCTGATTCTATGTCATTCGAACTTTGCGCCAAGCAAGGTTTCCGTGAAGCGGCAAGAAAAGCAAAACCGGTGTTACTGGAACCAATCATGAAAGTAGAAGTGATTACACCTGCGCAATACATGGGTGATGTAACAGGTGACCTGAACCGTCGCCGTGGTATGCTGGAAGGTATGGATAACCGTGCCGGCGCTGAAGTAATTAAGGCCAAAGTTCCATTGAGTGAAATGTTTGGTTATGTAACACAGCTTCGTTCATTGTCATCCGGCCGTGCTTCATCTACCATGGAATTTTCTCATTATAATCCCGCACCAACGAATATCGCTGAAGAAGTGATAGCGAAGGTGAAGGGGAAGGTGAATGCGTAATAAATAGTTATTAAATAATATTTGAACCCGGTTTTTATAGACCGGGTTTTTTCATGCCCGGAAATTGGAATATTACTATACCGCGGAGTATATTGGAGCAGAATTAAACCCCCAACTATGAGAGTTATCAATCTTCTTCTTTGTGTCTTTTTTGTTTCTGTTTGTTATTCGCAGGTGCCGGGGATTCAATGGCAACAAACGTTGGGCGGTTCTGAATTTGATATTCCCGCTTTTTCAATTAAAACAACTGACAATAAAATTATTTTAGTCGGCAGTACAACTTCCAGTAATGGGAATTTTACAACAAATCATGGAGGTACTGATCTTTGGATTGAACAATTTGATCTTAATGGAATCAGTCAATGGCGAAAATTACTTGGCGGGACGGGAAATGAAATTCCTGTTTCGTATTATTATAATACAGATGGTACAATTGTAATTATTGGAACAACAACAACTGCGAATAACGGAAACGTTACAAATAATCATGGGGGAACAGATATATGGTTATGTAAGCTAAATAATGATGGAGATTTATTATGGCAAAAATGTTTTGGTGGAACTGCTAATGAAACTGCTTCTGGTATAACTAAAAGTAGTGATGGGAATTACATAATAACAGGCAACACTTTGTCGTCAAATGGAGATATTACCTCTAATAAAGGCCTTGTAGATGCATGGATATTTAAAGTAAATGAAATTGGCACACTTGTGTGGCAAAAAACTTTGGGTGGTAGTGGTCAGGACGGAACTCAAATGGTGAAAGCGATCGAATCATCAGCAGGGAATATATATATGTTTACAGAAACCGCATCGAATAATGGTGATGTAAGTGGTAACCATGGGAACAAGGATATGTGGTTGATAAAATTGAATAGTATAGGAATTATTCAATGGCAAAATTGTTATGGAGGTTCCTCAGTAGAAACTGTAGCAGATATCAAACAATCGGCTACAGGTGAGATTTATATTGTTGGTTCCACACAGTCAGTTGGTCTTCCTTCTTTTCATGGTATTAATAATGATTATTCAGATATTTATTTCTGTCGGGTTTCAGAGGCTGGAAGCCTGCTCTTTCATAAATGCTATGGGGGTACGCTTGATGATATTAGTGAACAAATTTTTTCTGTAGAAAGTGATGGAAGTTTTTCGCTGAGTGGTCACGTTTATAATGGTGGTGGTGATGTTGTCGGTTATCATGGCTCTGCGACGGGCTCTGATATCTGGGTAGTAAAAATTGGGGTAAGCGGAACAATTCAATGGCAAAAAATTCTGGGTGGATATTACCATGACCATATAAATGGAACAGCCTACGATAACCTTGGAACTAGAGGTACTGGCTCAGTTATTCAAACAAGCGACGGAGGGTTTCTAATAAATGCTTTTACATTATCAAATGATGGGGATGTCGCTGGATATCATGAATCATTACCAACAGATTCTTCAACTACAGATATGTGGATAGTCAAAGTTTCGCCAACAGGGCAGTTTGAATGGCAGCGTACACTTGGTGGTGCAAGAGGCGAAGTGCCCAAAGGATCAGCCATAGAAATAGGAGTTAATGATTTTATCATAACTGGAGTTACAAATTCTACTGACGGAGACATTAATACCAATCACGGAAAACAGGATGGATGGATGATTCGTTTAGGTTCTGTCAATATTATTAAAGGAACAGTATTTATAGATAAAAACAGTAATAGCTTAAAAGATATTGGTGAACCTTTATACTCAAATGTCTTTGTTAAAACACAAAAGCCATCGGATATCCGAACGTCAATTCCTTATAACGGAACTTTTTATATTGAATCAGATACGGGAACATATACTACTTCTCTTAATCTTGTGCAACCTTATTTTACAATTGTACCGGCAACACATACAAGCTCTTTTAATAGCTATTTCAATACAGACTCCATAGGGTTTGCCTTGCAGCCTATAACAGGGAAAAAAGATCTGACTATAAATGTTGTTCCGTTTACCGTTGCCCGACCTGGTTTTAATCTTACTTATAAGATATATTATAAGAATGTTGGTACAGAGTTGATAACTTCTGGTGAAATTCTTTTTAAAAAAGATTCCCGCCTTAGTTTGATATCATCAATGCCTTCTATTTCGTCTTCAAGTGGAGATACTTTAAAATGGAATTATTCGAACTTTGACCTTTCTGATACAGCGTCTATAACATTGATTATGCAAGTTGCTTCACCTCCTGTTGTCAACATTAATGATACACTTTCATCTGTCGCTATAATTACACCCGTTAGTGGTGATGTGACGCCGTCGGATGACACTTCATATATTAAGCAACGTGTACAAGGCTCTTACGATCCAAACGATAAAGCAGAGAACCTAAGCGGTAAAATAACCCAGCAGCAACTTTCTTCCGGTGAGTATATTAATTATGTCATCCGTTTTCAAAATACGGGTACTGATACAGCTTTTAATGTCGTAGTAAGAGATACATTAGATGCAAAATTGGATTGGAATACACTGGATATGATCGCCGCCAGCCATACTTACCAGTTGCAGATTAATTCAGGAAATAAACTTGCTTTCACCTTTGATGATATCAACCTTCCCGATAGCAATATTAACGAGCCGGGTAGTCATGGATTTATCGCCTATCGCATTAAGCCGTTAAGTAGTTTATCCGTGGGAAATATTATTGACAACTCCGCATCTATCTATTTTGATTTTAATTTACCTGTAATGACAAACAGCGCTCTTACAGAAGTAATGGGTACTAACATGGTTTTACCACTGACACTTATTGATTTTTCCGGCGTTTATTTCCAGGAAAAAGCAATTCTACATTGGTCTACCCAGGATGAATATAATTTTGAAAAATTTGAAATAGAAAGAAGTATTAACGGGATAAACTTTAATTCAATCGCTATAAAAAATGCGGTGGGAGTTAACGCTACTATTACACAATATGAATTTGCGGATGATCTTACGAATATTACTTCCGGAATAATTTATTACCGGCTTCGAATGATAGATATCGACGGCAAGGCAACTTACAGCAATATAATTCCGATAAAAAATGGCAGGCAGGTTGATAACGAAATAATGTTTATTCCGAACCCTATCCGCAATTCCGCCCAATTAATGATTAATTCAGGAAGCAATGATAACGTAGAGTTACGTATTATTAGTTTGTCGGGAGCGATTATGATGAGTCAGCGAAATAAGTTATACCCGGGAAATAATTCTATAACTGTCGATGGTTTGTCAAAGCTAGCAAGCGGGTCTTATTTTTTACAAATAACAAGTGCAAAAGGAATAAAAACGCTAAAATTTGTTTTGACTAAGTAAATCAATGAATTAGTTCATTTGGTTTGCGTTTCCGGGCGATCCAGGAAGTGCGGAATTTTACGATAAAACTGTTTATTAAATGAATTCTTTAGTCGGGAAATAATTGATTTAAGTCATTGTGCCTTACTATTTAGACGTTGTCTAAAATGTGAATAATTAATATCTATTATATCTCGGCTACAATTTAGATTTTATCGAAATTTGTCTATCTTAGCGCTATCTTCCTCTAACCATCCTGTTGAACTTACCAAAGTCAATCTCCAATTCCTGAGTTTTATTTTGTATTAAACGAGACGTGTTGTTTGCTTTTTTGTTTTAATAACATCAGTAAAGAATATTGTCTGGTTGATTCGTGAAAAGCAAATATTAATCAGTAGTCTTTACCCTAATCTTTAAGTACCGCTTTATGAGCTGCTTTCGTAAAAATGTTTTGTTTTCCTTAGTTGCATTAATCGGACTCGTTTTCACTGAGCCAGTTTTTGCAAATGCAGGTGAAATCGGAACGGACAAAGGAAAACGTGATAACAACAACTCTATTGAGTCAACGCCATATGGTGGGGTGCGGAGAGCTATCCCCGGAAGACTGGAAGCAGAGGATTATGATCTTGGTGGACAAAATGATGCATACAACGATGGTACAACTGTTAATAGCGGCGGCGTATACAGAACTACAGAAGGAGTCGATATAAGAACCTGCCCGGATGTAGGAGGAGGTTATTGTTTTGGCTGGACAACAGATGGTGAATGGGTAAAATATTCAGTTACTGTTGCCGCAACAGGAAATTATACATTTACAGTAAGAGCTGGTACTCCCAATACCGGTAAATCTCTTCAATTCCAGGTAGATGGTGTTACAGTAGGCACAATAACAATTACAAATTCAGGTGGTTTCAATAATTTTCAAACTTCAACTCTCACCAGCGTACCATTAACTGCAGGTGATCATGTGTTCCGTTTTTTACTTAATACGGGCAATGCAACTAATACTGATTTCGGATTTGATATAAACTGGTTTGAATTTACTTTAGCCAATGCACCGACTGTCAGTGCGGGTCAAAGTCAAACGATCACATTACCTGCAACACAAGCTACTCTAACAGGAACAGCTACACCAGCAAATGGAAGAACAATCTCTACTTATGCATGGTCGCAGGTAAGTGGCACTGCTGCTACAATTGCAACTCCTGCTTCAGCTACAACAAGCATTACAGGTTTAACTACGATAGGGGCGAGAGTTTTCAGGTTAACAGTAACTGATAACCTCGGCGCTGTTGCTACCAGTGATGTAACCGTTACAGTAGAGGCAGCAGCAGGAGTATCTACACCCTATGGCGGAACAAGAAGAGCTATTCCGGGAAGACTGGAAGCGGAAGATTATGACCTGGGTGGACAAAATACGGCATACAATGATGGTACAGCCGGCAATAGCGGCGGCGTATACAGAACTACAGAAGGGGTTGATATAAGGACCTGCCCTGATGCAGGCGGTGGTTATTGTTTTGGCTGGACGACAGATGGTGAATGGGTGAAATATTCAGTCACTGTTGCAGCAACGGGTAATTATACATTTTCAGTAAGGGCCGGTACTCCTAATACTGGTAAATCTCTTCAATTCCAGGTAGATGGTGTTACCGTAGGCACAATAACAATTACCAATTCAGCCGGCTTTAATAATTTTCAAACATCGACTCTCGCAGGTGTTCCCTTAACTGCCGGCGATCATGTGTTCCGCTTTTTACTTAATACAGGCAGCACTACTAATACTGATTTCGGGTTTGATATAAACTGGTTTGAATTTACTTTGGCGAGTGCACCAACTGTCAGTGCTGGTCAAAGTCAAACGATCACATTGCCTGTAACACAAGCTACTTTAACAGGAACAGCTACACCAGCCAACGGAAGAACGATTTCTACTTACGCATGGTCGCAGGTAAGCGGCACTGCTGCTACAATAGCTAGTCCTGCTTCAGCTACAACGAACATTACAGGTTTAACTACAACAGGTGCAAGAGTTTTCAGGTTAACAGTGACTGATAACCTGGGTGCTGTTGCGACAAGTGATGTAACTGTTACTGTAAGTCCCGCTGCCGGAACTTCTACTCCGTATGGAGGTACACGAAGAACAATTCCAGGCAGGTTGGAGACAGAAGATTATGATGATGGAGGCCAGAATACTGCTTATTATGATGGTACTGCTGGTAATGCCGGCGGGTCATACAGGCTTACTGAAATAGTGGATGTTCGGGCATCTGGTGATGCGGGTGGCGGGTATGCAGTTGGGTGGACAACGGATGGCGAATGGCTTAAATATTCAGTAAATGTTACCACAACGGGAAGTTATACTTTAACTGTAAGAGCGGCTACACCTAACACTGGTAAATCAGTGCAGTTACAAATGGATGGTGTAACCGTTGGAACATTAACAGTAGTAAATTCCGGTAGTTTTAATACATGGCAAACATCAACGTTGAGCAATGTACAATTAACAGCAGGTGATCATGTTTTGCGCTTCTTATTTAATACAGGAAATGCCGCAAGTTCTGATGCCGGGTTTGATGTAAACTGGTTTAATTTTAATTTAGGAACAGCTCCCGGCGCTAATGCAGGGCAACCACAAACAATTACTTTGCCTGCAACTCAATTTACATTGAGTGGTACGGGTAATGCAAACAACGGCGGGTCAATAGCTTCTTATGGATGGACGCAGGTGAGCGGTACTAATACTGCAACAATAGTTTCTCCTGCGTTAGCTACAACAAATATTACCGGGTTTATTGCCGGCATCTATGTGTTCCGCTTAACGGTTACCGATAACCAGGGATCAACAGGGACCAGCGATGTGACAGTGACTGTAAACAGTCAAAATTCATCACTCCCGAATATTACAACTAATAATCCTCAAACAATTACCACCAGTTCTGCTTCGTTAACGTCTACGGCTAATGGAAATGGTGGTATTGCTTCTATAAAATGGTCAAAATTTTCGGCGCCTGGGCAAACACCTAAAAAAATAGCAGTAATAGGAAGTTCAACTGCTGCAGGTAATGGCACAACATCAGGCGACAGCGCTTTTGTCAACAGGCTAAAAGCTTATTACCTGGCCCAGGGCTTATTGTCTGACATCGTCAATCTTGCTGTATCAGGTACAACACCTTTTGATATAAATATTACAACAGCGTTAAATACTTCTCAGCCTGATATTCTATTTGTAGCATATCCTTCGAATTTATATACTGCATCAACGAATGCTACGGTATTGGCAAGGTTCCAGACGATATATGACAGCGCTGTGAACAGGGGTATTGTATGTTATATAAGCGGTACGCAGCCAAGAAACGATTTTAATACAGCGGATAAGTTAAACCTAATCGTACTGAATGATTCTTTACGTAACAGGTTTGGTTCAAAGTTTATCGATTTTCTCGCTATCTCACGTAATACTTCTGACAATACAATAAAAGCTGAATTCAGTGCGGGAGATGGTATTCACTTAAATAATGCGGGACACGAGAGACTGTTTCAAGCAGTAAAGGCTGCTAACATTTTTCAAAATACATTTTCATCTCCTTCGGTTATTGTTAATCCAACTAGTGCGAATACGAGCATAACCGGGTTAACGGATGGAGTACATAAATTCCAGGTAAGTGTTATTGACAACATGGGATTCGCGGCGAGTGCCGTAGCCATGATAACGGCTAATAATGCAACTAACGCAGCGCCTGTGGCGAGGGCCGGGGCGGATCAGATAATTTATCTTCCTCAGAATTATGCTGCATTAAGCGCTGCAGCCAGCACCGATGATCGTGGTATAGTAAGTTACCAATGGACTAAGCTTACAGGTACCGGTGGTGCGATTACGACGCCTAATGCAGCTACAACTTCATTTACTAATTTAAGTGTTGGTGTATACACGGTACAACTGCGGGTCGCGGATGATAGCAGTGCGATCGGGTTGGATACAATTCAAATAACGGTAAACAACACTCTGCCGATAGAAGGAATCCCGAATGGTACTTTATCATACAGTAAAAATGCATGGGCCTCATTAGCTGATTTTGACAGTACAGGTACTATCAAGGCAAGCATAGTTGGAGGAAAAATTCAAATAGCGTCCGGTGATTGGGGAAGTTTTAATAATGCGCTTACATTAAAGGATTCCATCGCAGCGGCGCACTGGACCGGAACTGTTAGGGTGCAGATGACTACACCTAAATTAACTAACAACTATGGATTGACGGCTTATGCGAGAAGTTTGAATACGTATAGTTATAATAGCTTCCTGATTGACCCGGATATGAGTAGTGGGGCCAACACAGGGAAAGCTCAATTTTGGTATAATTCCGCGGGCAGCGGTAATGTAGCTTTATTCAGGGCGCCTAATTCGATTCCTTATAGTCAAAACGATAAGTTGTTGATGACAATGACGCAGAATAATGATACGATAAGGATGTATATTAAAAATGTCACAACAAATACGGCCCCGTTTGATACAACCTTTATTGTTCCTAATACAATTGTACATGCTTCACCTACCAACTTATTCGCATGGGGCGTTTCCTCGCAGGGAGCTAACCAGGTTATGCTGGTCGACAGTATTGGGTTCTTTGTTAATGAACCAATCAATGCTAACCTATTATTATTAGGTGACAGTAAAACAACAGGTGTTGGTGCGACGAATAATAAAAGGACATGGGCAACCATGCTCAGGCAGAATTATCCTTCAATGGCCGTTACCGCTGGTGGTGGGAACAGGACACAGGAGGCGCTTGCACATCTGCCTGAAGTATTGGCTTTAGCCCCCAAAAATGTAATATTAGCGCTGGGCAGCAATGACGTAAGAACGGGTGTTCCGGATGCAACGTGGAAAGCACGTTACCAGCAGATCACCAATACACTAACATCGGCAGGTATAAATGTTATTCATTTATTGCCAATGAAAGAAAACGGGCTGGACCTTACGGCTCAGAAGAATTGGGTAGTAGCTACCTATCCCGGAAAATATATAGATACATGGACGCCGTCACAGACAGCCGGATTTATTTTCAGTGATAATATTCACTTAACGGATTCAGGGAATGCAAGAGTTTACAGAACCATCGTAACAGCTTTACCATCTATGCTCGGCGCTACTGCCAATGCAGGCGTTGCTCAAAACATAACATTACCACAAACAC
Source organism: Chitinophagaceae bacterium (assembly GCA_037200685.1). Taxonomy (GTDB): domain Bacteria; phylum Bacteroidota; class Bacteroidia; order Chitinophagales; family Chitinophagaceae; genus JAJKIP01. Next base: position 113,629 of record JBBCIG010000001.1, read on the forward strand.
AGGTTACGTTAACAGGAAGCGGTGCGTCATCTACTTCAGGTGGTACTATTGCTACTTATGCATGGACACAAGTGAGCGGAACAACTGCTACTATTGCCACGCCTTCAACTGCGACTACTATCGTTTCAGGATTAAGTACCCCCGGTATCAGGATATTCAGGTTGACCGTAACAGATAATTTTGGAGCGACTGGTTTCAGTGAAGTAACAATAACTGTTACTGACGATAGTCCGCCACCGGTTATTACGGCGACAGGTACACCAGAAACTATTAAACTGCCTGTTAATACCGCAGTATTAACTTCATCAGCTACTTCTTTCTACCCGGTTAGTTCTATGAAGTGGACTAAGTTTTCAATCCCGGGCCAGGCAGTAAAAAATATTACAGTTGTAGGAGGTTCGACCGCAGCAGGCACAGGCCTTGTTTCAAATGACAGTTCATTTGTAAGCCGCCTGAAAACTTATTATAAATCACAGGCAATTGCCGATACTATTTTTAACCTTGCGGTTACTAATACTTCTGTTTTTGATGTGAATATAACTACGGCACTTAATAAAGGCGCACCCGTGTTATTCGTAAATTACCCGTCAGCCGGGTTTGATGGAAGTACATACACCGTATCGGCTATATGTGCGAAATTCCAGCAGATTGCGGATTCTTGCGCAGCAAGGGGAGTTGAATTTTATACAACTGGTACGCAACCAAGAAGTGATTTCAGCGCAGCGGATCGTATAAAACTGAATGTTATTAATGACTCATTGCGTAACAGGTTTGGAGAAAGGTTCATCGACTTTATGAAGCCGATGATCGATTCAACTAATAATTCAATAAAGGGACAATATGCGGTTGCAGACAATGCGAATATTAATAATGTTGGACATGAACGTTTCTTCCAATTAGTAAAAGCGAAGAATGTCTTCCAGAATATAAATTCAGCGGGTTCAGCTATCAGTACTCCTTTAACTGCTACAACAAATGTTACCGGCCTGGTAGCAGGCGTTAATAAATTCCAGGTAAGTATTATAGACAGCAGGGGATTGGCCGCAAGTGGAATAGCATCAGTAACGGTGAAACCAGTTTCACCCAATGAATTACCTGTAGCGAAAGGCGGATCGGATTTTGATATCACACTTCCTGTTGATTCAGTTATTCTGAATGGAGTAGCTAGTACAGATGATTATACTATTACCGGTTATCAATGGACTAAACTTACCGGGCCGTCAGGCGGAACATTTACAAAAGCCGATTCTTCTGTAACCAGGTTTAAAGGATTAAGCGCAGGTGTTTATACCGTGCAATTGCAAGTGACAGATGACAGTAGTGCAGTAGCAAAAGATACTGTTCAGATCACTGTTCATCCGCCGGTTAATCAACTGCCTGTAGCAAAGGCTGGCATTGACCAAATTATTGCAATGCCGGTTGACTCTGTTCAATTAAGTGGTATCGCAAGTACAGACGATCATAGTATTGTAAGTTATCAATGGACTAAACTTACGGGGCCGTCAAGTGGTACATTTACAAAAGCCGATTCTTCTGTAACGAAGTATAAAGGATTAAGTCCTGGCATATATACAGTGGAGCTTCGTGTAACAGATGATAGCGCTACTGTAGGACGTGATACTGTAAAAATCACGGTAAATTACCCACCAAATGTATTGCCAATAGCAAGAGCTGGTAACGATACAGTTATTATTGCTCCTGCGAGTATTGTTAACCTCAGCGGAAGTACAAGTACAGACGATCATAGTATTGTTGGTTATTTATGGACAAAACTTACTGGCTCTGGCGGAACGATTACATCGCCAACATCTGCGACAACTACATTTACTAATTTAAGTGCGGGCATATATACTGTTGAACTCCGGGTTACGGATGATAGCAGCGCCATAGCAAAAGATACATTGCAGGTGACCGTAATCGGCCCAAGTATTTTAAATCCTGCGGACCTATTAGTTAATTATGATACAGCAGGCCCGGCGCCAACGCAGCCGCCAATAGGTGTAATTGGCAAATGGGTGCGTACGCCAAAGATGACGTGGAATACAGATTCCTGGAAGTCGTATATATATAATGGTCTTGCATTCAGGTTAAAATTTCCTAAAACATATAACCCTTACGCCAATGACGGTAAGAAATATCCGCTGATTATCTTCCTGCATGGTAAAGGAGAAGTAGCTCCCACAACGCCTAACATAAATTATGATAATGAATTTTCCCTGGCGAACGGAGGCCCGTTCTTTACATGGGCTGTTGATAATGGTGCGTTTGACGGATATGTATTAATACCACAGGCGCCGCCGGGTGGTTGGTTCCCGCAATCACATTTTGCATTCCTGGTAGAGGTTGTGGAGTACATGATTCAAAATAATAAGTTGGATCCTTTCCATATCGTTCTCAACGGACTTTCAGATGGCGGATTTAATTTATGGGGTACCGCACAATTCAAACCGCACCTCATTTCAGCCAGGTTAACGATGTCCGGAGTAAGTATGGCGAATGTTGCGGATACGGTTAATTTGAAATATACTCCGATTTGGGATTTCCAGGGAGGAGTAGACCCTAACCCTGTACCATTTACAGCGGAAACAGTGAAAGCGGCATTTGATGCGGCTGGTGGTCAAATGAAATATACTTTATATCCTGAATTAGGTCATGGTACTTGGGATGCCGCATGGGCGGAACCGGATTTCCTGCCATTTGTCAACAGGGCATATGGATCTAATCCGTGGCCACTATACGGACGAACAGAATTTTGTCCTGACGATGCTGTAAATACCGTAACGTTGGGAGTAGCTGCAGGCTTTGATCAATACCAATGGAGAAAAGATGGTGTTGTTATTGATTCAGCAACGCATAATACAGTTCGTGTTACTCAATTTGGTATTTACGATTTAAGGGTACGCAAAGGCACAGTGTGGTCAGACTGGTCACATACACCTGCAAATATTAAGATAAAGGGAGTTACACTAACACCGCCAATTAGTGTGCTGGGTACGATGAGCAGAGTTATACCTGCACTTGATACCAATCTTGTTACATTGAAAATACCGACAGGTTATGCTTCTTATCTATGGCAAAAAGTAGGAAGTACTGCTACTGTTAGTACTGATAGTACGCTGGTAGTAACAACACCTGGCTCTTATATAGTACAGGCTAAAGAACAATACAGTTGCTCAAGCGAATTCTCGGCTCCTTTTGTTGTAGTAAATGCGAATGGCCCGAACAAACCTGATGCTGCTACCAACCTGAGCGTAGCTACTGTTTCTAAAACTTCTTTGAAGCTGGATTGGAGTCAAAATCCATCTCCTCTTTATAATGAAACGAATTTTGAAATATACCAATCGTTACAGCCGGGTGGACCTTATAAAATGGTAAAATTGATCGGGGCGGATTTAAGCACTTACACTTTGACTGGCTTAACGTTCCCGGGTACGAGATATTATTTTAAACTAAGGGCTGTAAATAATTCAGGTGCTTCAGTAGCTTCTAATGAAGCAAGTGGTGTAACTGATGCGGACGCACAACCACCTATTGCACCTGCTAACCTGAGAGTTACAGGTACAACCAGGAATTTTGTTTCACTCGCATGGGATGCAGCTACAGATGATGTGGGTGTAGTTGGATATGATATATATGTAGATGGGGTGAAATCTTATTCAACTCCTTTAACGCAATTCAACGTTAATGCATTGAATTATGCGCAGTCTTATAACTTCATTGTTAAAGCAAGGGATTTTGCCAATAACATTTCTCCTGCAAGTAACCAGGTAACTGGTCAGCCTTTGTTGACAGGATTGCAGTATAAGTATTATACGTTTACAGGAAGTTGGGAAAGCCTTCCTGCTTTCAATGGGCTTACGCCTGTTGCAACAGGTACGATGACGAATGTGTTCTTAACACCAAGAACACAAAATGATAATTTCGCATTCCTTTGGGAAGGATATATTAATGTTCCAAGTACAGGTACTTATTCTTTCAGAACAAATTCTGATGATGGTAGCAAAGTGTACTTAGGTTCTTTAAACGGAATTGGTTCCCCTTACAGTTATGCAGGCGCTTCTATTGTGAATAATGATGGGGTGCATGGATCAGTAACCCCGGTTACGTCTGTGGCAATGACATTAACAGCGGGTATATACCCGATTGCTATCGCTTATTATGACCAATCCAATGACCAGGTAATGTCATTGTTATGGAGTACACCATCAAGCGCTGGCGGATTTGTAACAATCCCTGATAATGTTTTTACAGATGGTACGGTAGTGAACGGTTCTGTGCCGGCGGCTTCTTCTGCTCTTACTGCTTCAATTGTATCTTATAAACGTGTTAACCTGAACTGGACAGATAATAGCAATAATGAAAAAGGTTTTGAAGTATGGAGATCAACAACTGTAGGTTCTGGTTTTGTTACCATTGCAACAGTTGCTCCAAATGTTTCTACTTATGCTGACAGTTCTTTAACAGCAAGTACAACTTATTATTATAAAACAAGGGCGATAGGTCAATATGGTGAAGCTGCTTTTAGCAATGTTGTAAATGCAACAACACCAGGATTACCTGCTCCGCCGGTTGCCCCAACAACTTTATTGGCTACTGCGGCAAGTCCGTCAAGCATTAATCTGACATGGACACAACCGCTGCAACCGCCTACAGCAAATGCCGGTGGCAATAAGGCTATTAATTTACCTGTGAGCCAGACTACTTTTGCAGGAAGCGCTGTTGCTAATAATGGCGGTACTATTGTTTCCTATGCATGGACCCAATTAACGGGTACTGCTGCGACAATAGTTAGTCCATCATCATCAACAACAAATATCACAGGATTAACTACTATTGGTACAAGAACATTCCGTTTAACCGTTACTGATAACGAAGGCGCCACAGGTACCAGCGATGTATCAGTTATCGTTTATCCATTAGCGGACGGAAAAACAATTCCGGGTAGGATTGAAGCCGAAAGCTGGACTGCTAAATCTGTCCTTTCTACGCTGTTGCAACAAATGATGTAAGCGGTGTTCAGCATGTCGTAGGGATAAGTGTAGGAAGCTGG
>JBBCIG010000002.1:0-191183 GCA_037200685.1 Chitinophagaceae bacterium
ATGTCAAAGCAAAACGATCAGCGCAGCCAGCAAAGTGAAGAAAAGAAACACATGCAATCACAAAATGGCAATATCGACAAAAGTAAAAATTCCGGCCAGGGAACAACGACAGGTTCCAATGATGGCGATGAGAACAGGAATAAACAAACTACTCAACAGCAAGGGGGAACAGGTAAACAATCCCAGGGCAATAGTTCCACTTCAAACCAACAAGGCCAGTCGGACACAAGCAAAAGCCCCAAGATGAATGAAGATGCGGATGGTATTGATACAGAAGAACTGGAAGAAAGTGATTTTAACGAACAGGATAATGACGTTGAAGAAGGCGATGAAAGAAACGATGAGTTAGATCAACAAGATGGTGATAGTGATCAAAATAAAAACGGTAAGAAAAAAGATCAAACAAAGGCGGGTTTTAATAACCGGTTTTAATACGATTTTAATTTAAAAGTAAGAGCCGCTTATTGAGCGGCTCTTACTTTTATAATGATAAGTTCAGGTTGTTTAAACATTTTTCAAATAAATCTTAATTTCCGTGCCTTTATCCGGCTGACTTTCCAACAGGACCTTTCCACCACTATTCGTTACAATCTCTTTTACTAAATACAAACCAATACCCGAACCATCCAGGGAATTATCCAAACGGTAATATTTTGAAAAAATGGTTTGATGATTAGCCGGATCGATACCGATACCATTATCTGTTATAGAAATTACGATATATTGATCTTCACGAGTTGTTTTAATATAAATTTCAGGTTTCCTGTTCGGGGACTTATATTTAATGGAGTTGTTGAGAAGGTTATAAATAATACTCCTTAATTTTCTCCTGGAAAAAGTGACTTGCGAAACTTCAATTTGACTTCTTATAACCGCTCCCGAAGATTTAATATCATCACTAAGTGTGAGGCGGACATCTTCCAGGATATGTTCGAAATTTAAAAGTTCGACATGAGATTTATATTTATGTTCCTGCTCCCTTGTCTCACTCAACTCCTGGATTAGGTTTTTCATTTTAGTCAGGGCTCTTTCTACTATATTCAAAAGGGATTCAAAACCTTCTTTATTTGTAAGGCCCATTGCTTTAAATTGGTCAATCGCAAGTATCATACTGGACAAAGGGTTCCTGATGTCGTGGGAAAGTGTATCCAGCAATGTTTCATGATCGGAAATTAATTTCTCCTGTTCTTTTAAATCTTTTATCCGGTAAGTTATTTCAATAAAAGTGGACGATGACCCCGTTTGCTTTATTGTCCTTTTGCTTTATGTAGGGAATAATATTCATCTGGTACCAACGCATATCAGATGTTTGAATTTCTTTTTCAAGAATTTCGTTAGAGTCAATTACCGTTTGAATATTTTCCAAAAACGAAGGGAAGCGAAAATTATCGTGTATGGCTGCTATCGGTCTGCCCAGGTCAGTCATAGCAAATCAAACTGCTTCATGGCCGGCGGGGTGAATTTTCGTAACAGCAGGTTTGCGTCAATAAATAATTGTGGTATTATCGTATTCCTGAAATAATTTTCCAGTTCATCATTGTGTTCAATAAGGTCTTCAATTATTTCCTCATTCGTAGGCATACTCTTACTCTCCTCCCGTGTAAGATAGACTTAAATGAATAAATGGGGGCAAAGAGAGTAATTCTGAAAGTTATTGGAAGCGGCAAACTTCGGGGTCTTCGACAAATGCTGAATAGAATTACAGAACGTACAAGAGTGCGACGCAACGAAGCTGATAGTAGTACTGCAGTTAAGCAAATAATAAAATCAATACTTCCACCTCACAAAAGCTTCCATGCCCGCATAATGTGTTAATCCTAATCCTGCATATAATTGAGCGGTGGCTGCATTTCTTTCTTCGGCCCTTTGCCAGAACTCTCTTGAATCACTTCCCTGGAAGGGTACCATATCTTTTTGTGATTGGTGAATAAAAATACCAAAACGTTTCGCCATTACCTGGTCGGGGCTCATCGGTATCGCCATTTCAATTTCTTCGATGTTCCACTCCTGCCAGGCGCCTTTGTATAACCACAACCAGCAATCGCTGATCCATTCATCGCCTGCTTTTTTTCCACGGGACCCTGCGGAAATTCTTTTCAATGCTTCGAGTACGATGTTGAAACAAACGATATGCGTTCCATGCGGGTCGGCGAAGTCACCGGCACAATATACCTGGTGAGGTTTTATTTTTCGCAGCAACTCCATAGTGATCTTTATATCTTTTTCACTCATCGGTTTTTTCTCCACCGTACCTGTTTCATAAAACGGGAGATTGAGAAAATGAATATTCTCTTCTTTGATACCGATATAACGGCAGGTAGCTTTCGCTTCACAACGGCGTATCAATCCTTTGATGGAACGAAGTATCGGTGTATCTACCTGGTCGGATTTTTTTGCGGCGATAAATTTTCTTGCATTGTCCTAATACTTTTCCTGATTTGCTGGTATCAATACCAACGATCTCTTCGAAGCCGACGGCGAAATCTAAAAACCGTGTTACAAATTCATCGGTCACTGCGATGTTACCGGAAGTCTGGTAACCCACATGCACATCATTGCCCTGGTCGTGCAAACGCTGAAACGTACCGCCCATGCTAATAATATCATCATCAGGATGCGGGGAAAAAATGACAACCCTTTTTGGATAAGGCGCCGGACGTTCGGGATGACCGGGTATAACCGTGTTGGGTTTGCCTGCGGGCCAACCGGTGATAGTATCCCGCAACATATAATATACCTGCAGGTTGATCTCGTATGCATCACCTTTTTCTACCAGCAAATCGCTTAACCCATATTCATTGTAATCCGTATTCGTTAAACTAAGTAATGGCTTTTTAATTTTCAGCGCCATGTTCACTACCGCTTTTTTTATCATCGCAGGTGTCCATTCGCAATCTCCCCGTCAGCCACGGTGATTTATTTCTTGTTAACTCCGCCGCCGCCGCTTCATCCACGACGAATGAAACATCATCATGGTTTTGCAATAAAGAAGCGGGCACATGTTCTGTATCATCTTCTTCAGCCGCCTGTTTGATTACTTTGGCTTTCACAGAACCCCACCCCATCAGGATAATCTTCTTTGCTTTTAAGATAGTGCTGATGCCGATGGTAATTGCAAGCCGTGGTACTTCCGGTATATTGGCGAACTCATATGAGTTGGCGATACGTGTAGAATTATCCAGTGTGATCAACCTTGTTTTGGAATAGATACCGGAACCGGGTTCATTAAAGCCAATATGCCCGTTTATACCATACCTAACACCTGTAAATCAATACCTCCTGCTTCTTCAATCATTTTTTCATATTGCTGGCAATGCGATTTGATTTCTTCTTTGGGAATTTCCCCGTCGGGGATATGAATGTTTTTGGGATTAATATCAACGTGGTCAAACAAATTTTTATGCATGAAGCGGTTATAGCTTTGTAATGCATAATTATCTATCGGGTAGTATTCATCGAGATTGAACGTAATAACATTTTTAAAGCTCAGCTTTTCTTCTTTGTGCATTCTCACTAATTCTGCATACAACGTTTTGGGCGTAGAAGCCTGTCGCCAAACCCAGCACACATTTTTCTTTTTTCTTTTGCTTTTCTTTTATCAGCGCCGCAATTTGTTCCGCAACAAAAAAAGAACCTGCTACCTGGTCAGGAAAAATATTCACAGGGATTTTTTCAAAACTGTCGGACAAATCCATCGAATGAAACTTCTTCATGGAGTAATTGTTTTATATGCTTACTAATAAAGCCGGCTTTTTATTGTACAAATGTAGAATGAGTTCTCCGAAAATGGTATTAGCCCATGCAAACCATTTACGGGTGAATTTATTGGGACCATCTTTATGAAATGACTCGTTCAATTCATCTTTTTAAGTGCATTTCTTAAGCATCGCCAATAAGGCTTTACTATTTTGCAAGCAATGGGCAGTTGAGCTGGTAAATTTCTATTTTATCGCAGGTCAGTCATTTAATAAAACAATACATCTTTGTAAGAACAATTATAGCGGCTTAAAGGTGTACACTACACGCAGCGCATCGTCGTTATTGCGGAGAATTCCTTTGTGAAAATCATACCAGCCATCGGTAGGGCCACCCTGTCCCTGGTTAGCATGTATCATAAATATGCCGTCTTTATAACAATATCCATCAATAACAAGGGAATGCCCGAAGTCTTTTAAATTAGCGAAATGCAGGAACACCGGTCGTTTCGCATTCAGTTCCCGGTAGATTACTTTCTCCAATTTTCCCATAGTGTATGGCGCCAACCTATGCCATGAAATGTACCGTTCTGCTTTCAGGTGCATAATATTTTTCAAACAGACCAGCAGGCGCCAGTTTATTCATATACCTGTCGGTCCCAAAATCTTTTTGCATGACAAGTGCGGCATAATAATTATACTTCGCCAATTGATTTACTATCTCTTCCGGTGTAGTTGAATCAATAGTTGTTGCAAATAAATCAAAATTAAATTGTGAGCTATCCATTGTTTCTTTGATCTGGTACCCATTTCGGGACGTATATTGAACATGTCCAAATGGTTTTAGCTGATGGAAATAAACGATTTGCGCCAGTGCCGTACTCCAGCAACCTACTCGCAGGGAGTCTGGTGTATATTTCTCAAACCCACCCATTTGCTGCCAGTGTGTTTTTAACAGGCAGGTCGCTATCCGCCATACAGCTTGTTTTGTCCGGGGAAAAAAGAAAAGCGGTACAAACAAAACCATATGTAAGCAGGACGAGTGTCAATGCAATGGCGGCTACTTTAATCTTTTTCATGCTATTTTTTCTCAAAACAACACAAAAGGGCCGCCCTGTTATTCTCAGAATACGTTTTGAGAGTAAATATTTATTAATAAAAGGCCGGAGTTATTCTTCCGGGAGGTGAGTCATGTATTCTTTGGAGATTTTCCTTCTATCGCTTTAAAAATTCTATAGAAACTGGCTTCTGAGTTAAAACCACATTCATAAGCAATGCCGAGCATGGAAAGCCTTTTCGCATTTGGCTCGGCCAATCGCTGTTTCACTTTTTTTTACCCTGTATTCATTTATAAGGTTGCGAAAGCTTTTTTGAAAGTCGCTGTTGATAACGGATGAGACAAGAGCAGGTGTACTGTTGATCTCCTTTGCCAATTTTTGAAGATTTAGCTCAGGGTTTAGGTAAAGTTCGCTGACCTCCAATGCTTTTATAATATCATCATGTAACTGCAGGCTTTTTTCTTCCGGCAATTTTTTTTCTTTTTCCGTGTTGAATAAAATAGGTAATTCTTCCTGCGTCTGTAATCTATCAACAACAACTTTTTTATCCGGTAACTGGTAACCCCTGAAACCTAAATAATAAATGAGTGCGGCCAGGTATATAAAAAACAATTGCCAGTGTAAAAAATGGCGGTCCCCGAAATTGAAAAGATAGTCAAGAAGAATTGAAATGGTTAAGCCTGCGATTAATACACCCATCAATACAGCCACATTTTTCAGCCATGCATAAGTGGGATAATCCGTGTCAGAAATAGTATTGTACAACCATTGCCTGTATTTTAATAAAAGGCTCAAGCCTAGTCCCCAATAGATAACTGCTGAACCAATCGAAAGAAAGTCTTCTACCTCCTTAATTGTATTGAAGTAAAAACTATTGGCGATAATATCTTTCGCAGCAGGCCCCTTTTCGGGCAGTACGACGATATAAATAAATAAAGAATAGGCGAGGGAAATTCCAAATGGTATAAAATGCAGCAGTTTCTTTTTAACTAATTGAAAGCCGGGTTTTATTAAAGAAGAAATATATAGCCAAATCAATGGCTGAATAGCAAGATCCAACGCCAGTGGAAAATACCGGAAGACTTGTGTTTGCCAAAGCCCTGTAGTGAAGATTAATATTTTAATGCATAAAAGATTGAAGGCCGTCAGCAAAAACGAAAGCAACAATTTACTAGTGCTTTTTTTCTTATTAAACCATACCAGGAATGTTATGATAAATCCATGGATAATTCCAACGATAAGTAATACTTCAAAAAAGAAAAACGCAGGGGCAATATTTACTTTTTGATTATACAAACAAATTTGAATAATATATCCCATATAGCCTTACGAAAGAGAATTACAAAAACCTTATTTTTGCGTCCCGCAATCGGGGGTTTAGCTCAGTTGGCTAGAGCGTTTGCATGGCATGCAAAAGGTCACCGGTTCGACTCCGGTAACCTCCACAAGGTCCTGTTGATCAGGGCCTTTTTTTATGACCGAATGTATAGTAGATTACTGGTACGAGTTACACCAAAAAAATAACGCATTCCATTTGCTAGGCAATGCGTTGTATTAAAAATTTACTGTAAGAAAATAAAAAATCAATCTTCCTCTTCTTCCTCTTGCACAACATGCTTCTCCTGGCCATTGGCATTTTTCTTACCAACCCATGAAAATAATTTTCCCAGTATCTGATTTTTATGATCGGCTATTACATGAGAAGAAACATTTTTAAGGAAGAAAGGCACCGCTAATTTTGTAAGCCAGCCTGACCTGGCAAGGATCAATTTTTTCACCACTAAATCAATTATTGAGTTAGCGGTTTTATTCATTATCCAGTTACTGGAATCCCTTGTCGTCATTTTACTAACGAAAGAAATAGCTGATTTTACAGGTATTAATTCTTGTTTTATTTCAGCGAGATCCGCACGGACCAATTGTTTTTGAGCCTGCAACAACAATGTTAACTGTTGCTTTTCTTCGACCAGGTCGTTATATGTTCTGATACGCTTAGTCATAAATTTTTCTGATAATAAGGTTTCTTATAAATGGAAAAATTATCTTCTTTCTAAGCAACGCCACGACAAAAGAATAACTAAAAAAGAGGCAGCACCCAATAAAAATCCTGCGACAGGATTTTCTAAAATATTTCCCAGCCAGAGCGATAAAGCAACTCCTAGGAACAACAACACTATGAAACCAAGCACACATACCGTAAGCATGGTAATAGCGCCGGAAGCGATGTTTGTCGCTTTCTGCGTAATGTTCACAACCGTTAAGCGATAAAAAGTATTGGCCAGGTCTTCTACATGGTCCGTCAGGTCAGCCGCTTTTTCTTTAAGTTCTTCCACTTGCATACAAATTCATTTAATGCAAAAAACAAAAATCCAGGCAAGCCGTTCAGCCTGCCTGAATATGATAGCTATTAACTATAGCTTTCTTTGATCTTATTTACTTTGTCTTCAGCTGCTGCTTTTGCATGTTTGCCTTTTTCTTTCACTTCATCAAGTGCATCTTCCGCTGCTCTTTTTCCACTAGTCCACAGATGGCTAAGATTATCAGCCCAATCACCTGCCGTGTTTTTAATTTTCTTACGCATATCTTTTCCTTTTTCAGGGGCAATCAATAAACCGATAACCACACCGGCTGCGGCAGCTCCAAGGATGCCCAACAATACTTTGTTTCTGGTTGACATAATCTTATGTTTTAAAGTTAATAAATGAATAAGGATAATATAGATTATAAAAAAACCGTACCAGAAAAGGTGGAGAAAGGAAAAAAGGTGATGAGGCTTTGTCCCAATCCCGCATTTGCGGGACAGGCTATTCTCTTAAAGATAAGCTTATTGGAACACAGTTACGTTTTTAAATAATAAAGAGAATTACATTTTTTAAATGACTGTATAAAGGGGAAAAATAGAAACAACTTTATAATTATGAAGATTAACCAGGTATTTAAAATATAGTTTTTCCCTTCGGAAAAATGCTTTTTTTGCGCATAAAAAATGATGAAATCTTTACAGCAACTTCGAAAATGCTGAATAGCGAACAGAACGTACAAGAGTGCGACGCAACAGGCGATGCTAGTAGCAATACAGCCGGAATAATGCACAGCATCCTGCGGATAAATCAAAAACCCGCTTTATCAGCGGGTTCAACTATTGATTTTCGTGTGAGGATTAATCTCCCCATATTTCGCCTTCGCCTTTTAAACCATTTCTTTACAAGATCGGTTGTTACAGACTTAGGCCTTTCTAATGCATAGCCCAGCGCCCTGTCCCAGCAGAGGCTTGCCAATACGCCAAGTGAACGGCTCACCGCGAAAAGCACGGTGTAATATTCATATTCCTTCATGCCGAAGTGTACGAGCAATGCGCCGCTGTGCGCATCAACATTCGGCCAGGGATTTTTTACTTTACCAAGTGATTGTAATATCGGTGGTACCACTTCATATATTTTCCAAACTGTATTTACCAGCGGATCATCCGGCATGTGTGCTTTTCCAAATTCCATTTGTGCAATAAAACGCGGATCTGTTTGACGCAACACCGCATGTCCATAACCCGGCACTACTTTGCCTTCACTCAATGTTTTTTTCACATAGTCCGCTATTTGCGCCGAAGTTGGTTCTTTCGTTTTTAATTCTTCCTGCATTTCAAATATCCACTTGATCACTTCCTGGTTAGCCAAACCATGTAATGGCCCGGCGAGACCGTTCATGCCCGCAGCATAGGAAAGATAAGGATCGGCCAGTGCGGAGCCAACGAGATGCGTTGCGTGTGCGGATACATTACCTCCTTCATGATCGGCATGAATGGTCATGTACAAACGCATGAGTTTTTTAAATTTATCATCTTCAAAGCCCAGCATGTGCGCAAAGTTTCCCGCCCAATCCAATAAACCATCGGGTTGAATATGCTCGCCGAATTTATATTTCCTTCTATAGATATACGCAGCGATGCGGGGCAATCTTGCGATCAAATCCATGCAATCTTCAAACGCTACTTCCCAATAATCTTTCTTGCTTAACCCTTCTGAATATTTTTTCGCAAACTTACTTTCTGTTTGCAGCGCCATGATGCCGACAACAAACTGTGTCATCGGGTGTGCGTTGATGGGCAATGCTTCGATGGTATGGAATACATGTGTGGGCACATGGCTGCGCCGTTGCCATACCGACGTTATATATTGTACATCTTCTTCGGTTGGCAATTCGCCAATCAGCATTAAGTAAAATAATCCTTCCGGCAAGGGCTCCGTACCACCAGGCACTTTTGGCAATTTTTCCCGCAGCTCAGGAATAGAATAACCGCGGAAACGAATACCATCCTGCGCATCGAGCAACGAAGTTTCTGTTACCAGCCCCGTCATCCCGCGCATCCCTTGGTACACCTGCGATAACTGCACCTGGCCGACAACTTTATTGCCGTTTTCTTTCAATAATGTTTTTATTTCCACTGCAAGTTTATCTGCCTTTTCCTTAAACCTTTCCTTAATGATATCCATGTGAGTCGTTTAAAAAATCTGTGACGTTGTTTACAATGAATTTTTATAGTACCAGCTTCAGTTTTCATGGCATCTTCGTTGCGACGCTCCGTTCATCACCTGTGCAAATGGCATCTTTTTATTTCCTGCGGAATGCGGCAACTCCTGAAATTGGAGGCAACTATTAATCGTATACCGAAGTGATAAAGGTACTTAATGATGCCTGCCGGAGCAAGAATTTAGATGAATAAGTTGTCAAATTAGCGCAATCGTTTCCGGCAACTTGTCTTATTTGAGAAGAATTATTTCGGCGCCCGTATATACATATAGAGTGCGACGAAAGAAAAAACAATATTGGGTATCCAGGCCGCCAGCAAAGGAGGAAAATTTCCGTTTGTCGAAAATACGGTAGAGAACCTGTCGGATAAAATAAAAAGCGCCGCCGTCACGATGCCGATGGCAAGGTGCATGCCGCTGCCGCCCCTCGTTTTGCGGCTGGCCATCACAGCACCGATAATGGTGAGTAGTAAAACAGCGAAGGGTGTGGCGGTGCGCCGGTATCGTTCTACTTTGTAGGCGTTAAGCCCTTCCGTACCTCTTGACTCTTCCCGTTCCAGATAAGTGACAAGCTGCGGTGTACTGAGTTTATCTTTCAGGTAATCGTCGTGCCGCAATTCATCCGGCTTCAGGCTGATATGTAAGGTGTCGGCTGCGTAACTGGTTACTGTTTCGTGCAGGCTGTCGATTTTTCTTTCCACGGCGCTGGTCAATATCCATTTTTTGGTAGCAGTGTCCCCATTTAATATTACCGGAACGGAGATTATAAAACACTTTGTCATCCTTCACTTTTTCCATAAAAAATTGTATCGCTGACATGGATGCGGTATCGTATCCTTTAATGCCGATATAGGTATTACTATCGATGCGGCGGAAGAAGTTGCTACTCGTATTTCTTTTACTGGATCGTTCTTATCAATATAGGTTGCCTGGAAAGTGCTGCGGATCGCATTGGCTTTGGGAATATAATAGCGGCTGCCAAACCATAAGATGGTACCAAGAAAAAGTCCGCCGACCAGGTAAGGCCTCAACATCCGGTTGTAACTGGTGCCACTTGCCAGTATTGCCACGATCTCCGACCGGCTGGCCATACGACTGGTAAAAAAAATAACAGCGATAAAAACAAAAAGGGGGAAAAGCAAACCCCAGATATAAGGAACAAACCCGAGATAATATTGTTTGATGATCTGGTAACTGCTGAGGCCTGTTTTCACAAAGTCATCCGTCTTCTCACTGCTGTCTACCGCAACGGCCACGACCATAAACAGCACCATGCAAAAGAAAAAAGTAACAAGAAATTTTTTAATGATATACCAGTCGAGCTTCGTCATCGGGTGCGAAGCTAATTCAAAAATCAAAAGTAAAAAGTGAAAAGGAAGACTGGGTTTACAACTTTTCCTTAAATATTCGGATCATTTCATTTTTCCAGCCTGAAAAAGTTCCTTCAACAATATGCTGCCTCGCTTCACCCATCATCCAGCAATAAAACGCCAAATTATGGATACTTGCAATTGTCAATCCTAATATTTCATTGGACTTCATCAAATGGCGCAAATACGCTTTGCTGTAATAATTACTGATCTCACTTTCCAACCCATCATCAAGAACAGAAAAATCTTTTTCCCATTTCTTATTATCAATATTAATAACGCCTTTGGTGGTAAAGAGCATTGCATTTCTTCCGTTTCTTGTTGGCATTACGCAATCAAACATATCAATGCCCAGGCTGATACATTCTAAAATATTCCAGGGTGTGCCGACACCCATCAGGTACCTTGGTTTTTCCTGGGGCAAATGATCGCAGCACCAATCACATATTTCATACATCACCGGTTCGGGCTCGCCCACGCTTAATCCACCAATCGCATTGCCCGCGGCATTTTTTGATGCGATGTATTCACAGGATTGTTTACGCAGCTCTTTGAACGTGCCGCCCTGTACAATCGGGAAAAGATTTTGCGTATAATTATATTTATCAGCAGTAGAATGAAACTGTTGCCAGCAGCGGTCGAGCCAGCGATGCGTTAACTCCATGGAAGTCCTTGCGTATTCAAACTCGCTGCCGCCGGGAGGACATTCATCAAACGCCATCATAATATCGCCGCCGATGATGCGCTGGATATCCATCACGTATTCGGGTGAAAACAAATGTTTCGATCCATCAATATGCGATTGAAAAGTGACGCCTTCTTCTTTTATTTTTCTTGTGCCTGCCAAAGAAAAAACCTGGTAGCCACCGCTGTCGGTAAGGATAGGTTTTTTCCACCCGTTGAATTTGTGGAGGCCACCGGCTTGCTCCAGCACTTCCAACCCCGGACGCAAATAAAGATGGTAGGTGTTGCCCAAAATAATTTGGGCTTTCACATCATGCACTAATTGTTGTTGCGTGATAGCCTTCACCGTTCCCGCTGTACCTACCGGCATAAAAACAGGAGTTATTATTTCTCCATGATCGGTTGTAATCTTCCCGGCCCTTGCTTTCGAATCGTTATCAGTATGTTGTAATTGAAATGTCAACGCAGCCATGTTGCAAGTTAAAACAATTGGCAATAGACAATAAGCAAAAAGAATTCTTATAATTTAATGATCTCTTGCTTGTTGCCTATTGCCAATTGCACATTATCTTCGCCGCTATGCCACTACCTAACTGAGCGAGATAATTTTTTATTCTTTTGCTGTCGTCACCGCCATCCAGCTTTTTTATTACCTGTATTTTTTTCGCCGTCTTGCTTTTCATAAACCCGGTCAAAAACAACAATCGCAGCAGCATCCTGTTTCCGTGATCGTTTGCGCCAGGGATGAAGATGAAAACCTGGCCCGTAACCTGCCCGGTGTGCTGGTACAAAACTATCCCAGCTCCAGCGAAGTTGTTGTTGTCAATGATAATTCACTGGATGATTCCAAATACATTTTTACAGGAATTAAAAAAGAAATTTAAATCGCTGAACGTAGTAGAACTTACGCAGGAAGCAAAATTGATTTCAGGAAAAAAATATCCTCTATCTATCGGTATCCGCGAAGCGAAATATGAAATTTTATTATTAACCGATGCTGATTGTGTACCCGCCAGCGAATTCTGGATAGAAAAAATGCAGAGTGCCTACGATGAAAAAACAGAGATCGTATTAGGATACGGAGCTTATCATAAAACGTCCGGTTTGCTGAACAAGCTGATAAGGTTTGAAACATTTCATACAGCCCTGCAATATCTTTCATATGCTATGGCCGGCATGCCGTACATGGGCGTGGGAAGAAATTTATCTTATAAAAAAGATTTATTTCTCCGTAATAAAGGCTTTGCTTCCATTAATCATATCCCCAGCGGCGATGATGATTTATTTGTAAATAAAGTAGCAACCAAGACTAATACAGCCGTGATGATTGACTCCGATGCTGTTACCAGATCTATACCGAAAACAACATGGAAAGACTGGCTGAAACAAAAATCGAGGCATTATACAACAGCACGTTTTTATAAACCAGTTCATAAATTTTTACTGGGCGTATACTTCTTTTCTCAATTTCTTTTTTATCCTTTATTAATAGCCAGTTTTATATTTTTCGACTGGCGCTTTGTATTAGGAGTTTTCGCTATCCGCTTCGTGGTACAAGGTTTTATTTTAAAAAAGCCATGGCGAACCTGGATGAAAAAGATCTCTGGCCCTGGTACTTTTTCCTGGACACCTGGTTATTCTTTTATTATATCATCTTTGCCCCTGCATTGTGGAAGAAACCAAGGAAAAATAGCTGGTAAGTAATCGCACAGAAATAAAGGAGAAAATGAGGAAAACATTGATCTCTTTTCCCTGATACGTCCGGGCGAAAAGTTCGGACAGAAGAAAAAAATATGGATGCTATCCTAAAATATTTTTCAGATTTCACTGCGGAACAATTGCAGCAGTTTACAGCATTAGCAAAATTATATGCAGCATGGAATGAACAGATCAATGTCATTTCACGAAAAGACATTGATGGTCTTTATGAAAAACATGTACTGCATTCATTAAGTATCGCTGCGGTGTTCGAATTCAGTCCCGGAATGGAAATCATTGACCTCGGCACCGGTGGTGGTTTCCCTGGAATACCGCTGGCTATTTTTTTTCCAGAAGTAAAATTTCACCTCGTAGACAGCATCGCCAAAAAATTAAAAGTGGTAGATGCTATCGCCACTGAAATCAGTCTTAAAAATATTACGACACAACATAGCAGGATAGAAGAAATTAAAAACAGGAAATTTGATTTTGTTGTTTCGAGGGCGGTTGCTCCTTTGAAAGATTTGTGGAGGTGGAGTAAGCCGGTGTTAAGTCAAAAGGCAAATCCCGATAGCTATCGGGAAAAAAGTAAAAAAGATACAAGTGAACTGGAAACTGATGATTCGTCCACTACTAAACCTGGTTTAATTTGCCTGAAAGGCGGTGATCTTGCCGCGGAAATACAGGAAAGCGGCACGAGGCCCAGAGCCATAGAAATAAAAGAGATATTCGCAGAAGATTTTTTTAAGGGATAAATATATTCTTTATGTTCCCCGCTGATCAAACTTACCACTTCGTGGTATTGGGTGGTAAGGCGATAAAGCACAATTTTGCTACATGAAAGTCTCCGTTTGTATAGTTGATGATAACAGTGATTTGCGGAATGCACTCGAAGAGATCATCAGTATGTCCGATGGATATAAATGTATCGCAACTATCGGTACGGCTGAAGAAGCCATCCGGCAAATACCTTTATTAAAGCCTGACGTAGTATTAATGGATATTAATCTTGGCGGGAGCGAAAGTGGTATCGATTGCGTAAGGGCTTTAAAAGAAAAAGTGACCGGTACTAATTTTATGATGTGTACGGTGTACGAAGAAGATGAAAAAATATTCGAAGCATTAAGCGCCGGCGCCAGTGGTTATATATTAAAGAAGACAACACCTGCCCGTATGCTGGAAGCGATTGGTGAATTATACCACGGTGGCGCACACGATGAGCAGCCAGATTGCAAGAAAAGTAGTGGCGGCATTCCAGCATAAATCCGTCAGTGTTGGTGATCATGAAGAACTTGATGAACTTTCTAACCGTGAAAAAGAGATACTCGAACAACTTTCCAAAGGATTAATGTATAAAGAAATCGCGGCCGAGTTGTTTATCAGTCAAGAGACCGTTCGTAAGCATGTGTACCATATCTACGAGAAACTCCACGTTTCCAACCGGGTAGAGGCTGTAAACAAATACTTTGGACGTTAAATTTTATAAAATACCACAAATGTGGTATATAAGAGGAAACAGAAAGCTCCTAGCTTCGCAAGGTGCTTTGCGGATACATAAGTTTAAAACGTTTTAACCATATAGAGCCATTAACCATAAACCAACGTTTTAAGTCTCTGCTAATATGATTTTGAGGGCCTGAATCAAAAATAAAAAACCATTCCACTTTTTGCGGGATGGTTTTTTTATTTAAGCCTGGCGAATAGGACGGCGGAACTCTGTTCCGGCAAAAAATATTGCATTATCATTATTATTCTGGTGGTGGCCGGAACAGACCCGATAGCTATCGGGTTTCCGCCGTCCTGTGTGACCCTTTCCCGACAAACATCGGTATCTTCGACGACATTGATGAGTAGAGAACAGGAAGATGAAGTGTGCGACGCAACGAAGATGACCAGGGAACGGACGATGACAAAAAAAATAAAAAGTAACGACAGGAATAAATAATCAAGAAGCCGGAGCAGTTCGGCGTCCTATCACCGTAATCGTATTTTATTATTTTGTCTTTCCACATCGGCCAGCCGTTGCGATGGATCTATCTCGGCAACGATGATATCACTTAATCTTTTATCGCTTTCAATAATATATTTTTCATTTGTCCATTTCCAGGCGGGATATATTTTTCTTGGCGTATATCTTCCGCCGGCTTTTCTCCATACAATCAGGTCAATGGGTATATAATGCATTTCAGAAGTGCTGTCCCGGAACGTAAGTTTTAAATCGATGGGCATTGACATCAATCCCTTTTTAATAATACGAATTTTCGTCTTGCCACCTTCTTCCCATAAACTGTCAAAGGCATAATCGATCGTACGGGTAGAATTGATCCAGTATTGCTGGTACCAGTCGAGTTTCATATCGCTTACTTTTTCCCGCAATGCGTATAAAATCATTTACATCCGGGTGCCTGAACTTCCACAGGCGATAATATTCCAATAAAATTTTATTCCGTGTTTCCTCCCCGGTGATATAGCCTAATTGCACGAGGAACATGGAACCTTTCATATAGGAAGCGACTTTATAAGCATAGTTCGTGTTGAAATGATCCGCATGCGTAGTCAATGCTTCTTCTTTATTACTTTTCACCAGTTGGAAATATGCTTTATACGTTGCATCGTGTACGAAGTAGTATCAACCAGCAGGCCCAGGTATTTATAGGTTTCGTTTTCTGCATAGGTAGCAAAACCTTCATCCATCCATGGATATAAAGATTCGTTGGTGCCTATCACCGCCCCTGGTACCAGCTATGCAGCCATTCATGTATGACCGCCTCCGGCGCCGCCCTCTTACCAACGTAGCCATTGAATACTCCATACCGCCATCACCACCTTGTATAAAAGAATATTGACTGTATGGATATTTACCGAAATTTTTTTCTACAAATGGCTGGGCCATTGCAATCATTTCTAGTAATTGCTCCCATTGCGCTTTATAAAGTCTCAGGTAACTATCGAGGCTATTGCCATATTCAGCTTTCTGCCTGGCACCAAGACCATCATAACTTTCTTTTAGGCGTTCAATGTCTATTTTATAAAGTGCATGAATGGTTAAGCCTTCCCTTACTTTTTTACTAACATGTATATAACCCGGTCTGCGGCCCATACAAAATCATGAACATTGGATGCAGTAAAATGCCAGAGCAATTTATTGCCGGCAGGACGAACCACTTTTGTCCCCCGCGGTTTCATATCCATAACCCACCTGGTTAGCGTTTTGCAATTCGCCGGTGGCGCCAATGATATAATTTTTATCAATAGAAATATTTACATCAAAATCTCCCCCACACGCCATAAAAATCCCTGCCGATATAAGGTGTAGGATGCCAACCTTCTTTATCGTACTCGCATAATTTTGGATACCATTGGCCCATACTGAAGCGAACACCTTCCGCATTTATCCTGCCGCTGCGCGTATCTGGAGTGGCACCTGCGCTTCAAACTCTATTTCAAATAACACTTTTGTTCCCGGTGCGATGGGTTTGTCCAACTTCACTTTCATTATCGTTTCCAATATTTCAAACTGCTGCGGCCTGCCATTCATTTTTAAGGAAAGAATTTTTTGATAACCTATTTCATCAGGCTTCAATGCAAGAATGCGATCTCTTACCCGTGCATCCCAATCTGTTCTTCCACCCGCTTCCATTGTTCCCTGCCGGCGGCTGCGCACATCCATCATACTGTTTGGCTGAAATGCATTCCAGTATAAATGATAAAAAACTTTTGATAATGTATCCGGAGAATTGTTCCAGTATTCCAGTTTTTGTTTTCCTGTAAGACGGTTTGTTTCAACATTCATGTCAATATCCATGACATATTTCACCCGTTGCTGCCAGTAGCCGGGATAAGGAAGTGGTGCAGACTGTGAACACACACACAAATACGATAACACCAACAGTACGGTAAATAATTTTTTCATGAATATCTATTATTTATTTGCCATTAATTTATCATTAAAGCCAATGATCAGTTTAAAAAGGTCTTCATGCTCGTTCAATGGCAGCGTTGATGATTGATCAAATACATTATGGTATGCTTTAATACCGCCGAGTGTATAAAAAAAGAAAGCGGGCACTCCTTTTTCTGTAAAAAAATAATGATCGCTGTTCGCCGCTTTGCCACGGGGATAAATATTGGAAAGCAATTTTTTTTCGTTGTTCACGGCGTTCATCATGGCAAATTCCGCAGGGAATTCGGATGCATTCACAACCGTAATCCCGTCTTCTCCCGTACCGGCGAGATCTGTATTAATAAGAAAGCGGATATTTTTTAATGGAGTCAATGGATGTTCTGTAAAATATTTCGAACCGATAAGCCCGGCTTCTTCACCGGCAAAACAAATAAAGCCGATTGAATATGGCGCAGGGTTCGCCGCATAATATTTCGCCAGGTTAAGCAGTAATGAAATACCGCTTGCATTATCATTGGCGCCGGGAAAATAAGTGTCCTTACCCATTCCACCGAGATGATCGTAATGCGCCGTAATCAAAATGATGGAATCCGGTTTTACACTTCCTTTCACTACTGCACAAACATTAACGGTTTTAAAATTTTTTATAAAATCATTTTCAATACTCACTTTAAAATTTTGCGGGGCACCTTGTATTGCTTTTTTATCCACTTGTATCACTGTATACTCCCGCTTCTTCCGTGGCTACAGACCAGGTGAGTTTATCTTCCAGTTTTACAATTAATTTATTTTCACGGTTCATGAATTGAACGCTGTCCGCCTGCTGCAGGTCACCTTTTCCTTTCATGCCTTTACTCTCAGGACTGATAATATAATCTTTACCGGGAACAAGATCTTTTCCATTGATCGTCACTTCCATCGTACCCGGAAATGTATTAGCAGGATAAGAAAATGATTGAAAGAAATCATTCCCCTTCATTGGTTTCAAGCCATACGATTGAAATTGCGCAGCTAAATAATCCGCCGCTTTCTTCATGCCATTATTGGTATAGCCACGTCCCCAGAAAAACGGAGAAGCCAGGGTATCGACAATTTTTTTACCAAACGCCAGGTCCTGGGAAAAACAATTATAATCCGAGTAAAAAGAAAAAGTAAACCGGTAATTTTCTTCATAAAGGATTGCTTAATAGCATCCATAGGAGCAATCTGCAAATTTCGCCAATAGCTTGTTAGATAAAAGAAAAAGTTATGAGTGGGAGATGGGAATTTTCAAATTCCCGGTTGTATATCACCTCTTTGGAGCAATTTATTTATTTCCCAGCTTTAGTGCTACTAGCATCGTCCCTTGCGTCGCACTCTTCATCTTCCTGTTCTTTATTCAACAATTAAAACGATACTTTCCTTATAATGGTCTCCTTGCTCGTTGTCTATTGCTTATTTGCCTTGCCTATTTTTCACTCCCTGCTACTACAATCACAATCTCACCTTTTACTGTTTTCTCTTTAAAGTAATTACATACTTCCAGCAAAGGCCCTCTTTTATTCTCTTCAAACATTTTTGATAATTCACGGCTAACACTGCATAGCCTGTTTTCACCAAAATGAACGCTGAATTCTTCCAATGTTTTCACTAACCGGTTAGGTGATTCATAAAAAATCATTGTTCTTTCTTCTATGGCTAACTGTTTCAATAATGTCTGCCTTCCTTTTTTAACAGGTAAAAAACCTTCGAATACAAAACGGTTCGTAGGAATGCCACTGTTCACCAACGCAGGTACGAATGCTGTTGCTCCCCGGCAGGCATTCTATTTTCACTCCTGTTTTTATACACTCTCTTACTAATAAAAATGCAGGATCAGAAATACCCGGTGTGCCGGCATCGGTAACAACAGCCATTTTCTTTCCTTCCAATAACTGGCTGACTAAATGATGCAGCACCTGGTGTTCGTTATGCTGGTGATAAGGTGTAAGCGGTTTTGTAATATTATAATGGGTCAATAAATGGGAAGTAGTCCTTGTATCTTCCGCGAGAATAAGGTCCACCTCTTTCAGCACTTCCAATGCACGAAGCGTAATATCTTTCAGGTTGCCGATAGGTGTGGGAACGAGATACAGCATGGAGAGAAGTTAGGAGTTCAGAGTTGTGAGTTATGAGTCACTGATGATAACAGGGAACTCATCACCGCAACTATTAATTGACGCTTACCTCAAAATATTCCATCACAGGATTTGACAACAATTTCTTGCTGGCATCTTCCGCGATTTGTTTTGCTTTTTCAGGAGAATCCGCAGTTACCTGCAGGGTGATATTTTTTCCAATCCTCACATCTTCTACTCCGCCGAGGCCGAGGCTTTGCAAACCGCCCATCACTGCTTTTCCCTGCGGATCGAGCAACTCTTTCAAGGGCATTACTTTTATCTCAACTGTATAGGTCATGCTGTTTTATTTTTGAATAACAAAGATAGTAGAACGTAGACTAGCACTATTACCGGCACTGCCAGCCATTTGAAAATCACAATAGCTGCTATCGAAATAATCACCAATAAATATTTGATAAATTATTCTTCACACTATAATCTTTAAACTTCAAACTCATCAACGGAAGTTTGGAAACCATCAGGAAAGAAAATAATACCACAAGGCCATATAAAAACCATTTGTTCAGCAAAAGTTCGTTTACCCAGGGTTCATTTACATTCCAATAAATTAATGGGAGGGATGCAAAGAAAATTCCATTCGTTGGTGCAGGCAGGCCTTTGAAAGAAAATGATTGTGCTGTATCTAAATTAAATCTTGCCAATCTCCACGCAGCGGCGCAAGGCAATAGAAATGCAGGAAGCAACCATATAATTGAGGTATCCAGGGCGCTTTCGTCCTGAACATAACTCCTCCGCAAAAATTGTAAATAATTATTGCCGGCGCTACACCAAAACTTACAAGGTCAGCTAAGGAATCAAGTTGCTTTCCCATTTCTGATGTTGCTTTAAAAAGTCTTGCAACAAACCCATCCAAAAATCAACAACTGCAGCCAATCCTATAAACAATGAAGCCATCCATATTTTTTCCGGGATATAAAAAAGTTGTTCCCCATTAGCGTCCACATAAAAACTAATGCCGTTTTCCATAGCAAACACAATGGCGAGACAACCAAAAACAAGATTCAATAATGTAAATAGGTTAGGAATTTGTTTCATGCCGGAAAGATAAATCTTATTTTTTCATAAGCGTTTCAATGTCTTCCACAGTTATCGGGATATTTTTCATTAAATCTTTATTCCCATTTTTTGTTATCCAAACATTGTTTTCAATCCTTATCCCCATTTGTTCCTGTTCAATATAAATGCCCGGCTCCACGGTAAGCACCATACCCGCTTTTATCGGTTCTGTTCTTGGTCCCAAATCATGCACATCAATACCAAGATGATGCGAAATACCATGGTATAAATATTTACGGTAAGCCCTGTTCTCCGGGTCTTCATTTTTTACATCGCTCTTTTTTAATAACCCGATTTTTAAAAATTGCTGCGTGGCTTCTTCTCCCACTTTGTCTGTATAATCTATAATCGTGATACCCGGCTTCAATAAGCTTTTTGCATAATCATGCAAATGAAGACATGCGTTATAAACAGTTTTTTGCCTGCGGGTAAATTTTCCATTTACAGGAATTGTGCGGGTAAGATCAGCATTATAACCGCCATACTCAGCACCAAAATCCATTAATATCAATTCACCGTCCTTGCATTCTGGTTGTTGGAAATATAATGCAATGTCCCTCGCCCTGTCCACCACTGGCGATGATGCTTCCGTACGCTTCACCTGTCGCCCGCTGGCTAAGAAATGAATGAACGATCTCCGCTTCAATTTCATATTCCATCACGCCGGGCTTAATAAATTTCAACAGTCGTCTGAATGTATTATCAGTAATATCAATCGCTGCTTGTAAAACTTCCACTTCCAATGAAGTTTTTATACCACGCAGTTCCTTTAGAATTTTCGCCCGCTCTTTCATAGTGGTGCAACGGGTAGCGGGATTTTATTTCATTTACATAACGATAGTCCCTTGTTTGAGGCAAACTTGCTTTGCGGTCATTCTCATTCGTATCCAAATAAATTGTATCCGCCAAATGAATCCATGGCTGCAATAAACCTTCCAATGTATCCAACCACACAATTGTTTTTATGCCACTGGTATCCGTCGCCTCTTTTGCACGCAATCTTTTGCCATCCCATTTTTCTTTTAATTCATTGGGGCGGATCAACACCAGCATTTTCACGGTATTTCGGATCAGGATTATCCGGGAATAAAATCACCATACTATCTTCCTGTACGATGCCGCTCAACCAATAAAGGTTACTGTTTTGTTTAAACCGGTATATAGCGTCGCCATTACTCGGCGTCTCATCATTACTTACAAAAATGGCGATGGAATTTTTTCTGCATTCTCCCGGCAAAGCGTTCGCGGTTTTTTGTAAACAACTCCGGGTTGAGGGGTAAATTTTTCATGTTGGGATTTGAAACGCTAAAGATACCAGACCGGTAGAATATAATCTTCAATTTTTAAATCAGTAATTAATAGCAGGCGTTAAATTTTATTAAACCAGTAGTGAGCGGAGCCGAACTACGGTTCCCTGATCATCTCTTCGTTGCGCCTGCCCCGATTGCTATCGGGTCGAGACACTCTTGTGCTTCCTGTTCGCTATTCAGCAATTGCGAAGAGTTTATGGTTAACCGCTGCCTCCTTATTATTAATTAATAATTAGTAATTATTCCTTGCACATTGCCAATTACCAATTGCTCATTGTCTATACTTCCCTCCTACTCGCCACTCGCCCCTTACCCTTACCCTTACCCTTACCATACTGTTAGAAAACTATTCAAAATCAATCAGTTTAATTTTGATATGGATGGAAAAACGCCAAAATATCTTCAAAAATGATAAATTAAATACTAACGGTTGTTTGTAATATTTAAAAATCTGCATTACTTTGTACCCCTTAACTAAACCCCTACGAACTTATGCTTCCTGTTGCCGCCACCAAACCTCTCAATTTACTTTTACCCGGTTTGAACAAAACGGAGAATATTCGTTACCAGTTATCACCCGAAGAATTGATTGATGCTACACTTCGTCTAAAGCAAGGTGTATTAAATGACACAGGTGCGTTGGTGATCAATACCGGTGAATTCACCGGCCGGTCTCCAAAAGATAAATTCATCGTGAAAGATGAAATTACCAATGGTTCGGTAAACTGGAATGATGTCAACATCCCGATTGATCCCAAATATTTTGATATCATCTATAAAAAAATATTCAATTACTTCCGTTTTCAACAGGAATTGTGGGGTGCGTGATTGTTATGCCTGTGCTGATCCGAAGTATAACTAAATATCCGGGTGATCAATGAAAAACCCTGGAGCAATTTGTTTGTACATAATTTATTCCTGCGGCCGACCAATGAAGAATTAGAATCCTTTGAACCGGAATGGCATATTGTTTCCGCACCGGGCCTGATGCTCGATCCGGAAGAATGCGGAACAAGGCAACATAATTGCGCCATTATTTCTTTTAAAACATAAAATGATATTGATCGCCGGCACGGGTTATACCGGTGAAATGAAGAAAGGAATTTTCTCCGTGCTCAATTATATATTACCCCCGCGAAAAAAATGTATTGAGCATGCATTGCAGCGCAAACGTGGGAGGCAAAGGTGATACGGCCGTTTTCTTTGGATTGAGCGGAACAGGTAAAACAACATTAAGCGCAGATCCCAACCGCAAACTGATTGGTGATGATGAACACGGATGGACAAAAGACGGCATCTTCAACTTCGAAGGCGGTTGTTATGCAAAAACAATTAACCTCACTGAAGAAAAAGAACCGGAGATATTTCATTCGATTAAGCCCGGTGCATTAGTGGAGAACGTTGGCTTTTTCCCCCAATACGAATACGATTAACTTCGACGATGCATCCATTACGGAAAATACCAGAGTGGCTTACCCGCTTGATTTTATCAGCAATGCACTGGAACCATCGATCGGTGGTTTACCAAAAAATATTTTCTTCCTGACTTGTGATGCGTTCGGCATCTTACCACCCGTTTCTAAATTAACGGCGGGGCAGGCGATGTATCAATTCATTTCCGGTTACACTGCGAAGATTGCAGGAACGGAAACCGGTATCAAAGATCCGAAGCCAACATTCAGTGCTTGCTTCGGTGCACCTTTTTTACCATTGCATCCCGGCAAATATGCGCACATGCTCGGTGCGAAGATGCAGGAGAACAATGTGAATGTATGGATGATCA
Organism: Chitinophagaceae bacterium; assembly: GCA_037200685.1. Taxonomy (GTDB): domain Bacteria; phylum Bacteroidota; class Bacteroidia; order Chitinophagales; family Chitinophagaceae; genus JAJKIP01. Next base: position 23,241 of record JBBCIG010000002.1, read on the forward strand.
ATACCGGCTGGACAGGCGGCGCTTATGGAACAGGTAGCAGGATCAAGTTGAAATATACAAGAGCGATGATCACAGCGGTATTGGAAGGAAAATTGGATGAAGTAGAATTTTAAGACAGATCCTGTATTTGGTTTTGCTATACCGAAAGAATGTCCCGGTGTTCCCACGGATTTATTGCAACCCCGCAATACATGGGCTGATAAAAAAGCTTACGATGAAAAAGCAAACCAGCTCGCTGGTTTATTTATAAAAAACTTTGAAAAATATAAGGACGGTGTTTCTGGTGAAATACTGGCAGCAGCCCCAAAATTTTAATTCACTACGATTGCTTGCTGTCAAGTCCCCCGGCGTTTTTGTTGGGGGATTTTTTTTGGGACACGAATTACACTTATTTACACAAATTAATCTCCTTTATCGAATGAAACTTTTGAAGGGTTTTGAACCCTTCAAAAGTTATTAATCCACTAAGGAGGGTTTTTTTCGAAATTGGTTGAAAAATAGAGGCAATTTGAAATATTAGTTTTTCTTTAAAACTTTATCTCAGAATTTCACGTTAAAGCCTGCGATGAAGAAACTCTTATTTTCTATTTTATTTATAATTTCCCTTTCTTTCTTACAGCCAGTCGGCTAATGATGACCTTATTCATTGGAACAAGCGCAGTAAACTGAAATGGAGTGATTATAAGGACCGGTCAATACTGAATCGGATGCCGCGGCTTCTACCACTACTTACCTGGCGATAGAATACAATATCAACCGCAATGGTTTAGTTTTAAGATCGCTTGCAGCTTTTCCAAAAACAGGTCGTGGGGAAGACATAAAACGGATTATATATTAGCACATGAACAGGGCCATTTTGATATAGCAGAAATTTTTGCCCGTTTATTAAATAAAGAAATGAGTGAATACAAATTCAATTCGTCCAGTTATCAAACGGACTTGCAAAAAATTTACCAGGAAGTAACAGACAAAAAAGAAAAATTCCAGGATAATTATGATGAGGAAACCAATCATAGTATCATCAAAGAAAAACAGGAAGAATGGGTGAAGAAGATTGCCGACATGCTGGAGGAGTTGAAAGATTATGCGAAGTATTAGGCTAAGAGGCGAAAGAGAAAAGGAGGAAAGAAAGAAAGCAATATGCAATTGGCAATAAGCAAGGGAGAATGAAGATATGTTCTAATATGCTGAATAGAGAACAGAAAGATGAACGGAGCGTTGCAACGAAGATGATAGTCCACGGGATGCTGCGCATAGTAATGCAGCCGGGCTACAAAATTATTTCTTCAAAATCACAAACTGCTGTTTCCCTATATACTTGCGGGGCTTACCGTCGCCGTACACAGGTGCAGCAAGTACGGGGGTGCGCTGCATAAGTTCGGCTACCTGTTGTACCAGGAATTCGTTGGCAGGATAAGAGGCAATTGATGTAGTAGTTACTTTTCCGTTGAGAGCAATCTCGTAGTCAACTTCAATACTGTATTCCCCCTTTTCTAACTTTTTTAGAATCGTTGGCAGCACCAACAATGATGGGAGTATTGGCGTCAATAAAACGTTTGAACACTTTCTGCTTGGAAACAAAAGAGCGGTTGAGCGAATCGGGGAGCATTTCATCCGGCTTAACTTCTCCGACTTTGCCCGGATCTGCCGCTGTTTTTATTCATTCGAACCCAGATTCTTTGATTCCGTTTTTACTAAGTTATTGTTTGAAGACTTTGCGCTATCAGGCAGATTCGCTGCTTTCAGTACACTATCCGGTACACGCATTTTACCGCCAAATAAAGAATCACGGAGCGATTTTTGGGCGAACAATGAAGAGGCAAGTAATAATGATATAAATATAAGAGATGTTTTCATACGCACTTTAGAATAAACCATACAATTCACGGTCCACTTTCTGTATAATATCTCCAAAATCTTCTTCTTTTTCCGCAAACTTGTTCTTATCAACATTTATCACGAGCAACGGGCCTTCTTTATAACTTTCAATCCACTTATTATAATATTCATTTAACTTCTTAAGGTAATCCAGCCTAATGTTTTCTTCGTATTCCCTTCCCCGTTTTTGAATCTGTCCTACCAGTGTTGGCACGGATGCATTTAAATAAATTAATAAATCCGTGGCTTGACTAATGTTTGAGTGTTTGAAAAAAAGCAAAGTAATTCAAAATCCCTTTTACTCATCAAACCCATCTCGTGCAAGTTAGGAGCAAATATGTTAGCGTCTTCATAAATAGTACGGTCTTGTATCACCGTTTCATTACCATTCTGAATCTCTACCAATTGGCGTAAGCGACTATTTAAAAAATAAATCTGGAGGTTAAAACTCCAGCGTGGCATATCCTCATAAAAATCCATGAGGTAAGGATTATGGTCTACGTCTTCGAAATTCGGTATCCATTTATAATGCTTGCTCAGCATTTCAGTGAGTGTAGTTTTACCGGCGCCGATGTTTCCTGCAACCGCTATATGCCGGGCTTTTTTTGATTTTGCCATAAGAGAGAAATTCCTATATATTAAATTCAAAATCCCAAACCGGGAAGGGTTCAAAGTAAAACTTCTTTTCCGAATTCAGGATTTGTATTTCCTGATTTTTAAAAATAATTCAATCCCATCGCCTGCCTTATCAATTCCATCGTGGCTTTGGCGCTTTTTCCGGGCTTTTACCGCTCCTTTTTCCATTACGTTCCCTTAAGTATTTTTTCTTCAGCTAGTATGGCGTTTACCTTTTCTCGTATGGGTGAAATGAACTTTACCATGTCATCTCCCAACTGTTGTTTCAGGTCACCATACCGGATAGTGGCATTCGTATAATCTTCTTCAAACTTTTTCACTGTTTCCTCAGTGCTCACCAGCTTCAGCAATAAAAAAATATTTTCTACTTCAGGGGATTTAGCGGAGTTCTTTTCCTTCGGGCCAGCATCCATCTTTGCTTTCTTTACTTTTACTGCGTATCTGGTCATCGCTATCCGCTAAATATAATGTAGCATTCTGATTCTCACTCTTACTCATCTTTCCATTCCCATCCAAACTAGGTACTTTCACTAATTCATTCCCATAATTAAATGCTGCCGGTTCCGGAAATACATTGCCATAACGATGGTTAAACCGGTTGGCGAAATTTCGTGCCATTTCCAAATGTTGTTCCTGGTCCTTGCCCACAGGCACATAAGTTGCACGGTGCAAAAGAATATCCGCTGCTTGCAATACAGGATACGTTAACAACCCGGTATTGATATTATCAGGCTGTAACCTCGCTTTGTCTTTGAAGGTAACCGTCTTTTCGAGCTCACCTTTATAGGACAGCATGTTCAGGTAGAGATACAGTTCCGATGTTTCATAAATATGGCTCTGGCAATACAAGGCAACTTTATCAGGGTCTAAACCAGATGCGATGTTTTCCGCCAATACCCGGTGTACATTATTTTTCAACTCTTTTGTATCGGGATGCGTGGTTAAAGAATGAAGATCCGCCACCATGAAAAAACATTCATACTCCTCCTGCATCCGCACATAATTCCGCAATGCCCCAAAGTAATTGCCAAGGTGTAAAAAACCCGTAGGCCGGATACCGCTCATTACTATTTCCTTGTGCTTTGCCATAGGGCGGCGAAGATAAGAAAATGAGGCATGATGTCAGAAGGATGAGATTGGATAACTTGATCGGACTTCCTACCCCGGACTTCCGACTTCTGGCTATATTTGCCCAATGGAAGTGAACGATGCAATGGTGGACAAGCTGGCGCACCTGGCAAGGTTGAAATTCAATGAAGAAGAAAAACAGGAAATTAAAACAGACCTGCAGCGAATGATCGCATTTGTGGAAAAATTGAATGAACTTGACCTGAAGGATGTAGAACCTTTGCTGCACATGAGCGATGAAATGAATATATTACGGGAAGATGAAGTGAAAGGATCTATCAGCCGGGAAGAAGCACTGAAAAATGCGCCTTTGCATGATGAAGAATTTATTAAGGTACCAAAAGTGATAAAAAACCCCAACGGTTAATGCTAAAGAGTTTTTTAAATTACTCTTCTTATTTAATTAGAAAATGGATTCAACTTCAACAGATAGTTTTAAAAATAGCCTGCAAACAGATGGGGGTATCATACATCTTGAAAATATCCGAAAGAGCTACTTTATGGGTAAAAATACACTGGAAGTACTCAAAGGCATTTCGCTTGATATTTTTAGAAATGAATATGTCGCATTGATGGGGCCATCCGGTTCCGGGAAAAGTACATTGATGAATATTATCGGCTGCCTCGATACTCCTTCCGCCGGTAAATATGTTTTGAATAATCACGACGTCAGCAAAATGGAAGACAATTCGCTGGCGGAAGTACGCAATAAAGAAATCGGTTTTGTATTCCAGCAATTTAATTTACTGCCCCGCCTCACGGCTTTGGAAAATGTGGCGCTGCCATTAGTATATGCCGGAATGAGCAAGAAACAACGCAATGAAAAAGCGATGCATGTGCTCGGTCTGGTAAGTCTTACTGATCGCAGTCATCACAAACCAAATGAATTGAGTGGCGGACAATCACAACGTGTGGCTATCGCCAGGGCATTGGTAAATGATCCTTCATTGATCCTTGCAGATGAACCAACGGGTAATCTTGACACAAAGACTTCTTACGAGATCATGGATATTTTTCAAAATATTCATTCGCAGGGAAACACTGTTGTACTGGTAACGCATGAGGAAGATATCGCCGGCCATGCCCATCGTGTGGTAAGATTGAGAGATGGAGTTATTGAAACTGATACCCCTAAATCCCCTAAAGGGGACTTGGTAAGAGTCTGAAATTGAACATGGGGCTTATGTCTACAAAAATCTATACAAAAACAGGCGACAAAGGAACGACCTCACTGATCGGTGGAACAAAAGTTCCGAAAAGTCATTTACGTATAGAAGCGTATGGAACCACGGATGAACTGAATTCGTATATAGGTCTTTGCAAAGACCTTTTAACTGATGCGCATTCAAAAAAAATACTACAGGAAATACAAGACCGCTTATTTACCATTGGTTCTTCTCTCGCTTGCGATCCCGCAAAAGAACCCAAGATGAAAATTCCCGACCTGGAGGAAGAAGATATCACCTTGCTGGAAAAAGAAATTGATACGATGAATGAAGCGATCCCGCCAATGAAAAGTTTTATCCTGCCCGGCGGTCATGCTACCGTTTCTCATTTACATATTGCAAGATGTATTTGCAGAAGGGCCGAACGCTGCTGTGTAAGATTAGAATTGGAAAAAGAAGAAATTGAACCCATCGTTATAAAATACCTTAACCGCCTCAGTGATTATTTATTTGTATTGGCAAGGTATACCGCTCATCAACTGAAAGCGGAAGAAATTCCGTGGAAACCACGGGTGTGATGGTTTGCTAAATTAATTTTTCTACAATTGCCAGTTTCACCAGCGCCGCTGTATTTTGAACACCATACTTTGCGAGCATGTTCTTGCGATGAGAACTTACGGTGCTTATATCAACAAAAAGTATATCAGCGATCTGCTGGTTGGTAAGGCCATCTGCAATTTTTTCTAAAATCTCTTTTTCCCTTCGTGTGAGTGAAGGCAACGAATTATCTTCTGGCTTGCGTAAGAGCAGCGTAGCTGATCGGCTAAAATATTCTTTTCCTTTCGCTACTGTTCTTATACCCTCCATTATTTCCTGCTGCGCTGCATCTTTTAATACATAACCGCTGGCGCCACTGTCCATCATTTTACGTACAATGCCTGGCTGGTTATTAATACTCAAAGCAATAACATTAATGGCTGGAAATTTATCCTTTACTTCTTTGCAAAGTTCAATGCCATTTGCATCCGGCAAATTAATATCCATTAAAACTACATCCGGTTGTTGCGATGTTAAGCGATATAGCAAGTCCTTTCCATTGGTAAAAACACCAATGCATTCCATGTCCTTTTCGGTTAATAACATTGACCTGATACCTTCCCGTACTAATGAATGATCCTCTATCAGCATTACATGTATCATCTTATAAAGGTATTTCGATATAAACAGATGTTCCCTCACTTTTTTTTGATTGTATATCCAGCTTCCCTTTCAAAAAATCAATCCGGCTTTTCGTGTTTTTATAACCGATGCCGGATACACGTGTCAAACTCACCGGGTCGAAGCCTTTCCCATCATCTTCTACGGTTATGTGCAATGCGCTATCCTTTGCTATTAACTGCACCAGGGCTTTAGAAGCTTCTGCATGTTTAATAATATTGTTCGTAAGTTCCTGTACCACCCGGTACACTGTTGTTTTAACCGTATTATCGACCGGCAGGTCATCCATTCCGAAACTTTGATACGTAACCGGCAGCACGCCTGTATCGGTTAGTTGCTGGCAATAATCCTGCAATGCCTCATTCAGTGTTAACTTCATTAATGTTTCAGGCATCATGTTATGCGCTACACGCCGCAACTCCGCAATAGATTCATCAAGCATTGACATACTTCTTTCAAAGGCCTTTGCATTTTCTTCGGATAAAATAAATTGTTGTTTCATGTTATTGAATGAATATTTAGCGCTGGATAATATACCGCCCAGCCCATCATGCAGGTCTTTGGCCAGGCGGCTTCTTTCTTCTTCCTGTCCTTTCAACACAGCCTGCGTGGCCATTAATTGCTTTTCATTTTCCAGCTGAATAATCTTTTGCGCCTGCAATTCTTTTTCTTTTTCGAGTAACCGTTGCCGGTTGCGCATCCATAATCCCAATAAAATAAGGGCGGCAACAACCAATAACAGGGAAGCCGCTAAAACGATATTAGTTTTCTTTTTTTCTTTTAATTCTGTCGCCTGTAATTGTATCTGGTTTTCTTTTTTAACCGACTCGTATTGCTCCTCAGCATTATGGGTGGCTTTTAAAATATTTTCATTTAATATTTGCTGTTCCAGCGAATCTGCTTTGGCAGCGTATTGATGAGACAACGACAAATCCCCATTTTTTACCAATAAAATTTTTGAATAAAGCAAGTAACTTTCTTTCATCCGCAGGGAGTTACTATCTGCTTCTGCTTTACCAATAGCATCGAGGATAAAAGTTTGGGCGGCTGAAAAATCTTTTTTATAATAATGAGCGGTAGCCATCCAATAATAAGCGATCATCCTCTGCTCATTACTTTGCAATCTTTGGGCAACTGCCAGCAATTGCCGGGCATAGTCATATAATAACGAAAAGTTTTGCTTTTCTTCATTGTGGTTACAATAATTCTGTAAAGCGCCGGCTAATGCGAGATCATCCTGTTGTTCCTTTGCAAGTGTTATAATCTCTTCATTAATAGTATCCGCTTCATCATAATATTTTAATTTCCATAAAATAGCTTCTTTATTGATTAAACCGGCAAGATAAAACCCATCTTTTTTATTTTGAGAAACAGCTAATGCTTTATCAGCATATAATAATGCTTTTTCCTGCATGTCCGTCTGCGTATATACGCTGGAGAGATCAGCGTACACGTTCGCTATTTTAATCGTATCCTTAAACGCCTCGAATATCACCAGCGACTGAAAATAATAATGAACTGCCGAATCAAGTTTCTGCATTAAGGCAAACGTATTTCCAATATTTTCATTCATAATACCCTGCCGCATCTTATCTTTTTTTTCTATACTCAGCACAAGGCCTTTCTGCAACAGCGCCAGGCATGCTGCATACTTACCATCCATGTTCAGTATTTCACCCTGGCTGGAATAGTAACGAATGATGCCTCTTGTAAAATCCAGTTTCTTACTCAATGTAAATGCCTGTTCATAATAGGCTGTAGCGGTTTTAAAATCACTGTAAGCAAATTCATCACCGATGCGGTTCAGCAATATTACTTTAGCACTATCTTCTTTTGCCGAAGGCAATAATGCAATCATGCTGTCACGCTTTTGCTGCTGATCTTGTTGCGCAACTGCAACCACCCCCTGCATTACCATTAAAAAAAGAAAGAAAAAATTTTTCATTTATTACCTGTTCGCATCAAAGAGATCCTTGTTATGTAAAAGTAAAATGAAAAATAACTGGAAAATTCCCCCTTTAGGTGGAAATCGTTGTCCTGGAGTCACTTTTACTTTTGAGGCAAATAACAAAATATGAAAAAATATATCAGCTTGCCGTTTCTGTTACTTCTTTATACAGGAATTTTTGCGCAAACTTCCGGTGATAACGCTTCTCCTGCTTTTAAAGCATATAACAACTATGATTTTGTTCCGGGTAACAAGATCTTATTTGAAGATGATTTCCGTAACGACCAGGATGGCGAATTTCCTTCGCACTGGAACCTGGAAGGCGGACAAGGTGTGGTCAATAAAGTAGAAGACGACGAAGTGTTCGCTATCACAAAATATTACAGTCTTTATTCACCAAACATAAAAAACAAAATTTACCTGCCCGCTCAATACACGATTGAGTTTGACACCTGGCTGGATGCGGCGTATGACAGCAATGAAGGTATTTATATTGAATTCCGTAAGGGAAAAGAAAGGATTGGAGGCATTTATACCAGCCACAGTGACTTTCGTTGTGAATTTGGAGGCAACAAATTACAAGGCGATTTGCCTGCCGCTATCGGCGGAGATGGTTATCACAACAAATGGCATCACATTGCTATCGCTGTTAAAGATGGACAGATAAAAGTTTATTGCGATCAATACAGGGTATTGGTAGTTCCCAATTCCAATCTAAAAGCCACCAACCTCGCCATCGGCGGAAATGCCAGCGAAGGCATGGCTATGTTGTTTAAAAATTTCAGGCTGGCGGAAGGTGGCGGCATGAATATGCTGGGTAAAAAATTTACTGATACAAAAATTGTAACCCACGGCATTAACTTCGATTACAACAAAGCGACTATCAAACCGGAAAGTATGGGTACACTCAATGGTATTGTGCAGATTTTAAAAGATAACCCTGAAATAAAATTTGAAATAGGTGGTTATACCGATGCAGACGGAGATGATGCCTACAACCTGAAACTTTCCCAGCAAAGAGCGGATGCGGTAAAAATTAAATTGATTTCGATGGGCATTGATGCGGCACGCCTCACATCAAAAGGATACGGTGAAACAAAACCTATAGCGGTTAACACCACATCGGAAGGAAAAGCCAATAACAGGAGAGTAGAATTTGTAAAATTGAAATAATATCATTTCTCAAACTGCAACCACTTAAATATGAAAAAAATAATGCTGCTTATTGGTTTATTTATTTCTACCCATTCTTTTTCACAGCAAACATTTACTGTTTCAGATTCAATGCCAGTTATGCTAAACGGATTAAAAGCCGGCTATACCATTACCGATGAATCGCAGAAAGATGTAGGCAAAAAAGGAGAAATGAGCCGCTACAAAATTTATTTCTACCTGACTAATACAACTTCCGAAGCAAAGATCATGTATAAAAAGCCGGGCTTTATGGGTCATATTGGGCCTCTTTCCGGCGTGATCGCATTGTTCAAATGTTCTAATGCCACCGGGGCCAGGCTCACCAACAAAATGGCTTCGATGGAACTACAGCCTTGTAAGATCGAAGCGACAGTGGAAGAAAAAGATTGTAACAGCGAGAAAATAATTCAAACAACGAAGATGGTAGATCTTGGTTTCTGGATTAAACCGGGAGAAACAGTTTCCCGGACGTACCCTATGTATTTTTCTTCTAATCAAAAACCGAATGTCACTATCGTGTTTTATTCAGAAGTGGCTAATCAAACAGGTACTTTTTTAAATGCTGAACAAAACCAGCCTGCTTCTTCACAGGGTTTTGTAAGAATAAAAAATATGGCCGGCAATACTTACCTGCATGATCAAAACGGGCCGGCTACTTGCGGAGCGATCGACCTGGAATGGTGGAGTGCCCAGTGGGAAATAATACCTGTCACCGGTTCTAATTATTTCAATATTCGTAACCGCTGGAAAAATAATTATCTCAGCAGCGATAACAACTCAATGATGACAGATAATAATCAATCGCAGGCTGCCATGTGGTCGGTTGATGAAACAAGCGCCAATACTTATACCATAAAGAACGCGGCTAATAATTTAAAACTCGTTTATCAAAACGGCAACCTTACTACTTCGAATACATTCGGCACCCCTGCTTATTCCCAATGGGTGATTGAACAACAATAATAATAGTATATGAAAAAAATAATTCTCTTCAGCTTATTGATCGTCTGCGCACAGGCTATGCTTGCGCAGGATGCAGGATTACCGCCTCGTCCTTATACAAAAGCTGAATTACAACGCTGGTCATTTATCTGCCAGGGATTAAGCACCGCTATACCTACATCATTTAAAGATTATACCTTCCGTCAAACCAGTTGTGGTGAGTTCGACTGGGCGGAAACGGACAGGAATCGTAGCCCGCTTACTGTTATCAATAAAAAAAATGAACCCATCGGCAACCATCCTAATTTCTCTGCCTGGTACCAAATGAATGAAGACTCCGTATCATTAAAAAGCCAGTTGTTAGATGTAGACCTTTTAAAAACGCAAAAAGAAGATGGCAGCTTTGACATGAAACAATTCAATATAATTGGTGCAAAATCTGAAAAGCTACGCCAATGCAGCACGCTAAGCATAGAAATATTGACCAATGTGGTAATTGATCTCGCCAAACAATATGAAATAACAACGAAACCGGAGAAACTGAACCTGCCGGTAGATGCTTTCGCATTTTTGTACCGCTTTCCCGAAGGAAAAGAAGTGAAAGAAGAAGGTTCAAGTATTGGTACAGATGGGCTGGCTTTTTATAAAGACAAAGCATTGATCATTCTCAGCATCAAACCGACAAAAGTAGTCACATCACCGCCCTGTGATTGTACATGGAAAGAAGATAAAGTTTATCCGCAGGATAATGCACCGGATGTAAGTACAGCACCTTTAAAAAATATTGTCATTTCAATAGATGGATATGAAAAAGATATCAGGGAAATAATCACTCAAATCAACTGGAAAGCTTTGGCGACGATGATAGGAAAATAATTTAAACAATCTTTCCATCTTTCATATGCAACACCCTGTCACTTAGGCTTGCCAATTCTTCATTATGTGTAACGATCAAAAAAGTCTGGTTGAATTTACTACGCAGATCAAAAAATAGTTGATGTAGTTCTTTTGCATTCGCGGAATCAAGGTTACCCGTTGGTTCATCAGCAAAAATAATATCCGGGTTATTGATCAGTGCACGGGCAACAGCCACACGCTGTTGTTCCCCCCCGCTTAATTGATTCGGTTTATTTTCCATCCGGTGACTAAGTCCCAGCATTTGCAATAAATCTTTCGCCTTTTCCTCCACTTCTTTCTTTTTGCGACCGGCGAGCCAGCCGGGAATGCAAACATTTTCCAAAGCCGTAAACTCCGGCAACAAATGGTGAAACTGGAAAACAAACCCAATATGTTTATTACGGAAAGCCGCCAACTTTTTTGCATTTAGTTCGTTGACCTGAGTGCCATTCATACTTACAGAACCAACGTCCGCTTTATCCAGTGTCCCCAAAATATGCAGCAACGTACTCTTTCCCGAGCCAGACGGGCCTACAATCGAAGCGATTTCGCCTTTGCTGATGTCAATATCAACGCCTTTCAGCACTTCCACCGCCCCGTACCGTTTGTGTATGTTTTTTCCTGCTATCATACCGCAAAAATCAGTTTTAAAACAATCAAATATCCATAAAACAATGCCCCCCGCAAAACCGTATAAAACGATCCGGCCAAATATTTAAGAAATCCTTCAACATGGGCCGTACAACTATAGATTTGGAAAATTCGTTAATAAAGCTACATTTGCGAAAAAATTGGGGGAGGTCACCAGTAAATAAACCGGCTCCTTGAAATTAAATAAACCCTGGAAAATATGTTTTGGACGTTAGAGTTGGCCTCATACCTTGAAGATGCGCCCTGGCCCGCCACGAAAGATGAGTTGATTGATTATTCCATTCGTTCCGGCGCTCCTATCGAGGTGGTAGAAAACCTGCAGGAGCTGGAAGACGAAGGGGATGTGTATGAAACCATCGAAGACATCTGGCCTGATTATCCCACGCAGGATGATTTTCTATTCAATGAAGATGAGTATTAGAGAAGTTGCGAGTTCTTACCTGCGGGCTATGAGACATAAAAAACTGAAGCCTCCGTTTTTGGAGGCTTTTTAATTATTTTCCCAGCGACATTGCTACTATCATCTTCGTTGCGTCGCACTCTTGTACGTTCGGTAATTCTACTCGGCATATGCGTCGCTCCCGAGCTATCGGGACTTCATCTTCCTGTTCGCTATTCAGTAATTCCATAGTGTTCATAGTTCATTGCCCTTGCTAATTGACATTCTCCATTATTCATAAAAATCCTCAACTATCATAGACCTACTAGCTACTCACCACTCCCGACTCGCCACTCATTTCTCCATCTGCTCAATCACCGCCGGCGTCACTCCCGTAAAACTAAATCCCCCATCATGGAAAAGGTTCTGCATCGTCACCATCTTCGTCAGGTCGCTGAACATCACTGCGCAAAAATTTGCGCAATCCTCACCGGAAGCATTTCCCAACGGGCTCATCTTTTCCGCATAACTGATAAAGCCGTCAAAACCCTTTACCCCGCTGCCCGCTGTCGTTCTTGTCGGCGATTGAGAAACCGTATTCACTCTCACTTTTTTCTTTACCCCATAATAATAACCAAACATTCTTGTCACACTTTCGAGCAATGACTTCGCATCCGCCATTTCATTATAATCCGGGAACACCCGTTGCGCAGCAATATAAGTCAGCGCTATCACGCTGGCCGATTCATTCAATGCATCCAGGTCCCAAGCAGTGCGCAACACTTTATGCAGGCTCATAGCGGAGATATCCAGTGTCTTCTGGTTCCATTCATAATTCATTTCTGTATAATGCTTGCCTTTCCGCACATTCACGCCCATCCCGATGGAATGAAGCACAAAATCAATCTTACCTCCAAAATGTTCTATTGATTTTTCAAACAGGCTTTTCAGGTCATCCATATTCGTCACATCCGCACCAATCACCGGTGCATTCCCGCATTGCGCCGCCAGTTGATTGATCTCTCCCATTCTCAATGCCACAGGCGCATTGCTCAAAACAATCTGCGCACCTTCTTCAAAACACTTCAATGCCGTTTTCCATGCAATAGATTTTTCATCCAGCGCACCGAATATGATACCTTTTTTCCCTTTCAATAGATTATTAGACATAGATACAGTTTGTAGTTTGTTTTTATTAGTCTATGGTTAAGCGGCGTAAAAATAATAAGTTATTTCTAAGCACGGGGAAAGATCATCTTTATTATAAAAACCACCAGCAGCGCATATAGAAATATAAATAGTAAAACTGAAAGCAAATACAACAACAATTTTGCCAGCGATTCCCGTGGCCGTATAATTTTCTGGAAATACTTAGTAATGGAATAAACAGGAATAAGGGAAAACAGGATGATGAATAGTATGATTATTGCCTTCCATTTCATTCTACCTCTTCTAATACTTTAGATACCCATAGGTCAGGAGAAAGAGCTATAGTTGTCTCTCTTTTTCTTTTTTTCTCTTTTAATCTCTTAGCCTCATTAATTACTCACCATCTCCCTCGCATTCTCCATCGCCGCGGCAGTCGGTTTTTCGCCGCTCAGCATTTTTGCAATAGCCGTTATTCTTTCTTCAGTGCTCAGCCTGCGGATATTTGTTTTCACCGCATCTTTCACGATCTCTTTATATACAAAGAAATGCGCATCGGCCTTGCCTGCTATCTGCGGCTGGTGTGTAATGGAAATTAATTGCCGCTTTGCCGCCAGGCCTTTCATAATAATACCCACCTGTCTCGCGGCTTCACCGGATATTCCTGTATCTATTTCATCAAAGATCAATGTGGGCAGGTCAATTGACTGCGCCACCAATGATTTAATACACAGCATCAACCGGCTCAATTCTCCACCACTCGCCACTTTTCGTACGGGTTGAAACTGGCCGCTTTTACCTGCCTCGCCGGTAGGCAGGTTCGCATCAAATAAAAATTCGATGGTATCGGTTCCATGTAGAGATAAGGCATGCCTTGTCTCTACAGATATTTTCAACCTCGCATTTGGCATGCCCACCTGCGCCAGCAATTTATTTACCTTATCCTCTAATGGTTTTACCTGTTTTATTCTTCCCGCCGAAATCTTAGCCGCCAACTGTGTTGCTTCTTCTAATAATTTCCCTGCTTCCTTTTCTTTCACCTGTATTTGTTCATCAATGCTCAGTACCGCCTGCAACTTTTCTTCCAGTTGCCGTTGTATCTCCAGCAGTTCATTTGTTGTTTTTACACCATGTTTCTTCTGCAGTTTATAACCAAGCGATAAGCGTTCATTCAGCTTTTCAATCTTTGCCGGATCATAATTAATATGGTTATTGATACTTTCCACTTCATCAGCTATATCCTGCAATTCTACCTGGGCAGATTGAAGCCGTTCTAGTAGCACCGGTAAATTTGTATGATACGAAGCGTATTGGTGCAATTGATTCAATAATGTTTTTAATTGCTGCACGACAGGCGATTCACTTTCCTGCAATTCAAAATTCACTTTTGTCAATGCGCTTTTAATTCCTTCCGCATTGCTTTGCAATTTCAGTTCCGCATCTATTTCTTCCAGCTCATTTTCTTTAAAGCCGGCTTCTTCCAGTTCCGTATACTGGAACTTATTATAATCATATTCTTTATCGAAAGAAAGTTTCTGTTCTTTCAACCCTTCCCATTCTTTCTTAACCGTTTGCCATTTTTTAAAAACAACCTGGTACTTAAGAATAATATCGGCATGTCCCGCAAGGGCATCTAATACTTCTCTTTGAAAATCATTTTCACCTAATGCCAGCGTATCAAATTGCTGGTGAAGGTCAACCAGCAAACTGCTTAGTTCATTCAATTGCGAAAGTGTCACCGGCGTATCGTTCACAAATGCCCGTGATTTTCCATTCGTTCCTATTTCCCTGCGGATAATAATTTCTTCGCTGAGGTCAAATTCATTATTCTCCAAAAACCGTTTCACTTCTTTTTTATCCTTCACTTCAAACACACCTTCCACGATGCATTTCTTTTCTTTATTCACCAGCACAGCGCTGTCCGCTCTTTCGCCCAAGATCAAACCCAGCGCACCCACGATGATTGATTTACCGGCGCCGGTTTCTCCCGTAATAATATTCAGCTTACCGGAAAAATCAATTTCCAGCGCATCGATGATGGCATAATTCTGTATGGCTATCCGTTGAAGCATAGTAGCATCTTTGAACTTTCCGCTATTGTGTCCTGCAAATTAACAGGAATCATCAATCTCATAAAATAAAAAACCCTTCCACTTGTAGTGAAGGGTAAAAAATAAAAAAAGAAAAATATGTTTTGTTCCCTCGCGGAACAGCTTATTTTATTTCAATGCTATTACTCAGGTCTTCATCCACCAATATACGGCCGCAGTTTTCACACACGATCACTTTCTTATGCTGTTTGATCTCGCTTTGTTTTTGTGGGGGAATGGAATAGAAACAACCGCCACAGGCGTCTCTTTCCACAGGTACTACTGCAAGGCCATTGCGATAGTTCTTGCGGATTTTTTCATAACTGGTCAATAAGCGTGGATCAACATGCTGCTTCGCTTCAGTTGCCTGCTTATTAAAATGCTTTTCTTCCTTTTCATTCGCAGCCACGATCTTTTCCAGCTCGCCTTTTTTATTAGTCAGTACGCCTTCTTTCGTCGCAATGTTTTTCTTTGCTTTTTCCAATATCACCGCTTTTTCAGCGATCTCTTCTGTTGCATCCTTGATGTGTTTTTCAGCCAGCTTCACTTCCAGTTGCTGCATCTCGATCTCTTTATTGATCGCTTCAAATTCACGGTTATTCTTCACATTGTCGGTCTGCTTCTCATATTTTTTCACCAGCGCCTGCGCTTCTTTGATCGCTTCTTTGCGTTGCTCGATAAAATCAGTCACGCCGTTAATTTCTTCTTCGATGCGTGTCTGACGTGAATGCAATCCCTGTATCTCATCTTCCAGGTCGGCCACTTCCATTGGCAACTCTCCTTTCAGGATATGCACTTCATCGAGTTTGCTTTCGATGCGTTGAAGCGTAACTAATGCTGTGAGTTTTTCTTCTACAGAGAATTCTTTTACTTGTGCCATGTGCGGGTTTAAATTTGAAATTTTTTATTAGGTACCCGGCTGTGGTAATTCTGCTCATCGTTCCTGCGCCTGCCCGATTACTATCGGGGTCGAACACTCTTCATCGTTCCGTTCGCTGCCTGGCAATTGTAACTGTATCTGCCCTGCAACTTTTTTATCTCCTGGCTAAAAGTACCGTACCGGGTTGGTATTCACCTCTGTTTTAAGGACGGCAAAGGTAGGAAATTTTTGCTCCAAATGATCAGCCAACAGGTCAATCGTGAATTGCTCGCTTTCAAAATGCCCGATGTCGGCGATCAATATCTTCCCATCCGCATCAAAAAATTCATGGTATTTCATGTCAGCCGTGATATACGCATCTGCCCTGGAAGCTAATGCTTTGGAAATGAGAAAGCTGCCTGCGCCGCCGCAAAGTGCTATTTTCTTTATCAGCCTCCCCGACAAAGCCGTATGCCGGAAGACCGGCAGCTTAAAAACTGATTTTATTTTCGCTAAAAAGCTTTTTTCATCTATCGCCTGTGGCAATTCCCCGATAATACCGCTGCCAATACTGGAATGCCGGTTCAAAAGCATGACCACATCATAGGCTACTTCTTCATATGGATGGGCGAACTTCATGGCCGTTACAATTCTATCTTCCAAAAAACCCGGGAAGACTACTTCCACTTTCAATTCCTTTTCCTGGTGCCGCTCACCCACATTTCCAACATAAGGATCAGTACCCTCACTTGCTTTAAAGGTTCCGGTTCCTTCCGAACTGAAACTGCATTCGCTGTAATGACCGATATGACCGCCCGCCTGCAGCAAAAATGGCATTGCGTACCTGCTCTGCTACATTTACTGGAACAAACGTGTATAATTTTTTTAAGGAAGAATCTTTTGGCGCAAGAGCAGTAGTATTTTTTAAATCAAACAACGACGCCATTCTTCCATTTACCCCGTGGATCACATTGTCCAGGTTGGTATGAATGGCATAAATAGCGATATCATTTTTAATAGCGGTAATGATTGTTTTCTCCACGTAATTTTTACCGGTAATCTTTTTCAACCCGCTAAAAACAATAGGATGGTGCGCTACTATAAATTGCATTTCTTACTGATTGCTTCTTTCACTACAGCTTCAGTCGCATCCAGCGAACAGATAATGCCTTTGCATTCCCAATCCATATTGCCGGTGATGAGGCCCGCATTATCATAACTCTCCTGTAATGATGGATGCGCAACTGATTCAAGAAAAGAAATTATCTCTGCTATTTGCATGGCGGTGAATTGTAATATGCGCTGAGGGGATGGCGGGCAAGTTAAGAATTTGAATTCACCGGGGATAATAATAGGCTAGTTTTCTTTCTTTTATCTTTGGCCGAATCGCAATTTTATTTTTCATCACGGAAATTATAAAACCGATCATGACCCCAACAGTAACGACAAATAATTACAGGAAAGCAAGGCGATTTTGGCAAGCCAGGAAAACGGCAAGACATAATATTCGTGGCGGCATCTTTATTTTCTTCGGCGTTCTGTCCGCTGGTTTTGGGTTACGGGGTTTCCTGATGCCCAACCATTTTATTGATGGCGGTGTGATGGGCATTTCTCTTTTAATAAATACAAAAACAAATTTTTCCTTATCGGCCCTCATCATATTAATCAATATTCCTTTTATTCTTTTGGGCTGGCAGCAGATCAATAAATGGTTCAGTATAAAAAGTATCATCGCCATCGCATTGCTGGCGCTTGCCGTAGCGCTGGTTCCGTATCCTGTTGTCACAAACGATAAATTATTGATAGCAGTGTTTGGAGGATTTTTTCTCGGCGCTGGCATCGGGCTTACTATTCGTGGAGGTGCGGTAATTGACGGCACAGAAATATTGGCCATTTTTCTTAGCCGCAAACGCAGCATGAGTGTTGGCGATTTTATCATGGTGTTTAACATCGTTATTTTTTCTGTTGCCGCATATCTTCTCACCCCGGAAATTGCACTTTATGCCATCCTCACTTACCTCGCCGCTTCCAAAACTGTTGATTTTATATTAGAAGGTATTGAAGAGTTTACCGGCGTCACCATTATTTCCCCAAGGAATGATGAAATTGCTGATTTTATCAAACAAAAAATGGGAAGAGGGCTAACCATTTATTCCGGCAAAAGAGGTGTTGGAAAAAGGGGCGAAACTTCTATTGCTACCGACATTCTTTTTACGGTTGTAACCCGCCTTGAAATAAGCCGCCTCACCAATGAGGTGGAAAAAATAGATCCCAATGCATTCATCGTAATGAACAGTATAAAAGATACACGGGGAGGTATGGTAAAGAAGCGACCGTTAAAATAAAAATCCGCTACGGGTATTTTTTGTGTCAAAAAGAACCCTATCTTTAATAGGATTTGATCCACCCTTTGGCGGCTAATGATCATTTAACCAACTAATAAGATCATGCTAAAAAGAACCAAAGGGCGTCTTTTGCTCACCTTACTGGTGACCACCGGCTTAGCCGGGACGCTTAAACATACTTCACTCACTTCGCAGGAACGAAAGCTTGCTGTGAATCTTATGAAAGATTCGAGGACAGAGGTCTTGAATTCCACCAAAGGGCTTTCTGAAAAACAACTCCGCTTCAAGCCATCAAAAGAAAGTAAATCAATTGGAATATATATAGAACAGGTTGCTGTTACAGAAAATGACCTCTGGCAATTGCTTGAAACAACGATGAAGGCGCCGGCCAATTCTGAAAAACGTCTCGAAGTTAAATTCAACGATGAAGAACTTATAAAAATGATAGAAGATGGATGTGATGTCACGCCATCCGCTGAAGCGCCGCAAAAAACAAAATGGAAAAATGCGAATGAAGCCCTCTCCGATTTCAAAAATAAAAGGGCCGCACATATTAAATACCTGAGATCATCCACTGAAGACCTGCGTAACCATGTCGTTCAAATGTCTTTTGGATGGATAGATTGCTACCAGCTTTCCCTGATGATAGCAGCCCGTAACAAATGCTATGTGCAGGAGATCAATGAAATAAAACAAGAGCCTGCTTTTCCGAAATAGATTACCAGAAAGAACCCAACGGATGAAAAGCCACCGTCCCCGGTCTTACGATCGGGGTTTTCCTTTTTATACGGATATTCTTTTCAAAATTTTCACTTTAACGAGAACTATTGTTGCAAAGGAGCAGTCTAATCTGTAATTTGTACTGTTTAATTTGTATTATGAAAAAACTAACTGTAACCCTGTTGATATTATGCAGCTTTCTCGCAAGCTGTAAAAAAGCTGTAGAGGAAGTCCAGGAAGACCTTGTAATAAAAGCCATGACCAGCGGTCAATGGGTCGTCACCAGTTTTACTTATAATGGAAATAATATAACTGCGGATTTCAGCGCTTATAAATTTCAATACTATAGCAATAAAACCGTTGATGCTATAAAAAATAGTTCGGTCGAAAAAACCGGCACATGGGATGGCAACGCATCGGCCATGACAACCCAGGCGAATTTTACAGGGGCGACGACACCCTTAAACCTTATAAACGGCAGTTGGCATATTGATAACAATGGCTGGACTTTTGTTGCCGCCACTCAAACTATTGGATCAGAAACAAAAACAATGCGGCTGGATAAACTATAATTTTGCATGCCCGGATTTTGCCGGTCATATTCTCAATTCACTCCTACGAATGCCGCAGTTTGGTACAATCTTTTGATATAAGATTCGTTAGCCATAGTTATATTCCTTCCGGACAATAACTTTCACCGGCAAATCATTGGACGAGCATAAACTAAAAAGACTGGGAAGCAGATTTTATAATATTTGTCTGAGGCGGCGCATCCTGACCGTACTTGTATTATTGTCAAATGCATTTGCTTTCGGCCAAACCCCGTCTGCCAATTTTACCGCGTCACCATTGGCAGGCTGCTCTCCTCTCATTGTTAATTTCCAGGACCTTTCAACGGGCAGCCCCACTGCATGGAGTTGGGATTTTGGAAATGGAAACACGTCCATACTTCAAAATCCTTCTACCACTTACTTTGTGCCGGGCAATTATACCGTTCGATTGACAGTCACGAATGCGAACGGCAGCAACACCCTCACACGTTCTCAATACATTACTGTATATGATCTGCCGGTGATTAATTTCAGTGCCAGCAATCAATCGGGGTGTTTTCCTTTACCTGTACAGTTCACTGATCTTTCAACAGGCGGGGCCGGTAATACCAATGTAAGCTGGCAATGGGATTTTGGAAATGGTGTTACGTCCACGTTGCAAAACCCATTCATTACTTATACAATTGCCGGCAATTATTCCATTACATTGCGGGTGACAAATGACAAAGGTTGTACGAAAGTTATCAGCCGGCCAAATTTTATAGTTGTTACTCCAGGCGTTACAACAGGTTTTAATTTCAATCAGCCGTCAGTGTGTGCGTCCCCTGCTGATATAAATTTCACCAATACTTCCACCGGCCCGCCTACGTTATCTTATTTATGGGATTTTGGCGATGGCAATACATCTACAGTACAAAACCCGCTTCATACTTATCTGACAAATGGCACTTATACGGTTACATTAGTAACTAGAAGCTCAGGTGGATGCCAGGATACCACCCGCCATCCTGTTTCTATTGGTGGCTTTGTTACATCTTTTACTAATCCCGCTACTATTTGTGCTGAACAACCAGCAAGTTTTACCAATACATCTGTTCCTGTACCAACAAGTGCTCTCTGGGTTTTTGGTGATGGAAATACTTCAACACAAATCAATCCTTCTTATGCATATACTACTCCCGGAACTTATACGATAAGACTATATAATACTTATACTAATTGTATAGACTCCACCACCGGTACCATTACAGTTCATCCATTACCGGCAGCTAATTTTACTGCACCCGTAACCGCAAGATGTGAACCACCTTTCACTGTTAACTTCCAGGATATTTCTTCCGGCGCAGTAAGCTGGCAATGGAATTTTGGCGATGGTAACATCTCTACTTTACAACATCCATCACATACCTATACCAATTATGGAAGTTATAATGTATCGCTTATTGTAACGAATACAAATGGATGTACTGATACGATTATTCAGCCAAATTTCATTCGTGTGCAACGTGCAGTTATCGCTATTCCTTCTTTGCCCATAAGAGGATGCATACCATTTACTATTTCACCAGTGGCCAATATTACGGCTATAGATGCTATCACTTCTTATTCCTGGGATTTTGGCGATGGCGGCACGTCCAATATTTCTAATCCAACACATACGTATAATACGCAAGGCACTTATACAATTAAACTACTTATCACAACATCTACCGGCTGCAGCGATAGTTTGATAATAGTAAATGCAGTCAGGGCCGGCACAAATCCGATTCCCGATTTTTCCGCTTCTCCTATTCCAGTATGCGCTTATCAACCCGTACAATTCACTGATCTCTCTACTTCAGCGGCTACTCCTCCTATCGACGAATGGTTATGGAACTTTGGTGATGGCAGCACTTCCACATTGCAAAATCCGCAACACATTTATACCGACACCGGTTATTTTACAATAACATTGACAGCAACAAATAATGGTTGTCCTGCTACAATAACAAAAACAAATTACATACAGGTGTTACCTCCTATAGCCAGGTTTACTTTTGCTATAGCAGATTGCGGCAACCGGGCATTATTTCAATTCACTGATCAATCAATCGGGCCTATAACAACCTATGATTGGGATTTCGGCGATGGAAGTCCGCATTCTTTTGCACAAAATCCGCTGCATAGTTTCCCGGCTTTGGGTACTTACAGTGTAATACTTACCGTAACCAATGGAAGCTGTTCGCATTCTATCACAAACCAGATTAATATAGTGGACCAGGCGCCTAACTTTACCGCCAGCTCAATCCCCATTTGCAGGGGTAATATTCTTACTCTTACGCCATCAAATTTTGATCCTGCACTTACAACTTCGTTGTTGTGGGATTTTGGAAACGGGATTCAAACAACAACGGCCGCGACTGCTGTCAATTATTTATATCCCGCCAGCGGTACGTATACCATCAGGCTTATCGCAACTGACGTAAACGGATGTCGTGATACCATTACAAGAACGAATTATATAAGAGTGAATGGCCCTCTTGCTAATTTCAGCGCTACGAATACTGCCGGGTGTACAGGCCTTGTTACTTTATTCAATGATCTTTCTGCTACTGATGGCGTTAATAATATAGTAAGATGGCAATGGAATTTTGGTGATGGCAACACACAAACATTTACATCACCTCCTTTTCAACATACTTATAATACCGCCGGCACTTTTTCCGTAAAGCTGGTTGTAACAGACGCTTCTGGTTGTTCGGACAGCTTAAGCATTCAAGATATTGTTACTGCTACTGATCCTGTTCCGGATTTTGTTTCTCCGGATACACTTAGTTGCCCCAATGCAATTGTAACATTTATCAATACATCTGTTGCTACGGGCTTTACCAGCTCCTGGGATTTTGGTGATGGAAATACATCTACTATTACATCGCCTGTTCATAATTATGCTAACACGGGAAATTATACAGTGAAACTTTTTATTACTGATGCTTATGGTTGTATTGATTCTGTTATCAAAACAAACTATATAAGAATAAGTGAGCCCAACGCCGGCTTTACCGTTAATGATTCGATCAGTTCTTGCTTGCCGTTCGAAGTACAGTTTACCGATACGTCCTCCTATTACACTTCATTAATTTGGAGCTTTGGAGATGGCGCCACTTCTACGCAGCAAAATCCGAGTCATTATTTTTCAGCCCACGGTATATACAGGGTAAAATTATTAATAACAAGCCGTGGCGGTTGCCAGGATTCCGCCTTTGTAAATATTACGGTGAATGATACAACCGGTTCAACTATTACTTATACACCATTAGCCGGATGTAATCCTTTGCTTGTAAACCTTACCACTTCTACCAGCGCCATCATTGATTCTTATTTTTGGGATTTTGGTGACGGCACCACCATTACAAGTACTTCACCAACCATCAGCCATTTATATAACTCTTTCGGAGATTTTATTCCTAAAGTGATCATGCTTGATCCTTCAGGTTGTCTCATTCCATTAACCGGGTTAAATACTATTCAAATACAAGGCTCCGTTCCCGACTTTGGTTTTTCTGATTCTTTATTATGTGATTCCGGGTATGTTGCTTTCAGCGATTCTACTACATTCAACGACCCGATTACTAACTGGCAATGGAATTTTGGAGATGGCAATACTTCGATTTTACAAAACCCCGTACATTATTATAACACGCCGGGCATATTTGATGTAACACTCAGCACCACCACGCAAAGCGGATGTCAGAATTCTATTACAATACCTGCGGCTGTAAAAGTTGTATTAAGACCATTGATTGATATCGCAGGTAATATATCCGTATGTATATACGATTCACTACTACATTCAGGAATTTTCCTGCGACCGGATACTTCTGTTGTTACATGGCAATGGGTATTTCCAAATGGAAATACTTCCACTTTGCAAAATCCACCTTATCAAACTTATTCTGTCAGCGGAAGTTTTCCTATCATTGCGATGTCCATGAATAGCAGCGGATGCAGGGATACAACTACGCAACTTATCACTGTTAATCCATTGCCGACTGTTACGATGCCGGGACAAATGACGATACAGGCAGGATTTCCTCAAATAATTCCTGCTGTTTATTCAGCAGGTGTTAATAGCTGGCTGTGGTCACCAGCTCCCGGGTTAAGTTGTACTGATTGTCCGCAACCTATTGCCGGGCCAAAATTCAACACGGATTATTTTGTTTATTTTATAAATGCGAACGGATGCAAGAATCTTGACACTATTCAAATCACAGTTATATGCAAAGAAGGCAACTTATATATCCCGAACACTTTTTCACCGAATAACGATGGAAGCAACGACCGGTTTTACCCAAGAGGAAAGGGATTACATTCGGTAAAATCAATGCAAATCTATAATCGCTGGGGAGAGATTGTTTTTGAAAATAAAGGTTTCCAGGTAAATGATATACTGCAGGGATGGGACGGTACTTACAAAGGAAAGAAGCCTCAGGCTGACGTATATATTTATCAAATAGAAATTTATTGCGACAATGGCGACCTGATAAAATTATCGGGTAATATTGCTTTAATTCTGTAACGATGAAAATGAGAGGGCGGGCCATACATATTTTTTTATTAATGGTGATGGGTGGGTCGTCGTTCCGGTCATTCTCACAGGATATACATTTTTCCCAATTTTTTGAAGCACCACTCTTGCGCAATCCATCATTAGCCGGTATTTATAAAGGTGATATTCGTGTGCAGGCTGTGTACCGCGATCAATGGAACAGTGTAACTAACGCTTATAAAACAGGATCGCTGAACGGAGAATATAAAATGCCGATAGGGAAGGCTGATGATTTTTTCACACTCGGTTTACAATTATTATATGATCGTGCCGGTACTATCGGGTGGACATCTGTTCATGTATTGCCCGCTATTAATTATCATAAATCATTGAGTGCTGATCGCAACAGGTATTTATCGCTAGGCTTCATGGGCGGTTTGGTGCAGCGAAGTTTTGATCGTTCCAAAATGACTACCGACACACAGTATCCAACAGGCGGTACTGGTCCCGATGGAGAAAACAATCTTGCCTCCGCTAAATACTCTTATCTCGATGGAAGCGTGGGCATGAGTTATAATTCCAGCATTAATGACAATCCCGATAATAATTATTTTGTCGGTGTTGCGTATCATCATTTCAACAGACCGAATTATTCCTTTTACCGTGATCCCGCTATTGAATTACATCCGAAATGGGTTTTCTCCGGTGGAGTAAGATTTGTTGTAGGCGACTATGCGTATATGACTATACAAGCTGATCATTCCCGGCAGGGAGGTTTCAATGAGACAATCGGTGGCGCCATGTATGGTTTGAAAATAGGTGGTGATCCCGAACACCCTGCTTATACTCTTCATGCAGGCACTTACCTGCGATGGAACGATGCATTGATCCCTGTTATCAAGTTAGATTATGTTCCTTTTTCCTTTGCCTTAAGTTATGATGTAAATATTTCCAAACTAAAACCATCAAGTTATGGTCGTGGTGGTTTTGAATTATCCTTGTCTTATATCGGTTTTCTTGATAGAAATAATTCCAGTGTGAACGCCGTTCGTTGCCCGAGATTTTAAATTCTTCTATAAAGAAATTACTTGTATTTATTCGAGCCGGGTGCCATTAACTTGGTATTTTTATAAAAATAATTTATGAAAATACAATTGGAGCAGCACGCACCGGACTTTACATTATATGACTCCACTAAGAATAAAGTAATCTTATCAGAATTAAAAGGCAATAACGTTTTGTTGCTTTTCTTCCCCTTTGCATTCACCAGCACCTGTACTAAAGAACTTTGTTCCATCCGTGATAACATCGGTTTGTACGATAAAGCTGATGCAAAAGTCTTCGGCATTTCAGTAGATTCATTATATGCGCTGGCAAAATTTAAGGAAGAACAACACCTGAATTTTTCTTTGCTGAGTGATTTCAATAAGGATGCCTCTACCGCTTATGGCTCTTTGTATGAAACATGGAATTATAATATGAAAGGCGTTTCCAAACGCTCCGCTTTTGTGATTGATAAAAAAGGAATTATAAAATATGTGGAAGTTTTGGAAGAGGCTGGCAAGGTTCCCGACTTCGACAGCATTAACAAAACACTTTCTTCATTGGATTAAACTGCTGTTAAAAAATTCTGTCCCATAGACTTAAGTGATTGATAGAGAATTTTTCTCATTTATCGTAAAACTACGTTGCACATGCAGAAAAATGGTTCTATTATTGCCATAATAAATGTAAATTTGGTTCGTTGAAGAAAACTTTACTTATAACTTTTATCGCCCTGTTCACTTCTGTTTGTTTACAGGCACAGGATTCCCGGCCCTCACAGGCTGGAGTACTTGCTTTAAAGTTATACCCCAACCCCGCCACTTCTTACATTACATTTGATCTGCAAAAAGGTTACGAAAAAGGTTTGACGATTACTGTCTTCAGTTTTTTAGGGAAGAAGATGATTGAAACACCAAACATTACTGAAAAGACCACCTTGCAATTAAATGAATTCAACCGCGGCGTTTACATCTATCATGTAACAGATCAAAGCGGAAAGGTGATCGACACCGGCAAATTCCAGGTTTCCCGTTAATTTATTTATCTCTTTAGATTACCTGCGCTATTAAGAATTTCAGGTAGTGAGTATTTTCCATACCCGGTATAATGGGGTGATCCGCTGATTGTGTTTGAAACGTTACCTGCCTTAATTTTCTTCTCGCATCTTTCGCCGCCATTTCAATGATCCGTAAAAACAATTCGGCATTTACCAAATTCGTACAGGATGACGTGACTAAAAATCCGCCTGGACTTAGCAGCTTCATTCCACGCAGGTTAATTTCTTTATAACCAGCTATAGCCTTTTCAATGGTTTCCCTGCTTTTAGTAAATGCTGGCGGATCCAGCATCACGACATCATATTGCCTTCCATCTTTTGTCCATTGTTTCAATACATCAAATGCATTGGCTGTTTCAAAACGACAGATATGCTGCAGGTTATTGAGCTCTGTGTTTTTCCCAGCTTGTTGCACCGCATTTTCGGAAATGTCCAACCCGAGAACTGACTTAGCCCCATAATGCGCAGCATGAATTTCAAATGTGCCGGTATAAGTAAATGCGCCTAATACATCAGCTCCTTTTACAATATGCCGGATAGCTTTTCGATTATCCTGCTGATCTAAAAAATAACCGGTCTTCTGCCCGTTCTCAATATCAACATAAAACTTCAACCCGTTTTCGTTGATGATAATTTTTGTATCGAACGGATCTGAAAGAAATCCTTTGTGCAAAGGCAATCCCTCCAGTTCTCTAACCGGCACATCATTTCTTTCATAAATGCCTTTGGGCTGAAATATTTCATTCAGCGCTTTTACAATGGCCGGCTTCCAAACATCAATGCCCAACGCCAATGTTTGAATAACGAAATAATCATTGAACTTATCTATAATTAATTGCGGCAAGGAATCGGCTTCGCCAAATACGAGCCTGCAATTTTCACCGTACCCGATTTTTTTACGGTACTCCCAGCATTCTTTTATTTTTCTTAAAAAAAATTGCTCGTTGATTTCATCATTTTTATCCCGGGTAAGCAACCGCACCAGTATCTGCGACTTTGGATTGATATATCCTTTGCCGATAAATTTTTTATCATGCGAAAATACTTCCACTATTTCGCCGCCCTGCATATTGTCTTCCACCAGGTCTACCTCGTTATTAAATATCCAGGGATGGCCGTTAGCGACACGGGGAGTTATTTTGCGCTTCAAATAAACTTTGCTCATAAAGGGCGCAAGGTACGATCTGTGGAAGAAAGGTGAGTGAACAAGAAGCAATGGGCAATAAGCAATTGGCAATAGACTATGAATAACCGACAATAACTTTTGGAGGATTTGAAATCCTCCAAAAGTTTAAGAGGCTCTTCGCAAATGCTGATTAGTGGACAGAAAGATAAAGAGTGCCCTTCGACTTTGCTCAGGATAAACTCGCAACGAAGCTGATCCTTCGACTTCGCTCAGAACCGCAATGCAGCCGGGTTCATAATCTTCCATTCTCCGTGGCAGTTGCGGCTGTTTAAGTAGGTCAATTTGTCCCAAATACGCCGTTGGCAATATTCTTGACAACCTTACCTTTGCACTCAATTTGTAAAAAATGGCAGAAAAAGACGTACAAGAACAAGTGAATGAAATGCCTGACAATCAAGCAGGCTTTGGTATTAATTCGGATGAAAACCTCAGCGGCAGCTCGCATTTGAATGAGCCAGTGGGAGAAGATTCCGAACTGGAAAAATTGAAGGCGGAACTGGAAGAGGCAAAAGATAAATTGCTGCGGAAGGCAGCGGAATTTGATAATTTCAAAAGAAGAAACGCCAAAGAAAGGCTGGAGCTGATGCAAACAGCCGGCCGCGAAGTAATTACCGAAATGCTGGATGTGCTGGATGATTGCGACCGTGCACAAAAACAGTTGGATGCAAGTACAGATGTCGCCGCTGTAAAAGAAGGCGTGATGCTGGTTTTTAATAAATTGCGCAATACGCTACAGTCAAAAGGACTGAAAGCGATGGAAACAAAAAGTAAAGAATTTAATCCTGATCTTCACGAAGCGATCACAGAAATTCCCGCCCCCACCGATGAATTGAAAGGCAAAGTGATGGATGAAATCACGAAGGGATATTATTTAAACGATAAGCTGATACGCCACGCAAAAGTTGTTGTAGGGAAATAAGCTACCATGTCAAAAAGAGATTATTACGAAATACTGGGTGTTGCAAAAAACGCATCTTCGGATGAGATTAAAAAAGCTTACCGCAAGGTGGCGATGCAATTTCACCCCGACAGGAACCCCGGCGATAAAGCCGCTGAAGAAAAATTTAAAGAAGCTGCTGAAGCATATGAAATATTAAGCGATGCGGATAAGAAAGCGCAGTACGACCGGTATGGCCATGCAGGCTTAAGTGGCCAGGGCCGCGGAGGACATGGCGGTGGCACCGGCGGCATGAACATGGATGATATCTTCAGCCAGTTTGGTGATGTTTTCGGTGATGATCTTTTTGGAAATTTCTTTGGTGGTGGTGGTCAGCGTGGCGGCGGTGGTCGCGGACGGAGCCGTGGTGTAAGAGGAAGTAACCTTCGTGTAAAATTGAAACTGACATTTGAAGAGATTGCAAAAGGTGTTACAAAAAATATTAAGGTTAAAAAATATGTTGTCTGCAATACCTGCAGCGGCAGCGGCGCTAAAGACAAAGGGAGCGTACAAACTTGCCAGACTTGCGGTGGCAGCGGCCAGGTGAGAAAAGTGCAGAACACTTTTCTTGGGCAAATGCAAACGGTGACCACTTGCCCGACATGTAACGGGGAAGGAAGTACCGTTACCGCTAAATGCGGCACCTGCAAAGGCGAAGGAAGGGTGTTTGCGGAAGAAACCGTAAGCATTGATATACCAGCAGGTGTGCAGGAAGGAATGCAGTTGAGTGTAAATGGTAAAGGAAATGCAGGTGAAAGAGGCGGAAGCCCGGGCGATCTTATTATTTTAATTGAAGAAGAACCGCATAAGGATTTACACCGTGATGGATTGAATGTAGCGTATGATCTTTATATATCATTTACTGATGCTTCATTTGGTACACAGGTAGAAGTGCCGACCATTGATGGAAGGGCGAAGATTAAAATACCGGCAGGTACACAAAGTGGCAAAATATTCCGGTTGAAAGGAAAGGGTTTTCCCGCCGTCAATTCTTACCAGAAAGGCGATCAGTTGATACATATAAATGTTTGGACGCCGCAAAATCTCAGCACTGAAGAAAAAGCGATGCTGGAAAAATTGGGGAGTTCGCAAAACTTTAAACCCCATCCTGACAAGAACGAAAAAGGGTTTTTTGATAAAATAAGGGAGATGTTTTCGTAAGAACAAATTGTCATTACTGATGTAAAATCTAAATGACAATTCGCCTTTTACTACTACGACAAATTATTCGACGAAGAACTTTTCCCTATTATTCATGTTATCCTGTCACACATTTTGTGGTTTTGGCAATTGGACGGATATTTGTTGCGTTCAAACGTTTAAAGCTCAGGACTGTAAGGGTTAGTTCACAAAGAACTAGCCGCCTTTAACTTTAAACACCGCCTGCCGGCAGGCAGGTTTCAACTTTAAACTTCTAATAATGAGTTTTAATTCAGAATTTGAAAAATATGCGGTGAAGCATCGTGGCATTTCCAGTAACACATTGCATAGTTACGCCTCGCACATGGTAACAGGCCTTACGCCCAATATCATTGAAGAACGTCCGATGAATGTAGCCGTGATGGATGTGTACAGCCGTTTGATGATGGACCGTATCATCTTTCTTGGTTACCCCATCAACGATGAAGTGGCGAATATCGTAACGGCGCAATTGCTGTTCCTCGATTCTACCGATAGAACAAGGGATATTAATATGTATATCAACAGCCCGGGCGGCAGTGTGTATTCCGGACTCGGTGTGTATGATACCATGCAATACGTTACCCCTGATGTGGCGACAATATGTATAGGTATGGCGGCTTCTATGGCATGCGTACTTTTAGGCGCCGGCACAAAAGGAAAAAGAGCGGCATTGAAACATGCCCGTATCATGATGCACCAACCAAGTGGCGCTATCGGCGGACAGGCAAGCGACATTGAAATCACCGTAAATGAAATACGGAAATTGAAAAAAGAACTGTATGACATTGTAAATAATCATACGGGGAAAGATATAGAACAGATTGAAAAAGATTTTGACCGTGATAAATGGATGACGGCGCCTGAAGCAAAAGAATATGGATTGGTAGACGAAGTGCTGCTCGTGAACAGTCGTAAGCAGAAGAAGGAACAATAACAATGGCCAAGTGGGGATGGTGAGTGGCGAGTGTGAACAATAGGCAATGGGCAATCGGCAAGAGTGCTAAAGAAGATTGTCCGGATTTTTTACAGGGTGCACTACAATGCTCAGTAGCGAACAGGAAGATGAAGAGTGCGACGCAACAGACGATGATAGTAGTAATGCAGCTGGGCTACTAAAAATTAAAATAATTAGAAACGATAAATAATCTTTATGAACAGAAAGAATTTTTTATATAATGATTGGCGGTCTGAAGATGAAGAGGAAGAAGAAAAAGAAGAGCAACCGAAATCCGACCTGATGATGTTCAGTAAAAAACTGGAAAAATATTTCTTTGACAGCCGGAGTATTCATCTCTGGGGCGTGGTGGATGATAAAAGCGCTAAAGATGTGGTGGCAAAACTATTATTGCTTGATAATGATAAGCCCGGTGAAGAAATAAAATTTTATATCAATAGCCCCGGCGGCGTAGTAACCAGCGGCATGGTGATGTATGATACGATGCAGATGATCAAAAGCCCGGTGAGCACTATTTGTATGGGCCTGGCCGCTTCTATGGGTAGTATTTTGTTAAGCGGTGGCAAAAAAGGTAAGCGTTTTATTTACCCAAGCGGTGAGGTGATGATACACCAGCCTTCATTGGGTGGTTTTATTCGCGGAGTGAGTACCGACCTTGAAATACAAGCCCGCCAGACAAAAAGGGTGAAGGATATGGGCGCCAAAATACTGGCCGAGAACTGCGGTAAAACAATGGAACAGATATTAAAAGACTTTGATCGTGACTACTGGATGGACGCCGAAGAAGCGGTGAAATATGGCATTGTAGACAAAGTAATCACTAAAATATAAGTAGTTGTAATTCAGCCTCTTAAAATTACATTTCTGAAAAGCCGTTTTTGTGGAAACGGTTTTTTATTTTTGTAGTCATTTCTGATCAGTAAGCCTTATCCAATTACCTAAAGAAAAAACATGGCAAAAAACATTCTTCACTGCTCCTTTTGCGGCCGAAGCCGGGACGAAGTCAAGATCCTCATTGCAGGACAGGAAGGCCACATTTGTGAAAATTGTGTGGAGCATGCCCGTGAGATCATCGAACAGGAGCTGATGGTCCGTGATGAAAAAACGCCAGCCGCATTCAGACTTACTATAAAAAAGCCGGTTGAAATTAAAAAATTCCTCGACGAATATGTGATCGGCCAGGATGAAGCGAAAAAAGTATTGGCCGTCGCCGTTTACAATCACTATAAAAGATTACAGCAAAAAGCAAACGATACAGCGACTGTTGCAGGCAATGAAGTTGAGATAGAAAAAAGCAACATCGTGATGGTAGGTGAAACCGGTACCGGTAAAACCCTGCTTGCGAAAAGTATTGCACGGATGCTGAATGTTCCTTTTGCAATCGTTGATGCTACTGTATTTACCGAAGCAGGTTATGTAGGTGAAGATGTAGAAAGTATTTTAACCCGCCTGTTACAAGTTTGTAATTACGATATCAATGCTGCTGAACGTGGCATTGTATACATCGATGAAATAGATAAAATCGCAAGAAAGGGAGATAACCCTTCCATTACAAGAGATGTAAGCGGTGAAGGTGTGCAGCAGGGAATGTTGAAACTGCTGGAAGGAACGGATGTATTAGTTCCACCACAAGGCGGACGTAAACACCCGGAACAAAAACTGATAAAGATCAATACACAGAATATTCTTTTCGTTTGCGGTGGCGCATTTGATGGCATTGATAAAATCATTGCACGCCGTGTGCAAACCAATACGATCGGCTTTAATGTAGATAAAGACCTGCAGGAAAATATGAAGAAGAACCTGCTGCGTTATGTAAATGCACAAGATTTAAAAGCCTTTGGATTGATACCGGAATTATTAGGTCGTTTGCCTGTTGTTACCCATCTCGATCCATTGGATGCTTCTACGCTCAGGGCGATACTGACGCAACCGAAGAATGCGCTGATGAAGCAATATAAAAAATTATTCGAACTGGAAGGTATACAGCTTACTGTTGAAGAAGATGTTTATGACTTCATGGTAGAAAGGGCGATTGAATATAAATTAGGCGCCAGAGGATTGAGAAGCATTTGCGAAGGCATTCTTACGGATGCGATGTTTGAGCTTCCTTCTTCCAAAGACACGCATTTTACACTCGATCTCGATTACGCCAAACGTAAGTTTGATAAGAGTAAATTAAGCTTACTGAAAGTGGCTTAACTGAATCAATAAATTATTAGGAATGCCGGGGTTTCTCCGGCATTTTTATTTGTTGCCCGGCTGCATTGCTATGCACAGCATCCCGTGGACTATCAGCTTCGTTGCGACGCTCCTGTTCAACTTCCTGTTCGTTATTGAGCATTTGAGGAAATTTCCCTGTTTCCTGGTGAACACGGAAGAGAGATAAAATCTTCCCCCTGTATTTCCATGGCTTGCTTTTTGAAATGTCTTTTATTACTTTACCCCACCCATGAAAACAAAAAAGCTTTCAAAATATCTAACTATTCTCCTAATGCTGGCAGCTATATCTTTTGGCATTCACGCCCAGAATAATTATACTGCAAGCCTGGGGCTGATAACGGAAAACGATTCTTACAGATGGAAAGAAAATGACCGCTACTATACGAATGGGATTTTTATTCAGTTGGATTATATTCCCAGGACGTTTCAACAAAAAACAACCCCAGACTCAAGGTTAAAAAAAGTTACAACATTTTATACGCTGGGGCAAATGATGTTTACACCCGGCAGGCGTTCGGCTAAAACTACCTGGCAAATAGACAGGCCTTATGCAGGTTATCTTTTTTTGCAGAAAGGATTTTCCTTTTTCTACAAAAGAAGTGTTTTGCAAAGTAATTTGAATATTGGCGTGACAGGCCGTGCTTCCCTCGCAAAGCCACTTCAAAACCTGATGCATGATGCATTGAACTATAAGCATTTTGAAGGCTGGCAATACCAGGTGAAAGATGAGATAGGCCTTAACCTTCAGATAAAATATGATTATACTCTTCTACAGCCAAGCCGGATAATTGATGTTGCGTTAACTACACAAGTCACAGCGGGTACTATTTTTACAAATACATCCGGTGGCTTTATTGTACGATTGGGGCTGTTTGAACAGGCTTCACAATCTTCTTTTTATAATGCCCGTATTGGAAATAACCAATACAAACATAAAGCTGAATGGTATCTTTATTTTCGTCCGCAATTCGTTTATCAATTTTATAATGCAACTGTACAGGGACGTTTATTAGGAAATAATGATGGTTCAATGCCGGGAGAATTGAATCACGGCATTTATGAACAGCAGCTGGGATTTATGTTTGCCAAAAACCGGTGGGAAGCGATGATCAACTATACGTTGAAACAAAAAGAGGTAAAAAGTATGAAAAGCAATGAAAGATATGGCGCATTCGGGTTGGCTTATAAATTCGGAAGATTAAAACAGAAGCCATAATTTTAATTATTATCATTTAAAAAAAACTTATGAACGAATTAATTGAAAAATTAAAAACCGAAGCCGGCCTTACAGATGAGCAGGCAAAGAAAGCTATCAATACAATCAAAAGTTTTGTAATAGAAAAATTCCCAATGCTGGAAGGAGCGGTGAGTAATGTTTTTGGGGGTGATTGATTCACTTACTACAATTGTTCAACAGCTTACGATAGTATCGGATACTACCCATTGCTGAGCAATGGACAGAAAGATGAACGGAGCGTCGCAACAGATGATCCTAGTAGCAATTCAGTTGGTAAAATAATAACAAGGAAAATAGAAATCGATCACCTGATCATCCTGCATTTTTTTCCTCTTGGATTATTGGCTGCTTCGTAAGGAGACATTGCCCTGCTGCAAGATTCTAATACAATAACGAATAAAATAAGCCACAGTAAACTTCTTTTTGTTTTCATAAGTTGGGGATTAGCATTCAAAAATAACCTTAGTTTTTTGCAGAATGAACCTTTGCGGTTATATAAACCCTCAACAAAGTGTATTTGCAAAAATGTAATTCGAAGAATTACCTGTTTACACGTAATAATAGCAGATGAGGAGAAGTGATTGCCGCAGTAATTTTTTATTTTTCTAAAATGGATTCAATGGCATTTAGTTCGCTCTTTTCAAACTGAAGGTTTGCTAATGCATCTAAGTTATTGTCCAGTTGCGCTGTTGAACTGGCGCCGATTAGTACCGATGTAATTCTTTTATCTTTTAACAGCCACGCCAATGCCATTTGTGCCAATGACTGGCCTCTCTTTTTAGCAATGGCATTTAGCTTTTTGATCTTGCTGATCTTCTCCGGGGTCACTTCACTTGTTTGTAAAAAGCCGTGCGGATTCGCCGCTCTTGACCCTTCGGGAATTCCGTTTAAATATTTGTCGGTTAATAAACCCTGTGCCAACGGAGAAAAAGGAATACAGCCTACGCCGTTTTCTTCAAGTACATCCAGCAAACCTTCTTCCACCCATCTTACAAACATGGAATATTTCGGCTGATGAATAAGACAGGGCGTGCCGAGTTCCTTTAATATCTTAATGGCTTTCTTCGCTTCTTTCTCCTGGTAATTAGATATGCCAGCATACAATGCTTTGCCTTGCCTGACAACAGTATCCAATGCCATCATTGTTTCTTCTATCGGCGTATTCGGGTCCGGGCGGTGAGAATAAAAAATATCCACGTATTCAAGTCCCATTCTTTTCAAACTCTGGTCAAGGCTGGAGATTAAATATTTCTTTGAACCCCAGTCACCATAAGGACCAGGCCACATTAAGTAACCGGCTTTAGTTGAAATAATGAGTTCGTCTCTTAAGTTCCCGGTAAAATCCTGCTTAAGGATTTTACCAAAATTTTCTTCCGCTGTGCCCGGCGCAGGACCGTAATTATTGGCAAGATCAAAATGCGTGATGCCCCTGTCGAAAGCACGATGGATTATCTTTCTTCCATTTTCAAAATCATCTACCGAACCGAAATTGTGCCATAGCCCGAGGGAAACCGCCGGCAACTGTACACCGCTTTTACCGCAGCGGTTGTATTTCATGTTAGCATATCTTGTTGAGAGAGGAGTATAGCTCATAGCAAATAATCTTATTCTATTTTAAATACCTGTAAAGGTCTATTATTTTTTGCTGCAGCATTATCCTTCTCCAGCGTCTTTTTCAATTTATTTTTTCAATAAAAATCCCGCCTTGTAGAAACAAGACGGGATGAAGTTAAGTACATCAATGTACTCTATGGTTTTTTTCGTCCAATTCTCTTTACTCTCTTCTCCACTTGTGGAGAAGGGCGGGGGATGAGGTTAACTGCAACCTCCCTGGCTACCACAATTCAAACACTTGTAGCAAGTACCGCTACGCATCATGATATGTCCGCAAACATTACAGGCCGGCGCATCGCTCTGCATGGTTTTCGCGGCTGAATTCATCGCCGACATATTGCTATCTGTTTTCATGGCCTGCGCAATTCTTTTATTTCTTACCATTTGCGGAACGACGCTTCCCGGTGCAGGGGTAATGCGAACGCTTGACAATTGCTGCTTATCTTTCTCCGCATATTCGAGGTTAGAAGGTATTTCATCCCAATCATCAGCGCCGGTATTCATTACTTCTGGTTTGTCCAGCACATGTACTAAATCCGTACGGCCTAAATATTCATAACCCAATACACGGAATATAAAGTCAACAATTGATGTAGTTGATTTAATATTCGGATGTTCTACAAATCCTGATGGGTCGAATTTGGTGAAAGCGAATTTGTCTACAAATTCTTCCAATGGCACACCGTATTGTAAGCCAATTGAAATCGAAATAGCGAAACAGTTCATCATGCTGCGCATAGTAGCGCCTTCTTTCGCCATATCAATAAATATCTCACCCAATGTACCATCACCGTATTCACCGGTGCGTACAAAAACAGCCTGGCCATTGATCTTCGCTTTTTGCGTAAAGCCGCGGCGTTTGGCCGGTAAGGAACGACGCTCAACAATACTCGCTAATTTTCTTTTGAGTTTCGTGTCTGGCGAAGACTGTACTCTTTTCTGTACTTCTTCCAGTAATTCTTCTACTGTCAGCCTGCTCATGTCAACAATGTTGGATTCAGGCTTCAAACTGTTTGCTGCCGGTTGCTGTTCTTCCTCTGATTTCGCACTTCCGGCTTCGGTCTTCTTTTTCTTGTCGCTTTTGTTACTAAGGGGTTGTGAGAGCTTGGAACCGTCGCGGTATAAGGCGCAGGCTTTCAACCCAAGCTCCCAACTCAGCAGGTAAGCGTCAGCGATCTCATTGACGTTTGCTTCATGCGGCAAGTTGATCGTTTTGGAAATAGCGCCACTGATAAATGGTTGTGTGGCGCCCATCATGCGGATATGGCCATGTGCATGGATATAGCGTTGGCCTTTCTTTCCGCATTTGTTGGCACAGTCAAAAACGGGCAAATGTTCATCCTCCAAAAGAGGCGCTCCTTCGAGCATCATAGTACCGCATATATGATCATTGGCGGCTTCTATCTCTTCATCGGAGAATCCAAGTGCTTCCAACAGGCTCCATTCAAAGTCGTTGTATTGCTCAGGTGTAAATCCGAGCCGTTGTAAGCATTCTTCTCCCAATGAATATTTATTGAAAACAAATCCGATCTCAAAAGCAGTGGTCACTGCTGCATCCAATCTTTTTAATTCATCCGCGATAAACCCTTTTTCACTTAATGATTGGTGATTGATATGGGGCGCCCCCGCAAAGGAGCCGGACCCTACTGCATATTTAATAATAGCGTCGGTCTCTTTTTCTGTATAGCCCAGGTTGCGCAGCGCAGCCGGCACAGATTGGTTAATGATCTTGAAATAACCTCCGCCTGAAAGTTTTTTGAATTTTACTAATGCGAAATCAGGTTCAACGCCGGTAGTATCACAATCCATGATCAACCCGATTGTTCCTGTTGGGGCGATTACTGTTGACTGTGCATTACGATAGCCGTATTTTTCTCCCAACTCTACCGCATCATCCCATGCTTTGCATGCCGCTTTCAATAAATAGTCGGGGCAATGCTCGGCTTTGATGCCCATTGGTTTCAGGCTCAGGTTCTCATATTCATCAGCATCGTATGCGGCAAGGCGATGATTGCGCATCACCCTCATCATGTGTTCTTTGTTTTCCTGGTATCTTGGAAATGCGCCAAGCACTTCGGCCATTTCAGCAGAAGTCCTGTAAGAAATTCCCGTCATGATAGCGGTGATAGCACCGGCGATGCCTCTCGCCTCATCACTATCGTAAGGGATCCCACTCACCATCAGCATCGTACCAAGATTAGCATAACCTAACCCCAACGTTCTGTATTCATAACTTAATTGCGCTACATCTTTGGATGGAAACTGCGCCATCAATACAGATATTTCCAACACGACTGTCCAAAGGCGACAGTTATATTCATAACCCTCTACATCAAATATATTTTTATCCGTATCAAAAAACTTCATCAGGTTGGCAGATGCAAGATTACACGCCGTATTATCGAGGAACATGTATTCACTGCAAGGGTTCGATGCCCTTATTTCACCACCTTCAGGGCAGGTATGCCATTCGTTAATAGTAGTATTATATTGAGTACCCGGATCAGCACAGCGCCATGCGGCATACGCTACTTTGTTCCATAATTCCCTGGAAGGAATTTTTTTCATCACTCTTCCGTCCATACGGCCGGTGAGTTCCCAATCTTCGCCTTTCTTTAATTTATCAAAAAATGAATTGGGGATACGGATAGAATTATTAGAATTCTGGCCGCTGACTGTTTTATACGCTTCATCTTCATAACCGGAAGGATAACCGGCTGCGATCAATGCGCCTACTTTCTTTTCTTCTTCTACTTTCCAATTGATGAACTCTACAATTTCCGGATGATCCAAATCGAGACAAACCATTTTAGCCGCCCTTCTGGTAGTACCACCGCTTTTAATAGCACCTGCGGCACGGTCACCGATCTTTAAGAAACTCATCAGGCCGGATGATGTACCACCCCCGCTTAGTTTTTCTCCTTCGCCACGCAGATTGGAAAAATTAGTACCAACCCCGGAACCATATTTAAATATCCTTGCCTCACGGACCCAGAGATCCATGATGCCGCCATCATTTACCAAGTCATCGGTAACACTTAATATAAAACATGCGTGTGGCTGCGGACGCTCATACGCAGAAGTTGACTTCTTTAATTCGCCATCTGTGGCATCCACATAATAATGTCCTTGTGGTTTTCCTTTGATGCCATAACTTTCATACAAACCGGTATTGAACCACTGCGGAGAATTTGGTACGCACATCTGGTTCAATATAGAATACACCAGTTCTTCATAAAATACCTGCGCATCTTTTTCAGAAGCGAAATAATTATACTTCTCACCCCATACCTTCCAGCAATTAGCCAAACGATGGGCGACTTGTTTAGCGGAAGTTTCCCTGCCCAAACTTCCATCTGGTTGGGGAACACCTGCTTTGCGAAAATATTTTTGCGCTAAAATATCCGTAGCGATCTGGCTCCATTGTTTTGGAACCTCTACATTATTCATTTCAAATACCGTCTCACCCGTGGGATTCCTGATCACCGACGTTCGGTAATCATACTCGAACATGTCAAATACATTAACTGTATCATTTGTGAAGCGACGACGAAACTGCAGTCCGACCTTAGCGGACACTTTTACTTTACCGGCCATAACAAAGAATTTAACTGGGTTGTTGGTTTTCTAAAGTCTCTCCTGGGGATGAGCTGATACGAAAATATTTTTTGCATGGTGATTTTCAAACCCACAAATATTAACACAATGTGGAAAAGGGAACATATACATGGCCAAATGCTGTGCTGTACTGGTTTAGGGGACTTCTGCACAACTGTATATGTTTTTTTTGAGAAATTATTTTTGGAAAATTCCAAACTGTTGGTTAAAAAATTGTTACCGCAAAAGCTTCACGCTGAAAGTGAGACACAGCAAGGATTTCGTACTATAAAAAGCTGAAACCTTCTCCAGCACTGTGTTTCATAGATTCTCTCTTCTCAAATTCACATTAAATTGATAATATATGAATAACGTAAGATTAAAAATTTAATAATACAGATATTTTGTTTTTTTGCGTATGAAAAAAATATTGCTGCTGTTCTTACTTATCGTTTCGGCTTCTTTATTTTATAATAGCCATGCACAATCCCAGTTTACAGGTTGGGTATCATCCTTCAATACTTTTAAAACTGGTAAAAAAATAAGTATTCATAATGACATACAATGGAGAAGCACCGATGGCATCAAACAAATGCAAACATTTTTATTCCGGGTGGGAATGAATGTGCACCTCAAAAAAAATCTTATTGTAACTGCCGGTTATGCATTTACCAGCAACAGGCGTACCATTAGCGGTATCAATGACTATCTTCCCGAACATCGTATATGGGAGCAATTGATAGTAACGCATAAATTAAAAAATATTTTCACCACCCATCGCTTTCGGATTGAACAACGGTTCATTTCACAAAAGATAGCTGTAAACAACCAGTTGGAAAATAATGGTCATGTATATGCGAACCGTTTCCGTTATTTTTTTCGCAACATTCTTCCTTTTAAAAAACAAACATCTTTTCAAAAAGGAGTATTCGTGGCATTGCAAGATGAAGTCTTTGTCAACTTTGGTAATACAGCCGGGGTCAATGGAGAATTTTTTGATCAAAACAGGTTTTACGTAGCAGCGGGTTACCGCATCAGCCCAAAAGCCGACATTGAAATTGGTTATATAAATCAATATGTAAATGGAAGAGGCGATGCATTCACCAAAAATAATATTGTCCAGCTAGCGAGTTATCTAAGGCTTTAGTCCTTTTGCGATTCCTCTTTGGGGAAAAGGCTGCACATTTTCAAAAACCGTGGGTTACTACCTGTATTCCTGAAAGGATTTTTACGAAAGAAACTTCTGTACAGCGATTTATCAGTCATATTTCGAGTTATTTTTGGACGAAACTTAAACTCTTTTAAATAGTCAAAACCCCTTCAATCACAAAAACTTTTCGCATTTTTGCAACAACAACCGTTACCGGATGAAGTCAGCTATTTATCATTCACTTATAGAAAGAAAAAAGCAGGGGAAAAAATCCTTCGCAGTACTAATAGACCCTGACAAGGTCAATACTTCCGTGCTTGATGAGCTGATCGAATTATCCATTTCAGCAAAAGTTGATTATTTGTTTGTCGGCGGCAGTTTGGTTATTTCCAATCACCTGGATGAATGTGTGCAGCACATTAAAAAGAACTGCAACATTCCCGTTATACTCTTCCCGGGCAGCCCGACACAGATCAGCAAATATGCCGATGCTTTACTTTATTTATCATTGATATCCGGCCGCAATCCCGAATTATTGATCGGCCAGCATGTGGTCTCCGCTCCTTTTATCCGCCAAAGCGGTTTGGAAATAATGCCCACCGGTTATATTGTAATAGATGGCGGCGCTCCTACTACAGTTTCTTATATAAGTAATGCGGCCCCCGTACCTGCTGATAAAAGCGAGATCGCCATGTGTACGGCGATGGCGGGTGAAATGCTGGGCATGAAATTAATTTATATGGATGCCGGCAGCGGCGCTAAACGGGCCATCAGCGAACACATGATCGAAGCGGTTGCAAAAACTATTTCCTGTCCGCTGATTATCGGTGGTGGTATTACCGATGCGGAAAAAGCGTATAGAAATTGTAAAGCAGGCGCTGACCTGATCGTTGTCGGCAACGCCATTGAAAAAGATTCTTCTATTATAAAAGAAATCTCCTCGGCCATTCACTCTGTTCCGCAGAAAGTGTAGCTCAACACTTGCAAAGCCGTTTTCCTTTTATTAATATTACAGTTGATTTATTAACAACTAAGAACTAACTCTTATTAATTCGGACCCCTTTATGAAAAAAGCATCCCTTTTTCTCAGCCTCTCTATTTTTTCTATTACAGCATTTTCTCAAAATTTTCCCGGTATCAGCTCTGGTAATTACAGCGGTGTGAATGGCGCATTCACTAATCCCGCGAATATTGCCAATAACAAATACAGCTGGAACCTTAACCTGCTAAGCCTTCATGCGGGAGTTGTCAATAACAATGCATCATTTAGTTTAAAAGATATCGGCTCTTCTTTCGATGATGCCGACAGCGTTTTCTTCGGTAACAGCGCTAAAAGCACCAGCGGCGCTATCAGCACGGATATTCACGGCCCTTCCCTGATGATCTCGGGAAAGAAAAACAGTTTCGCCTTTACAACAAGATTGAGGGTAATGGCAAATATTGTGGATATGGATGGCCAGTTCATTCAGAGTATCAGCAATGATCTTTCTTCTTCAACAACTTTTCCTTTTGCCTTAAAGAGCAATCAAAATCAAAAATTCATTTTAAATGGATGGACGGATTGGGGAGTTACTTATGGACGTGTGCTGTCTGATAAAGGAAATCATCTTTTTAAAGCAGGTATTACTGTAAAATATCTCGCAGGCGCTACTAACAGTTATATAAATATCGATAACCTGAAAGGTACATTGGATGATGATATTACCGGCGATGTCTACTTAACGAATGCGACCGGCAGAGTTGCTATGGGTGTTGGTGGTATTGACCTCAGCGATGATGATTTTGATGTCGCCGATGCACTTAAATTTAAAGGACACGGTATTGGCGCTGATATTGGCTTTGTGTATGAATACAAAAAAGGAAACAGCTATAAATTTAAAGCAGGTATCGCATTATTAGATATCGGTTCTATTAAATACAAAACAAACACGAACCAATCCGGTGATTATAATATCAATGTGCCGAACGGCGCTCATTGGTATCCCAGTGACCTTGATGACAAATCCGTTTCGGAGATTAATGATTATTTAGACGGAAGCCCTTATTTTACCAATAACCCGGGTATCAAAAGTGAATACAAGGCAAGCTTACCAACTACATTGCGACTGGATTTGGATTATGCTGTAACAAAAAAATTATTTATCGCACTTGGTAGTAACATCAATCTTATCCAGGAAAAAAGTATTTATAATTCTTTTTACTATAGCACTGTCGCTTTGACACCAAGGTTTGAGGGCAGAAGGCTGG
Source organism: Chitinophagaceae bacterium (assembly GCA_037200685.1). Classification (GTDB taxonomy): domain Bacteria; phylum Bacteroidota; class Bacteroidia; order Chitinophagales; family Chitinophagaceae; genus JAJKIP01. The sequence goes on from JBBCIG010000002.1 coordinate 65,946, forward strand.
GTATTTATCTTCCGATAAGCTATAACACACTTTCTAAATTCAATGCCGGTGTTTCATTAAAACTTGGGCCACTCTTTATTGGTTCCGGTAGTGTACTGACTGCATTGATGGATAAATCCAAACAAGCGGATTTTCATTTCGGTTTCCAGTTTGGAGGATTACGTAATAAGAAAAATTAAATCTTATTTATAAAATGATTTCGGTGTTTCCTCACCATTGATGAGTGTTCGTAAAGAAGCGGCGATAGCCCGGGTGATGGCTGTCATATTTTCTATATCAATTCGTTTTATTTCATCGCAAGGCTGATGATAGCAATCATCGTCGTCATCACTGGCCATGATGGTATGCGCCGGTATACCTTCTAATGCAAAAGGATAATTATCGCTACGCCGAAAAAGTTTTTGTTCAGGATTGGTTGGGTCAGGTTCAGGTGTTATCGTCAATCCATTCTCTTTAAGTTTTTTGCTTAATAAATTATGCAATGATGATATTCCATCGCCTGTAATAAAAACAGTTTTTGCTCCAAACTGCGGTATGCCGATCATTTCAAGATTGATACAGGCGGCAATATTTTTAGGATTGGTATAAGAAATAAAATCATGCGATCCTTTTAATCCCATCTCTTCGCCTGAAAAAGCGCAAAACAATAATGTCCGTTCATTATCATTTCTTGCCGTGAAATATTTCGCCAGCAGCAGCAAGGCCGTTGTACCGGAAGCATTATCATTAGCGCCATTCAGGATGCTATCGCCCTGCTTCAATGCAAAAACCCCCTCATGATCATAATGCGCAGAAATGATAATGATCTCATTGGGTTTTGATTTGCCGGGAAGGACACCCACAATATTATACCCGATCATTGGGTTGACCGGGCGACTGTTATTTTTCCTGAACGAAGAGTCTTTGCTGATTTTCTTTCCATCCAGTACCTGGAATGGAATAAAGTAATCTTGAAATCCTGCTAAAGGCGTTAATCCAATTTTGGAAAATTCATCGCCGATAAAATTGGCGGCTTTTAATAAACCGGGTTGAAGGTTACCGCGGCCTTTCAGTGAATCTGATGCAAGTATGTTTATTATTCTTGCCGCTTCGCTTGTTTTAATTGTATCAACTTCCGGTTGCGCATGCAGCATAACCGGCAAGGCAATAAACCCATAAATAAAAAGATAAAACGATTTTATCATTACATCAGCGCAGTTCTTCCACCTTCACCCTCGACGGCGTTTCTTGGCCGCTTACAATACTCCTGGAACTCATCGCAATAGATTTGATGACCATGGCCATGTTTTCCATATCCAGCGTTTCCACCTGGTCGCTTGCTTTATGATAGTGCGGTTCCGTATCCATTTTTGAAGTAGAGATCGTATGCGCAGGTACGCCCAACCTTGCCAGCGTTGCATTATCGGAGCGATAAAACAATTGCATGTCGGGATAAGGATCGGGATAAAATGTAAACTCCGTACCCTGCAGATTTTTCTGAAGAATAGCGCCCATATCTGTTTTTTCGTAACCAGTAATATAAGCAGAGTTCTTACCCCATTTACTTTCCGTACCGACCATTTCTATATTGAACATTGCTACGACAGCAGCGGGATTAAATTGCTGTGAAAAATATTTTGCGCCATAGCCGCCTAACTCCTCCGCGGTAAATGTTGCAAACACAATTGTTCTTTCATTATTTTTTAATGCACTGAAATATTTAGCCAGCATAATAACAGCGGTAGTACCAGCGGCATCATCATTAGCGCCGTTATAAATTGAATCCGTCTTATCATGCGGGTAACCTTCCAGCGGCGTACCGGTACCGAGATGATCATAGTGACCGGAAAAAATTACATATTCATTCTTTTTGCTTTTGCCGGGTAATATACCCACGACATTTGATAGCTTCTTTTCTGTTATTTCATTCGTTGCTTCAATGGTAAATGTAGATGGATCGGTTGCAGACAATACAAACACTACACTATTTTCTGTTTTAAATAAGTCTTTATTAAAAGCCGTGAGCCTTCTGAAGTTTTTGGAAAAAGAGGTATCCACCAGTACGAGGTATTTTTTTTCCAGCCCTGCGAATTTTCTTGCTTCCGCGAAAAGGCTTTGTCCTTTTTTAATAGCTACTTTTTCATACCCGGATTTTTCCGTGATGCGAATATTAGCCTGCGTAGTTACGACGATCACATCTTTTGGATCCACCGCCTGGCCATCGAGTGTATAATTACCACTGATAAATTTCGGCGATACCATGGCAAAGGATTGAAGATAGCTTCCACTGTTATTCAATGTTTGCAACCCGGCTTTTTTAAATTCTGAGGCGATAAAATCAGCGGCTTTATCAATTTGCGGTGTGAACGCCCTGCGGCCGCCCATTTCATCTGATGCTAACACACTTTCAATGCGGAGTACTTCTTTTGCATTAATAACCCCATCGATATTTTGTGCAAATAAAAAAGAGGTTACTGAAATCAATAACCCCGTCAAACAAAATTTCTTCATATTGTTTCTGTATGCTTATTTAATTAATCTCTGATTACAGGCAGTAAGCAATTGGCAATTAAAATTTGCCTGTTGCTTCTTTCCTATTGTTTATTCTTTTACAAACTCATCATTTCTTTAAACTTCACCGTCTGTCTCCTGCTCACTTCTATTTTTTCACCGCCTTTTAATTCCAATAATAACCCGCCGTTAAAATAAGGCTCGACTTTTTCGATCAGCCGCAGGTTGACGATATGTTTCCTGTTGGCACGAAAAAAGAATTTTTCATCCAGTCTTTCTTCCAATGAATTCAGTGATTTTAAGATCAGTGGTTTATTCGGACCAAAGAAAACTTTTGCATAATTACCTACGCTTTCAAACAACCTTATCTCGCTCAACTTTACAAACCAGCAACGCTCCCCATCTTTTACAAAAACCTGGTCATGCTCACCGAGTACACTATTGTTGGAATATTCACCAACAGGTCTCGGGTCTTTTATTTCGCCGCTTTGTAATTTATGGATCGCATCGGCTAACCGTTTAGGCTCGATAGGTTTCAGTAAATAATCCAGCGCATTTACTTCAAACGCTTTCAATGCAAATTCATCGTAGGCCGTAGTGAAAATAACGTGGGGCGACCTTTCTAACTGGGATAGCATATCAAACCCGGTTTTTTCCGGCATCTGAATGTCCAGGAAGATCAGGTCGGGATGAAGACTTTCAATTTTTTCAATCCCTTCCTGTGCATTGGCGGCTTCGTCTATCACTTCCACCTCCGGGAAATCCTGCAGAAGCTTCTTGAGTTCAGCCCTTGCCAATCGTTCATCATCAATAATAATTGCTCGCATGTGAATGGTTTTTATTAATTGTCTTCAAAGGGTATCAGCACTTTCGCTTCTACGAGGGTTGGAGTAGTTTGCTTTATTTCAAATTTAGCTTTATTTCCATACAAAAGGTTCAGCCGGTCGGTGGTGCTGGATAGCCCGAAACCATCGCTGTTGGCATAACCGTTAAGATAGCCGGTGTTCTGTACCGATAGCTCGTGAAAATTATCTTTTATAGCAGATTCTATTCGTACCACGCCGCCGTGAATTTGTTTACTGATACCATGTTTGATGGCATTTTCCACTAAAGTTTGCAGCATCATGGGCGGAACGGGTAAACTTAACGTATCATTATTAATAACATACTCGATCCGGAGCCTGTCTTCAAACCGCATATTCTCCAGGGCGAGGTAATCTTTTACAATATTCAATTCCCTTTCCATCGTCACGGATTCTGATTTATCGGCCTGCATGCTGCTGCGCAGTATATTGCTGAGTTCGGTGATAGCCCGTCTTGCCCTTTCGGGATTTTCATCTACCAATGCCCGGATACTGTTTAATGAATTGAAAATAAAATGCGGATTGATATGTGCTTTGATGGTCTTTAATTCCAGTTCCTTGATCAATGCTTCCAGTTTAAATGTATCTACTTCCTGCCGACGGCTTTTCTCCACATAATGGTAAATGAAATAAATACAATTCCACATGAACAGGTATACAAAAGAGTGGAAGGCGTTATCCAAAATCCGCTTAAAAATGGGGACAGACTCATTCGTCCCCCTTTCTCTTGGAGACAATTCAAACAGGTTTTGCATGAAAGTCTCGGCAATACCTAGGAGCAGGGTGAAAATAAGCGTGATGACAACAAGGCTAATGATCTGGGACTGAAGCGATTTGATCATAACATTTGACTGCCGGATGATCCACCGCATGAAATGGGTAAGAAGAAGGCCGAGGCCTACGAATATTAAGAGCCGGTACGTGTATTTTTTCTCCAGGCTGTCGAAGGCAAAGGCGAAAAAGATATAAATAAAGGCAAACAATCCCCATCCAATGATCTGGAACAACCAATATCGTGTGTTTCTTGCCTGCATAAAGCGGCAAAACTAATCATTTCCCCTTCATACAGAATTGTTTAAAATATATCAGTGGACGATACGTTTTACAGGTGGGAAACTGGGTTCCCTTAACTGCGTATAAACGGCTTAAGGGCATGTAAATACGGGATATTACGCCTACGGTATTGTATGGAGAAGAAATCAGCCTGAATTTTTGACGATTTGGGAGTTTTTTCAAAAATGCTGAGTAACGGACAGGAAATACAAGAGTGCGACGCAACGAAGATGATCAGGGAACTGAAGCCGGGTTCATAAAAACATTTCAAATCATTCCCCCGCGCCGGTTAGAAAAACCGGAACCCATTCCAGTTTTTACTTAAACACTGAGAAATAAAATATTAATTTTACGCTTAATTAACCCCATGCATGGAAATTGTACCCGGACCACTTTTAAAAACCATTGACTCACCCGCTGACCTGAAAAAATTGTCGCGGGAAAAACTTCACCAGCTTTGCGATGAACTGCGGCAATATATTATTGATGTAGTGAGTGTGCATGGCGGGCATTTCGGCGCCAGCCTCGGCGTAGTAGAATTAACAGCAGCGCTTCATTACGTTTACAATACCCCTTACGATCAATTGGTGTGGGATGTAGGCCACCAGGCATACGGTCATAAAATTTTGACAGGCCGTCGAGATAATTTTGTTACGAATAGAAAATACAACGGCATCAGCGGGTTTCCAAAACGCAGCGAAAGCGAATACGATACGTTTGGCGTAGGCCACTCTTCTACTTCTATTTCCGCGGCATTGGGTATGGCGATGGCGGCGAAATATAAAGGCGAAACAGATAGAAAATGCGTTGCCGTTATCGGCGATGGTGCGATGACTGCGGGATTGGCATTTGAAGGAATGAACCACGCAGGTGTAGCGGATACGGATATGCTGATTATCCTGAATGACAACAATATGGGCATCGACCCGAATGTTGGCGCATTGAAAGAATACCTGACGGACATTACAATTTCTCCTACTTATAATAAAGTAAAAGATGATGTCTGGAAACTGATGGGAAAACTTCCGGTTGGTAAAAACTTTACCCGTGCGATGGGACATAAACTGGCTGAAGGATTGAAAGGGATGGTGAGCAGCAGTTCAAATTTATTTGAATCATTAAAACTTCGCTACTTCGGCCCTATCGATGGGCATAATGTGGCGAAACTGGTGGATACATTAAAAGATTTGCGTGAAATTCCGGGGCCGAAATTATTGCATGTATTAACCGTAAAAGGAAAAGGTTATGCGCTGGCGGAAAAAGAACAAACTAAATGGCATGCTCCCGGTTTGTTTGATAAAATAACAGGCGAGATACAGAAAAAGAAATACGACCTGCCGCAACCGCCAAAATACCAGGATGTATTTGGCTATACAATGATTGAGCTGGCGGAAAAAAATGAAAAGATATTCGGTATCACACCGGCAATGCCATCAGGTTCTTCTTTAAAGTTCATGATGGAGAAAATGCCGGACCGTGCTTTTGATGTGGGCATTGCGGAACAACATGCGGTTACGTTGAGCGCAGGTATGGCTACGCAGGGGTTGAAAGTTTTCTGCAATATTTATTCTTCCTTCATGCAAAGGGCTTATGACCAGGTGATACATGACGTGGCGATTCAAAAACTGCCCGTGGTATTTTGTTTAGACCGTGCAGGCCTTGTTGGTGATGACGGGCCAACGCACCACGGCGCTTATGATATTCCTTTTATGCGTTGTGTGCCGAATATGATCATCAGTGCGCCGATGAATGAAAGTGAATTGAGAAATTTAATGTTCACGGCACAACTGGAATCAACCGGACTGCCGTTTGTGATACGCTACCCGAGAGGGGAAGGTATGATGCCTGATTGGCAAACAGAAATGAAAGAAATAAAGATCGGTACGGGGAGAAAATTGAAAGAAGGAAAAGATATTGCGATACTTTCTATAGGGCATCCGGGCAATTTTGCTTCGGCAGCTATCCGTGAACTAAAGAATGACGGATTGAACCCAGGGCAATATGATATGCGCTTTGTAAAACCATTGGATGAAGCCTTGCTCCACGAAATACTGAAGCAATACGAAAAGATAGTGACGGTGGAAGATGGAACAGTGGAAGGCGGATTTGGCAGCGCTATTTTAGAATTTATGGCACAGCATGGTTATAAAAATGATATTAAAATACTGGGTATACCTGATAAAATCATTGAACACGGTACGTTAAAACAATTGCACCAGGAATGTCATTATGATGCAGCGGCAATTGCCAATGCGGTAAGGGAAATGATGAAAGTCAAAGTCACTTCACAATCGCTTTTACAATAATTAAAATTATATACGTTTATCCTGCAGCCGGCTTTATAAAAGCTGGCTGTATTTTTTTATGCCCGCTTTAGCAATTCTTTTAAAATGATGGCTATGGATTTACGTTGATAAAGCATCTCTTTGCTTAATTATATTTTATGTTCAGGCCACGGACCTTACTGCTGGTATTTCTTCTTGTTATCTCACTTACCTGGCTATCTTTTTCCGGTGTATGGAAAAAAGCAAAGTCTGGTTGGGCCTTCGATCACCCACAGCAATATGAACTTCCTGCATTTAATTTTAAAAAAATGAAAGGCAAGGCGGAAGAAGCCAGGTCATTCATTGCCCGAAAAGGATATAACTCTTCTATTTGCTTTTTGATAGACATGAGCCTGCCGTCCAGTCAAAACCGTTTTTATGTATATGACCTGAAAAGAGATACGATCAAGAACTCAGGGCTGGTAACACATGGCCGCTGCAATCAAAATTGGCTGAATGGAAGAAAGTATGGAAATACCGTTGGCTGCGGCTGCACTTCTTTAGGAAAATATAAGATCGGCTATTCGTACAATGGAAAATTTGGGCTGGCCTTTAAATTATACGGTCTTGATTCAACGAATAATAAAGCTTTCGACCGCTTTGTCGTTTTGCATGGGCATGATTGCGTACCTGAATCGGAAGTAAAAGATGAAATATGCCAGAGTGATGGGTGCCCAACTGTTTCGTTGAATTTTCTTCAATACCTGAAGCCGGTCATTACTGAATCGGGAAAGCCGGTGCTATTGTGGATATATGAATGAGCCATGGAGTTGTAAGTGATAAGTTGTAGGTTTTAAGTGTGCTTACTTATTACTTAAAACCTACAGCTTATTACTTTTTATGCAAGACTTGCTTCCATTGTAATTTTCGTATTCAGCAATTTGCTGATCGGGCAATTCTGCTCCGCTTCTTTAGCACATTCAGCAAATTTTGCTGCGTCAATACCAGGGACAGCAGCTTTTACTTCCAAATGACTTTCGGTGATAGCACCGTTATCCAATGTTATCGTACATTTTGTATCAATGCTCGTTGGTGTAAAACCCGCCGCACCCAATACAAAACTAAGTTTCATGCTAAAACAACCTGCATGTGCGGCCGCTACCAGTTCTTCAGGATTAGTATAACTGCCATCTTCAAAACGGCTCCTGAAATCATATTTCGTATCTTTTAAAACACCTTTTCCCGTGGATAATGTACCGTTGCCTTCTTTGCCCGTGCCTTTCCAGTTGGCTGTTGCTGAACTTTTCATTCGTAAATTTTTTTAAAGGTTATAGTTGATTTTGTTCTTCTAATTCGGCCAGCCTGTTTTCCGGCTCGTTGTATTCAATGATAAAATTATTCTTCCCTTCACCGATAATGATCTTGAGAAATTTTTGCTGTACTAATTCTAATAAAGAAAGGAAAAGAAAGATCGCATGCACCCTGTTCTCGCAATTATCAAATATTTTTTCAAATGACAGCGTTTTGTTTTTCTGCGCCAGTGAAAGCATGTTCTGCCGGCTTGTTTCCATGGTGTATTCGTACTGCACAACAGTATGCACCGGTTTGTTGACACGGTCATTGTAACGTTGTAACGCCCTTTCAAATGCCCGCATCAGTTTGAACATGGTGATGTTCTGTATCTCTGTCCCTTCGCTGTCCTCTTCGCCGATTTTTGAAAGTTCGCTTTGAATATTTCCTCTCTTCACCATCAGCATGCGGGTAGCTTCCATCTCCGCCATTTGTGCGGATGCTTCTTTGAACCTTTTGTATTCGATAATTTTATTGATCAATTCCTGCCGCGGATCGATTTCATTACCCTGCGCATCAATTTCTTTGCGGGGCAATAACATCTTCGCTTTTATGCGCATCAATGTAGAAATGAAGAGAATGAATTCACTCGATAATTCAATATTGAGTGTTTCCTGCTCATGAATATAATTAAGGAAATCATTGATGATGCCGGTGATGGGAATATTGTAGATATCCAGTTCATCCCTTTCAATAAAAAAAAGCAAGAGGTCAAACGGCCCTTCAAACTGCGGAAGCTTTATCTGGTACGAGGTATTATTCACTGTGCTGTTTTAATACTAAAAATAAAGTCCTGCGGGTTCGATGGGCTCACCATAACAGGACTTCGCAAAAATAAGGAAAATCGGGTTACTATTTTTTCAATGCATCCCTGATCTCACGCAGTAAGATAATGTCTTCCGGCGTAGCAACAGGAGCGGCTTCTTCTTTTTTCTTTGTTTTGTTAATGGCTTTAATAATCAGGAACAATACAAATGCGATCAGGATGAAATCAATAATCGCCTGCAGGAAAATCCCCACAGGGAAAAAAGTGCTTCCGATTGTAAAGCTCAGGTCAGCTACGCTGGCTTTGCCAAGTACCATGCTGATGATCGGCATGATGATGCTATCTGTCAACGCCGTAACAATTTTACCGAAAGCGCCGCCAATAACAACGGCGACAGCGAGGTCGACGATGCTGCCTTTCATTGCAAACTCTTTAAATTCTTTAAGCATTCCCATAACAGTGATTTTATGTTTTTAAAATAAGAAATGTAGTTAGTTCTTTTTTATTCCCGGGTATTGCATGCGTAATCCTTTTAAAAGGTCACGCAGCGCTTTGGCGATAATGTATTCTTTATACCAGTTCTGATCCGCAGGCACGATTGTCCATTCCGGGTCTTTGCAATTATTAAAACATTCTTCATACATCTGCATATAAATATCCCAGAGCTTCGCTTCTTCAAAATCTTTTTCATTGTATTTCCACATCTTGGCGGGGTCCTGCATTCTTTCAGCAAGCCGTTGCTGCTGCTCTTCCGGTGAAATGTGCAGGTAAAATTTCAGGATATGCGTTTGGTTATGGTCTTGCAACAATTTTTCAAAATCATTAATCGCCTGTATTCTTTTTTTAGCGGTCGCATCATCACACCATTTATGCACCCTTGTTATTAAAATGTCTTCGTAGTGAGAACGGTTAAAAACCTGTATCATTCCTTTTGCTGGTGTGTGCAGGTGAATTCTCCATAAAAAATCGTGTGAAAGTTCCTCGGCAGTCGGTGCTTTATAAGATTTCACCGTTACACCCTGCGGGTTCATATTACCCAGCACATTCCTGATAACGCCGTCCTTACCGCTGCCGTCCATTCCCTGGATGACGATAAGCACCGAATGCTTTCCCTCCGCAAACAAAAGGTTTTGCAGTTCATTCAATTCATCAACAATAACTTCTGTTTTTTCTTTCGTTTCCTTTTTATCCCACTCTTCCGGGGCACGGGTGCTGATGCTGTTCAGTTTGATTTTACTCATATGGAATCAATTATAGCGCACAATATAAAAAATTACTGTTGATCGTCCCGTTTTATGATCTTTGCCGCCTGCTTATGAGTACTAAATTTATTAACTGGTCTATTTTTATTTTACTTTGTTTCATCTGGGGTAGTTCCTTTATTTTAATGAAAAAAAGCGTTGAAGGCTTAACGGCCTGGCAGATAGCGGCGCTGCGCATCTTTTCCGCCAGCGTGGTTTTTATCCCGTTCGCTGTTCGCCATATTCGAAAAATCCCGAAAAAAAAGATCAACATCGTTTTATTAGCCGGATTTTTTGGAAACCTTATTCCCGCTTTTTTATTTGCGGCCGCTATCGTTAACATGCATAGTTCGCTGGCGGGTATTTTAAATTCGCTTACACCTCTTTGTGTAGTGATGCTCGGTGTTTCATTTTTTAAAGATAAAATCAAAGCACAAAAAATAATCGGCGTACTGGTAGGGTTTGCGGGTGTGTGTTTGCTGACGGTTACGCAAGAAAAAGTCAGTCTTGATAATCTTGGTTATGCCTCATTGATTATTCTTGCAACCCTATCTTATGGCATCAATGTGAATTTAGTATCCCATTATCTCAAAGGGATCAATGGTGTGCAGGTGGCTTCCGTGTCACTGATGTTTATGTTTATCCCGACATTGTTCATTCTATGGATGGAAGGGTTTTTTCAACTTGATTTTTCTAATAGCATCATTCAACGATCAGTCGGGGCATCCTTAATACTTGGAATTGTCGGCAGCGCCGTAGCCACGGCTCTTTTTTATATATTGGTACAAAAAGCCGGCGGCTTGTTTGCTTCGCTGGTTACTTATGGAATTCCATTTGTCGCTTTGTTCTGGGGATTTTTAGACGGCGAAGAAATCACCGTGGTAGAAATGGCTTGCCTTGGTATTATATTGATCGGCGTTTATTTGACGAACAGGCCGGAAAAGAAAACGTGAGTTTTAAACTAGTACTGTATTACGTGCAGTAAGATTTTTATCCGCAGGATGCTGTGCATTTACCCGGCTGCATTGCTACTATCAGCTTCGTTGCGTCGCACTCTTGTGCTGCATAAATTCTACTCAACATTATCGCAGCACCCCGATGAATGATGAATATCGGCGGTACTTCCTGTTCTTTACTCAGCAATTTCACGCAAAGGTGCTAAGGAGCAAAGACGCAATGATAACTTAGCGTCGTTTTATTTTCTTTGCGCACTTTGCGTGAAATATTTGTTGAATAATGGACAGAACCCCGAAGAGTGCGACGCAACAGGCGATGCCATGAAAAACTGAAGTTGGGTAAATAAAATTTACACCGATTGATAAATCACCGCGGCGCCCTGCCCTACTCCCACACACATCGTCGCCAAACCATATTTCGCTTTTCGCCTTTTCATTTCATGAAGAAGCGTAGTGGAAATGCGGACACCGCTGCAACCGAGCGGATGACCAATGGCGATAGCGCCGCCATTTACATTCACTTTATTGATATCCAAACCAAGATCGTTGATGCAGGCAAGCGATTGCGATGCGAATGCCTCGTTCAATTCAATGAGGTCTATTTCACCTGTTTTCAACCCGGCCCTCTTCAATGCTTTTTGCGTAGCGGGCACGGGGCCAACACCCATGATAGATGGATCAACACCTGCCACTGCCATTGAAATAATTTTTGCAAGCGGCTTCAGGTTATATTTCTTCACCGCTTCTTCGCTTGCCAGTAACATCGCCGCGGCGCCGTCATTGATACCGGAAGAATTACCAGCAGTTACCGTTCCGCTTTCTTTTGCAAATACGGGTTTCAAATTCGCCAGTTTTTCAATAGACGTTTGTCGTGGCGCTTCATCTTTATCAATAATGCCCTGTTCACCTTTTCCATCGGTGATGATCAAAGGAATGATTTCATCTTTCCATTTACCGGCAGCCAATGCTTTAAAATATTTTTGTTGTGATGCCAATGAAAATTCATCCTGTTCTTTGCGGGATATTTCCCATTGCGCCGCTACATTCTCCGCCGTTTCGCCCATGCTGAAAGGATGGTAAGCGTCAGCCAGTTTTTTATTAATGAAGCGCCAGCCGAGTGTCGTATCAAAGATTTCTGTATTTCGCTGGAATGGGGTTGAAGCTTTTGCCATTACAAATGGCGCCCTTGTCATACTTTCAGCACCACCGGCGATAATGATTTCTGCATCGCCGCACATGATTTGCCGGGCTGCATCCATGATGGCCTGCAATCCTGAAGCGCATAAACGGTTGACGGTGCTGCCCGCTACCGTTACTGGTAACCCGGCCAGCAATGCCGCCATTCTTGCCACGTTACGGTTATCTTCTCCCGCCTGGTTAGCCGCACCGGCGATCACTTCTTCTATAGCATTAACATCGATAGTTGAATTTCTTTTGAGCAATGCTTTGATGACATGCGCCAGCAAATCATCCGGCCGGACCGGGCTTAATATACCGCCGTATTTGCCAATGGGGGTTCGGACTGAATCGATTACAAAAGCAGGTTTCATTTGGGTTAAATAATTTCTTTTAATAATAGCCTTAATTCCGCAGTTGACAGATCATCTTTCATTGATTGCCAAAAGAAGCAAGTCATTTTTTAATGAGGGGTATTTCCTGGAAAGCCGGCGTGCTTGCTTTTCAAAAGTCGAAATAGTTTTTACATTATAGAGCATGCAGAAAATTTTCAGCCTTCCTGGCTTTTTTCTTACCGCTTTTAACGAGGTTTAACTCATCTACCGCTTCTCTCATTTTTTTTAATAATAAAGCTTTGGCAGGACTGATAGTAGTCGTCTTTACAAACTTTAAACCTTTTAATACTTTCATTACGTGGGGGGCTTTATCATCTCTTACATCAATGAGTATTTTCATATACGTAATTTAACTTCCAAAGTTAGCATTTAGCAGGCATCAGGCCAATAATGTACCTTTGCGAAATGTCAAAAGCGGTACAGAAGAACATACGAACATTGAGCCAGAAGGATATTGAAGAGTATTTTGAAACCCTCGGGGAGAAAAAATTCAGGGCGAACCAGGTATTTGAATGGATTTGGCAAAAACAGGCGCAAAGCATTGACGCCATGACCAACCTGAGCAAAGAATTGCGCAATAAATTAAAAGAAGATTTTACGCTGCCGGCCTTAACGGTGGACGCTACGCAATATTCAGAAGACGGAACGGTCAAAACAAGGTTTAAAACCTTTGACGGCCACATGGTAGAAGGCGTGCTGATACCGACTAATTCAAGAAATACGGCTTGTGTATCCTCACAAATAGGTTGTTCATTAAGCTGTAAATTTTGCGCCACAGGTTACATGGATAAAAAAAGGAACCTTGCCTTTGATGAAATCTATGATGAAGTGGTGCTGATCAACCAGCAATGCGAAAAAATTTATAATAAAAAACTTAGCAATATTGTTTTCATGGGTATGGGCGAACCCTTGCTGAATTATAAAAACGTATTGAAAGCGATTGAACGCATTACTTCGGCGGATGGACTGGCGATGAGCCCGAGGCGCATTACTGTTTCTACCGCAGGTGTGGCGAAGCAAATAAAACAACTGGGTGATGATAAAGTGAAATTTAAACTCGCTTTATCGCTGCATGCGGCTAATGATGCCAAGCGCCATGAGATCATGCCAATTAATGACACCAACAATATCAAATCGTTAATTGATGCCTTGAATTATTTTTATAAGGAAACAAAAAACGAGATTACGTTTGAATATATTCTTTTTAAAAATTTTAATGACTCTGTGAAAGACGCTGATGAGCTAATTAAAATTTACCGCCAGGTGCCTGCTGATCTTATCAATATCATTGAATACAACCCCATTGACTTCGCCAAATTTGAAAAGCCTGATGAAGAAAAAGTAGAAGCATTCATGGAATATCTTGGGAAGAACAGGGTGAACGCCAGGCTACGCCGCAGCCGCGGAAAAGATATTGATGCCGCCTGCGGACAGCTCGCCAATAAAGAAAGTCATTAAACGGGTATTTACGATCAAAGAATTTCTGATTTTTAAAATACCGCGAAAGTTTTCCCGTTTGTTAGCTTCTAACTTAATTGTAAACATTTTGACCCGTGCACATTTGATTACGCTAAATAGGATTCTCTGCTAAAAAAGTAATTAAATGAACTGCATGAAAGGTCTCGGGCACCGCAAAGCAGCCTGGGTATAATATTCAAAGCAGTAATCCCCCTGATTCTTCAGGGGGATTTAAATTTAATATCTTCGCCGCTCACCCCTGTTGTAAAACAGTAAATTACTACGCATGAAAAAGAAACCAGGCCCGCAGAAGGGCGGAGCCGGCAATTTCGGCAAATTCGCAAAAAAGAAAAGTAACGCTGCCATTAAAGAGCAATTCAAGCAGGAAAAGCGCAAATGGAAGAAAGAAAGAGAAGAATATTTTGACAAGAAGAAGGCGGAATCCAGGCCTCAGAACGCTGAAAATGGTAACCGTTCCCCCGCCACCGGCCATCCAGCCTCTCATCCAAGAACCCAGACTGCGGAACTAATGCCGCTGAATAAATTCATCGCCCATGCAGGTGTATGTGCCCGCCGTGATGCGGCCGAGATGGTAAAGAAAGGATTAGTGAAAGTGAATAATGAATTGATAACAGAACCGGGGCATAAAGTATCCGCGAAAGATGAGATAAGGGTAAATGGCAAAAAAGTATTTATCGCAAAAAATCTCGTTTATATTTTATTGAACAAGCCCAAGGATTATATCACCACGACAGATGATCCGCAAAATAGAAAGACCGTGGTAGACCTGATACAAAGGGCAACACCGGAAAGAATATATCCTGTCGGAAGATTGGACAGGAATACTTCAGGTGTTTTGTTATTGACGAATGACGGGGAACTGGCGCAAAAACTGACACATCCGAGCAACGAAGTAAAAAAAGTTTACCACGTTACACTCAACAAACCGCTTGAGAAGAAAGATTTTGAGCAAATATTGAAAGGAGTAGTGTTAGAAGACGGGCCGGCAAGCGTGGATGTACTCGCTTATGCGGATGCAAATGATAAAACACAATTAGGAGTTGAGATACATAGTGGCCGTAACCGTATCGTACGCCGCATATTTGAGCACCTTACATACGATGTAAAAAATCTTGACCGGGTAGTTTTCGCCGGCTTGACAAAGAAAAATATTGAAAGAGGTAAATGGCGTTTTTTATCAGAGAAAGAAGTAAGGGATTTGAAACATTTTAGTAAAGGAAAGAGGTGAGAACGCTAATGGGCACGAATTACGTTAAGCACTAATTTTTACGAATTACACTAATTAGATGAAGATTGCAGATATTATTATTTATGAAACCGAAGATTTAGTTGCTCTGAACAAGCCGTCAGGTTTATTATCTATTCCTGACCGGGAAGGAAAAGAAGTTTCATTAAAAATATTATTAAAAGAAAAGTACGGGAACATTTTTACTGTTCACCGGCTGGATAAAGGCACCAGCGGCGTAATTATTTTTGCAAAAAATGAAACGGCGCATAAACATCTTTCCCTGCAATTTGAAGAAAGACAAACAGAAAAAATATATCTCGGGCTAGTGATAGGTTCGCCATCTGAAGGAAAGGGAAGTATTAACCTTGCTATCGCCGAACACCCGGTAAAAAAAGGTTTGATGACCATTAACAAAAATGGTAAAGAGGCATTGACAGATTATGAAGTGCTGAAAGATTTTGGGATTTATTCATGGGTGCAATTTCAAATACATACAGGAAGAACGCACCAGATACGTGTGCACATGAAAGATATAGGCCACCCGATCGTGTGTGATGATTTATATGGTGATGGAAAACCTGTTTTGCTTTCTTCTTTTAAATACAAATTCAAACTTTCTAAAAACGAAGAAGAAGAGAGACCGATTTTACCACGACTGGCATTGCATGCTTATCAATTAAAATTTACAGATGTAAGTGGTAAAAAAATAGAATTGGAAGCGCCGGTACCAAAAGATTTGAAAGCTACCTTACAACAATTAGAGAAAAGAAAGAAGTAAAAGAATCAGTAAGCTTCGAAAGTGCTCAATAGAGAACAGGAAGATGAACGGAGCGTCGCAACAGGCGATGCCATGAAAGACTACAGTTGGGCTAATAAAATTAAACTCCTCAACTTTTATCCAGCGCCTGCAAAATATCATTCAATATATCATCGGGATGTTCAAGGCCCACGGAAATGCGGATCAAACCGGGAGTGATGCCTACACCTTTTTTTTCTTCATCGGTTAATTTAGAATGCGTGGTAGAAGCCGGATGCGCAGCGATGGTGCGGCTATCGCCGAGATTGTTGGTAACAGAAATGACCTGCAATGCATTCAGAAATTTTCTGCCGCTGTCAATACCCCCTTTAATGTCGAAGGTTACAATGCCGCCACCATTTTGCATTTGTTTTTTCGCAATGGCATACTGCGGATGATTTTCTAAAAAAGGATATTTTACGTTGCTGAGTTTTGGATGCTGCTGTAATGCTTTGGCCAGTTGCAACGCATTGGCAGCATGCTTATCCATGCGAACGAATAATGTTTCCAAACTCTTGGTTAATACCCAGGCATTGAAAGGACTTAACGAAGGGCCGGTATTACGAATAAAAAGATAGAGCTGCTTTATGAGATCTTTATTACCCACTACAACGCCACCTAATACCCTGCCCTGCCCATCAATGAATTTTGTAGCCGAATGTAAAACAAGGTCAGCGCCGAATTGAATAGGTTGTTGCACGGCAGGTGTTGCAAAACAATTATCAACAACCAATAAAATATTATGTTGCTTGCAAATCTTAGAAGCGAATGCGATATCTATTATATCAAGTCCCGGGTTGGAAGGCGTTTCCAGGTACAGCATTTTCGTATTCGGTTTTATTAATGCTGCAAGGCCTTCCGGTTTGTTCATATCGAAATACGAAGACTCAATGCCCCATTTTGGTAAATACTTTGTAAGGATTGTATGCGTGGACCCAAAGATAGCCGATGCGGAAATGATATGATCACCTTTACTTAAAAAGGTCATGAACGTAGAAAAGATAGCGGCCATGCCCGTGCCGGTTGCTACGCCATCTTCCGCACCTTCGAGTGTTGCGATCTTGTTGATAAATTCATCAACCGTCGGGTTAGAAAAACGGGAATAGATATTTACATCGAGGTTATCATCCGCGAATGCAGCGGCCATTTCTTCCGCAGAATTGTAAGTGAAACTACTGGTAAGAAACAATGGAGTGGAATGCTCCATCTGTTCTGTTTTTGGTGTTTGCGTACGAATAGCCCTTGTCTCGGGATGCAGTGATTGGTTATCTTCCATTATTAATCGAAATATTATTATGTTACTTCATTGCCATTTACAAATACACGGAATGTAAGTGTTGCGCCTGCACGGCGTAATGTTTCGGCCACGGAGCAATATTTGGTAATTGATAGTTCCGAAGCCCTGTAAGCCTTAGCAGGTTCAACGTTACCCACAAATTCAAACCGTATATAGACATACTCCCACAAAGAAGGTTCTTTTCCCTTTTCTCTTTCACCATCTATAAATATTTTAAAGCTGCTGTAGGTCTGCTTTTGTTTTTTCAAAATGCTCACCACATCAACACCGCTGCAACCACAGAGAGCAGCCAGTACCGTTTGCATGGGGCGCAGGCCACCGCCATTACCACCCTGCTCTGCAGGAATATCTATAAATATGCTATGGTCTTTTTCGTCAATAACTGTAAATCCATAATCGGGATTTGTCAGTTCTGCATTCATTAAGGACATAAGAAAATAATTGAACCGCGAAGATACAATGCAGAACTTTATTAAACGAATGATGCTATAACTGTAACTGGTGATGGAAACTTATTTCCGGTACACCTGCCACAGATAGTTTTTATTAATAGACCGGTAATAAATTAACAGGGTTATTAAAAGAAGAACGATAATAAAGAGTTTCGTTTGCCAGTATGCGGTGGAATAAAACGGCATGAATAATATAACTGTAAAGCGCAGGAACTCCACCAGGAATATCCATCGCTTTTGCTCCATGATGGCGCCGCAGTTGATGAGCGTCAGTATAATTACAAATGCCAATGCTGTTTTCAAAGGCAGTGAAATATAATGTTCAAATAAAATAAAAAAGAACAGGCCGGCCAATAATAAAATCATTTGCCAGATCACATAGCGGTTCAATGGCTTTTCCATTTTTTCCTTATTCTGGTGGATATGAAACATCTCCTCCGCCTTTTCCCGGAGAGAAGGATCCAAATCGCCGGGCTTACCAAAAATCACTTTCAGCTTTTCCCTGAATGATTTTTTGCTTTTAAAAGCAATCCACATTTCTATAGCAAAATGGAAATGCTGCCAGAGAAAGCTATATGTTTTTAAAGGTTTACACAGGCCATAGCTGGGTTCTTCTTCCTCTTTTTGAAATGTCCCGAAAAGTTTATCCCAGATGATCAGTACATCGCCATAATTTTTATCTAAATATTTTTCATCGCTTGCATGGTGTACCCGGTGATGGGATGGGGTGACTAAAATATATTCGAGAAAACCAAGTTTGCCGATTAAACGAGTATGAATAAAAAAAGGGTAAATGCCATGTACGAGCAATAAACTGATGATCATGGGTGCAGGAAAACCGAGCAATGGCAATACCGCCCAAAAACTGGTGCGGACAAAAGCCTGGAAAACGGTGATCCGGGTTGAAGCTGTATAATTGAAATCTTCACTTTGGTGATGCACTACATGCGCAGCCCACAGCAAATTTATTTCATGCGCCAGCCGGTGGTACCAATACCAGATAAAATCAGTTAAAAGAAATAATAGTATCCATAACAATACGCCGGTCTTGATATCAAACAAGCCGTAATTCTTTTGTATATCATCATACACAAAATAAAAAACGCCTGCTACCAACACATCGCATAAGCGTTCGGCAATACCAATACTGATGTTGGCGATGGAATTATGAAGATTGAAATACGGGAGTTTCTTTTTCTTTGCGATAACATACTCGAGCAATATAAGCCCGATGAACAATGGTACAGCAAAAGCAAGAATGTTGATGCCCATATACTATCATTTATCGTGATTTAATTTTTAACCGGATGACTTGTTTTTGAGAAGGGTCATTTACTACAACAGTTATTTTCTGGTAAGTATTGTAGCCATCGACCGTTAACCGTAATGGTGTTTTTTGCCAGCTCTGAATGCTGAATTCACCTTTATCGTTTGTCAGTGTTTCCTCTTCTCCACCTAACACATAAACATGAACATGTGCAACGGGCTGCCCAGTTGTTTCACTGATTACTTTTCCTTCAATGGTAACCGACGAATTTTTTGAACCCTGGCTAAAGCCGGTAAATGTGATAAGCAACGTGTAAAGCAGTAATGATTTTTTAAATATGCGCATGGTCCTGGTTTTAGGTGTAAAAGAATAATTCATGGCAGCAACACTCATCACAAGTCTAAATAAAAATTAAAAGTCTACAAAATTTATGGACTAATAAAACAGTATTTTAACATTCATTACATTCTTTTAAAAAAATTAAAAGGAATTACCCTTCCAAACCAGGATCGTTCTGGTTTTTTGTATCCCGGGAAGCATTATAGAGATCATACCAATCCTGCTGATCAAGATCGACGCTGAATGCTTTTACAATATTCCGTATGCGCTGTTCATTTACTGTGCCGATAAGTGGCAGAGCGCCAAGCTTTATCAACCAGGCCACAGCGATGGATTCAATATGAGCACCGTATTTTTTACTTAATTCTTCCAGTTTAAAATGTACCCTGACAGCCAGTTCATCCGTTCCATTCTCTATTCTTCCTCCAGCCAATGGTGCAGCTGCTAATGGCCGCATATAACGTTGTTTGATATAATCAAGTTGTCCGTTATCTAATGCTTTTGTATTTAAAATATTTAATTCAATATGATTGGTAACAATAGGCACACGCAGGTAAGAAGCAAGCAACTGGTGCTGGAATACAGAAAAATTCGCCACACCTATATTCCTGATCTTTCCTGAAGTTCTTAACCGTGCCAATGTACGGGCGGTTTCTTCCAAATCAGAAAGCGGGTCTAAATGATCGAGCAGGAATATATCTATATAATCAGTCCTTAGTTTTTTTAAAGAACTCTCCACGCTTTTTATAATATGCGCCGAGGATGTATCATAATATTTCACTTTCACATCCGGCCTGTCCGGATGCGGCAGGTTTACTCCGCATTTAGTGAACAGCACAATATCTTCCCGCTTAAATGATTTTTGTTTGATAACGTTGCCAAACATTTCTTCGCATTGATAACCGCCATACACATCCGCATGATCAAATGTATTAATGCCTAACTCAAGACAAAGGTTGACAATCTTCTCCATCGTAGCAGGCCCGGTGGCGCTGGTATCTTCCCATCTCCAGAAGCCATAAATAGCAGGTGAAACTTTAGGGCCCGAGTCACTTAAATAAATCTTTTCCATCTCTTAAATTTTATAAATATGTATGATCGTTCTGCAAATTTATCAAAAGCTGCTTCTTCTTACGACTATTTTATTTGCCCGTCTGCATTGCTACTAGCATCTTCGTTGCGTCGCACTCTTCTGCTGAATGAATTCTACTCGGCATTTTCGCAGCATCCCGATGTATATCGGGAATTCTGTTCGGTACTCAGCATTTGCGAAGGGTTCATGGTTGATTGCGCATTGCTTATTGCCTATTATTCCTTCTCCTGCTATTTTATATCGGGAGGCGCAAATAAAATGCCACCAAATAATAAATAGGCAAGTATCAGCGTCCATATAATATTAAATAACTGCGCACCTATAAATGCAAGTGCGGGCCGCCCACCCTGGATCTTTACCAGGTCGGAAAATCTTGCTTCCAATCCAATAGATACAAAAGCTAATGCGAACCAAATTGTCCGTAAACTATTCAAAAAACCGCTCACTTGTTTTGTTGTACCCGTTGGAATTAAAAAAGAAAAAACGAGAGAGGCAGCGATAAAACCCAACACAAATTTTGGGAACCGCTCCCAGATCACTTTAAAACCCGGTTTCTCATTGTTATCTCCTGCAACAGCTTTCTTCCTGTATATCCACCATGCTGCGATAAAGAAAGCGGCAAAGCCTATTAAAACATTCTGCGAAAATTTAACGATCACTCCCGCTTTCATAGCGATGGGCCCTACCAATTGCGAAGCAGCCGTTACAGATGCGGTCGTATCTAATGTTCCTCCCAACCAGGCGCCACCAACAATTTCAGGAATACCAAACTTCCTGATGATCCATGGTTGAATGATCATCATCGGAATAGCAACTAATAATACAAGGGTAGTGACATATGATAATTTCTTTTTGTCACCTTTGATGGCGCCGCTCGCAACAATGGCCGCCGACACACCGCAAATAGAAACAGCTGAAGCCAGTATCACCGCAAATTCATCATCTACTTTTAATTTGCGGCAAAGCCACATCGCAAAAAACCAAACAACAGCTACTACAACCAGCGCTTGCAATATACCCGGTATACCCGCCTGGACAATATCGGTAAATAAAATACTTGTTCCCAGTATCAGCAATCCTGTTTTAATAAAAAATTCCGAACGGGCCGCTTCTTTTAACCATTCTGGTAACGTGGCAAGGTTACTTAACAATAAACCAATGATCAATGCAAAAACAACATACTCGATGCCGTAATAACTAATGGATTTATTGCCGGCTATTATTAGAGAAATAATTCCGAGAATATAGATCAATAAAAACCCGGTAATAAACTTTTTTGTATTGCCCCCTGATAACAAGATGGCTATTGAGGAAAGAAAGACGAAAACCAACCCGATAAAAGCCAGCAGTAAAATATTACTGCCGGCTAATACCTTATTAAAAAGATCATTTGTATTCGCCCATTGATATACTGGTGTCGTGAATTTAAAGCTTTCAGAAAATATCGCAACTCCAAGCACAGCGACAATCAGCAGGCCGCTGATCAATACCGCCCAGATATCTTCCGACAGATCCGAAAATAAATTTTTCTTTGTAGTTGTGATCGCTTCTATGTGTTCTGTATTATTGGCAGACATCGTTCCGGTTTTGATATATTGATTATGGCTGTATGCAGTTGAAATGTCGTTATAAATTTAGGTATTTTAACAAGCATTAGAGCTTATTATCGTTTTTAGTCCCTGTCAAAGCCACATCAATATTATTTTTTAAATTAGCGATCCCGCTTTTTTGAAAAACTATTTTTCCCTGCCTGTATACAATTAAATAAGGAAAGGCATTCACCATTTTTAATTCGGTGATTAATTGCGGGCTTTCTTCCAGGTCTATTTCAATAATCTTTAACCCAGTGCCATTCTCTTTTCTCAATGTATCCAAAACAGGTTTTACTTTTTTGCATGACCCGCAATAACGGGAACCGATATCCACCAGCACTGTTTCATTAGATGCAATGATGCTTCTATATTCCGCCAGAGATAATCCCTTCTTCGCTGATGTATAATAAGGCTTGCCGTTACCTATCCAGTTGGCAATGCCTCCTTTTAGATCATATACTTCCAAAAAAACCTTTTTCATGTAGGTCAGCGGCGAGCTGGCCGCTGCGACCAGTAGCAATAGAGTAGATAAAAACGGGCTGGGTTTTATTAAGTTGCTGAACAAAGGCCAAATAGTTTCCCGCCTGCAAATTAAAATTGATAGCGCCTTCAATATGGTTCAATGCAAATTCTTCGGCGCTTCTTGCATCGATAACCTGCGGCTTTACTTGCCTGCTGATCTTTGCAGAAAATGAATCTAAAGACAAATTGAATTCGTCATTTCTCGCCGTTGTTTGCGCAAAAACCATATTTACTATAAATAATGCTGCGGGGACAATAATGAGTTTATGTTTCATAATGAGGGTTTTATTTTTATTTAAAATAGAATGTTTATTTATTTTTTGTTATCGCATCGTTTATTTCCGCTTTGGTAAAAGTGAGGCCTGTTTTTTTCCAGGCTATTTGGCCGTTTTTGTACAATAATACAGTGGGCACTGCCTGTATTTCTTTCAAGCCGGCGGCCAGTTCAGCGTTTTCATATAATTCTAACTGCACTATTTCATAAGAATTATTATTCTCACTTTTTAAAGAATCAATGATCTGTTTTACTTTCATGCAGGCGCCACAATATTTTGTGCCTATATCTACCAATACAAGTTTGTTATCAGCAATGGTTTTTTTATACTCGGCAAAAGAAACAACATTTTTTATTGAACTATAATAAGGCCGGCCAGATCCTATCCAGTTGGCGATACCTGATTTTAATTCATATACTTCCGCATATCCTTTTTCTCTTAACTCCACGGCAAGTAATCCAGGTCTGTAGTTTTGTATAGCATAAATAAACACAGGCTTCTTCTTATCAAATTGATTCAACCCTTCCAGGTAGTTTGTTGCTTTGAGATCAATGTTGACGGCCCCATTAATATGGTTCATAGCGTATTCTTCGGGAGTTCTCACATCAATAATCTGCGGTTTTGTTTGCCTGCTGATTTTTGCAGCAAAAGAATCCACAGTTAAGGGTAAGGGCGCAGTTACTACTGTTTGAGCAATAGCCGGAGCTGCTGCAGATAATAGAAGCGCCGCAATAATTAATTTCTGTTTCATGTTATTTAATTTGTTTAATTATTATATACTCGTTGAATCAATTATACCCGGGGTTTTGTACCAATGCAGGATTTACAAGTATTTGTTGTTTGGGTATTGGAAATAAAAGTTTAGTAGCATCGGTAATTCCTAATACAGACTGAGCTTTTCCTTTCCTGATAAGATCGAACCAGCGCTGGCTTTCATAAGCAAACTCTATCCTTCTTTCCAATAGAATTTTATCGATCAATTCATTTTTGTCAGCGACAGTCGCAATAGCTGGTGCATTTGCCCGGCTTCTTACCGCATTCAGATCTTCTAAAGCGCTAAGAAAATCAGGCGTCGATTTTTCAGTTCTTGCTTCTGCACGTATCAAATACATTTCCGCGATGCGAATTGCATATACCTGGTCATCACCCGTAGCAATTTTAAAATTCATATTGCCATAGGTAACGCCGCTGACCGTTAATAAAAGCGCAGATCTGTCTCCGCTGATAGTGGGGTCTTTTGCTAAGGCAATAAATTCGTCTGTAGGCAGCAATTCTTTTTTGCCCCCGGTAATATTGCTGGCGAACCAATTGCTGGCCCATGAGTTTTTATTATTAATGGTATAATCAATTTCGAAAATTGATTCTGTCGTGTTTTTGGAAGCGTAGAAAAGGTTATAAGGTTTTACCAATTTAAAATTCGCAGTGCTGTTGATTAATTCCGTGGCATA
Source organism: Chitinophagaceae bacterium (assembly GCA_037200685.1). Classification (GTDB taxonomy): domain Bacteria; phylum Bacteroidota; class Bacteroidia; order Chitinophagales; family Chitinophagaceae; genus JAJKIP01. The sequence goes on from JBBCIG010000002.1 coordinate 90,288, forward strand.
GCTTTCGGCTTTTGCCCACTCTTTCAGGTATAAGTATAATCTCGCCTTCAAAGCTTTAGCGGTAAATTTATTGGCCCGGTTACGGTTGACGGTTGAAGAAAGTAATGTTTCCGCACTATCGAGGTCCTGTTCCACTTGTTTATACACTACGGCAGCTGTACTATTTCCAATACCTTCCGCATCAGCGGTTGTTTTTGTAGGTTTTGTTTGTATAGGAACATTACCCCATAAACGAACAAGATCGAAATAACTATAAGCTCGTAGAAAGAAAGCTTCGCCACGGCTATTGTTCCTGTCTGCCTGGCTGAAGGTTACATCATTTATCGCTGGTACAGTAGCAATAATGTTATTAGAGATATTTATTGTTTTATAAATAGCCGCCCATAATTCCGATACACGGGAATTGGTAGCAAATATTCCATACACATCAAACTCCCTGTTGGTAGGCGAATTCCCTACCCATTTTAAATTATCACTTAGGAGGTTTACAGCATAACGAAATGTTACTCCCTGGTTAGAATTTTGAGAAAGAGAGTTATAAGCGCCAATCAAAGCGGCATCGGCACTTTTTTTATCAACGATAGATTGCGACTCGTCAACATATAGCTCGGGTTGCCTGTCTAATACTTTGGTGCAGGAACTAAAGAAAATAATTCCTGTTGCCAGTGGTAGTATTGTTTTTATGATGATTGATTTCATTACTATTATTTTTTTTATTAAAATGATATATTAAATCCGGCCTGTAATGTTCTTGGTTGCGAAGCGATCGCCTGGTCATAGCCAAGTACATTCTGGTCGCTGGCCGCTGTGTTTACTTCCGGGTCCACACCTTTGTATTTGGTAAACGTGAGTAAATTGGTAGCCATCAGGTAAACCCGTACAGCAGATACTTTTAACCGGGAAGTTATTTTTGAAGGAAGATTATAACCAATAGAAACATTCTTTACCCTCACAAATGATCCATCTTCCAAAAAACGACTTGGTATAATGCTGGCATTATTGCCGGCAGCTGTTAGACGCGGTACTTCGGTAATGTCCCCTTCTTTTTGCCAACGGGTAAGCTCCTCCTCCAACATAGCGAATACACCATTTCTTGATCCGCCATGCCCCATGCGATAACGGGTATTGTTCCAAACTTTATTTCCAAAAGAATAATAAATAAAAACACCAACATCAAAATTTTGAAAAAGAGTAAAGTTGTTAGAAAAGCCACCAAAGTAATCAGGCCATGCATTTCCTAATATTTGCAAATCGGCGTCATTGAGTTTACCATCTTTATTTACATCATCAAATAAAACATCACCCGTTTTCGGATCAACACCTAATTGCTTGTGCAGGTAAAACGAATACAACGGATAACCTTCCTGTATTATTCCCTGCCCGCCGCTTTTCAAAATAGGCGTTTCTAATTTTTCAACTTTATTTTTATTGCTTGATATGCTAAAGCTGGAATGCCAGGAAAAATTTTTAGCTGAAATAATCTCAGCTCTCGCTGTTAACTCAAATCCATTGTTGCTTATTTCCCCGGCATTGGCGAAGATGGATGAGAAACCAAGCTGGCTGGCCACCGGTAATTCCAGCAGAAGGTCTTTTGTATATTTTCTATAATAATTAAAATCAATATTCAGCTTATTTTTAAAAATGCTGAAATCAACTCCAAGATTTAATTGCCTCGTTGTTTCCCATTTCAGATCAGGGTTCGCTAATTGAAAAGGAGCGATACCTGAAACATTTAAATAAGTGTTCCCGCCACTCCACAAACCTCTTGATGCAAAATCAGGTATTCCGTTTTGGTTACCTGTACTTCCATAGCTCGCCCTGAATTTTAAATCAGAAAACAAATGAAGGTCTTTAATAAAATCCTCCTCCCCCGCTCTCCATGAAAATCCGGCGGCGGGAAAATAACCCCAGCGGTTATCCGCACCAAACCGTGAAGAAGCATCGGCCCTGAAATTAACATCGACTGTATACTTCCTGCTGTAGGTGTAGCTAACACGACTGAAGTAAGATACCAGGCTGGCGGAAGTAAAAGAAGAAGAACCTGTTTGTACCGCCGCGGAAGATATCCTTGTAAACTGATCTGTCGGAAAACCTGTACCGGTAATATTTGTTGTTTCGAAAGTTTCTTTTTGAACCGTATTGCCGGCGATAATATTAAGACTATGGTTTCTTCCAAGTGATTTATTAAAGGTTAATAACTGTTCATTAATTAAAGTAACATTTCTCGCCAGGGCGGATGTAGCCGAGCCATTGATCGGCGCCTGGCCCTGCATCATTTTAGAATTGAAATAATTATCTTCTTTGCTTTCATTGAAATCAATACTCCAGCTGGTTTTGAATTTCAATCCACGTATAATATTATATTCTCCGAAAATATTTCCTATAATACGACTGCCTACATCTGAAAAAGTAAGTTCTTTGATGCCTGCGATAGGGTTCTCAAAAAGCGAAGGCCGTGCATAAGAACCATCTGTGTTGAATATTGGAAAATAGCGTGGTGTATATAATGCACCATTCAACGCTCCATAAGGTACATTGTTATTAGGGCTCATATTACGTTTGGTGCTGATGCCATTAACACTTACACCAATTTTTACTTTCTCACTTAATTGGTGCTCGAGATTAATCTTCGCAGTAACACGTTTAAATTTATCCGGCCTGACAATAGCCTCCTGGTTATAATAATTTCCGCCGATATAATAAGTAGTTTTTTCATTACCGCCGGAAACGGATGCATCAAAGTTGTGTGTGGGTGCATTCTGAAATATTAACCCGATCCTGTCATAAGTAAGTTGTTCTTCAGGAAGACCTAACCCTCCTTCAGACTTTGGACGGAAAGGCCTTGTAGCAAAAGTTTTCCCGTCATTGATCCATGTTTCATTTTGCAGGATCGCTTCTTCCGGCCCTGTAAGCAAAGGCCAGAATTTTTTTGCGCTGGAAGAAGCATAATAATATCCAATGTTGACTTTTGACCTTGCATTCAGTTTGCCATGTTTGGTTGTAATTAAAATAACTCCATTAGCGCCCCGTGAACCATAGATCGCTGTAGCATCCGCATCTTTTAAAATGTCTATTGACTCAATATCGGCGGGATTGATATCTGCTATAGGAGATGTTTGTTGCCCGCCGGTAGAAATACTTTGCAGTGACCTGTTATTAATAAATACGCCATCCACAATATACAATGGATCATTACTGGCATTAATAGAAGTAGAACCTCTTACTCTTAAAAAAATCCCCGAGCCCGGTACGGAAGTATTTGCCGTAGACAATACACCGCCGGCCTGCCCCTGCAGTAATTGATCAATACCGGCAGCAGGTACATTTTTTATATTATCTACCGCAACTGTACTTACTGCACTGGTCAATGTTCTTTTCTCCTGCTTACCATATCCTACTACAACTACTTCATCTAATTCTTTTGGTCTTTCTTTTAACCGGATTTCTATTATGCCGGTATTGGCAGTGTCTTCGGAAGTTTCAAAACCTACATGAGTTATGATAAGAACATAAGGAAATTTCTGGCCTGTGCGGAAATTAAACCTTCCATCATAATCGGCGATTACTTCGTGGGTTGTTCCTTTAATCTGGATAACAGCACCGGCAAGGGGCGATTGGGTTTTGCCCGAAACAACTCTTCCGCTTAATGTAGAATTTATAATAGGTTCAATATCGTTTTGTCCAAAAACCCAAAATGGAGTTAACAGGATGATCCATACACTTGCGGATAAAAACTTTTTCATTACGTTTGCTTTGGTTATAAAAAATGAGGTCGTCATCAGTTGTAAAGCTGTTTGACATTATGCTTAATCCTTGTTTTTGACCAGGCCGGAGCTGCGCTAACAGTTTCCGGCCATTTTATTTTGCAGTAATAATTTTAAAAGTATTCACTCTTTCAAATCATTACTTGTTATTGTTATGAAGTATTAAAGAACATGGATAAACTGTTTAAATGAATATAATTACCCGGGTAAGATTTTAAAAAGCTTATGGAAGCAACCAGGGATCAACAACAGGAGATGCCGCAACAACAACGAATAACTATTAAATCTTTGTTCAAATACATTGATTAGTCTTTATATCTAAAACCATATGGACTTTTCCTGACGCCGCGGTCGGATTCGAACCGACGTAAAAGGTGTTGCAGACCTGTACCTATCCTCTCGGCCACACGGCTGATATAAAAGCGCCCCGGTGAACCGGGACGCTACCTCTCTAACGTTTTGCCAGATATGAAAAACCTTCGTCAAAGAAGTTCTTTTATATTATGGTTAGCCGGGGTTCGCTTTGCCGGCTAACCTCATTCATATTACAAAGAATAGCGCAGGGTAATACCGAATGTTCTTGGATCTCCCAATACACCTGCATATTGACCTGCGTTGCCACCTGCTACCAGCAATTGCTCATAATAATCTTTATTAAAAATGTTGCGCACCCATATAGTAGCGGACAAGCCACGAACTGATCTGAAACCCAGTCTTGCATTGAACAACGCATAGCCTTCAATATTCAGGTATGCCGAAGGAGAAGGACTGGAAGAAAATTCTGAACGATAATAACCATCCGCAGCGATGAAGAACTTACCCGCATTACCTAAAAATGCCGCAGGTGTAGCAAACTCACCGCCACCTGATACCGCCCATTTCGAGATACCCGGAAGCCTGCCGCCTGAAATATCCTTAAAGGCGATCTGCTGATTGCTGGCGTTAACCAATCCTGTTTCCTCCAGCGGAAGTGGCGCATTGGTAAACTTCACATATTCGGCATCAGTATATGCAGCGGCGGCATAGAAGGAGAAATTCCGGCTTGCTCTTAAACTTGCATCCAGTTCCGCACCTTTCACTCTTACTTTTTCAGCGTTCGCAATATAACCACGGTTGACGCCGAGTTCAGGTGATTGAACGTTTGTCTGGTAGTTCTTGATGTTCGTATTGAAGAATGTAGCATTCAGGATAAAATTATCGGCAGGTGTGGTCTTTACGCCGAATTCGAAATGCTTAACATCTTCCGGTTTGATTACTGCGAGGTCAGTTGCAGGTGCATTATTAACGGTAGGTAATCCCGCAACGTTCACACAACTGGTTTAAATGCTGTTGAATAAGTTGCATACACGTTAACACGTTTGGTTGGTTTGTATGCTATTGTCAGGTTGTAAGTAAGATTAGTTTCATCTGCATCCGCAGCGTATTGCTGGCTGGTGTATACACCGTTTTTAAAACCCTGTAGCGTTGTCTTATTCGCTTGTGAGCCACTAACCTTCTTTATCACCTGATAAAAGAGATCTTTATTTCGCCAGCAGGAGATTTGGCGGTTATGGTGGCAGCGATTTATATGTATCGCATTTGCAACCCAATGGAAAATGGGGTGACCCGGAAAACCTCGGCCCGGAAATTAATACCAGCGGGAATGAACAATGTCCGTTTATTCATGCGGATAATCAAACATTATATTTTACTTCTGATTACTGGCCGGGCTATGGAGATGAAGATCTTTTTTATATAAAGAAAGGCCCTAACAATGCATGGAGCAAACCTATGAACCTCGGTTACCCAATCAATACCATTGACAGGGAAGGAACATTATTCATTACGACTGATGGAAAAACAGCTTACTATGCCAGCGACCGCAGCGATAGTAAGGGCGGTTTGGATATTTATAGTTTTGAATTAAGACAAGACCTGCGCCCCAACAGAACATTATGGGTAACCGGCCAGGTGTCTGATAAAAAAACAACAAAAGGATTACCATCTACAGTTGAGCTGATCGATTTGACGACGAAGCAATCCATATCCAAAGTGCAGACAGATGAATTAGGATATTACCTGATTACATTACCAGTGGGCAGGGATTATGTCTTTAATGTAAACCGTAAAGGCTATTTATTTTATTCTGATAATTATTTTTTGAGTAAAGTAACGCCTGACTCTACTTATAATAAAGATATTCCGCTGCAACCTATTGAAGTGAATGCGAGCATTGTGCTCAATAATATTTTCTTTGATGTAAATAAATTTGAATTAAAAACTGAATCGCAGGTAGAACTCGATAAGGTAGTTCAATTATTAAAAGATAATCCTACGGTAAAAATTCAAATCGGTGGGCATACAGATAATACAGGAAAGCCAACGGACAATGTCACACTGAGTAATAACCGTTCAAAAACCGTGGTGAGCTACCTGATCAATAATGGTATCCCGGCCGCACGCCTTTCTTATAAAGGTTTTGGAGCGACGCAGCCTATCGCTGATAATGCTACAGAACAAGGAAAAGCTAAAAACAGGAGAACGGAACTGAAGGTGATTGGTCAATAGCATCTTTGCTTTATTTTTAGCAGGATTTGCTACCTATGACCAACGAACTTTTACACCAAATCGCCCTGACCCTTATTCCCGGCATCGGTGCGGTGCAGGCAAAAATATTAATTGAACATTTCGGCGATGCCACTTCTGTTATCAATGCGAAAGAAATGCATTTGATAAAAATGGAGGGCATTGGTGAAGTAAGGGCAAAAGCCATCAAATCATTCAACAACTTTAAAGAAGCGGAAGAAGAAATACATTTTATTGAAAAATATAAGATCAAGCCGCTTTTTCTTACTGATAAAAATTACCCGCAACGATTGCTGAATTGCTATGACTCCCCCACTCTTTTATATTATAAAGGTGAAGCGGATTTAAATGCATCAAAGATCATCGCCATCGTAGGCACACGGAAAAATACCGCCTACGGCAAACAGATGACGGAGAAATTAATTAAAGAATTAGCGGAGCAAAATGTATTAATCATCAGCGGTCTTGCATTTGGTATCGATGCCATTGCGCATAAAAACGCTGTCAAAAATAACCTGCCGACAGTTGGGGTGCTGGCGCATGGCCTTGACCAGTTATATCCACCTGATCATACTCCCCTCGCCAAAGACATGATGAAAAATGGCGGCGGCCTGCTCACAGAATTTAAAATGAAAACCATACCCGGCAAACATAATTTCCCAACACGCAACAGGATCGTTGCCGGCATGAGTGATGCAACTATCGTTATTGAAACAAACCTAAAAGGCGGCAGCATGATCACCGCTGAACTGGCCAACGGGTATAATAAAGATGTATTCGCCTTTCCCGGAAAAACAACAGACACGACAAGCAGCGGTTGTAATTACCTTATTAAAAATAATAAAGCCATCCTGCTCACCGCCGCCAGCGATATCATTGAAGCGATGAACTGGGAAGAGAAAAAGAAACCCGCCGCGAAAAAGCAAAAGGAACTATTCATCGAGTTGAGTGAGAATGAAAAAACAATTGTTAATATTTTAAAGGAAAAAGAATCAGTACACATTGATGAGCTGAATATCAAAAGCCAGCTCAGCAGCAGCGCTGTCGCCGCCGCTATATTAGGCCTTGAACTCCAAAATGTAATAGTATCTTTACCCGGTAAATTATATCAATTAGCATGAAAGAACAGGCAACGTAACCACCAGTTTCCTTGTCATTAAATGTTTAATCTGCTTATTATAAAAATGCTTCAGATATCCGCTACTGCTTTATTGTTGATTTTTCTTTTTGCAAATCAAAATCCGGCCTTTGGGCAATGCACTGCTTTAGGTCAAACCCCTTCTACTGCATTTCCGGTTTGCGGCACCAGCACGTTTACACAAAATACTGTTCCCTTATGCCAGACCAATAATATATTCGTACCAGGTTGTGGAAACACTCCAACAACAGCATACGCTAATAAAAATCCTTTTTTTTACAAATTCCATTGCTTTACTACAGGTACCTTGGGTTTTCTTATTACTCCGCTCGCCCCCAACGAAGATTACGACTGGCAACTTTGGGATATCACAGGTAAAAATCCTGATGATGTTTTCACAGACAATTCACTGGTTGTAACAGGGAATTGGGCGGGCACTTATGGGAATACGGGTACATCGGCTTCAGGGGTCAATTTTATTCAATGTGCGTCAGATCCAACAGAAACACCTCCCAAGCCGACGTTTGCAAAAATGCCCGATATTATCGCTGGTCATGATTATTTATTAATGGTCAGTCATTTTACTGACGGGCAAAGCGGTTATACCCTGGCATTTAATGGCGGCAGTGCTGTTATCACAGATCCCACCGATCCGCACTTATTAAATGTAAAACCGGATTGCGACGGTAAAACATTACGCTTAAAAGTCAACAAGAAAGTCAGGTGCAACAGCATATCAGCATCCGGTAGTGAATTCAGTATATTTCCCGCGGCCACTACTGTTATATCGGCGGCTACTACTACCTGCTCTGCCGGGTTTGATTTTGATGAAGTCACTATCACACTAGCCAATTCCTTACCGAATGGAAATTACCAGCTCATTATTAATAATGGTACGGATGGAAATTCTTTACTCGATATATGCGGTCGTGCTATCCCTGCAGCGGAGCAAATAAATTTTTTCTATGCAGTGCCGCAACCCATTTTTGCTGATAGTGTGGGTAAAACAGGTTGCGCCCCGGATTCAATAAAAATTTATTTTCCAAAAAGAATCAGTTGCGCCAGCGTTGCCGCCGATGGTAGTGATTTTATTGTAACCGCCCTTCGCCTGTCACCGTTATAAGCGCCGCAGGAAAATGTATTGATGGACTCAGTGATTACATCGTTGTAAAATTCGCTTCACCCGTTTACACAAAAGGAAATTATACAGTTACACTCAGGGCCGGCACTGATGGCAGCACGGTGATTGATGAATGCAATCTGCCGATGCCGGTTCATTCACGTTCCTTTGATGCAGTCGATACAGTATCCGCCCGATTTAATTATATCAACGATATGGGTTGCCGGTTCGATACATTACTTTTTTCGCATGACGGAGCGCATGATGTAAATAGCTGGAACTGGACATTCAATAACACGATAAATATTACCACGCAAAATCATTCTATCATATTCCCTGCTTCCAGTACCAACACTGTAAAATTGACCGTCAGCAACGGTGTGTGTACGGATTCAATTACTGATGCATTAGTTGTTTTGAATAATGAAGTAAAAGCGGCCTTTGAAATGCCTGCCACTATTTGTCCCGAAGATCCTTGTATTGTTATCGATAGCAGCAAGGGGCTTATCAATAGCTGGTCATGGAATTTTGACATTGGCGGAACAAGTACAGCACCAACTCCTTCACCTGTATTTTTTCCGCAAACAAATATCGAAGCTTATTACCCCGTTAAACTAACAGTAACGAATAATGCATTAGGCTGTCGTGACAGTAGCATAAAAATTTTACGGGTCCTCAATAATTGTTTCATCGCCGTGCCTACCGGCTTCACGCCGAATAATGATGGATTGAATGATTATCTCTATCCCAACAATGCGATAAAAGCAAAAGATCTTCAATTCAGCGTTTACAATCGTTGGGGCCAACTCGTTTTCACCACCCGCGACTGGCAATTAAAGTGGGATGGCAAACTCAATGGCTTACCGCAACCTTCCGGTGTATATGTTTGGTACCTGCGCTACACACATTTAGATACAGGGAAAAAAGTTTTTAAAAAAGGAACAACCACGCTGATCCGTTAATTATTTTTTTAACCAGTAGTGAGCGGAGCCGAACTACGGTTCCCTGATCATCGTCTGTTGCGTCGCACTCTTGTACTTTCTGTTCGCTATTCAGCATTTTCGAAATGTCTTACATCTTTGTTTCTGTTTTATAATCGCAGACCCCTCGTTTCTCGGGGTGACAAGGAAGACCCTGCTTGTTTTGTATTTCCGTTTGAAGGAATAGTCCTTATCGTAAAAACTTTTCCTTGTCATAGTTTATCCCGCTTGCGGGGGCGAGGAACGAGCCATCTGTCTCATTTAAAAGAATATTGCCATAATGTTGACACTTCGACAAAGCTCAGTAGAATTACCGGACGTTGAAGAGTGCGACGCAACGAAGATGATCAGGGAACCGAAGCCCGGTAAATAAAAATCCTTGCAATAATGATACATATTCAAAACAGGAGCGTCGACTCCCAACTCTTATCCCGATAGCTATCGGGACCAAACTCATAGCTCTTATCTCCAAACTAATTTTTGGCGCATAATTTCCATGTACCCTATCTTTGCACATGGCAAGAATAAATACCCCTCCCACCAAAGTTTCAAAAAAGTTTTTCGGCGAAGGTTTAACGTTTGACGACGTGCTTTTAATGCCCGGCTACAGCCAAGTGTTACCCCGCGATGTAAATATTCAAACAAGGCTTACTAAAGACATCACATTAAATGTTCCTTTGCTTTCCGCCGCGATGGATACGGTGACGGAAGCATCACTGGCGATGGCATTGGCCCGTGAAGGTGGCCTTGGCATCCTGCATAAAAATATGAGCATCGAAAAACAAGCCGAGCAGGTAAGAAAAGTGAAACGAAGCGAGAGTGGTTTGATACTCGATCCTGTAACGCTTTTGGAAAACGCTACGATCGGCGATGCAAAACGGTTGATGAGAGAAAATAAGATCGGCGGTATTCCTATTATTGATAAAGAAAGAAAGCTCGTTGGCATTCTTACCAACCGCGACCTTCGCTTTGAAGACGACCCGAAGAGAAAAGTGAGCGAAGTAATGACGAAAGAAAAACTGATCATCGCACCAGAAGGAACAGATCTTAAAAAAGCGGAGAAAATTTTACGCCAGTATAAAATTGAAAAACTTCCTGTTGTCAGTAAATCAGGTAAACTGATCGGGCTGATCACTTATCGTGATATACTTCAATTGTACAGTTTCCCGAATGCATTAAAAGACCAGTTCGGTCGTTTACTGGTGGGAGCCGGTGTTGGCATTACAAAAGATTTCCTGGATCGTGTGGCCGCATTGCAGCAAGTTGGTGTTGATGTAATTGCATTGGACAGTGCGCATGGACATAGCAAAGGAGTACTCACTGCATTAAAAGAAATAAAAAAGAATTTTAAGAAAATAAATGTCATCGCAGGTAATGTAGGAACCGCTGCTGGTGCGAAAGCATTGGCGGAAGCAGGTGCGGATGCGGTGAAAGTTGGTATCGGTCCCGGTTCTATTTGTACCACAAGAATTGTCGCTGGTGCAGGTGTACCGCAACTCACTGCTATCATGGAAGCATACTCTGTTTTAAAACCAAAAAATATTCCGTTGATTGCTGATGGTGGCATTCGTTATACTGGTGATATGGTAAAAGCGTTAGCGGCCGGTGCGGATTGCGTGATGATGGGAAGTATTTTCGCCGGTACGGAAGAAAGCCCGGTGAAACAATTATTTATGAAGGAAGAAAGTTTAAAGAATACCGCGGTATGGGTTCATTAGGCGCTATGGCCACGGGCAGCAGTGATCGTTATTTCCAGGATCCCGAAGAGGATACAAAGAAATTTGTTCCGGAAGGCATTGAAGGTCGTGTGGCTTATAAAGGTTTTTTAAAAGAAGTAGTATATCAATATACTGGTGGACTGCGGGCAGGTATGGGTTATTGCGGTGCAAAAGATATCAATGAATTAAAGAACGCTACGTTCGTAAAAATCACGAATGCGGGTATGCGTGAAAGCCATGCGCATGATATTGAGATTACGAAGGAAGCGCCGAATTATAGCAGGGTATAGTAGTTAATAATTGCTCTCTTTATTCTTTTGAGAAAGATTGAATTTCTGGTAATAGAACGACCCCAATAGCAAGAGCACACCAATTATAATAAAGGAAAGAATTTTCTGCACGGTAGAAAATTGGGCTGAATCGAAAATGATCAGCTTCGCCAGTGTAGCGCCTATTAATAATACAGATCCAAGTCGTGGCCATGCTTTTTTATTAAGAATGCCCCAGATAAATAGTAGGACAGCAACAGCCACCCACAAAAGCGTTACCATTAATCCTTCCCATTGAAAAGCAATGAAAAGGATAAGCAGTAATAAAGCCTGCCATGCAATCAATCGCTGCAAAATAATTTCTGAAGATAAAACCACTGTACTTATTATAGCGATAAGCGCTAAAAATAAAAACATCAATCCCGTTACTGATGCAAAGCCTTCTCCGCTAAGATCATTGTTAAAGACAATAATTGCGGCGACGTACAAAGCTGTGTTGTTCACTATGATTTGCTGCACTTCTCTTCCCGACAGGTTGTCTTTCTTGCTAATGCGAAAAGCCAACGCATTTATAATAAATAAAAAATAATAAACCAGCATAAATACAGAAGCAATCCATTGCTTTGATGGATCATAACGGAAGAAACCCCAGCCGATAAATAATATCCAGGTGATAACCATCGCCAGTTGCCCCATCAGCTTCCAGGATTTTTTGAAAGAAAGAAATACCATGCCGATATTGATCAATAAAATATAAGAAAAGAAAAGTTCTACCTTTTCTGAATTGGCGCTAATGAGAAATGGAATGCCGTAAGCACCAATCATACCCAGGATGGCGATCTCCTGTCGGTTATAACTCATGGCTGCAATAACTGTATAGACTGTAAAAGCCGTCATCAGCAGGAAGGCGGCTACAGGCGGCATAAAGTTGTAATAAACAAATGCGGCATAAGTTGTAAAATAAAACGTGGCCATGCTGCCGCTGAAAAGAATAGCGCTAAAAAACTGGTATTTCTTTTTTAACCGCAGGGATAAAATAAATAATAAAATACCTGCGCCATAAGCCAGCGCTATCCGCATTGCTTCGGAGATGAGCTCTTTATCAATGGCGTATTTAACCCCTATTGAAATACCAACTACCAAAACAACAATTCCTACCAGGTGAATCAGCTTTAAGCCAATAAAATTTTCTAAAGAACCATGCTCGGATGAAGAAGGAGTTTTTATAGTATTATCGGTATAGAAAATTTCTGTTTCGTGGTTTATGGATGGGCTTCCGCTCTTCAACGTTTCCAGCTCCGCCTGCAACAAACGCACCTCGTGTTGCGCATCGTTTACATTTGCGGAAAGCTGGTAAATTCTCTCCTGTAATTCTTTTATCTTTTCCTCAGTTTTCACAAACCAATTTACGATTTCTGTAACAATCGGTAATACAAACATTATTTGCACTCCCCTTAACAAAATCTATTTTTACACAAATATTTTTAGTGAAGCGTTTTACCAATTCTTTCATCGCTCTTACAGGGGGAATAGTACTTTGGGCGGCATGGCCGGTTTCTCCTTTTACATTGCTTATTTTTATTGCATGGACCCCTCTTTTGTGGATAGAAGATCATGCCACTAGCTGGAAAAAATTATTTGCCCTTACTTATATCACCATGTTCATATGGAATATTTGTACCACATGGTGGGTATGGAACGCTTCGTTGCCGGGAGGTTTAGGGGCATTCTTCGCCAACAGCCTTATCATGTGTGTTCCGTGGTTACTGTTTTATTTTACTAAGAAAAGATTTGGTAGCTGGATCGGCTATGGTTCTCTCATTATTTATTCGCTCACCTTTGAATTCATTCATCACAACTGGGAATTAAGCTGGCCCTGGTTAACACTTGGTAATTCGTTTGCCACGCATCCTGAATGGATACAATGGTATCAGTTCACCGGAACTACTGGTGGTAGTTTATGGATTTTAATAAGTAACGTTATTGTCTATTCTATTTTTAAAGAATACAGGAGTAATGGAAGAACGAAGAAATATTTTGTAACTACGGCTGCATGGTTGCTGTTACTGATCATTCCTATTTTTATTTCAACATTGATCCGGAATAAAGAAAAAGTAATTACCGATGCGGGGATGGCGCAGGCGACAAAAAATGTGGTGATCGTTCAACCGAATATTGATCCCTATACAGAAAAATTTGCCGGCAGCATTGAGGCGCAGGTACAAAAACTGATCGTATTATCTGAACAACAAATAGATGATAATACTACGCTTGTTGTGTGGCCGGAAACAGCTATCTCTACACAGGCGAAAGAAGATAACATTAAAAACGATTTTCGTTTTTATCCTGTCTGGTCTTTTCTTCATCGCCATCCTTTTGTAAACCTTATTACGGGTATTGACAGTTATAAAGAATACGGAACGGACAAAAAGAATGCATCTTCTACGGCAAGATTTGATAAAGGCAGCGGCATCTATTATGATTTTTTTAATACCGCGGCTTTCTTTAATGCGGATACAACGATTGAATTATATCACAAAGCCAAACTTGTTCCGGGTGTTGAAAGCCTGCCGTCCTTTTTAAATTTTATGAGCAAATGGTTTGAAGATTTTGGGGGAACAAGCGGTACGTTGGGCAGGGATTCTGAAAGAAAAGTTTTTATTCCCTGGGATAACCATTTTAAAGCGGCGCCCATTATTTGTTATGAAAGTATTTACGGCGATTATATCACTGAATATGTACGCAAAGGCGCTAACATTCTTACCATCATTACAAACGATGGCTGGTGGGGAAACACGCCGGGATATAAACAGCACATGAACTATGCAAGGCTCCGTGCTATTGAAACAAGAAAATGGGTGGCCCGCAGCGCCAATACAGGCATCAGTTGCTTTATTGATCCTCTGGGAAATGTTATTAACGCACAACCATGGGATGTGGCGACTTCTATAAAACTTACCGTACCCATTGACAACAGGCAAACATTTTTTGTAAAGCACGGCGATATGCTGTCGAGGGCGGCTACGGCTGTTGCTATTTTATTGATCGCTTTAAATATTATTTTCTGGGTAAAGAATAGATTTAAAAAATCCTAATTGTTTTTCATGGATAAAGAAATGCTGTTTGATGGAAAAAAGATTTTCTACCGTGTATATGGCGATGGTAAAAAAGTGATGCTGGTGCATGGCTTTGGAGAAATGGGAGACGTCTGGAAAAACCAGGTGGATTTTTTTAAAGAAAAAGTGCAATTGATCGTACCTGATTTACCCGGCAGTGGCCAATCCGAAATGATTAAAGATATGAGCATGGAAGGAATGGCGGAAGTGCTGAAAGCGATTATTGATAAAGAATCTTCTCCAACTCCCCCTTTAGGGGGTTGGGGGGTTATCGGGCATAGCATGGGCGGTTATATAGCCCTGGCCTTCGCGGAAAAATACCCTGAGCTTTTACATTCACTCGGCCTTTTTCACTCTTCGGCTTTTGCAGACAATGAAGAAAAAAAAGCCACCCGCCGCAAAGGCATTGAATTTATCAAAGAACATGGCGCTATTGAGTTTTTAAAAAATACATCACCCAATTTATTCTCTCCAAATACGAAGGTGGAAAATCAACAACTTGTTAATGATTTTATCGCCGGTTTGAACAACTTTTCACCCGAGGCACTCGTTTCTTATTACGAGGCCATGATGCAACGGCCCGACAGGACAGAAATCTTAAAAAAATCAACAATTCCGGTACTTTTTATCATGGGAAAACACGATAACGCCATTCCCCTGGAAGATGGCCTGAAACTATGCCACCTGTCGGGAAAATCGTATATTGATATTCTCAATAAATCCGGCCATATGGGAATGATTGAGGAACCAACTGAAAGCAATAGTGCACTTGAAAAATTTTTGATATAAACTGGTTTTTTGATCCGATCAATGAAACGTTTTTTATTTATACTGACATCCTTTTTTATTTCCACCACTTTACTCGCCGAACATATTACCGGCGGTGAAATTTTTTATACTTATAAAGGCCTGGATGCAGCCGGTAACCATCAATACGAAGTCACTTTAAAACTGTTCCGTAATTGCGGAAATGTGGGCGCCCAGCTAGACGCAAATGCTGCTATTGCTATTTTTGACAATACAAATAACGCTTTGGTTTTAAATAGCAGTATTGCCATGACCAGGAAGGAAGAATTACAATTAACAACACCAGGGCCATGCATCGTCAATGCACCAACTGTGTGTTATGAAGTAGGGTATTATGTATTCACAGTCAGTTTACCTTCTTCTCTGAACGGGTATACAGTTGCTTACCAGCGCTGCTGCAGGATAAATGGTATTAATAACCTGTCAGGTTCAGGCAATATCGGTGCTACTTTTACTGCTAGCATACCGGGTACTTCTATGCAGCCGACAGGTCCCGAAAATAACAGTGCTAAATTTACAGCGACAGATACAGTGATTGTTTGCGGGGGCTATCCCTTTACCTACAGTTTCGCCGCAGTAGATCCTGATCAAAACGATATACTGCGTTATTCTTTTTGTAATGCCTATCCCGGCGCTACGACAATGGCCCCGATGCCCAATCCGCCCTCATCCCCCCCATATAGCAGCGTTTCCTATTCATCAGGTTTTAGTGCATCATCTCCTTTAGGCCCGAATGTTACTATCAATTCTGTTACAGGACTTATTTCCGGCACTTCTCCTGCGGAAGGAATTTATGTTGTGACGGTATGTGTCAGTGAGATCAGGAATGGAATAGTGATCGCCACACAACGTAAAGACCTGCAGATAAAAGCAGGCGGTTGTGATATCGCAAAACCACAACTAAATCCTGAATATATCACCTGCGATGGATTATCCTACAGCTTTACACATCCCAGCAATTCTATAATACGAACTTTCTATTGGGAATTTGGAGATCCCGCCAGCGGGGCCAATAATATTTCTACTGACCAAAATCCTTCGCATGATTTTTCCGCTCCCGGAGATTACACCATTAAATTAGTTACGAACAGGAATGGTGATTGCTCTGATTCTACAACAGCGATAATGAGAGTATGGCCCGGGTTCTTTCCTGACTTTAGTTCCATTGGCGTTTGCCTGACAAACCCCGTTGCTTTTCATGATAATACCCAAACCAATTTCGGAGTGGTCAATTCCTGGCGATGGAATTTTGCTGATGAAACTACGCTGGCCGACACTTCACACATGCAGCATCCCGGTTGGACTTATGCTACTGCAGGCACAAAAAGCGTTGAGCTTATTGTCAGCAATAGTAAAGGCTGCACTAAGACCATAACAAAAGATATTGCCATTATGGATAAACCACCGATCACACTTGCTTTTAAAGATACTTTGATTTGCCGGCCCGATGCTGTACAACTGCAGGCATCCGGCACCGGTAATTTCACCTGGTCGCCATTAACCAATATTCTTAATGCCAATTCAGGAACGCCAACGGTGAACCCAACTACCACCACCATGTACCATGTTCAATTAAATGAACAGGGATGTATTAATAATGATTCCGTAAGGGTGAGGGTAGTTGATTTTGTTACGTTGAATAAAATGGGCGATACACTCATTTGCGAAACAGATTCCATACAATTAAGAATATCCAGTGATGGCTTACGTTATGAATGGACACCCGTTACCTCAGTAAATGATGCCACTATACAAAACCCCATGGCTACTGCCGGTAATACTACCACATACACAGTAACAGCAAGAATTGGTAGTTGCAGCAATACAAAAAGTATTGTTGTCACAGCGGCTCCTTATCCTGTGGTAGATGCTGGAGAGAAAGTAACCATTTGCTATAATACATCTATTGTCTTGCATGGTACACATGATGGCAATACCTTCACCTGGTCGCCTGCGAGTTCATTGATTAATGCTAATACATTAAACCCAACAGCTTTTCCGCCAAGAACAACAGAATATATTTTAACTTCTCTACATACCGATCCCAACACATGCCCCAAACCCAACCATGACACTGTATTGGTGACTGTATTGCCCAAGATAAGACCCTATGCAGGTAACGATACATTAGTGATAGTTGGCCAGCCATTACAATTAAATGCGGAAGGCGGCGTAGATTATTTGTGGATACCGGCGACAGGGTTAAACAATGCAACAATTAAAAATCCTATCGGCACCTACGGCGGCGAGATTGACAGTGTACGCTATGTCGTAAGAGTTTTTAATGATGCAGGATGTTATGATTCCGCCACCGTTAAAGTAACCATTTTCAAAACCGTTCCGTATGTCTTTGTTCCTTCGGCATTCACGCCAAACGGGGATGGATTGAATGATCTTATCCGTCCCATTGCCGTCGGCATACAAAAAATAAATTACTTCAGGGTCTTCAACCGCTGGGGCCAAATGGTATTCAACACCACTACGAACGGCCGGGGATGGGATGGCAGGATCAACGGCACCGTGCAAACCAGTAATGTATTCGTCTGGATGGTCAGCGCCGTAGATTATCTTGGTAAATCACTTTTTCTTAAAGGAACGTTCACACTCATCCGGTAATATTTTTTTTCGCCCAGCTTCAGTTCCCTGATCATCTTCGTTGCGACGCTCCATTCATCTTTCTGTTCTCTATTCAGCAATAGAGTTCATACCGATTTTATAGGGGATGCTTTCTATAATGATCTGTATTTTCATAAAGCAAGGGCTGTGTATGGTTCCTCTCCTTTAGGAGAGGTTAGGTGAGGTTCTCAATTCAAAACTCACAACTCTCAATTATCTTCGCATCATCTGACTTCACACTTCAGACCTCTTACTTATGTCAAAAATTGTTTTTATTACAGGCGCCACTTCTGGTTTTGGAAAAGCTACCGCTGAAAAATTCGCTGCCGATGGATGCAAGCTGATACTCAACGGCAGAAGAACAGATCGTTTACAGGAAGTTTGTGCCGAACTTGAAAAAAAATATTCCATCTCTACGCTAATGCTCCCTTTTGATGTCAGGGAACAAAAAGCCGTTTTTGATTCCATCAATTCACTGCCCGAACAATGGCAAAAAATAGATGTGCTGGTGAACAATGCAGGGCTCGCACTGGGCCGTGATTATTTTGAAGAAGCCAATCTCGATGACTGGAATATAATGGTTGATACAAATATTAAGGGTTTCATGTATGTCGCAAAAGCTGTTTCGCAATTAATGGCGAAAAACAAACAAGGTCATATAATAAATATGGGATCAGTCGCCGGGCAAAATGGTATATGAAAAAGGCAATGTGTATTGCGCCACCAAGTTTGCTGTCGACGCCATGAACCAGGCCATGCGGATCGATTTGCTAAGGGCATCATATAAAAGTACCAGGTATCCATCCCGGCGCCGCTGACACAGAATTTTCCATTGTCCGTTTCAAGGGCGATGATCAAACCGCCCGGAGTGTGTATAATGGTATCATTCCGCTTAAGCCGGAAGATGTCGCCAATGTTATTCATTATTGCACCACGCTGCCTGCACATGTTTGTATCAACGATTTGGTGATTACCTGTACCCAGCAAGCGGACGGAATTTATTTTCACCGGGAAAAAAATTGACAGCGCTCAAAAACGCTTGCAATCTTTCAAATTTTTTGTTTTTATTTGGAATCGTACAATTCGTTCCTTCTCCGTAGGCCCCAAATTTGCCCCGTGCTTTTACTTAGAAAATGTCCCTGATTGACTGAATGTCAGTCATCAAATTCGTTTGTGCATTAATAGCGATCTAATTTTATGATACCGTTCCAAATCTATTTAAAGACCCTTATGCTGAAGCCCGTACCTTTTAATATTAATAACTATTTTGTCGTTTACAAGCATGACTACTCATGGCCAGGATGTTATCCGTTCTACGGTCATGCGAGGACAACCTGATAAGCAGGCAGGTCGATAGCCTCAAAAGCTTGTATGCAACAGAGGGCTTTATGCTGATGAAAGAAGCCTCTATTTCCATGGAAAGTGAATACGAGATGCCCGTGATTGTTCCCCTTAACCAGGGCAGTTGGTACAAGTTTGTTTTCATCGGCGATTACACTTCTAAACTTTACGAAGTAAGGATGTACGACTGGAGTGAAAAGCAGGTTATTTTCCAGCAAAAAAGATGGGGTGATATCGATGGTAATATAATTTCTTACTCCTACATACCAAAGTTTTCAGAATTTCACATGATGAAGCCCGTGCAGGTAAACAAACAAAAGAAAAAGAACCTCTGCGGCTATGTGATGATGTTCAAAAAAGCCGGCGCCAACAACGGCAACGCCGCCAATTCAGTTACTCACGGAACCGAAACCGCGAAGATTGCTGATTAACTTTTCCAATTTTAATTTTTAGCCCGGCTGCATTGCTACTAGCAGCTTCGTTGCGTCGCACTCTTCATCTTCCTGTTCGCTATTCAGCATTAGCAAAGTGTCTTCAATGATCAAATATTCTCTATGTCCCGTAGGGACATTTTATGGGTAGAATCATGAATCGCCAGAAGTACGTTCCGTAGGAACGTTTTGTGCTAATGTCAAATAATAAGGCATAATACGTTCCTACAGAACGCCGGGAGCACACAACCTTTTGTCTCGTCCTGAAATAGGTTGACAAAAAACCTATTAAAAATGGAAAAAAAGCAACAAGTTATTAATGATTATTTACTTGGTAAACTTAGTTACCGGCAATTAGCTAAAGCCTACAACATGGGCAGTACTACAATTCACAGGTGGGTTACAGATTTTCAGGGCTTGTCTTACAAGGCAAACAAGGGTAAAGCAGTAATTTTATCCCTGATGAAAAAGCCTAAAGTAAAAGAGGTATTGTCCGATGAAGTTGCCGCTTTAAAAAAAGAGTTGGAAAAGGAACGTTTGCGTAATAAGTTATTGACAGCTATGATCGATATAGCTGAAGAGCAACTAAAAATTCCTATCCGAAAAAAGTCTGGCACCAGGCAGTCGAAAAAGTAAGGCACAGCGAAAAGCGAAGCTTGTCATCGTTGTGTACACTGCTTGGTTATTCCCGGCAAGCAATACACCAGTATAAGAAAAACAGCCTTGTTAATAGTAATGAAACTGAATTAATCATTCAGGAAGTACTAAAGCATCGCAGGCTGCAACCCCGGTTAGGTACCCGAAAGCTGGCGATACTATTACAGGATTTTATCAAAGCACATTCACTAAAAATAGGAAGAGACATGTTATTTAATGTATTACGGGAAAATGGTTTACTTATAAGAAAACGCAGAATAAAAGTGAAGACTACATGGTCGGGGCACTGGCTGAAAAAGTATCCCAACCTAATAAAAGAGAAGATAGTTAACAGGCCAAATCAATTATGGGTAAGCGATATTACCTATGTACAAACCGGCAACCGCTATTCTTATTTAAGCCTGATCACAGATGCTTATAGCCGGAAGATTATGGGGTTTTTTCTATCGCCAACACTGGAAGCTATTGGTTGTATAAGAGCTTTAAAAATGGCGTTGCAAAATGGCGGCAATAAGGATGAATTAATCCATCACAGTGATCGTGGGGTACAATATTGTAGTACTGATTATGTGAATATGCTTGTTTTTAACAATATTAAAATCAGTATGACTGAAAACGGAGACCCATTAGAAAATGCAATTGCAGAACGTGTAAACGGAATTTTAAAAGAAGAACTTCTTAAAACAAAGTATGATTCCTATGAAAAAGCTCAAAGTAGTATTGCAATAGCTATTGCAGTATACAATTCTCTAAGGCCTCACAGCAGCTGCAATATGCTAACTCCTGATAAAGCGCATCTACAACAGGGTAGCTTAAAAAGACACTGGAAAAACTATTACAGAAAAGAGCAAGGAGCATCAAAAAATAGCTGGCAACAAGAAATGTAAACCTATTTTAGGATTACATTTGATTTGTCAACTCAAGACAGGATTAACTATTAAAAACTGTCAACTTATTTTAGGACGGGTCATTGAATTCTACCCATAAAATGTTCCGCCGGAACACTGGTGAAATTCCTCTTGCCGATATCCATACAGATACCGTCCCGACAAATGTTGGAACCTTCGACGATGCCCAATAGAATTACCGAACGCTGAAGAGTGCGACGCAACAGGCGATGATAGTAGTAATATCGCCGGGCTCAAAAAAATATAACGGCTATAACAATGAAACATTAGCTATGAACTATCAACTTCCTCTTACTGTGCTAATGAAATTCTCACCTGAAGTCCGCCCCTTGTATTGGTGATCGGGAAGGCGTTACTTACTTTAGGTAT
This sequence comes from Chitinophagaceae bacterium, assembly GCA_037200685.1. Taxonomy (GTDB): domain Bacteria; phylum Bacteroidota; class Bacteroidia; order Chitinophagales; family Chitinophagaceae; genus JAJKIP01. Next base: position 112,087 of record JBBCIG010000002.1, read on the forward strand.
ATTCCTGTTTTGCTCGAAGTAGAGTTTCAGGCTTACACGGTTGTTTAATATATAATCAATGGAAGGTGCGATGCGGATTACTTTTTGCCCCGCTGTTCCGAACGATGTGCCCTGGTCGAGTTTGCTGTTGGCGGTGGCATCATCCCGCATGGTGAAATCAAAACGGAAGGTGACATCATTATCCAGCTTCATTCCTTTTTTGCCAATCTTAATGTTCTTAATGATAGGCAATCCTTTTTTCCGCCAGCTTAAGCCAAGGGACATTTCTGTAGAACGGTTTTCCGCTAACTGGTAATCGATTAAACTCAAACTTAGCTGCCTGCTTTTCCTGAATTCAACTCTTGCCTGCAATTGATTGGTGAAAGTCATATCCACTTCGATCAACGGATCAAACTGTTCCGCTATCGTAATATTGGGAACAAGGAAGTAGGGAATATAACCGGTGGCCGTATCATAGAAAGATGGGAAGCCCACATGAAATACATCCTGGAATAACAGCGCTGTATTAAAACTGTTCATGCTTAACGTGCTGTGGTAGCCGTGACGGACCGTAACGTTGGAAAATATTTTATCCAGCCCGGGTATTCTTGATAATCCATTATAAGTAACAGCCCAGTTTGGCTTTGGCAAAAGGCCTGCGAATGGATTTGAATTTATTTTCGGGTTAGAATTCTTAAATAAGTTTATGCTCTTCGGATCTTTCTTCGTGTATGCAGCGAGGAAAGAAGGAATGACCACGTCTTGTGCATAACGGCCATAACCTTTCACATATCCATCCGAATTTTGCGGATTGGAAGAAGCATAAGGATTCTCACCTTTTAAGCGTTGCGACATGATGATCCTGTTCGCTTCAAACTGTTTAAATGTTCCGGACACTACGTTCGGATCAAATTTTTCGAATAATGTTTGATAAGAAATATAGCTGATGCTGAAGCTGCCCATCGCATACGGGTTAAGCCTGGTAAGACCGGCCGTACCACTGGTATCTTTATATAACTCTGAATATTGTTTACTGAAAGATTTATCGAGGTTAAGGTCGATATTAAAATCACGGAAAGGACTTACCTGTGCGGTGACGCCCAGCCGCTGGTTATAGCGTTGCTGTATCATTGCGGATACGAGGCTGCTCCTCGATAACAAACCTTTTGATCCGAAATTGTTAATCCAGTTCGTATCGGGCTGGTAACCGAATATAAAATCAAACCCGGGTTGCCTGCTGCTTGGGTTAAAACCTACTATCCTCGTGCTATCCATGTAGCCGGGTAGTGTTGTTCCGAAATCTTCATTGTATTGAACGCCTACTCTTTTTAATGAAGTAGCGAGACCAGCGATGAATTTAACAGGCCCGCTGATTTCCGGTACAATATTTTTCTTTTGTTCCCTTAATTTTCTTTTTTCTTCCTTTTGTATTTTACGTGCTGCTTTCTTTGCTTTCCTTTTTTCCTTTGGCGACATTTTGGCCCAAACAGAATCAGGTATATTATTAATTGCCTGCACAGTTTGTTTACCCGGTTTTGGTGGCTTAACTGCTGTGTTTTCTTTATTTTTTGCTCCTGTTGAATCTTTGCTCTTTTTAGCGGCCGGTGCATCGCTGCTAACTGCTCTCAGGAACCTTGACTTATTATATAATTGATCAAAATTCAATTCACCGTTCACCACTCTTGTTTGCGTATTAGATAATGTATTACCTAAATCTCTTGCAAGTAATGATGCGGCCAGCCAATTGTATTGCGTGCTGTAAGAAGCCCGCAATGTTGTCCAGTCGAGGAATGGAATTTTTTGTGTAGGCACGGTATAAGTCAGTGTTGCCTGCTGACTATATCTTGTATTACGGCCACCTTTGAAAAGGTTAGTGCGGACAGAATCTTTTTTGCCTTTTGTATCAATGCGGCCGAACGGTTCATCTATTCTTGCATTGTTGGTAGCTGTAAAATCCAGGGCCAGTGATCTTGTCAAATTCCATTGCAATATATAATACCTGTCAAACGTGAAATATTTGTCGTACGTCTCCGGTATTTTATAAGGACCGCCACCTACGTTGCGTGGCCGTGTAGCGCCGAATTGCCTGAATATATCCGCACGGAAAGATAATTGTGAAGGAACATAGTTGAAATTAAAATCTTTAATAAGAGTAAACCATTTTGAATTTGATTTAATCAACCGCTTAAATGGTTCGATATATTTTGGTTGCGGCGCATAGTTATACCCGATGGCGGCCCGTGTCCGCTTCATCTCGTAATTATCTATCAGTGGGTTGTGCTGCTTTGTTTCTATATAAGAATAGTTGAGGTCGATATTTGTGATGCTCCAGATTTTTGGCCGCTTGCCATCCGTTTTTATTTTCTTAACGTTGGTGAAATTCACCGTACGGATCGTAGTAATATCCTGCGCATCGCCACGGATAGAATCTTTATCCCCGGCGTTTGCGACATCTAACTTATCTCTCAATTTTATATCCAGGTCATAAGGATCATATTCAGGCGTACTGGCGATGCGACTGATACCTGCATAGACCGGTATTTGTATACCCAATTGCCTTGGCAGTAATTTGCCGGCATCAATATTAGCTGAAAGATCAAACGTATATACATCTTCACGGCTTCTTTCATTTACCCGTTGCTCCAATGTACCAAAACCCCGGCTCTTCGCTGTACCGGCTAATGTGATACTACCCAAATCGGCCAACTTTAAATCCACTCTGCCCAATGCAGCCCATCCACCTTTTTCATCCAGCTTAGAAAGACGAAGTTCATTGAACCAAACTTCCGCACAAGCGGTTTCTAAACTTGTGTTTTCAACCGCGAGCATCATACCTCTCACTTCACCGAGGTTCGGGTTACCGATGACGGCATAAATTTTTCCGTCAGCAGTTCTCTCGCTGTAATAAAGCGAAGGTGAAAACCCAGATTGGTTCCTTCTCGATTTTAACCTGCTCAATTCATCGAGGTCAAAGTCAAGATTATTCTCAGCGGGCCATATTTTTAAGCTATCTGTCTCCCCCCAATTTGTTTTCTTTAATGGTATCCTTACCTCGTAATAATTTCCCTGGTAGTCATTACCAATTCTTATAACAGCCGTTAATGCTTTATCTAATTGAGGATTATCAAATCCTCTTGATTCAGCATGGATGAACATTTCCATACGTCCATACTGGCGCATATCCATATTCATGCTTTTAAATACACCACGGGATTCTGTTTTCGGAAGGCCGCAAAATTGTACGCTCAATGATTGCTCGTTTAACAACAATTGTACATTGTTATTACTTAATTGTTGCTGCCTGTCAATACCCGGGGGAATAACATAACGCACCGGCTGGCGCTGGTCATTTTCTTCCAGGTTCACCGCCAGTGTATTCACTTCAACAGGATCGTTTGCGGGAAGATTTTTATATAAACCAGTTGTATCAATCTCGTATTTGAATTTGCGCCATTGGTTTCTCACCAATTCCAGTTTTCCAAAACGCATCACTAAAGAATCCTGGAACCCTGTCATGAACATGCGTATGAAACGGATGGATTTGAAATCAGGAATATTTCCCACTTTACTTTCATACTCTGCTACGGGAATACGAAAGAGGTACCATGTTTCAGTTCGTGCTGGAGAACCATCGACCGGCTTATAACTAATCACCCTTCTATCCGTAATGAAATTAGTTCCGGGCAACATGTTAGGTGTGATATCAACTTTGTATTGAAAATATTCTTCCACTTCATTCAACGTATTGTCACGGTTCAACTCTTCACCATCGGGATATTGTGTAAATGCATTGACGAATTGTGTATTATTAGAAACAGGCGAATTACCATGCGGGTTATTAATGTCTTTATACCTTCCTAATATACCGGTATTGGCGGCATCATATGCCGCATCACGATAAGGTTTAAAATTATCACCCGAAGGATCGTTCTGTGCTTTTACATATGCGCCGGGTGCTGTTGTTTGCAAGCTACTGAGATAAGGACTGAATTTTGTTTTCTCTTCATCGTCTGTTAACCCATCAAAGCCTACATCCTGGAATTCCCTGTCGGCCGGATCATTGCTGAATGCGTTTGTAACCTGCAATGGATTGGACGGTACTTTGCCCCAAACCGTAGTATTATCAACCGGTGCGGGAATAGTGGGTGTAGGCAAGCCATTTTCATATTGCCGTTTTCCATCTTTTAAAACATCTTCTGAAATATTCCCGAGGTTAAAATAAAGTTTACCTGTAGTGCCCGCCGCTGTGTTATTAATAAACGGGTCGAGCAACCAGAAATTGATATATTCAATATTGCTGGTTTCAAAATCTATCTGGTCAATATTGCGCATGATGCCGCCCCATCTTTTCTGAGGGGTGTTCAACTTTCCGGCGGGAGTAATACCGGATGAGTAAGGAGAAGGGTTTACATCAAAATTATAAGGGCCTTTATCTTTTGGATAAAAAGCCAAATCAAAAGTGGTCAATAATCCCTGTCCAAAATCGTTGGTACGTTGCGGAAAAATTTCACGGTTCAATACTTGTCTTGTTTCCGGCTTGGATAATTCCGCGGCATTGCCCCGAAGAGGGTTATTGGAATTATTTCTTTCCTGCAGTACAGGTTCAATATTATACCAGGCCAGCTTAGCCCTGTTATAACCACTCGCTAAATCATTTGTTAAAGAAGATTCGGGAAATAATGTATTTCCTTGCGGAACAGAAGCAAGGTTCCAGTTAATTAATGGAAAACGAAGGTCAATCGCGGAACTGGTACCTTCAAAATCATCAATATATACCTGGCCGCTTTTATCTTTCGTACTTGAATTAATTTGCTTGGGATGGCCGGGATCCAATACGGCGGCTTCTACATAAGTAGAAATAGAAGACATCGCTTTGGTAGAATAAAAAGGTAATTTATCCAGCCATTTTGATAAACGTGGAAAATCGCTGCGGTAGTCTACATCCACTCCATACATCGTATTACGGATAGGATCTTCGCCGTACGATTGCTTCACGAAGAAAGGCCGTTCTCCTAATCGCACCACCGTACCACCCAGCGTTAATTTTTTATTGGCGAAATAATCAAGCCGCAATCCCATAAAGTTTCGTGGTTGAATGCCGAACGCCGCCTGGTTCTCATATTGTATATTAACCGGCACTCCTGAATTGGTGATGGCCTGGTTGATGACACGCAATGTGCCGAGATCATAGTTAATTTCGTAATCAATATTTTCCTGTAATGTTTGACCGCCTGCTGTTACCGTCACAGATCCCTTTGGAATATTAAAACCTAATTGGTAATCGCCACTTCCGGTTGACGAGCTTTTGGAACGACCTGAAAGTTTAAACCGGTTAAGGTTTGCATACGTTTGGGCGATCGCTTTGATGGTATCATACAATGGGTAATAGACATACTTATCCCTGTCCGCCTGTGTTTTGAATACGTATTGAAGGTCCCGGCCAAAAGGCTCCAACGTGGGAAAGATAATCCGACTCATGGAAGATATCACTGTAAAGCCTTCTATAAAATCGAATACCCCGTCGGGTTGCGGGTCGTTTTGGTTATTCAGCCGGTCGAGATTGACCAATGAAATAATCGGCGCTCCTTCATATTGCGGCAATACAGCCGTAGGTGGTAAATATCTTTTCTCACCAAGACTGGGTTCTTCGTATAAAAGGTCCAGCTTGAAATCTGTTCTTTCCAACTGGCCATAACCAACAGAGTAAACGTTCTTCATCATCAGGTCCCAAAGAGGAAGATTGGTACGCTGCGATGTAGCTTTTAATAATTTCAGGAATAAAACTTTTTGCGTGTTACCAGAAGTGTCTGGTGGAATATCCTGCGAAAACTCACCAACCTGGTAAACACGGCCGTTGTAGGTGTATTGAAAAGCCACACCCAATACTTCATCCGGTTGCAATGGCTGGTTCAATGAAAGAAAACCAATCTGCGGATTAAAATAAAAATCAGATGGCTGTAATTTTCTTGCAAATGTTTTTTCGAAATCCTGTACAGGCGCAAAACCGTTACCGGTTAAATAGCTTTGAATGGTGCTGGAGTTTCTTCCCGAGTTAGTCAATATATTGTATAACCCATTGATATCATTATAGGGCAAAGAAGCAGCATTACCCGTGCCGCCCAATGATGCTTTATAAGGCTGGCCTTCTCCCAAATCCATCAATGCTACAATATCTCTTGTTTCAGTTGTGGCGCCGTTGCGGTTGGTTACCCATACTTCCATTCTTAATATCTGCACGGCGGAGTTAACGACAGGCAACTGGCTCATCGCCGTATTATAATTCCGGTTGAAATATTGCGCTACTAAAAAGTGACGGTTCTCTTCGTATTCATCCGCCCGTAATGTAAAGGCCTGTGAAGCCGACCCGCCCTGCAAGCCGAGTGATTGCCGCTGTGCCCGTTGGTTCGCTAAAACACCGGTAACAAATAATTTTCCGAACTGCGCCTGTGTCTTTACACCGAACAACGATTGTGCGCCGGGAATCAACGTTCCTTTTGAAGTGAAGTTTACATTTCCAAGCTGGAACTGTTTGATGATCTCATCATCTTTTCCCTGGTAATTCAGGTTGAGTTGATTTTCAAATTCAAAATTAGCGAGTGTATTATAATTGATCGGCAGTTTTAATTTATCGCCGATGTTGGCATCCACCTGCAACTGTGAATTCATATTGAAATCAAGGCCGCCATTTCTTCTCGCTCTTTCAGGTAAGGTTGGATTTTTAATATTTTGTCCCTGGTAACCAGCTAAGAGGTCAACATAACCGGAAGGTTTTATATCCACCTTACCAACTCCCACAATCCTGTTGAACCAACTTTTGGATGTTTGAAATTGTGGCTTGAACATACGCCGGTTCATTTCTGAAAGCATATTGGCCCTTCTGCGGAAATATTCTTCTTCATCTTTTTTGCCCTGCATCCGAATAAATTCGTCGCGGGTATAAGAGATGGGCGAACGATAGTATTTGCTGCCTATTTTTTCAATAATATAGTAACGGCCTGTTTTAGGATCATATTCCACTTCTCTTTTTACAAAAGAAGTGTCTTTGAGGTCGAAAGTATTTCGGTTGGGATTTGTATAAGGATCACCGTAACGGTCACGAACTGGATAACGCAATGTGTCTTTGCGAACTGTGTTGGTATCCTGGAAAAACTTATCTGACTCATAGAAACGGGCATTCGCCTGCCCGCAATAAGCAATTAAGATGGCTATAGATACCAACGTACGGAAAATATGAGCAGTCGTAGGTTTCAACGTAAAATTCTCACCATCAATTAGTTCAAGAAATTTTAGGATTTCAGAGGATACGAAGTGTTTTTTTGATCAGCTCTTCCACCGGCAATTCCGGGTGGGCGGCCGATGTCTTTTTAAGAGCTTGTTCTGCGGCCATCCGGTTGATCCCCAGCGCCGTCAGAGCATTTAACGCATCCTGATGCAAAGTATTGTTTTTCAGAGGTGAAATATTTGTTTCGGGGGGATGTTTTGCGAGCTTATCCTTAAGTTCTAAAACAATTCGTTCGGCGGTTTTTTTACCGATGCCTTTTATACTTTCCAACGCCGCGGTATCGGCATGTATAATCGCCCTGACCAATTCATCGGGCTTCATGTAAGAAAGCATGATCCTTGCTGTCGATGCACCGACACCGGAAACGCTGATCATGTGCTGGAACATTTCTTTTTCCGCTACTTCAAAAAAACCGTAAAGTATGTGCGCATCTTCACGGATGATGAGAATCGTATGTAGTATTCCTTTTTCTAAATTTTGGATACGGGAATAGGTATTCAATGTCACCTGCACTTCATAGCCAACACCATTTACTTCCACCTGGACGAGCGACGGCGTCTTTTTTACAAAATCACCTTTGAGATATGCTATCATGGGTGCGAAAATAGCAATAAGCAATGAGCAATTGGCAATCGAAGATGTTGATAGAAAGTAAACAGTATTAATTATGAAGATTTTTTATTTACCCGGCTTTAGTGCTACTATCATCGCCTGTTGCGTCGCTCCCGATAGCTATCGGGACTTCAGCGTTCGGTAATTCTATTGAGCAATATGGAAACTACATGCGATTTAAGCAATATGATTTTAATACAGATGGCTCGTTCCTCGCTCCCGCAAGCGGGATAAACTATGACAAGGAAAAAAATTACAGTATTGGGATATTCTTATAATAGAAATTACAATGCTATTATACTTTTCTTTGTCACCCTGAGGAACGAAGGGTCTACAACCAGATGACAGCATCGATAATTTTAAAAGACCTTTCGCAAATGCTGAATAGCGAACAGGAAGTACAAGAGTGCGACGCAACGAAGATGATCAGGGAACCGAAGCTGGTTAAAAAATTATTTATTATTGATTAAGGATTATTAATCGCATAGACAAATTGCTTATTGCCTATTGCCTATTGCCGGTTGACCATTGAACCGTAACTTTGGCTGCCTTTAAAAAACTACGTGAACCGATGAATAAAAAAATAAGCGCCGCCATCACAGCTGTTGGCGGATTTGTACCGGAAGACAAGATCACGAATTTTGATTTGGAAAAAATGGTGGATACCAATGATGAATGGATCCGGACACGTACGGGTATTGAAGAAAGAAGAGTGCTGAAAGGTGAAGGCAAGGCGACATCCGACCTGGTAGTGCCGGCAGTAAAAAACTTATGTGAGAAAAGAGGTATTGACCCTTCAGAAATTGACTGCTTGATCGTTGGTACCGTTACTCCTGACATGGTATTTCCCGCTACTGCGAATATCGCTTGTGAAAAATTAGGCGCAAAACATGCATTTGGATTTGACGTGTCTGCAGCTTGTTCCGGTTTTTTATATACACTTACACTTGGCGCTTCGCTCATCGAAAGCGGACGTTATAAAAAAGTAGTTGTGTGTGGCGCTGATAAAATGAGCGCCATTGTTGATTACACTGATCGCTCCACCTGTATCATTTTTGGCGATGGCGCAGGCGCTGTTTTACTGGAACCTAATGAAGATGGATATGGCGTGCAGGATAGTATTTTAAAAAGTGATGGTAGTGGTTGCCAGTTTTTACATATGAAAGCCGGTGGATCATTGCGGCCTGCATCCATTGAAACGGTTACGAATAAACAACATTATATCTACCAGGAAGGGCAGGCTGTTTTTAAATTCGCCGTGAAAGGAATGGCGGATGTAAGCGCTGAATTATTACAAAGAAATAACCTGACCGGTGATGACATCGCATGGCTGGTGCCGCACCAGGCCAACTTACGCATTATTGACGCTACGGCAAACCGGGTAGGATTACCAAGAGAAAAAGTGATGGTTAATATTAATAAATACGGCAACACTACCGCTGGCACTATTCCACTCTGCTTATGGGATTGGGAAAAGAAACTAAAGAAAGATGACCTGCTTGTACTGGCTGCATTTGGCGGCGGCTTTACATGGGGCGCTACGCTGGTGAAATGGGCTTATAATTCATAAAATAATTAGCATGAAATTATTAATGCTGTCACTTGCTTCTCTTGCTATTTTTTCCGCATGTAACTCCGGCGGCGGAGAAAAAAAAGATGATGCATATTGGGAAAAGAAAATAATGGAGTCGATGAACACGGAGGAGCCACGTGATGGAGGCGGCGCATATTATCCTGATAAAGTAGAGATAGTAAAGAGAGTTGATAACGAAGACGGATCGGCGGATATCACTTTTTTATGGTGGGGAGAATATAGAAATGGAAGTATACAAGGTTTTGAACCACGCAAAGTAAAAGGCGAAAAGCTTACATACGGGTTTGATAAGTATGGCGATCGTATCACCAATTACTGAGCCGTCTCCTCTACATTTTATTTAACGCAGCAGGGATCCCCTGCTAATATTTATTTCAATGAGTAAAGATATTTCCCTTACGGGCTGGGGTTCGGTAGCTGTACATGCCGGGCATGAGAAAGATCCGATGTATGCGCATCTTGTTCCCATTTATGCCAGCAGCACTTTTGTATATGATGAAGCTGAACAAGGTATGCGCCGTTTCAGCGGAAAAGAAGCCGGTTATATTTATTCACGCTGGGGTAATCCTACGTTTGCAGAAGCAGAAAATAAGATCGCGGCTTTAGAAAGTTTCAGCATTGAAAAAAACGGCTCGCCTTTACAAGTGAAAGGTATTCTTCACGCTTCGGGAATGGCCGCCATCACAACGCTTATGTTATCTAATTTAAAAGCGGGTGATAAAATTCTTACGCATTACTCCTTGTATGGGGGAACAGAGGAACTTATTACAAGAGTGTTGCCGGCATTAGGCATTACCGCTATCATTACTGACCTGCGTGATTTGAACAATGCGGAAGATGCGATTAAAAAAGATGCCGCGATCAAATTGCTTTATATAGAAACACCGGCCAATCCAACTATTCAATGCGTGGATATAGAGGCATTGTGTGGCCTGGCTAAACAACATGGTTTAATCACAGCATGTGATAATACATTCGCCACACCCTATTTGCAACAGCCTTTTCGTTTCGGTTCCGACTTCGTTGTTCACTCCACTACCAAATTTTTGAATGGGCATGGTACAGCTATCGGTGGTGTTTTATTGGGAACCGATATTGACTTTATGAAAACAAGGGTATATAGTATGGCGAAAACGCTTGGTGGCAATGCGAATCCCTTCGATGCATTTTTATTAATCAATGGAATGAAAACACTGGAAGTACGAATGGAACGCCATTGTCACAATGCAATGGAAGTCGCCCATTTTTTGGAAGTACATCCTGCTGTCGCTAAAGTAAATTATACAGGCCTGGCCGATCATCCCGATCATTATACTGCCATGAAACAAATGAGCCACCCTGGGGCTATGATGAGTTTTGAATTGAAGAAAGGATTGCAGGGCGGTATTGATTTTATGAATAAACTGAAGATGTGCGTGAGAACCGTTTCTCTCGGCACTTGTGATACGTTATTAGCGCATCCCGCTTCGATGACGCATTATAGTGTTCCTAAGGAAGAGAAAGAAAAATATGGCATCACCGATGGATTGATAAGGATGAATGTGGGCATTGAAAACGTGCAGGATATTTTAAATGATATTAACCAGGCCCTATAGCCCCAAACCCCTAAAGGGGCTTAAGAAAAAATTTTTCGATATGGATATTTCAATTCGCAGGGCGGTGAAAAAAGATTGTTCCAGACTCATGGAGTTGGTACAAGAGTTGGCGGATTATGAAAAAGCGCCGAATGAGGTGACAGTGAGCCTGCAGCATTTTGAAGAAAGTGGTTTTGGTAAAAATCCAGTTTGGTGGGGTTTTGTGGCCGAAGCTGATGGTTTGATTGTTGGTTTTGCTTTATACTATATCCGTTATTCTACCTGGAAAGGGCAAGCGATGTACCTGGAAGATATTTTAGTAACAAATACGATGCGGGGGAAAGGAGTTGGTCAATTATTATTTGATCGGTTGATTGAAGAAGCGAAAGAAAAAAAATTGAACCGGATCGCCTGGCAGGTATTGGAATGGAATGAGCCTGCTATTAATTTTTATAAAAAGTACAATGCAGCATTCGATGGTGAATGGGTGAACTGTAGTATATATGTGTAAACCTCACCTGGCCTCTCCTAAAGGAGAGGAACCACACAGCCCAAGCTTTTTGAAAAGTACAATAGAATTAGATACTTCTGAAATGCTGAATAGAATTCATGCAGTACAAGAGTGCGACGCAACGGACGATGATAGTCCACGGGATGCTGCGCATAGTAATACAGCTGGGCAAAAAAATTAGCTCACTCCTTCCACCTGCATCGTTTTATCAATCTTCAATACTAATCCCTGCAATACTTTTCCCGGGCCTACTTCAACAAATTTTGAAGCGCCGTCGGCGATCATGGATTGAACGCTTTGTGTCCAGCGCACAGGGCCTGTTAACTGATCAATGAGGTTTTGTTTTATTTCTTCTTTATCATACACGGCTTTGGCCACCACGTTTTGATAAACATGCGAAGTAGGCTGATGAAAAGTTGTCGCTTCAATGGCCGCTTTTAATTCTTCTTTCGCCGGCTCCATCAATGGCGAATGAAAAGCACCACCAACGGGAAGTATCAATGCCCTTTTCGCACCTGCTGCTTTCATTCTTTCACAGGCGATCTCAACACCTTTTACAGATCCACTTATTACTAACTGGCCGGGACAATTATAATTCGCCGGAACAACGATCTCTCCTGTTTCCTTTTGCACTTCATCGCAGATGGTTTCTACTTTATCATCGGCCAAGGCCAATACCGCAGCCATGGTGGAAGGGCTCATTTCACATGCTTTTTGCATCGCTTTTGCCCGCACTGCCACGAGTTCTAATGCATCTTCGAAGCTCAAGGTTCCATTGACCACCAATGCGGAAAACTCACCTAATGAATGGCCGGCGACCATATCAGGTTTGGTACCATCAATTGTTCTGAAAGCGATAATTGAATGCAGGAAAACGGCTGGCTGTGTGACATTGGTTTGCCTCAGGTCTTCTTCAGTGCCATTGAACATGATATCGGAGATGCGAAAGCCCAATACTTCATTCGCCTGTTCGAATAATTTTTTGGCGAATGCGCTGTTATCAAAATGCTCCTTCCCCATTCCCGAAAACTGCGACCCCTGGCCGGGAAAAACATAGGCTTGCTTCATGCTCAATGGTTGATTAGTGCCGGCAAAAATGATACAAATCGGCTAAGAAAAAAAAATATTTATATGAGAGAAATTTATTACCTGCGGCTCAGATCAGACGAAATAAGCTTTAAAAATTCGCTGCGGGTTGAATTCTTTTGAAACTCACCGTCAAAAGCCGAAGTGGTGGTTTCAGAATTTTGTTTCTGAACACCCCGCATCATCATACAAAGATGCTGGGCTTCGATAACCACGGCCACGCCAATGGGGTTTAATGTTTCTTTTATGGCGTTCATTATTTCCACCGTCAACCGCTCCTGCACCTGCAAGCGGCGTGAGTATACATCCACCACCCGTGCGATTTTGCTTAAGCCCGTTATCCAGCCATTCGGTATATAAGCGATATGTGCTTTGCCAAAGAATGGCAGCATGTGATGTTCGCACATGCTATATAATTCAATGTCTTTTACGACGATCATTTCACTCACCGGCTCATGAAATTTCGCTGAATTAAGAATTTCATGTGCATCGAGCTGGTAACCCTGCGTAACAAACTGCATGGCCTTGGCTATGCGTTCGGGAGTTTTTAAAAGCCCTTCCCGCTCCGCATCTTCACCGATTAATCCCAGTACTTCTTTATAATTTTTAATCAGCCCTTCGGTGACTTTTTCATCGTATTGTTCTGTTTTATTGTATGCCATGTTGTAAAAGTAAAAATTCAAAATTCAAAAAAAATACACTTCTTAAACTTATTAACCCCTTAAATTTATTTTTATGCCCCTGCTGCATTGCTACTATCATCGTCTGTTGCGTCGCACTCTTCATCTTTCTGTTCTCTATTCAGCAAATTCAAAAATCAAAAGTAAAAAGTAAAAACCTGCATCAGCAAGGCCCCTTTTTGAATTTTGATTTTTTACTTTTGACTTCCCTCTCCTATACCGGGTATTCCACAAAATTGCGTGGCGTTTCGTATAAACGAACCTGCATATCCAGTTTCTCATCAATATGCCGACGTAATAGTTTATAAATAACAATAGCGATATTCTCCGCCGTTGGATTTAGATTTTTAAATTCTTTCGTATCAAGATTAAGGTTTTTATGATCAAACCGTGAATGTATTTCCCGTTGAATAAGATCGGAAAGCACTTTCAAATCTATCACATAACCGGTTTTAGGATTGGGCTTACCTACCACTTTCACTTCGAGTTCATAATTATGCCCGTGATAATGAGGCAATGCACATTTGCCAAACACTTCTTCATTTTTTTTGTCATCCCAATCGGGATTAAACAGGCGGTGCGCTGCATTAAAATGTTCCCTGCGATATACTGCTACTTTTTTGCTCATAAAAGAATTATCATCAACAGCATTATAAAAATTTAGTTCGTTTATTCTCCAAAATATTCTACATAAATGCGGGGTGTTTCATACAGCTTGATGCAGTGTAATAAAACGCCTTGTGGCAAATGAGGTAACAATTCTTTCCAGATCGCCATGGCAAGGTTTTCCGTACTGCACATTTTCCCTTTCATCATTTCTACATCCATGTTTAGGTTGCGGTGATCCAGTTTTTCCGTAACATGTTCTTTAATAAGATTGCTTAACTGCTTCACATCACATACAAAACCCGTATCCGGGTTGGGTTTGCCTTTTACCGTTACCAATAGTTCATAGTTATGTCCATGCCAGTTTTCATTGGCACACTTGCCAAAAACTTCTTCGTTTTTTGCATGATCCCATGCAGGATTGTAAAGTTTATGTGCCGCATTAAAATGTTCCGCTCTTGTCAGGTACACCATATTCGATAAATGTGGCGGCAAAGTTAATGTATCGTTCAATTACCGTGGAAATCCGACATTTGCCCCGATATTCACTTATGAATTGTTTACTCGTAGCAGCTACCGCAAAGGAAATCAGCGGATTTCTTGATCATTACCGGCATACAGACAAAACAATGTTTGTTGATATAAATATTGATGTACTGGTTACGGGAGTTGGCCTCACTGCCACCACTTATAACCTTACCAAATACTTCCATCTTAAAAAACCCGATTTTGTAATACAGGCAGGCATAGCCGGTTGTTTTGATCCTGCTATTCCATTGGGCGCTTTAGTCGCGGTAAAACAGGATACCATTGCAGATGAAAGCGTTGTAGAATCAAAAGAATTAAAAACATTGTTTGATTTAGCGCTGGTCCCACAAAACCAGTTTCCCTATACAAAAGGCTGGCTGGTAAACCCAGACAAAGGAGTTTTTAAAAGAAATAAATATAAAGCTGTAAAAGCTATTTCGATCAATCATATCAGCACCGACAGGAAGATGATTAATTTTTATAAAGAAAAATTTAACCCCGTTATTGAATCCATGGAAGGTGCTGCGCTTCATTATGTTTGCTTATCAGAGAATATTCCGTTTCTGCAGTTAAGGGCTGTTTCTAATTATATCGGGGAAAGAAATAAAAAGAACTGGAAGATAAAAGAAGCGATCGTTACCCTGAACAAAGAACTGATCCGGTTGTTAGAATCACTATAATTGAACTTTTCATGAAGTTGACACTTGGCTTTTCCCCCTGCCCCAACGATACTTTCATCTTTGATGCGCTGGTCAATAAAAAAATAGATACGGAAGCACTGGATTTTGAAGCTATTTTGGAAGACGTGGAAACATTAAACCAATGGACATTACAGGGAAAACTTGCTATTACTAAACTCAGCTTTCCCGCTTTCTTTCAATCACTGGATAAATATATTTTACTGAATTCCGGAAGCGCTTTAGGCAAAGGTGTCGGGCCATTACTGGTTTCAAAAACCGAAAATCAACAACCAGACATCAATAATTCCAGTATTGCATTACCGGGAATTAATACAACGGCGAACCTTCTTTTCAGCTTTGCTTACCCGCAAGCTGTAAATAAAAAATTCATGATCTTCTCCGCTATTGAAGATGCGGTGGCGAATGGAGAAACCGATCTTGGTGTTATTATTCATGAGAACCGTTTCACCTACCAGCAAAAAGGATTGCATAAAGTGGTTGATCTTGGAGAATTTTGGGAAGACAAAATGAATGCGCCGATTCCATTGGGCGGAATTGCCATTAAAAGGTCAATTGATAAAATGATAAGTTTAAAAATAGATAAATTGATCAGGAAAAGCCTTGACTATGCATTTGCTAATTACCCGTTAGTAACTGGATACGTAAAAGAACATTCACAGGCCATGAGTGAAGAAGTGATGCGTAAGCATATTGATTTATATGTAAACAATTATTCGCTGGAACTCGGTGCCGATGGCAAAAAGGCAATTGAGATACTATTCAAAACATTTTTAGCCTCACAAAATAAAAGTAATGACCAGCACGCAGATTTATTTCTTTAGCGCTTTGCTATAAACTTCGAGACATCTTTTTCTTGCGAATTCATGTTCAACTATTGGTTTGGGATAAGTAAATTCTTCAAATTCGGGAACCCATTTGCGGATATATTTTAATTCAGGATCAAATTTTTTCGTCTGTAAATATGGATTGAATATCCTGAAATAGGGGGCAGCATCGCAACCACTACCGGCAGCCCATTGCCAGCCACCGTTATTGGCTGCCAGGTCAAAGTCCAGTAATTTTTTTGCAAAATAAGCTTCTCCCCATCGCCAATCTATCAATAAATGTTTAGTCAAAAACGAAGCAACGATCATGCGGACACGGTTGTGCATGAAACCGGTTTCATTTAATTCCCGCATGCCTGCATCTACAACCGGGTAGCCGGTTTGGCCATTGCACCAGGCTTCAAATTCTTTTTCGTTATTTCTCCATTGAATAGCATCATATTCATTTTTAAAGGAATGACCAACCACTTTTGGAAAATGCCAGAGTATCATTTGGTAAAAATCCCGCCAGATCAGTTCGTTTAGAAACGTATCATTCAATAAACCTGCTTCTCTTACCAGTTCCCGGATACTGATAGTTCCAAAACGAAGATGAACACTTAAATGCGAAGTGCCTTTGATGGAAGGAATATCTCTTTGCTTTTGATAACCGGTTATAATCCCTTTCTCCCATTTCTTTTCGGGAAATTCTTTTCCAACTGGTTTAAAGTTCATTGATTCAAGCGAAGGAATTTCTTTTGCAGGTTGCTTGTAAAAATTATTGAAATACTTTTCAGTTGGATAAGATTTAAGATGAAACTCGCTTACAATAGCTTTCCATTTTCTTGAATAAGGAGTAAAAACCGTGTAAGGTTTGCCATCATCTTTCAGCACTTCATTTTTTTCCAATATCACCTGGTCTTTAAAGGTGTGAAACGATGCGCCTTGATTTTTAAGCAGTAGCTCAATTTCGCCGTCACGGTCTTTAGCATAGGGCTCATAATCATGATTAGTAAATACCTTCCCGATATTATATTCTTCAAGCAATTGTTGGAATATTTCTTTTGGAAAACCGTATTGGACGGAAAGAGTGGATGCTTGCTTTTGTAGAGAGATTTGTATTTCCTGTAAAGCTTTATAAATAAATTCTACCCGGCTGTCTGCCCTGTCTTCCAGCTCATCCAAAATATTTTTATCGAAAATGAAAACCGGCAGTACGGGGTTTTTATCTTTTAGTGCATAATATAAGCCTGCGTTATCGTGAAGACGGAGGTCCCGCCGGAACCAGAAAATATTGACAACAGGCTTCATGAAGGCAAAACAACATCAACTCCTCAATGGTTCAACAAATCGCTTATAAATTTCTTTTGTTTTTGAATTTGTATATATTTTATTCTCAAATTGTTTGACCCAACGGATGCCATACATGGAATTTGTCAGAAAAATCTCGTCAGCTTCTTCAATATCTTTTTGTGTAACCGCCTTTTCCTGTATTTCGTATTGGGAAGCGCTGCATTCTTTTAGCAGGTGCCTTCTCATTATTCCATTTACACAGCCCTCGCTTAAGGGAGGAGTGGTTAATTTATCATTCTTGATTAAAAAGACATTGGCTATCGTCGCATCGGCGATCCGATCATTGGTATTTACTATAAGGCAATCATTCAATTTCTGATGTTTTGCATGCCTTGCCGCCATCACGTAAGGCAGATAGTTTGCTGATTTAAGATTTGAAAATTTATCACAGCTTTTCCGGGCATCAGGATAAACGCCGATGATGAGGCCATTTTCATTTAACGTATTTACTGTGTTTTCCGCCGGCCAGCATTCTATTATATAATGCAGCGTATTATTTCCTTCATATATTCCGCCATTTCCACGGAAAACCGACAATCTTACCCGTGCCAGTTCCGTACAATCACTTTTATCGCATACACTCAAAATTTGTTGTGTTAGTTTTTCCGCAGTAACCAGCGCAGGTATTTCAAATTGCATCAGTTTTAATCCTTCAAAAAATCTCTCAAAGTGATATACTTCGAGCAGGATTTTACCACGGACTACTTTCATTGTTTCAAATAAACCATCGCCATACCGATAGCTTTTATTATCCGCCATTAGTACGGGTTGGTCGCCTGGCATTATCTTTCCGTCAACACAGATATAATTCATGGGATGAAAGTAAAGTAAAAAAGCCATCCCGCTTTACGCAGGATGGCAACTATATAAGCAATTAGCCTTTAAATCAATGTTGTTCGACTAAACCGGCTTTTACGGCGTACATAACAAGTCCCGCCATTGATTTGGTCCCGGTTTTTGTTTTTAATTTATCACGGATAGCTTCTACTGTACGGGGGCTCAGGTCAACAATATCAGCGATTTCCTTTGTGCTTTTTTCGTCGCACATCAGTTTAAGTATGGTAATTTCCTTATCTGTTAATTGTACATCCTGCGGGGCAGAAGCTTCGGCAGTGCGTTTTGTACGCAGGCCGCTCAGCAATGCTTTATTGGTAAGATCATTGAAAAAGAAATCCTGTTCATACACCGCTTTGATGGCATCATAGATCATTTCTGATCCTGATTCTTTTGTCAGGTAGGAATTAGCGCCGATCTCCATCATACGGGAGATCACGGAATGATCATTATGCATGGAAAGCATAATCACCTTTACGTTTGGATAAAGTTTTTTGATTTCAGGCAGTGTGGTTAATCCATCCATGATGGGCATCTGTATATCCAATAAGACAACATCCGGCTGAATGTGACGCAACAAATTCAATAACTGCATACCGTTTTCGGCTTCAGCTACCATCTGTATATCCTTGCGACTGGAAAGGGAAGTTTTAACGCCTGTGCGGAAAAGTGCGTGGTCATCTGCGATTGCTACTTTAATTACGGTGTTCGAATCGTGGTTTTTCATGGACGTTTTTATTTATTGGGTTCGGTTTTGTTCACATGCGCAAGATGGAAAATTCCTGCTACATATACCATAGTAGAAGTACTTGATTTCACCCTTGCGGAAAGTACCGCTACTATATTATACTGCAAAGTTTAAAAAAAAATAATAAATTTCATACGAAAGAATACTTATGTGTTTCTACTACATAAACAGTAAATACCGAAGATTTTAAATTGGGGAGTATTGCTCTTGTTCACACTATCGTGTGAGTATATTTTTGCTTCAGAAAGTTGATTGTAGAGGATGACTCGTTTATCCTACTCATCCAATGTCCAAACCGTCCAGAAAGTTATTTCCAATTCCTTTGTAAAGACCAGACGACTCTCTCCCATCAATCAACTTTCTATTTTTTTATATAAACCCGTTTTTATGATCCGTTCCTTCAATGAAAACCGGGCCCTGATCCGGAACAACCATTAACCTTATCCTTTGTTAGAACCTGTTGACCCTACATAAATTTTTTCTTTCATAACAGTAACGTTCAAAGCCTTTCCGCATGGAGGGGCTTTTTTGTTTTTGAAGATTTCCCTCGTAAGCTATTCGCAATATTTAAATGTTGTTGAGTAATGGACAGGAAGATGAACGGAGCGTCGCAACGAAGATGATCAGGGAACCGAAGCTGGGTTAATACTATTTTATCTGGAATTAATAACAACTTTTACAAGTATGTATCTATTTCTTTTGGGCTATTATATATGCCCGCGGCTCGCCTAAAGCGAATTTTTTTCTTTCCGGTATGCTGTAAATTTCTTTTAAAACGAATCCTGCCTTATTCAGCATTGTTTCTATTTCCGCTACGGAAAAAATATAATCGATGGCTTTTTTATTTTCAGCGGTCCCGTCTGCTGAGGTCATAACTGTTATTGTTTCAATGCGGGTGGGATGAAAAAGATATTGGGCTTCCGCCAAAAAATTTATTCCGTTTACATTCATTTCCGCTTTTTCTTTAAAGCTTTTGACGGCTATTTCTGTCAACGACCAGGTATTGATGAGTAAATGACCATTTTTTACAAGGCAGGAAGAAATAGAAGAAAGCAGTTGCTGGGTTTCTTCCGGGGGAAAAAAATTGAGACTGTTGCCCATGCACAAAGCAAGATCAAATTTTTCATCAGTACGGTATTGGATTACATCCGCTTTAAAAGCTTTTAATGATAAGTTTTCTTTTTTCGCCGTTTCATTGATTTCATTGATATAATCAGGAAGGTTGTCGACTGCTGTAACTTCTACTCCTTTTTTTGCAAGCGCAATGGCATGTCGCCCATACCCGCACATGATATCTAATACCTTGCTGCCGGGCTGCAGGTTGAAATACCTGATCATGAACTCTGCTTCTTTGGGAGTCAGTTCCGCAGGAATGAGTGTCCTCCAGATATCTTTGTAATGCCCGTCAAAATAAATATCGTTGACATTTTCCATGCAGGATGATAATAATACAGGCCCGAAAGTAAAAATTATTCCAACAGTTTATTACGCATTGCATACATGACGAGGCCTGCAATTGTTTTAGCGCCTACTTTTTGCTTCATGTTCTGCCGGATGGTTTCGATGGTCCGCGGACTAAGAAACACCTCTTTGGAGATTTCTTCAGTGGTTTTATCTTCTGCTATGAGCTTAAGTATTTTTAATTCTTTTTCTGAAAGCTTGACTGGGTTAGGATAGAACTGCCGGACGGTTTTTTTATGCTGTAGTTTCAGCAATACGGCCTTGTTTACCAGCTCATTGAAATAAAAATCATCATTCATGCAGGTGAGAATGGCCTGGTATATTTCTTCAGGGTCTGTTGTCTTGGTCAGATAGGCATTTGCACCCATTTCCATCATCCGTGTAATCATTTCCTGGTCATCGTACATCGTCAACACAATGATTTTAAGAGCTTCATACTCTTTTCGTATCATGCTGATGGCATTAATACCATCTATTTCGGGCATCCTGATATCCATCAATACTACATCAGGCAGCTTTAGCTTTAGCTTATGCATCAAATCTTTTCCGTCTTCGGCTTCCCAAAGTATTCTCAAGTACTCTTTTTCTTTCAGCGCCATACGGATGCCGTCCCGGAATATTTTATGATCATCAGCAATCGCTACTTTTATCTGCTGGATAGTGCTACTCATTCGCAGTAATTGTTTTTGAAATCGTTAGTGGCTATTAAGAAGGTCGGGTAATTTTTCAGAAATCAAATTTAACTATTTTTACCGTTCTATTTACTTCGCTTTCAAAATTTTGAATATAGGTTGATCGTTTAATTTACATTAGCGTATCATATGTTTTTATAAGACGCCTGTTTAAAAAATTTCGTAACTACCCATATTAAAAACTAGGAGTATTACCTTAGTAACCGTAAAAACCTCGGTTTTAAAATCAAGCAATATTGCTCTTGCACATAGTGCCTGCAGCTTCTATATTTGTTGCAAGTTGATTGACGAGGATTAGCCCCTCAGACTATCCAATATCCTAGATCTCGCCTTAAAACGAGAGAAACCGTCCATAACAAGATTTCCATATCCATTTGAAAGCCGTTCGCGACGTCCAATGTCAATCAACTTCTTTTTTTAATTCCGCACATATCTCTTTTTCTCCACACATGTTAACAACTCGACTATTTCTGTGAACTTTCGCAGTAAATATTCTATTTTTATAATAGTAAAAATACGATTTATACTAAGAAATTTTACCCTTTTCATGAAAGAATATTTACCCCGTAAATGTCCCAAAATCCTTTACTGTACTGGATTTGGACACTTTATAAGTGTTTAACGTAGCTACACCCCCTGTAGAATTCCCCCCCGTTATGCACAATTTTTACATCAGAATCGATTCATGAACAAAAAAATGTTACTGTTATGAAAAAGACCTTAGTTGTAAATCGTCTTCTTGTTGAAACTGGAGATGATGGCGTAATGGTTTGGGGTCAAGACTAATATTTAGTCTAAAACCTTTTTAAACTCTTAAAAGTTTTTCTATTTTTGGACAAAATCCAAATTATAGAAAAGCTTTTTTCATATTTACTCTTTTACTCTTACCTGCTCCTCCCCCTTTTTTTTATATTCAGCAAATCAAAGAGAAATTCCCTTGTTATTTGTTTAGCAGTGTACGGAATCGTATTCTTTTTCTTTTTGAACTTCTTCTACGATATTCCAAGAAGCTTCAGAAAATTTCAACAATTCCTTTATACTGTTCTTGAATACTCTTTGTTTGCTTATGTGTTCTTCATTAACCTTAAATCAAAAAAACTCCGATATCTCATCATATCTCTTTCTTTGTTATTTTTTGCCTTTTTAACCGTCTATTTCTTTACATCACATTTAGGAAAAGTTGATTCTGTTCCTGTGGGTGTTGAAACCATATTTGTTTTCATATTCGCTTTTGTATACTTCCAGCAGTATTTCAAACACAACCAAAGTTACATCTACGGCAATCCTAATTTTTGGATTGTTGTAGGTATTCTGCTGTATTTAGGAAGTACGTTCTTTTTTAATATTCTCATCAATCATATTAATCAACAACAAGCTGACCAATACTGGCATTTAACCTATATACCGGAAATCATTAAAAACATTTTATTCTCTATGGCGATTTTGTTTTATTCATCATACCATAAAGAAAATCAAGACACCAAAAAAACTATCCCGTATTTAGATTTAGATATAAATTAACTTAGCATTTTTAACCCATTATGTTCTTTCTTCAAGCCACGAACTCGAGCGGTATATCCACTGTGCTGTTTATCGGCACTATTGGTATGCTCGTGCTTACCGTAGGGTTGGTATTGTTTATTATTTTTCACCAGCGAAAAGTGTCGCGGTACCAGCGCACCTTACAGAAAATGGAAGAGGAGCAGCAGAAAATTTTGCTGAACGCTTCTATTAAACTACAGGAGGAGGAAAGACAGCGTCTCGCAGCTGACCTCCATGATGATGCAGGACCCTTACTTGCTACGGCCCGGCTATACCTGAATGAAAATTTGGTGAACCAGGATAAAGCCACGCAGCTGCAATCGATATTCCAGGCAAGGCAGATCATTGATGATACCATTCAGCTTATCCGGAACATCAGTCATAGCCTGATGCCGCCAACGCTGAAAAATTTCGGTCTTGAATCCGCTGTTAATGACCTTTTTCAAAAGATCAGTGGTTCGGGTACGATGAATGCAAGCAGCCGGTTTCATGAATACAAGGACCGCTTAAAGCCTGAAAAGGAATTAATTATTTTCCGGATTGTACAAGAATTAGTCAATAATATTTTAAAACACAGTAGCTCAAGTTTTATCCACCTTACACAGAATATTCATGGTGATAAATTTTATCTTCGCATCCACCATGACGGACGCGGTCTTATCCAGGCTGATTTCGATAAACTCAATAAAAGTAATGTTGGGCTCGGTTTGAAGAATATCAGCAGCCGTTTACGGGTGGTACAGGGAAATATTTTCTTTGAAAAAGATATTTCGCAGACGTATTATAAAGTAACTATCGAGTTACCAAGAGACGAGCCGTACCAATAGTTGCTGATTATTTGCTAATTTTATTCTTTTGCCTGAAGATATGGGAATCATAAAAGTCGCTATTGCTGACGATCATAAAATTTTTCGCAAAGGAGTCATTCTTTCTTTAAGGCCTTTTACTAATATAAAATTTGTACAGGAAGCCGAAAACGGAGATGATTTGCTGAATGGTATTAAAGAATCTGAACCCGAGGTAGTATTAATGGACCTCCGTATGCCAGGAAAAGATGGCATTGAGGCTACGAAGATTATCAGTAAGCAATACCCTGCGATCAAAGTTTTAGTATTGAGTATGTATGAAGATGAACGCTTTGTTTATCACCTGATGGAAAATGGCGCTAATGGCTACTTGCTAAAAAATGCGGAACCGCAGGAAATCAGAAGGGCCATTATGGAAGTGCATGAAAAAGGATATTACCTGAATAATTTCGTCAACCGCATCCTGTTAAAGAAATCTCATTCCCGTCAAAAAGTAGTGCCTTCCCTGAATAATGAAATTACACTTAGTGATAAGGAAAAAGATGTGTTGCGGTTTATCTGCATGGAATTTACGGCACAGGAAATAGCTCAAAAAATGGAAATCAGCCCCCGGACTGTAGAAGCAATTAAAGACAGGCTGATGGAAAGATTTGGCAGCAAGAATACAGCTGGCCTTGTCTTTTTCGCAGTAAAGAACAATTTGATCGAATAAGCCTGGTCACTGGCTTTAATTTTCAAAAATCATTTCAGGCACCTCTCCTTGTATAATTAATTTACCCGCCGTTTTCATTTTTATCTCTTCAATACTTACTCCCGGCGCTCTTTCAAGCAGATGAAAACCCTCTGAAGTTATATCGAGCACAGCAAGGTCAGACACTATTTTTTTTACACAACTAATTCCGGTAAGTGGTAAAGTACAACTGGACAAAAGTTTTGATTCTCCTTTAGGATTAGTGTGCATCATAGCGACGATAATATTTTTTGCGCTTGCTACCAGGTCCATCGCCCCTCCCATACCCTTCACCATTTTACCAGGAATTTTCCAATTCGCTATATCACCTTTTTCATTTACTTCCATGGCGCCTAATACGGTAAGATCAACTTTTCCGGCACGTATCATTCCAAAGCTCATTGCTGAATCAAAGAAAGCTGATCCCGGAATTGTGGTAATAGTTTGCTTTCCGGCGTTGATCAGGTCTGCATTTTCTTCCCCGTCTAAAGGAAATGGGCCCATACCTAACAAACCATTCTCACTTTGTAAAACAACATTTATCCCTTTAGGTATATAATTAGCGACCAGAGTTGGTATTCCAATGCCAAGGTTCACATAATAACCATCCCGCAACTCTTTTGCAATACGTTGTGCGATCTGTTCTTTAGTCAATGCCATACCGATGATTTAAATTCTCTTTCTTACAGTACGCTGTTCTATTCTTTTTTCATAGTTTTTTCCTGCGAAAATCCTATGTACGTAAATTCCGGGTGTATGAATATTATCAGGATTCAATTCACCGGCAGGAACAAGCTCTTCTACTTCAGCTATAGTTATCTTTCCGGCCATCGCCATCATTGGGTTAAAATTTCTTGCAGTTTCTTTATAAACCAAATTGCCTTCTGTATCCCCTTTCCAGGCTTTTACTATAGCGAAATCAGCTTCAAACGCATATTCCAACAAATAATCTTTTCCATTAAAATTTCGGGTTTCTTTCCCTATGGCCACTTCCGTTCCAAAACCGGCTGGCGTATAAATAGCCGGCATTCCATATCCCGCAGCCATGCAGCGTGTTGCCAGTGTACCTTGTGGGATTAATTCGACTTCTAGTTCACCGCTCAATAATTGTCTTTCAAATTCTGCATTCTCACCGACGTAAGATGAAATCATTTTTCTTACCTGTTTCTTTTTTAGCATTAATCCAATACCAAAATCATCAACACCCGCATTATTAGATATACAAGTAAGCTCTTTCACACCTTTTTTTACCAAAGCAGCAATGCAGTTTTCCGGAATACCGCATAATCCAAATCCCCCCAGCATTATTACTGCACCGTCTATAATATCCTGAACTGCTGCATCTGCCGCAGCAACAACTTTGTTCATAATCTCAGATTGTACTATAAAAGTAGGAAAGAAAACTGAGTGGTTTCATTGAACCTTCAGCCGATGAGGCCTTTTCAATTTTTTTACAGAATCAAGCTTATCCTGTATTAAAACATTCCCATTCAATACGGGCTTTTGCTGGTTTGATGTATCTGGTGAAATTAAAGGTTGCTCTTGCTGTGTTGGGTCCACGTTTGTCATACCCTTTTTACCCAGCGAATCCAATATTCTTTTCATTAAAACAGGATGTGCCTGATAGTAATAATAGCTCCTTATAAATTGGTCTTTACTAATTCCATGCACCTGGTAAATTTTATCATACCACTTAAGGCTTTGTGCAGTTTTATTAAGCGTACTATCTTTGTTCAAAACAAATCCATCCAGGAATTCTCCTGTCCTGATCATATCCCACATCACTTCCTGCATTTTTTCCCGTGGCAATATTCCTTTCGGGAGATTGTTTCTTTTTGAACAAGAATAAAATAAAAGGGAAAGAAGGCAACAGATAAACAACAGCTTTTTCATTTCAATTCTTTATAAGCCGCAGCATTAGTGATATCCAGTTTAGATAATAAATCCCTGGCCCTTGTTTTAACATCACCGAAGCATGATCAAATATCTTTACAAATTCTGAACTCTTTCCCTGGAAAAAAAATTGCAGGATCATGGAATTAGGATTTTCCGTATTGATCGTATTGAGAAAATTCAGGCAATTCAACATGCCTGAGCGTCCTGCTTCTTCATTCTCATAAAAAAATATCCATACCAGAACGGTAATAAGAATATACAGCATCATGAATTAAAGCAAACCGGTTATTATTTAAATTTTCGGCAAGCCAGTAACGATTCCTTAATCCTTCAAAGGCACGCCAACCACCTATATCCTTACTTTCAGGGGCATTGTTAACAATATTCCACGCCTTTTGAAAATATTCATCCCCACCGCGCAATGAGAATGAACCGTAATCAAATCCAAGAATAATATTTACATAATAAGCCAACACGGCGGGCAAATTAGCAGCAGCGGGATCATTGCCCTGCACCCTATTCTCATTAAACTCAATTGGTTGAAACTCCTGGTAACGAAACGTTACTTCATCATCAATAAAATTGATGATTGGGGAATCATATGTGCTATTATATATTGGCCGGGCTGCCTGCACCGTTAACCGGCCCCTGTATATTATTACCAAGCTCCTGCTCCACATTCAATAAAAAATTACATTGTATTTTTTCATTGGACTGGAATGCATCTTTTGTCCATTTACGGCCATTTAAAAAATTAGTAAGGGTTGTTTGCAGGGTTTGAAATATTTTTTTATCGACTTGCGTACTGATTTTACCGGTCAATACTGACAACCTTGCCTGTATCTCCTGCGATTGCACAAAATCTGCCATATAAAATATGGCGATACATAAAATTATTATTCTTTTAAACATACCAGGTTTGGATTAAAGTGTCAACAATATCCTTCGCGGCAGCACTTTTAGATTGAAGGTCAAATTTTATTTCTTTTCCTTCCCTTTGAAAGATCGTGATCTTATTGGTATCATAACCAAAGCCGGCCCCTTTATCATTCATGGAATTTAAAACAATCATGTCTGCATTCTTCTTCATTAGTTTCTCTTTCGCATTTTCCGCTTCATTCTCCGTTTCTAAAGCAAATCCAATCAATACTTGTCCTTTCTTTTTCTTCTCACCCAAGCTTTGCAAAATATCTTTTGTCTTCGTTAGTTCTATTTTAAACTTATCTTCTTTCTTTTTTTATTTTCTGTTCCGCTTTCTCAGCGGGTGTGTAATCAGCAACCGCAGCAGACATTACGGCAATATCCATGTCATCAAATAGTTTATGACAAGCTGTATACATATCCTGTGCTGATATTACTTTTATTAGTTTGATTCCATTTTCAGAAAAATCAGTCGCAACCGGTCCCATGATCAATGTAACTTCCGCTCCCCGCTGACACAACTCTTTTGCCAGCGCAATTCCCATTTTTCCTGATGAATGATTACTTATAAAACGAACGGGATCAATCGCTTCGTATGTGGGCCCTGCTGTAACTAAGGCTTTTTTACCTGTCAAAAGTTTAGGTAAAAAAAAATTGCCGGTAATAAAGTCAATTATCTGTTCTGGCCCGGCCATCCGACCCTCGCCAAATAAACCACTGGCCAATTCGCCTTTTTCTACTGGTATTATTGTGTTACCAAAAGATTGAAGCCTTTCGAGGTTTTGTTTTGTAGAAGGATGAAGCCACATGTCTTCATCCATAGCCGGGGCCACAATAACAGGGCATGTAGCGGAAAGATAAACCGCCAATAAAAGGTTATCGCATTGGCCATGAGCCATTTTAGCTAAGGTGTTACAACTGAGCGGGGCGATTAGCATCACATCTGCCCACCTGCCCAGCATTACATGATTGGACCAGCTTTGCTCATTAAAAAGATCAATCAAAACAGGATTACGGCTAAGTGTGGAAAGAGTAAGAGGTGTAATAAAATCCTTTGCTGAAGGGGTCATGATTACTTTTACCTCTGCGCCGGCTTTTATTAATGACCGGACAAGATAAGTCGTTTTATACGCAGCGATGCTGCCTGTAATACCGAGTAATATCTTTTTTCCTTTCAGCATGTGCTATCAAAAGTACCATTTACTCATAAAAAACAAAAGCGACCCGGCTGAAGCCTGATCGCTGGTATTTATAAATCTTTTATCGATTAATCAAATAACTGGTCTTCACCTTTGCGGAAATAAACTTTATCTTCCAGAAACTCCTGCGTGGCCAATAAAGCGGGATTCGGCATCCTTTCATAAGCACGGGAAATTTCTATTTGCTCTTTATTTTCATGTATTTCCTCGAGACTGTCTGTATGGCTCGCAAATTCATCCAGCTTATTATGCAATTCTTCTTTCAAAGAAATATTGATCTGGTTAGCCCTTTTAGCAACAATAGCAATAGATTCATAAAGATTACCAGTCTTGTTTTTTATATCATCAAGACTTTTGGTCTCTACGTTATTGGCAATACCAGCGCTAAGCTGACGTCTTAATTTGCTCATCTTTTATATTTTTTATATTAGTTTGCGATAATTTGAGATAGCTTTCTGCTTCCTGGCGAAATTTGCTGTCCGGAAAACGATCAGTAAACTCTTCACATTGAGCGATAACCTGCTCAAAGCGTTCCGTCTTTTTCTCCTCGATGCTCAATTCCGCAAAACGAAAATAAGATTTAATAATCATTAGTTTATATTCATCACCCTTGCCAGACTCAGGATAAGTATTTAAAAGTGCGGCAAACGATACGCCTGCGGCCCTGAATTGCCCCATATCGTAATACAATTTGGCGCTTTTATAATCTTTCGTTTCCAGTTTTGCCCTGCTGATATCTATAATGGCCGAAGCTTCTTTATTCCTTTCGGACCCGGGATGCGTGTTAATGAATATCTGCATCATACCGATCGTCTTTATCGTGTTGGTCTGATCCAGCTCCGCCTTAGGCGATTGTTTGTAAAAACTATAAGCCCGCATATAGTCCATTTCTTCCGCCTTTGGACTATTTGGGAAAATTTCAAGAAAAGTTTTAAACAGGTTTTCGGCGTTCATGTAATCTGCCTGGTTGTAAGCACAGTAAGCATATTTATAATACACGTCCTGGAACTCAGGCCTTGTTTTATAATAAGGCATGATATCCTCATAAACCATTTGCGCTTTGTTATACTTCTTCGCGACGAAATACTTTTCGGCAATACGCAGCTTATACTCAGGATCAGGATTCTTGAGGATCTTGGATATTCCTTTGCTGCAACTGCTGAGAGTGGCAACTATTATTAAAATGGGTAAAAAACGCATAAAAGAGTGCAAAGTTAACTGATACGAACAAATCTTGCACAAAAAAGATAAGCTTCCAAACCTTACCAGTTAAGGTTTTTATAAGAATACAGACGGAATCAATACATTAATATAAAAAAGCCTCCTACAAATAATTGCAGGAGGCTGTCTATCAGCAAAAAGTAATCACAAATTATTTCTTCCGAAGGTTCGGATGCGGAGGAGCAACGGTATTCGGACCGTCTTCACCTTCAGCAGCGCCACGGATATCAACAGTGTCATTAGGACCATCTTCACCAAACTTGAAGATCAAGCGATCAGAGCTTACACCCTCACTTTCTGCGAGGTATGTGATCACTTTATTTACATGATCCCAGCTTAATTGCTGTTCTTTCTTGGTAGAAGAGCCATAGCCAATTACTACTATTTTACATTCTGGGCTATTGCGCAATTTAGCGCCAACAACAGCTAATACAGCTTTTGCATCACTGCTCAGTGCATTAGAATTGTTGCTGAAAGATACGCTTGGTAATGGGCCAAGATTTACATCACAACCTCCTTTATTAGAACCCATTCTGTCTAAATATGGTGTGAAGCAAGTTGAATCAGGGCATGGGCATTTACCTACACCATCAGCATCCACTGGCTGGCAATATGTCGGAGTAACCAATTCTTTATCCTTACAATCAGGTACACCGTCACCGTCTGTATCTTTACTAACACCATGGCTATCAACAGGGCAGCCAGCAGGAGTTTGTTCCTGGTCAAATTGATCAGTGACACCATCACCATCCTGGTCAGGTAATACTGGTTTTGGTATTTTCATCAACCGTGGGTTGCGGATTTCGCTGTATGCATAATCCAGCGGGTTCAGCCACCATAAAGGTTGAACTGCTTTAGCACCCAGGTTAAAGTTTAAACCAACTGTAGCATAGTTATAAGAATCGTAGTCCCTTGTAAGACTTGCATCGCCCCATGCATGTTCCTGCCAGCGTTGTCCGTCTAACAAATCATCTTTTACGATACCTATTCTATCTTCTATCGCTAAATTGATACGATTGCTTAATTTAAAGGCTATACCAGCCCCAACAGTACCAGATGGTTTCAATGTGTTGCCAAATAATTTTGGGCGACGGTTTCCCTGGCTTTCCGCAGGAGTTTCATAAGAATCGTCCATTAAATTTTTAAGCGCCTTCCTGGTGTCTTTACGATCCTTGTAAACATTTCCTGCAATACCAGAAAAATTATATTTGGCAGTGCCATTCAGTGCATTAACTTTTGTATCATACACAGAAGCACCAAAACCTACAAGAGCATAAACACTAACACCTGTTTTCGCTTTGTGAAAACGAATATTATTTAATGTAAAAACACCTTCCAGGGAAAGATCCTGAACTTTTGTTTTATAATTATAATAAACAGACTCAAGTGGAGTTGCTGCACTACCTCCAATCAATGATTGGGAAGAAATAATACTACCGGAAGGCTGCCTGTAAGGAGCGGAATACCTGGTAGCAACAGTGCTACCCTCCCATGCCGAATTTTTTGCAAAGTTCTGGTTGGATGTCCAGTCAAGACCTTTACCAATTCCGTACATATATTCTAACCGAAGCGAGAATATATAGCCAAAGGCTTTTCTTACATGCAATCCAAAGCCCGGAGCAAATTGCGAAGCAACGTCACCGCTTACGCGGAACATACCACCCTTTACCCCAATTTCCCATTGATTGCGGGGCTTGGCAGGAAAGTCGTATGTACCATTTAAAAACTCCGTATGCTGAGGCATACGCTTCGACGTAATTACTGAAGAGTCTGTAACACTATAACTATCTCCCGTCGTTGTTTGAGAAATAGCGGATAATGTTAGAAGGCAGAATGATACTGCCAATAAAGTATACTTTTTGCTTATCATAATGAGAAGGATTAAGATTTTACCAAAAACAATTGTCTTAATGAAACGCAAAAATATGATATGAGGACTAATTACCAAATTTTTGCAAAAAATATTTCAGGCATTTCCCCATTATTTTCAATCACTTAGTAGAAAAAACGCTAGTCAATCTTTCGATTTTTTATTTATTTTTTGAGGTGTATATTGCCCTTTTTAAGGATGAATTTACCCACCCAGCAGCTAATAGAGCATGAGTTAAGATCATTTGAAGCCCGGTTCAGGGAAGCAGTAAAGAGCCAAACTCCGTTGCTTGACCGGATCATGCGCTATATTGTAAAACGTAAGGGAAAGCAACTCAGGCCAATGTTTGTGCTCTTGTCTGCAAAGCTATGCGGAGAAATTACAGAGTCAACTTATCGAGCAGCTTCACTAGTTGAGTTGCTACATACAGCTACTCTTGTACATGATGATGTTGTAGATGACTCTATGGAGCGACGTGGATTTTTTTCGGTCTATGCTCTTTGGAAAAATAAAGCTTCGGTATTAATCGGAGATTATTTGCTGGCAAAAGGCCTTTTAATGTCCCTTGATAACAATGATCACCAGATTTTGCACTTTCTTTCTGATGCAGTGCGAAAAATGAGCGAGGGTGAATTATTACAAATTGAAAAAGCAAGAACCTTAAATCTGAAAGAAGACATTTACTTTGAAATAATAAAAAATAAAACAGCGTCTTTGCTCGCCTCAGCCTGCTCCGCCGGCGCCTGGTCGACAAGTAATAATAAAGACATTGCGGAAAGAATGAGGGCCTTTGGCGAAAACACAGGCATAGCTTTTCAAATTAAAGACGACCTCTTTGATTATGCCAGTGAAAATGTAGGTAAGCCGACAGGGAATGATATTAAAGAAAAAAAACTGACATTGCCCCTTATTTATACATTAAATAATATTGATAAAAAAACCCGCCGGGAAATTATTTATATAGTAAAAAATAAAAACCGCGATAAAGAAAAAGTAAATTGGGTGATAAATAAAGTGAAAGAAGCTGGTGGTATAGCATACGCCACTGAAAAAATGAATGCTTATAAAAAAGAAGCGCTTACTATACTTCATGAATTTCCGGAAAGCCCCATCCGGAAAGGGTTGGAAGATCTTGTATTATATGTAACAGACAGGAAATACTGATCAGCGATAAAAATATTTATCACTATCCCGAAAATCACAATGGCGAAAAGATGGACGATAGTACAGGATGACAAAGAAATCACTGCGTCATTGCAAAAAGCACTGAACATCCATCCCGTCATCTGTAAAATTTTATCCCAACGCAATATTGATTCGTTTGACAAATCAAAAGACTTTTTCCGTCCGCAATTAACAGACTTGCACGATCCCTGGCTGATGAAGGACATGGCTAAAGCAACAGAAAGAATTATTAATGCTATTAATAATGATGAAAAAATTCTCATTTTCGGCGATTATGATGTTGATGGTACCACTTCAGTAGCAAGTATGTATACTTTTTTAAAGAAAATTCATTCTAATCTTGATTTTTATATTCCTCATCGTTACAGGGAAGGTTATGGTGTAAGCAAGGCGGGAATTGATTTTGCAAAAGAAAATGGCTTTACATTGATCATTTCGCTTGATTGTGGTATTAAATCCATCGACCTGATTGCTTATGCAAAAGAATTGAAAATAGATTTCGTAGTATGTGACCATCATTTACCGGATACAGAATTACCACCTGCTGTCGCTATTTTAAACCCGAAACAAAAAGATTGTAATTATCCTTATAAGGAATTATGCGGATGCGGTGTTGGGTTTAAATTAATTACGGCACTGGCTGAAAAATTAAATTTACCAAAGGAAAATGTTTTTGAATCTCTTGACTTAGTTGCAACTGCTATTGCTGCAGATATTGTTTCCATGACAGGTGAAAACAGGATACTGGCTTTTCATGGATTAAAGAAAGCAAATGAACACCCCAACAATGGGATTAAAGCATTAAGCCAATTAAGTGGTACGCAAAAAGAGTTGCACATTAATAGCCTGGTATTTATGATCGCCCCGCGGGTAAATGCTGCTGGAAGAATGGATGATGCGAGGAAAGCCGTGCAGATGTTTGTTGCTGAAACGTATGAAGAAGCTTTGCATTATGCAGAAATGTTGCATAGTGATAACACCGATCGTAAAGAAGCGGATAGCAACATAACTGCAGAAGCACTGACGCTGATACAGGAAAATGAGCAATGGATAAACAACAAGTCAACCGTTTTATATCAATCCCATTGGCACAAAGGCGTGGTAGGCATTGTGGCTTCCCGGGTGATAGAACATTATTACCGGCCTACCATTATACTTACTCAATCCGGTGATTATGCCGCAGGCAGCGCCAGGAGTGTTCCGGGATTTAATTTATATGAAGCGATCCATGCATGCAGAGAACACTTACTGGGATACGGTGGTCATTTCGCGGCAGCGGGCATGACATTAGAAATTGAAAAAATAGAAGCGTTTCGTACTAAGTTTGAAGAAATAGTAGCCGGTTCTATTCCTCCTGAACTATTGATTCCTGAAATAGTGATTGATGCTGAAATTTCTTTTAAAGACATTACCTGGCCCTTTTATAATATCCTTTGCCAGATGGAACCGTTTGGCCCGGACAATCTTCGTCCGGTTTTTATTGCTAAAAAAGTAATGAATACCGGTTATTCCAAAATTTTGAAAGAACAACATGTCCGCTTTTCCCTAAGGCAGGATAACGTCACTTTTACCGGTATTGGCTTTAATATGGTGGATAAGTTTCCTTTACTGGAAATGCAAAAACCAGTCGATGTTGTTTTTAAAATAGATGAGAATGAATGGAATGGGCAAAAAAACCTTCAATTAAGAATGATCGATATCCGCCTTTCAGAAATCTGAATTACTTGTTAAGTTATTTTACTGTTACCGTGTTCGCCGAATGCTTCTGGCGTGTAGATTTACAACTTGAAACACAGAACCGTGTTTTAATTATTCCTTCTTCAATCTCTTTGCTAAAACCACTCTCCCTATTTAAATAAGCCGCTTATCTTTTAAGTTGGGCTATGTGATAAATAATGTATTAATTATTTCAATAGTGTATTCTAAAAAAAAATATATGAGAAAAATTTACCTTTTCTTTTTTATTATCTGCGCTGGAATTTTAAATCTTCAAGTCAGCGGACAAATTGTAGCATGGAATAATAATGCGCTGACAGGTATAACCGCAGGTAGCATCAATGCTACAACGAATGATGCAAATCTAAATACGTCGGTTCTTTCAAGAGGAAGTGGTATTACCGCCACTTCGTTGGGAGGAGGATATGCTTCTTCTAATTGGGTTGACGTAACCCAGGCATTGGCAATAACCAATAATCGTTATTATCAATCCACCATTTCAGCTAATAATAATTTTAAGGTATCTCTTTCAACTTTAGATTTCAAAATCCGGCGAACAGGTACCGGCCCCAATGCTTATATATGGCGTTACAGCACTGACGGTACAAATTTTACTGATATAGGATTACCTGTTTCTTTTACAACTACCACTTCAGGCGGTGATGTGCAACCTCAAATCGCTTTGGCAGGTATTGCTGCATTGCAAAATGTGGCGTCAGGTACTGTAATAACATTAAGGTTATACGCATGGGGCGCATCTGCCGCCGGGGGAACCCTTGCATTTGGAACAGGTAATGTAAACAGTTTAGCCTTCGGTGGCACTGTTACTACAGGCGTTTCAACAACTCCAACAATTACACCTTCTCCCAACTCTCTTTCGGGATTTAGTACAGCGTCAGGTATCGCTTCCCCTTCTCAAAGCGTTGTTGTAAATGGAAATAATTTAACGGACAATATTACTGTTACTCCATCCTCACCTTATGAAGTATCCCTTAATAATTCCGCTTTCTTTTCATCTGTACCCCTTAACCATAATAGTGGCACTGTAAATAACGCGACAGTCTATGTAAGAATAAGCGCATCAGCTTCTGTAGGTACAGCAAACGGAACGCTTACATTTGCATCTCCCGGCGCTACAGATAAAACAGTTTCATTATCCGGGGCGGTGACTGGATTAATCAATCTTACCGCCTCTCCTTATGTTCAAAATTTCAATGGAATTGGTACAGGGCTACCAGCAGGCGTTTCCGTAAAGACAGGAGCTACGGCTTCTGCACTGGGAACCGATGCTACTTTTACAACCGCTCCTGTTACCTGGAATAATACGGGCGGCGCATTTAAAAATTTTGCTTCCGGTAATAATGATGAGGGAGTTTCTCAAAATACAGCTACAGACAGGGCGGCTGGAGTACGCCAGACAGGATCCTTTGGTGATCCCGGTGCTGCATTTGTTTTCCAGGTAGCAAACACAACTGGTAAAATAAATTTTGCATTAGATTTTAATTTACAATCACTGGATGCAAGCAGTACAAGAACTACAACCTGGCGGGTAGATTATGGCCTTGGTTTAAACCCTTCCACTTTTATTGTTCCCGCAACTACCGGAAATCTAACGACCGGGGGCGGTACTTTTTCCAATAACCCTATTCATGTGAGTTTTGGAAATTCCCTGGATAACCAATCCGGAATTATAACTATAAGAATTGTTTCAGTCACCGCTTCGTCCGGTGCAAACAACAGGCCGAGTACCGGGATTGATGATTTCACACTGGCATGGGAAGACCCAACAGCGAAAACCATCAGCTTAAGTACCGCCTCAATAAATTTTGAAACAACTAATATTGGTGGTAACAACATAAAAACCTACAAAGTAATTGGCCAGACAAATCTTGATCACCCGATTGAGATTACAGCAGTTGCTCCATTTACTATATCTGATGATAATGTAACTTTTGTTTCTTCTTTATCTGTAGCAGCGGCAAATGCATTTGATAAAACAATCTATGTAAAATTTTCTCCGGCTGCAGCTGGTGTGTACAACGGTTCTATTACACATAGCAGCGAAGGCGCCGTTTCGAAGATCATTGATCTTTCAGGCGAAGCAGTTGATCCAACTTCGCTTACTTTTAATTTTAATACCTGTACTGTTTCAAGTATCCCGGGATCGGGATTTTTATCAATCAATACAGCAGGCACACAAAAGTGGGGATGCAGCCAGTATGGAAGAAACAGTAGTAATGGCGTAGATGTAAATGGATTCTCCGGCGGCGCTGCGCAAACGAATGACGCCTGGCTGATCTCACCGGCATTGAATTTAAATAACATTGTAAATCTTCCCGTCCTGAGTTTTTATAGTCGTGGGGAATTTACCGGGCCTAAACTCCAGCTATATATTTCTACCACTTATGATGGAAGCAGTACACCTAATCTTGCTGATTGGACAGAAATAACAACAGCTAATTTCCCTAATCCTCCGGGCTCTGCAACAACTGCATGGACATTATCAGATAATATTGATTTATCAGCATACAAAGCGGCCCCAGTTGTGTATATCGCTTTCAGGTACACCTCTTCAGCAGCATTAAATGCAGCACGCTGGTCTGTTGATGATATCGCTATTACAGATCAATCCACGTTATTAACTATAAGTCCTGTACAATTAAGTTTTGGTGAAGTTTCTGTGGGGACAAATTCTCCAGGCCAGGCTGTGAGCCTGCAAGCAATCGGTTCTTCTGATTTAACCATAACACCTCCTGCAGGTTATCAAATTTCTACTAATAACAATGACTTTACATCGAATCCTATTGTTATTAACCAGGCAACGGCTTCTGCAGGAACAACATTGTATGTAAGATTTTCACCTGTTGCAAAGGCATTAAAAGTGGAAGGGAATATTAAGGTTACTGCTACGGGGTTAAATAAAGACGTTGTTGCTGTAACAGGTTCTTCTTATCCTAAGGCAGAAACTTTTGATGTGGCTTGTTATAATATTAGTTTCTTCGGAGCCAATTCTACTAATACAGCAACCGAATCGCAAATTGCTACCCAGGTAGCTAATATTTCCACAGTAATGCAGCGCCTGAATGCGGATGTAATTGGTATTGAAGAAATGTCAAATGATGCGGCGTTAGCGCAATTAATAGGCAATCTTCCTGGGTATGCTTCAGTGATGTCGCCCCGCTGGTCTTACTCATTCAATCCACCGGATCCGAGTTTCCCTCCTCAAAAGATCGGGTTTATTTACAACACGTCCACGATGAGCATATCATCTACAGAGCCTCCCCGTGTAATGTTTGAAAGCATGTATGATAGTGCAAGATTAGATTTGCCTAATCACCGCCTCACTGATTATCCTACGGGAACACCGTCCAGTTTCTGGGGATCAGGCAGGTTGCCGTTTATGGCTACTTTCAATGCAACTCTTAATGGGGTGACTGAAAAAATCAGGATAATTGTTCTTCATGCAAAATCAGGAGGAGATGCGGAAGGATACACAAGACGGCAATATGATGTGAAAGTGTTGAAAGATTCCCTGGATGCGTTTTATGCAAATGATAAAGTTCTTATCATCGGTGATTACAACGACCGGGTTGTGACTTCCATTTATGTTGGTCATCCTTCTTCTTATCTTCCTTTTGTAAATGATGAAATCAACTATAATATACTTACCAAACCTTTAGACCAGGCAGGCAGAACCAGTTTCCCGAGCAGTAATGGCCTGATTGATCATATTACCATTACAAATGACATGGTAAATGAATACATCAGCAATTCTACCGATATTGAAGACCCAAGAAGCTATATAGCTAATTATAATGCTACTACTGCGTCTGATCACTTACCTGTTTTTTCCAGGTATAAGTTTACGCCGCCTGTTACTCCAACATTTGATCCAATAGGCCCTTTGTACCAGAATACAACACCGCCTGAGTTACCATTGATATCTAAGAATGGTATTACCGGCACATGGAATCCTGCAACCATCAGTACAGCTGTGATTGGCACAGCACCTTATACATTTACTCCGAATGATGGACAAAACGCAGTCAGTACAATTATTAATATACAGGTTGTTGATGCCACCACTAAACTCATCCCCGGCAAAATAGAAGCAGAAAGTTATAATGCTCACTTTGGTGGAATGTATGCAGTCGCTACCAGTGATGCAGGTGGTGGACAACAGGTGATTGGTATTACTAATAACAGCTGGATGGATTATAATGTACTGGTAACACAAGCCGGAACTTATAATGTCAGCTTCAGGGTGGCAACACCGCAATTGCATGCACAATTCCAATTGAAACTGGGAAATAATGTTATTGGCACAGTCAATATCTCCAATACGGGTGAATGGAATATCTGGCAAACTGTTACCATCAATAATGTTTCTCTCAGTGCGGGAGCACAAACATTGCGTGTGCTTTCTACTAATGATGAAAGCTGCAATTTTAACTGGATGAACTTTGAAGTGGCAACAGTAAGCACAGCGCCAACAGTTAACGCCGGCTCTCCGCAAACTATTGGTTTACCAACTAACCAGGTAACATTATCCGGAAGCGCAAGTGCCAATAATGGCGGTTCCATTACTTTCCATCAGTGGACAAAATTCAGTGGTGGTACAGCTAACATCACACATCCTGATGATTATACTACTACCGTCACAGGCTTACAGGCAGGAGCTTATGTATTCAGGTTAACTGCACGTGATAATGATAACCAAGAATCTACCAGCGATGTGACAATTA
Organism: Chitinophagaceae bacterium; assembly: GCA_037200685.1. GTDB lineage: Bacteria > Bacteroidota > Bacteroidia > Chitinophagales > Chitinophagaceae > JAJKIP01. The sequence goes on from JBBCIG010000002.1 coordinate 150,962, forward strand.
CCGTGAACCCTGATGCAACAGCTGGAAAAGTGATCCCCGGCAAGATTGAAGCGGAAAATTATGATGCTCATTTTGGTGGCATGTATGCAGTGGCTACTACAGATGCAGGCGGTGGACAGCAAGTTATTGGTATCACCAATAACAGTTGGATGGATTATAATGTAACCGTAACACAAGCGGGAACCTACAACGTAAGCTTCAGGGTGGCTACACCGCAACAGCATGCACAGTTTCAATTAAAACTCGGCAGTACTGTTTTAGGAACTGTCAATATTCCAAACACAGGTGAATGGAATATCTGGCAAACAATTACTATTACTAATGTATCGCTTTCAGCAGGAGCGCAAACATTAAGAGTACTTTCTACCAATAATGAAAGCTGCAATTTTAACTGGATGAACTATGAACTGTCTGTTCCGAGCAATGCGCCGACTGTAAATGCAGGTTCACCACAAACTATAACGTTGCCTAACAACCAGGTGACTTTATCAGGAAACGCAAGTGCTAATAATGGCGGATCAATTACATTTCATGAATGGAGCAAGTTCAGCGGTGGTAATGCGGCGATCACAACTGCCGGTGATTATTCAACAACTGTTACAAGCTTGCAGGCCGGAACGTATGTATTCCGCTTAACTGCCCGTGATAATGAAAATCATGAAGCATACAGCGATGTAACAATTACTGTAAATCCTGATGCGACTGCTGGTAAAGTGATCCCGGGCAAAATTGAAGCAGAAAGTTATGATGCTCATTTTGGCGGAATGTATGGAGTGGCTACCAGTGATGCAGGCGGCGGACAACAAGTGATTGGTATTACCAATGCAAGCTGGATGGATTATAATGTAACAGTGACACAGGGTGGAACTTACAATGTAAGCTTTAGGGTGGCTACGCCGCAACAATTTGCACAGTTCCAATTGAAATTGGGCAGTACAGTTTTAGGAACTGTCAATATTCCAAACACAGGTGAATGGAATATCTGGAAAACAGTTACTATTAATAATGTATCGCTTTCAGCAGGAGCCCAAACATTAAGAGTGCTTTCTACAAATAACGAAAGTTGCAATTTTAACTGGATGAATTTTGAACTGGCAGCAGCACCTCTTACTTTGACAAGATCAGCCGCTAATATAAAAGAACAGGCAAATGAGATATTGACTGATAAATTAGCTATAGCGGTATCTCCTAATCCTGCAACGGCTTACTTTAACCTGAAAGTACAAAGCAAGAACAATGACCTGCTGGAAATTAAAGTATATAATATCCAGGGCAGACTGGTAGGTACAATGCGTGGCGGTTCGAATCAAACATTCAGGTTGGGCGATAATTTCCTGAATGGCATTTATCTTATTGAAGTGAGCCAGGGAAATGAAAAAATAACCACGAAGGTTATAAAACAATAAAGAAGTTATTTCTAAAAACACAGACCGTCGTTTACAGCGACGGTCTTTTTATTTTATAATAATAAATGATCTTTACTCTTCCTGCTACTACCAAGGGCGATGGCAGAATAAGCTTCGAAAATGCTGAGTAAAGAACAGAAAGTACAAGAGTGCGACGCAACAGACGATGATAGTAGTAGTGGAGCTGGGTTAATAATGCGCCGTCCTGATTGCCTTGGGATTTCGCTTCGCTCAACAACAGGCGATGATCCTTCGACTTCGTTCGGACAGCAAATGCAGCCGGGCAAATAAATGTGTTCATTTTCAGCGGTTTGTCCTATCGGAATTTCTTGAAGACAGGCTACGAAATCTGCCTTTAAACTCCTATCTTTGCCGCCCCAAATCCCGCCGGAAGCGGGATTCTTTTCCGACAATATTGCCGGAACTGTCCATTGGGAAATTGTAAACTTTAAAACAGGTAAATGAACAATTACGAATTGATGGTGATTTTTACCCCTGTTTTGAGCGATGACGACTTTAAAGCGGAACAAAAAAAGTACGCCACTTTGGTTAAAAGCAATAGTGGTGCTGTCGTTGCTGAAAATGCCTGGGGCCTGAAATCACTGGCGTATCCCATTCAGAAAAAAACCACGGGTTTGTACTGGGTGATCGAATACACTGCGCCATCCGACTTCAATGAGAAGCTGAAAACACAGCTTCTGCGTGACGAGAGTGTGCTCCGTCACCTATGCACTAAACTCGATAAATACGCCGTCGAGTATAATGCGAAAAAGAGAAGTGGTGTAAAAACAGGAACCGAAAAAGTAGTGGAGGCTTAAATCATGGCAAAGAATGAAATAAAATACCTGACGGCCATTAAAAACGACAAGCGAGTAAAGAAGTTTTGCCGTTTTAAAAAATACCGTATCCGCTACATTGATTATAAAGATGTAGAGTTCCTGAAAAAATTTCTGAACGAGCAGGGTAAATTATTACCACGCCGCCTTAGCGGAAACAGCCTGAAATACCAGCGCAAAGTTTCTGATGCGGTGAAGAAAGCTCGCCAGATGGCGCTATTGCCTTATGTAACTGACTTATTAAAATAAGGAGGACGCCATGGAAGTAATATTAATAAAAGACGTAGATAACCTGGGCGGAGTAAATGAAGTGGTAAAAGTAAAGAACGGGTATGCCCGTAACTTTTTATTGCCGCAGCATCTTGCTGTTGAACATAATCATTCTAACAAAAAACAATTGGAAGAAAGATTAAAACAGGTACGTAAGAAAGAAGATAAAATGCTGGCGGAAGTCAACAGCGTTATCGCTAAACTGAAAGAAGCCCCGTTGAAACTTGGCGCCAAGACCGGTACCAGCGGAAAGATCTTTGGTAGCGTAACATCCCTGCAGATCAGCCGTGCTATCCGCGAACAACGCGGGTATGAGATTGACCGCAGAAAGATCAATATTATCGGGGAAATAAAAGAACTGGGCTCTTATAAAGCCAGTATCGATTTTGGCAATGGCCATTCCACCGAGGTTGATTTTGAAGTAGTTACAGAATAATTTTCTTCAAGAAAAAGTTATAAAGCTATCCGCAAAAAACGGGTAGCTTTTTTTTATTTTAATAGGACAATAAATATGACAAATGAGAATTTTTTTCTACTTTGCCAGCCACCCCATTAAAGATCTGCGCTCTGTAATCCCCGGTATTAATTTTGATACTACCCTAAGTCTATCCTTCAATACCTTCTGAACACCCCCTCTTCTCCGTAGTCTGTGTGTTTTTTAATTCTTAACTTTTGTAAATTCAGAAAGGTATGAAACAACACTACATTGTTGCCAAGCTATTGCTTATTACGTCCATTACATTCAGTCTTCAATCCCAGGCGCAAAGTCCCACAACTGTTACCAATAGTTCTGATTGTGGTACTGCCAGGACATTTACTTCTTCGGATGAAGGATTTAACTCACCCAGCATTTATTCAGATCCTGACGATGCCGCTCTTTATTGGAACCCTGTCACCGGCAGAGAAGAAGGAAATACTGGAAGCTCACCCGACTTCAGGGCAAGCCTGATTTCATCCGTTTATCCAAGCACAACCCCGGGAAAAGTTTCAGTAGGTTTTTCATATACCGCACCTTCAGGCACCCAATACCGGGTAAAAGTAATACAGGTATCTCCTGCAACTGCTATTAATTACCTGGCATTAACGTCATGGACAACTTTTTCTGCTACGGCTGGTTCCGTTTGTTTGTTGATTTCAGACATTGATATTGAAGCGGGCATTGGTATCCGGTTTGAATTTTCTTTCAGAACACCTGGCGCTGCAGGTGATATTACATTTGACAACTTTGGAATGTCGGGAGCGAATGCTCCGCTTCCTGTTACTTTCCTTGGATTCGTTGCCAGGAAAAATGATGATGCGACTGTGAAATTATTATGGGATGTAGCGGATGAAACAAATGTGCAGGGTTATTATATTGAAAAAAGCATTGACGGAAATAATTATACTACGTTAGGATTCGTGCCTGCTGGTGGTAAACCTGTTTATTCCATTACTGATAATTTAGCGGATACGAAAGTCAGGTTCTACCGTGTGAAAAACGTAGATATTGACGGGGCATACAAATACAGCACTACGATAAAAGTAGCCGGATTGAACCCTGATAAAAGAATTCAACTGTATCCTGTTCCCGCAAAAGGAGTTATCAATGTACAGCATGAAACAGCGCCATCGAAAGGTGTTATCACGCTGGCAGGTTTGGAAGGAAGAATTCTCATCCGCAAAGAAGTTCTTGCGAATACACAACAGACTAATTTAAATGTCGCAGCACTTTCACCGGGTATTTATATTATACGGTATGAAGATGGAATCGGAGCCGTACAGACTATCAAGATGGTAAAAGAATAAAGTCTTTCTAATAGTATAAGCTTTCAGGGTCCGGAATCCGGGCCCTGATTTTTTTTTAGAATATATTGAAAATCAATTATTACGGATAAGTTGACCGGGGTAAATAAATTTTCTCCCGTTTTAATTTGCTAAATATCAGGGAAATTTACTTTATTTTCGTAGTGTTTTGGTGTTCTTTACAGTTTCACAAGTCCTGAACGTTTACGAAAAACCGCTAATGTTCATTGGTTACTGTCTACTGTTAGCACTTATTTATTTTTTTTAAATTTCACAGTACAATGAACATTTACGTAGGAAACCTTAGTTGGAACCTGAAAGACCAGGACCTTTCCAACCTTTTCGCCTCACACGGCGAAGTGGTATCAGCCAAAATTGTTACCGACAAATTCACTAACCGCAGCAAAGGCTTTGGCTTTGTTGAAATGGCTGACGATGCTTCGGCACAAGCAGCTATCACAGCCCTCAACGGTTCTGAAGTTGATGGCCGTAACATTGTTGTCAACGAAAGTCGTCCGAAACCGGAAGGTGGCGGTAGCGGCGGCAGTGGCTTCAAGAAAAGAAGCTTCGGTGGCGGCGGCGGTGGCGGCGGCTACAAGAAAGGTGGTGGCAGCGGCGGTGGCGGCGGCTACAACAAAGGTGGCGGCGGCGGTGGCTATCGTGATCGCGGTGGCTACAACAACGATTATTAATAATCTTAACTGAATATAAAGTCGTTAAAGTCTGGCATTATGCCGGACTTTTTTTGTTGTTATCCCTCCCCATTTTTACATCACATTTTCTTCTTTGTTTCTTACTAATTATTTAATCTCCGCTTTAAAGTATTCATTGCTACTATTTTTACCTTGAGACTAAGTGTTATTGTTTCTTATCCAATTAGTTATCATCACTGTTCTTTTCAGGCCTGATGTTTGAATAAAATAGTGCGATTCACCGAAAGGAAAAGTTTATTGTACAGGAATTTATCCTGTTATTCCAAATAAGAAAAAAATTATGGTTACAGTTATTATCCCTGCGTTAAATGAAGAAAAAACGATTGCCCAGGTAATAAACTATTGCCGGCAGGAAACATTAGTTTCAGAAATAATAGTAATAGACGATACGTCAGAAGATGATACAGTAAAAATTGCCAGGGAAGCAGGCGCTAAAATTATTATCAGCGCCGCAAGAGGAAAAGGCATTTCCATGAAAGAAGGTGTCGATGCCGCAAGTAATGAAGTGATTGTTTTTTTAGATGCCGATATTGATCCTTACCCGGAAGGATCCGTAAAAAATTTATCACAACCTTTACTGGATAACGAAGCTGATTTTGTAAAAGGTGCATTTGCCCGCAATGCAGGAAGGGTAACTGAATTAGTCGCCAAGCCTTTACTGGCAATCTTGTTTCCCGGCCTCTCTCATTTTTCTCAACCATTGAGTGGGATGATAGCAGGCAAAAAAACATTTTTTAAAAAAATCGAATTCTTCAACGATTACGGTGTTGATATCGGCATCCTCATTGATATGTACCTGATGAAGGCAAGGGTGAAAGAAGTGAACATTGGTTATATAGAAAATAAAAGCAAGCCCTGGCAGGCATTAGGTAAAATGAGCGGCGAAGTATCCCGTGCTATTATTAGTAAAGCACAAGGACAGCAAAGCAACGGGCTTTCAGAAGAAAGTTCCAAATCATTAGCAGTGATCCAGAAAGAAATGAATAATGTGTTGCGTGAAAATCTTTCTGTTTATCACAAGATGATCATCTTTGACATGGATGATACGATATTAAACAGCAGGTTTATCAATGAATGCGCCGCTGCATTTGGATTTGTTCCCCAGCTGGAAGAATTACGGTTTAATGAAAAAGACCCGATCATCCTCACCAAAAGAATTGGTTTGTTGTTGAAAAACCGCACGATGGACGACTTGCTGGAAGTGGTGGGTAATATGGACATCGCGGAAAATATTAAAGAAGTAGTGGGGACTTATAAAGAAAAAGGATATGTAACAGGTATTATCAGCCATAGTTATACCCTCATCACCAATTATATCAAACAACAAATAGGCGTTGATTTTACACTGGCACATCAACTGGAATTTTTTGAAGGAAAGGCAACTGGTGAAGTAAACCTGCCCTCTTATTTTTTTGGTTCTCCCGAAAGTGTATGCGGGCATTCCTTTTGTAAAACCAATGCATTGAAATATGCCTGTGATAAATACAATGTCAAAATGAAAAATTGTATCGTTGTAGGCGATAGCAAAGATGACCGCTGTATCATAGCCCATGCAGGAAAAGGCATTGCTTTTTGCACGACAGATGAATTACTGGAAAAAATCGCTTACAAAAATATCAGGGAGCGGAATTTTGAATCTTTACTTGAACTAGTATAAGAAAACAATAAGTAACTACCTTGATTTATAACAATTAAAAAACGGCTGCCTATGCCTAATAAACTTTATAACATACTCGTTCCGGTTGATTTTACCACCAAGAACAAGTGGGCCATCGCCAAAGCAATTGAATTATCTAATAATTTCAATTGCAATATTCACCTGGTGTATATTTCCGGCAGAAATGCTTTGTTTACCAGCGATTATACGACAGAAGCCGCTTTGAAAAAATTAGGACAATTAAAAGATAATTATAAAAATCAATTGTGCGGAGAAGGGATCTTTGAAATCAGCGTATTGTCCGGCAATCGCCATAAACAACTGTCAAAGTATATTGAACAATACGAAATGGACCTCGTGATAACAGGGCTTTCAAAATTTAATTTACTCCAACGGATAGTTTCTTCCATCTCCATTAGCAGGCTGGCTAAAAAAACAAACATACCCATACTGGCAATAAGATCAGGAGGTTTGGTCTGTCATTTCAAAAAGATTGTTTTGCCAGTATCTGGTGAAATACCCATGCGCCAGATAAGATTAGCAGCCATGCTCGGCAGGGCATTTAAATCGACGGTTTATTTTGTTTCCTTAAGACAAAACGAACAAAACAAACAACAAAATATTATTGATAAAGCATTGGAAGTAGTGCAAAGCATTTCGATTATTCCTGTTCAATGCTTTTTATTGGAAGGCCAGAATTTAGCGCAGAGCACATTGGAATTTTCCAAGAAGATAAATGCCGACCTGATTATGATCAATCCTGTAAAAGATTTTCGCTTACCGGGATTATGGAACAGGATCACGAACAAATTACTTTCTTACGGATCAAGTATTCCCGTATTGACCGTAAAGGAATAATAATTTAAAGAGAATACTTATTAGAAGCCATGTTTTACAAGCATGGCTTTATTTTTTTGTCAGCCATCCTTTTGCATCCATCCAGTTATGTAAGCGATCCATCCACAGGTCTTTTGTCGTTTTATTATTCAAGCCAAAACCATGTCCACCTCTTTCATAAATATGCAGCTCGGCGGATATTTTGTTTTTTAATAAATTCTGATAATAAAAAATACTGTTCAGTGGGTTCACGGCTTTATCATCCGCCGCATGAACTAAAAAAGCCGGTGGCGAAGTTGCCGTAATTTGTAGTTCATTAGAATAATCCCTTGTCATTTCTTCCGAAGGGGTCTTACCGATCAGGTTATCCTTTGATCCGCGATGTGTAATACTATCCGCAAAACTGATAACAGGATAAAGCAATAGTTGAAAATCCGGCCGGAGGTTTATTTTACCCGGGTTATCAATATAATTTTTATTAAAATGAGTAGCCGCTGTCGAGGCAAGATGACCGCCTGCAGAAAATCCCATAATACCGATACGGCTTGTATCAATATTCCAGCGATCAGCATTTTCCCTTACCAGTTGTATGCCCCTTTGCGCATCTTGTAAAGGGCCGGTTTCTTTTTGCATCATCCATTTATCATTCGGAATACGGTATTTCAACACAAAAGCCGTTACACCCCATTCATTAAATTTTTTCGCTACATCTATTCCTTCCAGCTTAAACGCAAGTATTCCGTAACCACCACCAGGGCAAATAATAACCGCTGTACCATTTGCCTTTTCTTTTGCCGGAAGATAAACGGTTAACGTTGGTTTCTGCACCGCCTGTATTCTCAGAATACTATCATTACCCACTACCGATTTTTCTTCATCAACCGAAGTACGGTAGTTAGGAATATCTCCTTTATACAAAGGAATTATTTCTTGTGCTGCAGCAACGCCGGCAATTCTTGAAAAAAGAAATAAAATAAAAATTTGTTTCATTAAATGAAGATAAGCTAAAGAAATATATTTTAGCCCGGCTCCATTGCTACTAGCATCGTCTGTTGCGTCGCACTCTTGTGCTGCATGAATTCTACTCAGCATTATAGCAGCACTCCGATTAATATCGCACGTTCGGTATCCCGGTAGCTATCGGGACTATTGAGCATTTTAGAAATTTCCTATTCAGATATACTTTTCGAAAAGCAAGGGCTATGTGCAGTTCCTCTCCTTTAGGAGAGGCTAGGTGAGGTTCTCCTGAGCATTATGGAAATTACTTGTTTATTACAATACTTCGACTATTCAATATTTCCATAAAAATAGCCCGCAGCATAACTACGGGCTATCAGAAAATTTTATTTGTAAATTATTATTGCACCACTCTTATCACTCCCGCTCCATTGTATGAATGATATTCACCATTATACATCGCATCGGCGCTGACAGGGCCCATTTTATACTGGCCTGGTGATACGGCACGAACAGCATAATAATATACTTGCTTATTATTAAATGCGTTTACAAAGAAATGGATACGGTCATCCCGCACATCTATTGCATCCGGTGTCATACCATCTTTTATCCAATCCATGCCTGGAATTTCTTTTGTCCTCGGGTTTTCAATTTCAAAACCTGCGGGCAACAAATCTGTGATCACCACATTTTCTATTGGTGTAGAGAAAGAACGTTCCAGTGTAATACCAACAATAATCAATTCATTTTGCTTAAATGTCGTTCCGCTGAGCGGTTTGCCAAAACGATCATAGAAACGTTTTCTTACTTTCAAATAATTGTCTTCTTCTTTGTAAGCACCGCTGGCACTGATACCTTCAGCCTGCCAGAAATAATAAAGACGGCCGGTTCCACTCGTTGTTATTTCTACATTGTTTCCTTTTAAAGCTTTCATATCGCCTTTCCATTGGCCGCCGTCTACTTTGGCAATGACTTTCCCATTTACTTTTATTTCCGCAGTAGCAGTGGAATTATTCGCAGATCTTGCTATTTTACCTAACGCCAGGAAAGCAAATGCCCTTTCCTGTGTGCTCAACCAGTAACGGCTTTTTAATTTATTACTTACATGCTGCACCATCACCGGGATTTGTTTATTGCCGGGATCCACTTCTATTAATGCATTTAATGAAATAGCCTCATCCCTTACATCAGAATAATAGCTTCCTCCAGTTTGTGGCACTGATTCCTCACCGCTAAATGAAGAAGGCAACATAGCCATAAAAGATTTTTTATCACCCGCCGTTGCATACGCTGCTGACAAAAGATAACGGCTGTCCAATGCAAGTATTTCCGGTTTTGCTTTGTAATAATTCATCGCCGGAACATTGGTCCGTCCAGCCAGTGCTAATACATATAACCCGTAAGCAATTTCCTTCGGGGCTATTTTTTTATTCTGGTCACGGTTATAAAAATAAGTAACGAGCTCTTTATTCTTCAACCGGTTGTTGACATAGGTAAGCATTGTTTCCAGTAAACTGTTATCGACATCAAATCCAGCCTTTCTTGCTTCTAATAAGAAATGCGCTGAATAAATAGTAGACCACCAGTCTTCCGTGCCGCCGCCGTCCCATAAAGTAACAGCACCGTTATACAATTGACGCATTTTAATTTTACGTATCGCTTCCATGATGTTGGCGTTTGCATTCACTTTATTCTGCTCTTTATTCAATTGCATCATGTCGGCCATATCGCCATAATATAATTGTGGAAAGGCTGAAGACACTGTTTGCTCAGTACAACCATACGGATACTGTACGAGATATTTCAAATGTTGCGCTAACTCTAATGCGGGTGAACGACTGACCACTAATTCATAATCCGTACTGCCGGGAATGAAATCACTTAAACCAATATTTATCTTTTGAGAACTGCCGCCCGCAATTGAACCGCTGCCTGTTACTTTCTGCAAGGTAGACGGCGGACGAACGGATATTTCCGTTTTATCTTCAAATTTTTCTCCCAGGCCGTTTACTGTCACTTTTATATTTCCAATACCAATGTTTGGATTGGCAACCACACTGAATACCGCACGGCCTTCACTTTTCGCATTTATCGAAACACTCTGGCTTGCGCCACCAACAATTTTTAATGGCCCATCCACATTTAGACTGGCGGAAACATTCGCTGACTTATCTGTTGTATTGCTCAAAGTAACCGGCACATTCACCGTATCTCCCGGACTTAAAAATCTTGGAAGAGCTGTACTGATAACGATCGGATCGGCGACCGTCATCGTGTTATCCGCAGCGCCAAAACTTTCTCCTTTATAAGATACAGCCATCAGGCGCAGTTCACCGCTGAACTGTGGTACATCAAATTCAAACTCAGCCTCACCACTTCCATCTGCTTTTTTAATACCACTCCAGTAGCTTACCACTTTCACTCTTTTCGCAGGCATTGGGTTCACTCTTTTACTCATTTCCAGGTCGCCGTCACCACCAGTGCTGCTGGCCCTAACCTCTGCAAATAATAATGGATATAGGTCAAATCCATTTACCTGCAAGGCCTTTTTCTGGTAGAAATAATCATAAGGATCTGGTGTTTTAAAATCGCTGATCTGTAAAACGCCATTATCAACAGCGGATAACGTTACATAACTTCCGGCTGCCGCTTTCACTTTTATCTTTTGATGTGTTTTAGAACGAACAGTTTTTGATGCGACAATCTCCACCGGTATTTTTCTGCTCTTTTCTTCCACCATTACACTTTGAAATCCATGTGCGACTGTTAATGGAATATCTGAAGCTTCATGTGGCTTGATAAGAGTAGCGGTGATATAAACATTCGGCACATCTTCACCTGATAGTTTCAGATCAAGACTTGCATCGCGGTTGCTTACATCCACATATTGATAAGAAACAATATGATCAGTTTCCATTGTTACGAGCATCTTACCACTAAATGGTGTGATGAAATGCGCTTTCACTGACTCACCGCTGAAATACGATTTTTTATCTAATGTTATATCAATGCTTCCTTCCGTGTTTACTTCAAAAGAATTACTGCCACCGCCCCAGCTACCATAACTATAAAAACTTTTACTTACATAGCCCGCTGAACCCGGTACATACACTTTAATTTCATAGTTACCAGGTGATCGTGGGATATAACTGTAGTTTGTATTACTTCCCACAGAAATATTACTCTCAATCATGAGCTTATCCTGTTGTTGCGATTCATAACGGAAATAGCTCCCGCTTTTTGTCAGCACCGTTTTATATTCATGCTTGATCACTTCCACTCTTGCTGTTGCATTGGCGGCATTACCATCTTTATTCACAGCGGCTAATTGCAACTTCATCGGCTGATTCAATGGAGCATAATAATACCAGTCCCTTTTTATTCCAAAGAAAACATTCTGCGTATATATATCTATAGAACTGCCACGGCTTACAGGGCGACCCGTTTCATCAAATACTGTTGTATAGAAATTCGCTTGTAAAACGCCTTTGTTTACATAATCAGCCGAAACATCAAAAACTTCAGTCGCATTTCCTTCAGCATCTGTTTTTCCTTCTCTTACTATTTTGTCAAAAAAACTATTTTGATTGGTGAGGCTGAAATCATAATCAGCAAATTTTTCGGGTGAAAAATATTTTTGCTTCACCTGTATTTCCGTTTCGTAATTACGGTTAGCCGCAGGCGGTCCAAAGAAATTCACGGCGTTAATAGAAAGGTTTGCGATTTCGCTTGCCCGTAAAAATTCTTTATCCAGTTTTGTATTTACGCGGATGCGATCGGGTACAAACTCTTCAATAGAAAAATTCTTCGAAGCAAGCAACACATCATTGGATGTATAGATTTCCAAAGTATAGCTACCGGTAATGGCCGATGTGGCAATATCAACGCTTCCTTCCACAGAACCTTCTTCATTAAGGTTTTTGCGAAATGACTTTAATTCTTTTCCGTTTGGCATCAGGAATTTCATTTTCAGTGGTATATCGCCGGGGCTTTTCCATTTGCGGTCACGAACGATCACGGAAAAATTCACTTTTTCACCCGGACGATAAATATCCCTTTCCGCATATACAAAAGCATCGAAACCACTTGGGTTATTTCTTTTGCCGCCCACTTCAAATCGTGATGTATTAACCTTTGTACTGCTAAATGGAAGATAATTGAAATCATCAGCCGTTTTGGCGATGATCATTGCGGGTTTGAATCCGCTGAAATCTTTTTTGGAATAAGCGATTTCAGCCACCCCTTCTTTATTCGTAGCGCCGGTACCGATCAATTGATTATTCGTAGAATAAACAGATATATCCACGCCGTCGACTGGATTTGCTGTTTTAAGTGAATTGGTAAAAACAAATATTTTGTCTTGCCCTTCTTTGGCGATCAAACCCAGGTCTGATAAAGAAATAAAGCGGCTGTCTTTTACCCAATAATCTTCCGTAGAACGAATAACCACATGATAAATACCTTTTATTTCCGGCAGCCGGTCTTCAAACTGCGAGAAGTTCAATAACCGGCCTGCACCGCTTTTGGGTAATGACCTCGTGTCAATTTCTTTTTCATAAATAACATCCCCCATCATCACATCACCGCCTTCTTCAGAATAATCGCCTTCATAATCCTCATAGCTCGCATAGCTGGCTTTTGTTTCCTTTGGATAATAACCATAGCGTTGCGCCATCAGCAGGTTATTCTCATATATTTTGGAAATAACCAGTTTCACCTTCGGGATATTGGTTATTTGTACTTCAATATTCTTTCCGCCTTTTTTAGAAAGATAAACGGCCTTGCTATTGGTAAAACTGATTGCCGCTTCCAATTCGCCAAACGCAACGCTACCGCCATAATCTTCTTTCAACGTTCCGCCGATCTTACCTCTTAATCCTTTGATGATAGTTAATGCATAACTCTTTTCTACATCGAATTTATCACTGCGGATGGTAAACCCACTTTCTGTCAACTCAGTTGTATAGCCAAGATCAGGATCAAATTTTACAAATGACTTCAGGCTTTCCGCAGCTAATTGCTGGCTGGTAACAACTGTCACCACGCCTTCTGTTCCATCATGCTGGGATTCTATATTCTGAATAGTAAGTGAATAAGGAGAAGGAATAGTAAAAGAAGCCGTGATCGGTTCAGCAGTTGAATTATTGCCGCTCTCGGGTTTCAATCCTTTATTGATAATGACTTTCGCATTCAGGTCTTTATCTTCCTGTTTAATACCATTGATACGGACAGACATTTTATTATCCGGCGACAGTGTAACCTGGCTGAAGTCAACTTTCTTACCATCAACTTCTACCGAAAGCTTATCCTTTAAATCGTCGGGTTTAATGCGGTAATTAAAAAAGAGATTTAGTTGAGGTACCGGCATTTTTACTTCCCTCATCCTGCAGCATCCATATCACCTGTGAATTATCCAGCGTGAGATCTGGCGTATGAAATTTTATATCATCCCCGTCAGTTACTTTATCATATTTACTGTACTTCAACACAGCGCTTTTAATCGAAGCGTTATAGGTAGTTGCAGGTGACAAAGGCTGCGATGGCGAAAACACTAACTGGTCGGGGCTTTCCCAGCGAAAACGTCCGTGTATTTCCGGTTCAAAAGAGATATAATCTGCCGAATCCCATATATTCAGCATGGAATCGGATACAAGAGATTGGTTGAAACGAAAGACGAGATTGCCTAATTGCGGCACTTCTTCTTTGGCATTCGTATAGCTGAGGGTGACAGCATTTTTGTTGCAGGCAGCAAAAAAAAAGAAGATAACAGCAATCGCAGAAAGAAAGTTTTTGATACGCATATGGTGTGGTTAAAAGTTTGGCGCCGAAAAGATAAGTTAAAGAAATTTGACGAAGCGAACAGGGGTAGAATCTTTTTGCACAAAAGCTTATTTGGCTTTCAGCGGAAAAGCAGAATTTAGCAGGTTTAAGAGAACTAAGGGGGAATATCTCTTGGAGGCCTGGACAGATCTGTGTCCATAAAAATTGAAAGATTTGGAACGAAAGATAGAGAACCTGAAATAAGCGTTGCAAACTTCTTAAAATATTTTTTATAAAAGGGTTGCCAACTAAAAAATTCGTAACCACGTCGAATAACAAATGCGTAAAATCAGGATCACCAAACGCCACATTACCCGGTTTTTTAAACGGCTTGGAATAGCTATCATTGGTTTATTCCTACTCTTCCTGCTGTTGAACTGGATATTTCCCGTCCCTGATAAGATCGAATACTCTACCATAATCACAGACAATAAAAGGAGAAATCATCAATGCGTACCTGACCAGCGACCAACAATGGCGGATGAAAACAGAATTGGATGAAATCTCTCCACTGCTGCGCAAAACTATTATTGCCAAAGAAGATAAATACTTTTATTCGCATCCGGGCGTCAATCCACTTGCCGTAACAAGGGCTTTTTTTAAAAATATCTTCCGGATGAAAAGGACTTCCGGGGCCAGTACTATCACCATGCAGGTAGCAAGGGCGCTGGAGCACCGGAAACGAAATATTTTCAGCAAGATCATTGAAATGTTCAGGGCCTTTCAACTGGAATGGAAATACAGTAAAGATGAAATATTACAAATGTACCTGAACCTTGTTCCCTACGGCGGTAATATCGAAGGCGTAAAGGCGGCCTCTTATTTATATTTTAAAAAGAACCCGGATCATTTGTCCCTGGCGGAAATAACATCGCTGAGCATTATCCCAAACCGTCCCTCTACCCTAGTAATAGGGAAAAATAATGGCGGCATCCTTGAAGAAAGGAACAGGTGGCTGAAAAAATTTGCTGATGACAACGTTTTTACCCAAAAAGAAATTGAAGACGCACTGGCGGAACCACTAACAGCAACAAGGGGGACAGTGCCGCATTACATTCCCCATCTCGCCTATAAGTTAAAAAAACATGGAGGCACTTCCATTGAAACAACGATTAATCTCAACACGCAATTAAAAACAGAAAAGCTGGTAGAAGATTATGTGCGGTCACAGCGCTTAAGAAATATTAAAAATGCCCGCCGTTATTATATTGGATAATAAAACACACCAGGTCATTTCTTATATCGGGTCTTCTAATTTTTATGACACGCTGGTGGCGGACAGGTGAACGGTGCAGACGCAATCAGGCAACCGGGCAGTACATTAAAGCCACTACTCTATGGAATTTGTTTTGATGAAGGGTTGCTTACACCAAATTCAGTGATCACTGACGTTGCGGTAAACTACCAGGGCTATGCGCCGGATAAACTATGATAAGAAGCTAAATGGATACGTTACGACCGAGTATGCACTGGAACATTCTCGTTAATATTCCCGCAGTAAAAAAGTTTAAAGTTATTAGGACAGGAAAAACTCAATCATAAACTTTCTATTTGCAATTTTAAACAAATACAAAAAGACCAGCGCAAGCTCGGCTTATCCATGATACTTGGCGGTTGCGGCACTACGTTGGAAGAACTCACCGGCCTGTTTTCCTCCTTTGCAAATGATGGTTAATATATCGCTCCGTCTTTTATACAAGGTGATTCAATTCATTCCAAAATAAATTTGATCAGTCCCGCCGCGAACTATATGAATCAATGAAATTTTATCCAAAGTAAACCGGCCTGATTTCCCATTAAACTGGACTGCCACCGAACGGATGCCTAAAATCGCATGGAAAACAGGAACAAGCTATGGCAGAAGAGATGCGTGGAGCATTGGTTATAAAAAAAACTATACGGTCGGCATTTGGGTAGGAAATTTTTCCGGTGTTGGTGTTGCCGATCTTAGCGGTTCCAACGTAGCGACACCTTTATTGTTTAAGATTTTTAATACGATTGATTATGACAGCGATGAATCATGGTTTACGCAACCAAAGGACTGTGATATAAGACAAGTATGCAGTGAAACAGGATTAGTTCCTTCAGATCATTGCACGAATATCGTCACCGATTATTTATTCCATTGATATCTTCCACCAAAGTTTGTGACAACTGGCAGGAGATCATGATCAGTCCCGATGAAAAAATTATCTTACTGCAAAAGTTGTGCGCCACAAACCGGCTATAAAAAGAAATGGTAATATAAATAATCGAACCGGATATGCAGGCCTGGTACAATGAAAATGGTTTAACCTACCAACAGTTACCTCCTCATAATCCCGATTGCGAATTAATATTTAAAGGCAATGCGCCTTTTATTACATTTCCTGTAAACGGAACTGAATACATGATCAATAAAAAAGATCCCGAACCCCTGCAATTGGTTTGCAAAACAGCAAATGATGTCAGCAAAGTGTATTGGTATATCAATAATAAATTTTACAAGAGTTGTAGATGCAGGCGAAAAACAATTCTTTGTTCCCGATGAAGGCCCGGTGAAAATTTCCTGCACAGATGATAAAGGAAGGAACAGGGATATAAAAATCACGGTGAAGCTGGTGAATTTATAAATGCATGCAATACTTTCCAATAAATGGCATATCTATTAAAAAGGAGACGTCGCAATTGCTGAGTAAAGAACAGAAAGATGAATGGAGCGTCGCAACAGACGATGATAGTAGCAATACAGCCGGGTAAAGAAAATAAAATTAATTAAATTTTCGCCGCAGCTTCTTCACCAGTATTGATCGCACCTTCCATGAAACCCTGCCAATCGGCTAAATGTTCGCCGGCAAAATGTGTATGATATGTGAACGCCTCAGGATGGGCATCACCCGGAACCACTGCCCTTTTCCATACACCGCATAAGAACCAAATGAATACTGGTCATTTCCCCAATAATAATTGGTTTGTTTTTCCAGCAATGCTTTTACGTCACCAAAATGAGGTTGCAATGTTTGCTGGATCATATTCATTTTCCATTCATCACTTTGGTTGGCAACCACGGCCGCTTTTTCGCCAATCGTATAAGAGATCAATACGCCTTTAGCGGATTTTGATTTTTAGTAGCATGATAAAAATAATGCGGCGATTGGTCCGTAATCATATCAAAACTTTCATCTTTCCAGAAACGTTCGGTGAATAACAACGGGTTTTTATTGATGCGGGCATACTGCAATTCATTCATCGCATTGATTTGATCTGTTGGTAAGCCCGGTTCCCATTTTATTTTCTTTACAGCAAATGTTGGCGCCGTACAAATAATCTTATCGCCGGTGAATGATTCGCCATTATCACAATAGACTTTCACGCCACCGGTGCTGGTTTGAACGATGCGATTCACCGTATGCTGCAACCTGATATTACTTTCGCCAATTTTCTCGGCTATCTTTTTCGCCAGCATACTGTTGCCGCCTTTTATCTTAAGGTCCATTTCATTTTTCTCACTGCTTTCGGCATATTCAGCCAATGCAGCAAAGGCCGATACGCTGCGGATCGTTTCTCCGAAATCGGTGCTGTCCAATAATTCCCGTATATCCAAATCCCTTCCTTCACAACCATTTTCTACAAGGAAGCGCCACCAATCCATTTTATCTAATTTCAACTTTTCAGCCTGTGTCATCTTTGGATAATGATCAATGATCGCTTTGAATTTTTTGTTCCAGTCATCGCTGTAGTTCCATTCATTCTTGCCATAATATTTTCCTTTATAAATAAGATGCGAATCAAACTGGTTGTTGATTAAATCTAAACCAAACTCGTTGCACAAATTGTGCAATCGCTCATGTGAGTTGCCCACCCATTCACCGCCCAGTTCAATGACGAGGTTTTCTTTTTCATCAATGGTATGGGAAAATACTCGGCCGCTGATCCTGTTGCGGGATTCCAGTATTACAAAATCTATTTTCTTTTTGGAGAGATAATAGGCTGCGGTCAAGCCTGCGAAACCTGCACCGATAATAATAACCTTCGGTCTCTTCGGAATAAAAAAATTGCTAAATGAAGAAGATGCTAATAAAATACCGCCTGCAGCCAGCGATGTTTCTTTAAGGAATTCCCTGCGTGAACTCATAACAGAATTTTGGTGGTAGGTGGTGGTGGTAATAATAACAGGCCGTAAGTTCTGCATTTTGATTCAATCAGCAATACCTGATATGAGTTAATAAAAAAACCCTTTACGAATTGTAAAGGGTTTACATTTCATTTAATCTTTTCAATCCATTCTCTTCACGCTTCCCGCACCACTGATGTTTTGATCAATTGCGGGGTTGCCCTTGTATTTTATATTTGCAGCGCCACTCACTTCCACATCTAATTTTACACTGGCCGACACTTCCGCATTTCCCGCCCCGGATATACCTACGCTTACATTCTCGGCTATCAAATTGAAACATTTGAAGTCACTGCTGCCAGAGCCGTCGAGAATCAATTCTTTTGTTTGACCCCCCAATTCCGCATAGCTGGCGCCGGAAAGGCCCGCATTTACTTTCGGAGAATTAACGTTCAACACCAGTTTGCTCGCCCCGCTCATATCAATATCTATTCCTTCGGGATTGGTCAGGTCATTCTGACCATATACTTTACAGGCGCCGGAAATTTCTATCCCTTTATATAGCGGTGCGCTGACATACACTTTCAATCTTGTTGTTTCAAGACTGGTATTGTCTTCCTGCTTTATACGCAGCACATTATCGCCTCTTACTTCGGTGATGATGTATTGCTGCAGGTTTTCGTCCGTTTCTACTTTCACCGAGAAGGAATTATCCTGTGTAATATATACATCTACCGCACCGCTCACATCAATACCGGTAAAATTACCGGCGCTCCGGGTTTCCGTGATAACATTCCCGTTTCCATGCACCCTGTTACCAAAGAAAGAATGACAGGAGGAAACAGTTGTTATAATAAGAACTGAAAAAATAATTTGCTTTAGCATAATACAAAGTTTTAGGTCGTCCCGTAATGCGAATCTATTTCTTTTCCGCCCGTTTGACGCTCCGGATAAGGGATAGGTTACAGCCAAAACTCCGAAATCCGCAACTGCCGACTGTTCTTTACCTTCGCAGCCATGACGGAAAAGATACTGATCCTTGATTTTGGCTCCCAATATACCCAGTTAATTGCCAGGGCCGTAAGAGAAGCCAATGTGTACTGCGAAATAATCCCCTACACCAAAAATTTTGAGTTTGAACCCGGCCTGAAAGGCATCATCCTTTCCGGCTCGCCATTTTCTGTAAATGAAGCCAATGCACCGGATGTAAACGTTGAAAGTTTCATTGAAAAAGTGCCGGTGCTGGGTGTTTGTTACGGAGCGCAATTAACCGCCAAACGTTTTGGCGGTCGTGTAGAAAAAAGTAATAAACGGGAATATGGCCGTGCCGTCTTGCACAAAGAAAAAGAAGATGTCTTATTTAATAATGTAGCGGAAACATCGCAGGTATGGATGAGCCATGCCGATACGATATTGGAATTGCCGAAAAATTTTGAATTGCTGGCAACGACGGAAAGTATACCTATTGCTGCATTCAAAAAAAACGGCACAGGAACAAACGCTTTGTATGGGGTGCAGTTTCATCCTGAAGTATATCATTCCAAAGAAGGAAAAAAGATTTTGAACAACTTCCTCGTAAATGTTTGCGGTTGCTCCCAGGATTGGACACCGGCGCATTTTATTTCCGATACCGTTGCCGCATTAAAAAAACAAATCGGCGACAGGAAAGTGATCATGGCGCTGAGCGGCGGTGTTGATTCAACCGTTGCAGCTACTTTAATTACCCGTGCGATCGGCGTGAACCTGTTCGGAATATTTGTAGACAATGGTGTGCTGCGCAAAGATGAGTTTGAAAACGTATTGACCACTTATGCAAAACTCGGCCTGAATGTAAAAGGTATCGATGCCAAGCAACGATTTTATGATGCACTTGCCGGTGAAACCGACCCGGAAACAAAACGCAAAACAATCGGCCGCTTATTTATTGATATTTTCCAGGAAGAAGCAAAACATATCGAGGGCATTGAAATCCTCGGGCAGGGAACGATCTATCCTGATGTTATTGAAAGTGTATCGGTGCACGGGCCTTCGGTTACGATTAAATCGCATCACAACGTAGGCGGCTTACCCGAAAAAATGCACCTCACTCTCATCGAACCGTTGCGATCTCTCTTTAAAGATGAAGTAAGAAAAGTTGGAAAAGAACTAGGCATTCCCGCAGAAATGATCGATCGCCATCCATTTCCCGGCCCTGGTTTAGCTATCCGGATTTTAGGCGAAATCACCGAAGAAAAGGTACGGTTGTTGCAGGAAGCAGACCACTTGTATGTTAAAGCACTTAAGGATAATAATCTCTATGCAACCGTATGGCAGGCCGGCGCTATCTTGTTACCGGTAAAAAGCGTTGGTGTAATGGGCGATGAAAGAACGTATGAATTTACGGTGGCGTTAAGAGCGGTGACAAGCGTGGATGGTATGACGGCGGACTGGGCGCATTTACCTTATGAATTTTTGGCGAATATTTCCAACGAGATCATTAATAATGTAAAAGGTATAAACAGGGTGGTGTACGATATCAGCAGTAAACCGCCTGCAACGATTGAATGGGAATGATGAACAATAAGCAATTGGCAATAGGCAATCTAAAACCTTTATGATGAGAAAACATTTTCAACTTGTAACATTTACCCGCTTGTTTCTTGCCTTGTCCCTTGTCCCTTGTACCTTGCTCCTTGCACCTTTCCAAAGTAAAGCACAAAACGATTCATTAAAAAAACATAAGATCGCCATCTTCGCTCCTCTTTATCTTGATTCCGCTTTTGATGCCCGCAATGAATACCGTTATGCAAAAAATAATCTTCCAAAATTTATTAATACTGGTCTTGAATTTTATGAAGGTGTTCAACTGGCGCTTGATTCACTGACACAGGAAGGCGCTCAATTGGAAATATTTGTTTTTGATACCCGCTCTGCCAAAGAAACACTGGAACAACAATTAGCCAAACCGGAACTCAACGATGTAGAACTCATCATCGCACATTGCAGCAATAATGAAATGCGTTTGTTTTCGAACATCGCATTCGCCAGAAAAATTCCTTTTATCAATACCACCATTCCCAACGATGCGGGAATAACCAACAATCCTTTCTTTGTTATTTTAAATCCTACACTCAGAACGCAATGCGAAGGCATTTATAAATTCATCCAGAAATATTATGCGCTTGATCCTATCATTGTCTTTCGAAGAAAAACATCGGCGGATGACCTGGTGAAAACGATCTTTGATGATTACAGCAAAAGCACTATGTCGGTTCCGTTGAAAATAAAATATGTAACATTGCCCGATAGCTTCACGGTTAGTCAATTGACGCCTTACCTCGACAGTACGCATAATTCATTGTGCATCGCCGGAAGCCTCGATGTAAATTTTGGCAAACGCCTTACTTTTCAACTTGCTTCTATCAACAAACAATACCGTGCTACTGTAATGGGCATGCCCACCTGGGATGCTATTAAAGATTTCTCCAAAGCGGAATTCAAAGGCATTGAAATTATTTACACTACTCCTTTTTATAATCCAAGGGCCGATAAAGTAAGCGCCAGTATTACGGAATATTTCAACAATCAACTTTATGCACGGCCCAGCGATATGGTATTCCGTGGTTATGAAGTCACCTGGTTGTTTTCAAAAATTTTGATGAAATACGGAAAAGACATTGCCTCCAATTTAAGCAGCAAACAAAATCATCTTTTCACCGAATACGATATTCAGCCCGTCATCAACAGGACAACCACTACACTTGATTATTTTGAAAATAAGAAATTGTATTTCTTGAAATGGCTCGATGGCATCTATAAAATTGTAAATTAATTTCTAGCCAAGCTTCGGTTCCCTGATCATCTTCGTTGCGTCGCACTCTTGTACTTTCTATTCTTTACTCAGCATTTTAGAAGAGCTCTATTGTATCATACTCTTCTAAAAGCAAGGGCTGTGTGCTGTTCCTCTCCTTTAGGAGAGGCTAGGTGAGGTTCTATTCAGCATTTGCGAAATCTCCTATTTCAATTATACTTTTCTAAAAGTGAGGGCTGTGTGCAGCTTCCCTCTCCACTTGTGGAGAGGGATAAAGGGTGAGGTTATATTCAAAGTTGAGAGCTGGTGCAGATGGCTTAGTAATTTCAAATCATTTTGTAACTTTCTCTAACAAACCACATCACCACCAATTTGAGCAAATCCCTCATTATATCGATCTTATTTTTATTATTCGCCTGTTATTCCTGTCTCGTTAAGAAATCAGGAAGACAATCATTGTACGAGTTACAGCAATCTGCGGGTTCATTTTCTAAAAACGATTCTTTATCGATCATTAATGCATACACCTTCCCGGAAGGAAATGCAGCAACAGGATATCAATATCTTTTATATGGAAATGCTTTCAGCAGCGGTATACCGGAAAGCCTTTACAAAAAAGTCCTGTTTGGAAAAAACACAATGGTGGCGTCCCTCACCGGCTATAACAAATATGTGCTGAATGATTTTGTTGCATTTAAAAATAAAGATGGCAATGTAACAGTATCTCCCGGTTGCCTGCATTGCCATGCGCAAAAATTCAATGACCAATTGATTATTGGATTGGGTAACAGCTACAGTAATTTCCAGGATGATAAAACCCATTACCTGAAGCTGGCGGAAAAAGTCACCAAACTCTTATATGGAAAAAAATCAAAAGAATGGAAAACTGCCGAACGGGCTTTTGAATCCGGTTATTTTTTAGCCCCACAAATTATAACGGAAATGCAGGGGCCAACGTCCGCACATCGTATCCTGGAAATGATGGCCGCCCATCGTGATCCGCAAACATTATTATTCCGGGCGGATACCAGTTATTTTGACATCCCTCCTATTGTCATTCCTACAGACATTCCTCCACTCTGGAATTCAAAAAAGAAAAAAGCATTTACCATCAATGCGATGGAACAGGGCGATCTTTTAAAACATTTAATGAGCCCGACGATTATTATTTTCACCGATACTGCGGAAGCGAATGAAATATATAAGAACATAAAAGATGTTTGGGCTTACTTCACTACGCTTGAAGCGCCAAAGTATCCTTATAAGGTTGATGAAGCAGCTGCGGAACAAGGAAAACTAATCTTTTCAAAAAACTGTTCTTCCTGCCACGGAACTTATGGAAATAATGAATACTACCCGGAGAAATTAGTTCCCGGGGAAATTATCGAAACCGATTCCCTTATGCTAAAGTACTATGCGAATTATCCTGAATTTGCAGAATGGTTTAATAAAAGTTGGTTCGCATCAGCTTCTTCCCCTGCATTTATTAAACCCCAGCCCGGCTATGTAGCCCCGCCGCTGAATGGTGTTTGGATAACTGCCCCTTATTTACACAATGGTTCTGTTCCAACTATTGAAGAAGTGTTAAACAGCAACCTGCGTCCCCGGTATTGGCAAAGAAGTTTCACTAAAGAAAAATATGATTATGAAAAGGTAGGTTGGCAGTATAAAAAACTGAAGACACATGGCGGTAAAAAAACATATAACACGGATATTCCCGGCTATGGAAATTATGGACACTATTTCGGCGACCACCTCAGCGACAAAGAAAGAAAAGATCTTATTGAATATTTAAAAACGCTGTGAGCCGCATCAATTCTGTCAGCGATGAGGTATTTTTGTCCTCCAACTTTAGTTTTTGAACCTCACAACTACACCCGGATATAAAGCAATTACTGATTGGCTGTCTGCGAAGCAGCGACAACCTTTTTTATTCCAGGAGCAAACATGGCAGCATATCATCAATAACGAAAGCGGCCTGGTGAATGCGCCAACCGGCTGCGGCAAAACATACTCTGTTTTTTTGGGCGCTGTCATTGATTTTATTAATCATCATCCCGATGATTATAAAACAAAAAAGAATAATGGGCTTCAATTGATTTGGATAACGCCGCTTCGTGCACTCGCAAAAGATATTGGGAGGGCGATGGAAGAAGTGATCAGCGAAATGGAAATGAGCTGGAAGATCGGTATCCGCAACGGTGATACCGATATGAACGAAAGGGCCAAACAAAAAAGGCAAATGCCCGAAGTATTGATCATCACTCCCGAAAGCCTTCATCTCTTATTAGCACAAAAAGGTTACCCGGATATTTTTCAATCATTAAAAACCGTCGCCGTTGATGAATGGCATGAATTACTTGGAAGTAAAAGAGGCGTCCAGGTAGAATTGGCTGTAAGCAGGCTGGTTGCTTTAGCAACTGGTCGTGAGCAGAAAGTTGTTGATTCAGAAGATAACTCGCAACTCGTAACTCATAACTCTAAACTTTCCCTCTGGGGTATCTCCGCCACGATCGGCAATCTTGAACAAGCTAAAGAAGTTTTATTATCATCATTGAATACGAAAGGCGTTATCGTACGATCACAAATGCAAAAGAAAGTAGAGATCGAATCTGTATTTCCTGACGAAATAGAAAAATATCCGTGGGCTGGACATTTGGGTATCAAGCTTGTTGATAAAGTAATTCCGATTATCAATAGCAGCAAAACCACACTCATTTTTATTAATACCCGCGGCATGAGTGAATTGTGGTACCAGGCTTTATTAAATGCCGCACCTGATCTCGCTGGTGCTATCGCTTTACATCACGGCAGCGTTGACCAGGAATTAAGATTATGGGTGGAAGAATCTTTACACACCGCCCGCTTAAAAGCTGTAGTTTGTACAGCCTCACTTGATCTCGGTGTTGACTTCCGCCCGGTTGAAACGGTTATACAAGTAGGTTCACCAAAAGGTGTAGCAAGATTTTTACAAAGGGCCGGCCGCAGTGGCCATAGTCCCGACCAGGTAAGTAAAATTTATTTTCTTCCTACCCATTCATTAGAATTGATAGAAGCCGCCGCATTAAAAGAGGCCATTGACGAACAGCTTATCGAAAGCAGGCAGCCCATGCTTTTATGTTTTGATGTATTAATACAATACTGCTGTACGCTGGCCATCTCGGAAGGATTTACTTCCGATGAATTATTTGAAGAAATAAAAAGCACTTACTGTTATAGGGAAATTACCGAACATGAATGGCGGCAACTGATTCATCATATTACCGAAGGCGGCAGCGCTTTAAGCCAATACGACGAATACAAAAAAATTGAAATCATTGATGGAATATACCGCATGCCCGGAAGACGAATGGCCATGCGCCATCGTTTACATATCGGTACTATTGTCAGTGATGCGATGCTGAAAGTAAAATTTATGAGTGGTGGTTATATCGGCGTGATAGAAGAATATTTTATTTCAAGGCTGGAGCCGGGTGATGTCTTTACACTCGCCGGAAGAAATTTAGAACTGGTGATGATAAAAGACATGACCGTTATTGTCAGAAAATCGAATGCAACAAAGTCAAATGTACCCAGCTGGAACGGTGGAAGAATGCCGCTAAGCGCCAATCTCGGAAAGATGCTGAGAAAACAGTTGACAATCAGCCGCAGGTTATTGACAGATTCTTCAGTATCGGTCATCGATCATCTGTCATTCGACAACGAACTCATTCCTATCGAACTGAAAACACTTTCCCCGCTGTTTGAACTACAGGAAAAACTCTCCCATGTTCCTAAAGCAAACGAATTACTGATCGAACAAATAGAAACAAGGGATGGCTTTCATCTTTTTGTATTTCCATTTGAAGGAAGACTGGTGCATGAAGCTATGGCTGCCATACTTGCTTATCGCATTAGCCGCATCCGTCCCATCACTTTTTCTTTTGCGATGAATGATTACGGTTTTGAATTACTCAGCGATCAGCCGATTCCGGTAGATGATACCAATGTCTACGAATTATTTTCCCCGGATAATTTATTTGAAGACATACAACGCAGCGTTAACTCAACGGAAATGGCGAAAAGAAAATTCCGGGATATCGCTGTTATCGGCGGATTAATTTTCCAGGGAATGCCGGGCGAGAAAAAGAAAGCAAGGCATTTACAATCTTCCGCTTCTTTGCTTTTTAAAGTATTCGCGGAATACGATCCGGATAATTTATTGCTCCGCCAGGCTTACCAGGAAGTATTTGACCAGCAAATGGAAGAAGTGCGGCTAAGAGATATGTTGCATCGCATTCAACAATCAAAAATCGTCCTTACGTTTCCTGAACGCCTCACTCCTTTTTGTTTCCCGGTGAAAGTGGATAGCATGCGGGAAGACCTTTCTTCGGAAAAATTAGAAGACAGGGTGAAAAAGATGCAGGTCCAGCTGGAAAATTAAGAATGTTGTTCCTGCAATGTATCCCCGCATTAAATTTGCGGCGTTATGGCTACTCTTTTATCTCATATCTTATATGATCAGCATCTTATTCTCAACGCTGAAAGAACGTTATACTGGGAAGATCAAAATACATTGATCGTGGCTGATGTGCATGTTGGGAAGACGGGGCACTTCCGCAAATCAGGAATTAATGTGCCGCAATCCGTTTATAAGGACGACCTGCACCGCCTGCTGGCACAAATACTTTTCTTTAAAGCAGAACGCTTAATTATCGTAGGCGATTTAACTCACAGCGCCGCTAATCTTGAAATGGATCTTTTCCGTAAATGGCGAAAGGATTTTTCATCCCTGAAAGTGGATTTAGTGAAAGGCAACCATGATATCCTGGATAATAAATGGTATGAGCAGGCTGATATCAATGTATATAATGATCCGTTGGTGATAGAACAGTTCATGTTCATGCACGACATTAAACAGTCAAAAAAAAATATAGATACAGATAAATTTATTTTCTCCGGCCATATTCATCCCGTTGTGGTGATGAGGGGAAAAGGAAAACAAACACTCAGCTTTCCCTGCTTTTATTTTTCAAAGGGTTATTCTGTTCTGCCGGCGTTCAGCCGCTTTACCGGTGGATATAGAGTGCAGGCGCAGGAAGGTGATGTTGTTTTTGCATTGGTGGAGAAAGAGATATTGAAGTTGTAGGCTAAGAGGGGGAAAGAGAAAAGGAGTTATAAGGGAACAAGGGACAAGAAAACAGGCAATATGCAATTGGCAATTAGCAATAGGAAACAGCTTTTAATAGTTCAGATACTGTAAAAAAGTTAACACTTCGACAATGCTGAGTAGAGAACAGAAAGATGAACGGAGCGTCGCAACAGACGATGATAGTAGTAATGCCGTTGGTAAAAAAATCTAAGACTTTTTACGAAGCTTATTGTAATCCAGGAAATAAATGAACCGGATGGTGACCTCATTGCCGTGAAGTAAACCGAATGTTTGATCGAGATTGGGAAAGTATCTTTTATACTGTACGCCGTTTATTTGTTCCGATTCATCGTCGCCCAGCCAGTTTTTATAGCCGAGAATGATGCGGCTTCCGTATTGGAAATCCCATGTTAAGAATGCATCTACATTGAAATAGTTGACATTGATGTTAAGGTTGGAAGGCGTCGCTGATACAGGTAATCCTTTATCATCGAGGAAAGCAATTCTTTTCACAGGTACGTGGCTCCAGTAATGCCTTGCACGAAACGTAAGGTTGATCCGGGATGTAAAATTATAGGTGCCGGAAAATATAGAGGTAACATCTTTCAGGTCAACAAAAGCGATTTTTGGCTGGCTTGCGGTGCTTCTTCCTGCGGAAATGATATAATCCGTTTCAGCTTCGTAACGATGCGAAAGCTCCAGTGTAAACTTATTGCTGAAACGATAACGCAAACCGGCTTCGATAATGGAATAATCCTTTTCAGGATTTTTAAAAAAATCAGCGATGAGAAAATCATAGCTGAATAATAATCTCTTCCTGCTATCCGTATTGCCGGATAAATTCACCGAACCATATTGAGGACGTCTTGCATACTTATCTAACGGTTTTCCTAATACAAAATAATCATGCTGATCGGGTAAATAAGCCAGCGCCAGCGACACATCCCAAAAGTTTTTTAATAGCCATGTACCACGCAGCTCGGTTTGCATAAGATTAAACCGGCCGGGTTTATAAATGTGATAGTATTGAACATTCAACTCGTAGCGGTAATTCAAAAAACTTTTCGTTGGTGTGAACTGGTTGTAACTGAAAGAACCCGTATTCACATTTTGATTGGCTGTTTGTAAATAGCCCAGGTCAGTAGGATCATAATTTTCAGAGCGGATAACATTCTGAACATAATACTGGATCTTACCGCTCACCTTTTCCGAAACGCAAAGATGTGTTGTAGCCGCCGTAAGAGTTTGTTGTAAACACTTTACTGTAATGCGTATATCCGCGGAGATTATAGACATTGTCTTTACCATAGATGCTAAAATCAAGTCCTGTTACGTTAGCATCCCGTGCATCACCATTTCTTATCACGTTTGTGTTTGTAAAAGTCAGGTAAGAACGTCCTTTGAAAGCCTGGTCAAGAACAATGATATTATAATTAGCTAAAGGATCAGTTTGAATTTTTGTTCGCTGGTGACTTGTCCTGTCTTCGATAGTCGCATACATCGGTGCGCTGATGGCATTCAAAATTCCTATCCCCAGTTTTTTTGGTGTCCGGCCTGAAAATTTGATCGCATTATATAATTGTGCCTTTGCCGGGTTTTTAATTATTTCAATATTAGGATCTGCATCCGCCATAGCCTCCACATCATCATACCCGGAAGGGGCCGCCCCTATCCTGCGGGAATAAAACAATCCTGCTTTATTAAAAATCTCGGTGCCTTCACTAAAAAATGGACGGTAATCATCAAACTTCACTTCGTAAGGTGTGAGGTTGTTCACCACATTATCAGAAATCACCTGGCCGAAATCAGGAATTAATGTAGCATCCAATGTAAAGCTTTCATTGATACCATATTTTACATCCATACCCCCGCTGCCCAATACCCTGTTTTTAAGTTCGCCACGTTCCGGCGTGCTGCGCAAACCAGTAGATACATAAGGGGAAAAACTTAAGCGCAATGGCGGGCGGATATCCGTCAAATCTTTAAGTTCCCCAAACTGGTTTACAAAACCATTCTCTTTTGGATCGACAGGAGTCCAGAAAGTAATTTCATTGTTTCTTCTTACGGAACGCAGAAACTGGATACCCCAATCCTGCATTTTGTCTTTTGCAAAGCGGAGCGCCAGGTAAGGTATTTTCATTTCCACCACCCAACCATCCGCCATCATCCCGACTTTACTATCCCAGACAGCATCCCAGTTTTTATCACCATATACACCGGGATCTAATGTTTGATTAGGAGCCAAGCGTGCATCTGATTGCACATTGGAAGAAGTAACAAGAAACTGAAACCCATTCTGGTGATCATGATAAGTATCAAAGAAGACAGAAAAATAATCAAGGTCTTTTTGCTGTTCATCATCACGGGCCGTAATCTGTTTGCGGATCAAAGCGGGATCATCATATAAATAAGCGCCGATGTAAATAGCGGAATTATCATAAGCGATCTTTACCACTGTGCGCTGAGAAGAACGCAAACCGTAGGTAGGAAAATTTTGAATAAAGTCGGTGGCGATAGCTGTCGTTTCATTCCAAACGGCATCATCCAGGTTCCCGTCAATAACAGGAGGCTTGGGAGTTTTTACCGCTTGCAATGTTTTTACCTGGGAAAATAAAGACACACAAACGAGTAATAAGAAGAAGCATAAGCAGGTGCACCGTCTCAAGAGCATAGAATAACGTCCAGGCTACAAATATAGAAGACAAGCGTGAAGGGAAAAAGGATGCCTGAGAATAGTTTTCGCAGCCGGCTTACAGTAAAAATAATTCTAATTCATTTTTTTCCGCAGGGTACTTACCTGGTCCTGCAGGTCACTGACAATATTTGTAAGCTGTCCCATATCCCAACGCTGTTGCTGGTTGGCTTTTGAAAGCACCATCTGCGCCTGCCACATTTCCAGTACATCTTCCGAGTTGACGGTATAAGGATGGTAAACCGGGTTATCACTGACTAATGTCAACTTATTTTTTGCACGGCCATTTTTTTGCACCCGTTTGTAAACAATTCCCTCATGGCGTGACACCACAATGCAAGCTGTATTATTTTTTACTTCTTCGAGATTGTCCACCTTCGCTCCAACAATAACAGAACCGCTGGGCGTGGGCAACATAGAGTCACCAATTATTTCAAAAGCACGGTAATTGCCACCTGCGAGCATGGGCAATGTAAACGTGTTGAGTTCATCCACAAATTCAGGATCGGCGTAACCGGCGAGATAACCGGCAGCAGCTTTCACCGGCACAAAAGGAATATCACTTCTGCCGGAAGCAAGCTTCATCGCCCGCCTTCTTGCCATGTAACTGCTCTTGGTTTCGCTCAGGTCTTTGCGCAATATTTCATCCAATGTCAATTTAAAAATATCGCAGACCACTTCGAGCACATCAATTCTTGGCTCGGCCCTTTCTTCTTCGTATGCACCGAGCAATGATCGCTTAATACGAAGTTTTTGAGCGAATTCTTCCTGTGTCCAACCCCGCAGCTTGCGGAGATATTTCAGATTTTGATTGGAGATGGCCATTTTAAACTAATTGATTTAGCTGCAAAATACTAATTATTTTATCATTTTAAAAAAAATTTAGTAGTTGAGAAAGCAAGTAAGAGATTTTACAAATGCCCCATCGTGTAACCTGCGAAAAGAATGAAGAGTCTTATCTATTGATAACTTAAACTATAGAAGGTTTTTGATTTGGAACACGAAGGCACGGAGGCGCAAAGGATTTACAAAGAGAATGCGCCTTCGTGCCTTTGTGATTTGGTGCTCCAAATCCATACACAATGAAATGAGAAGAGTTCCGTTAATGCTGAGTAGAGAACAGGAAGATGAAGAGTGCGACCATTCGACTTCGCTCATGGTAAACTGGGACGCTATTGCTGAATAGCGGACAGAAAGATGAACGGAGCGTCGCAACAGACGATGATAGTAGTAATGCAGCTGGGTTAATAATGCGCCGCCCCGATTTCATCGGGATTTCGCTTCGCTCAACAACAGCCGATGCCATGAAATACTGCAGTTGGTCACATATATATAATATCAGCATTTCAACCGATTTCAAAAATGAGGTTTGAAGCTTCAAAAAATATTACCACTTTTGCGTTTGAATATGACAACCAAAAAAGCCACTCCTAAGAAAAAAGCATCGAAAGCCGCTGTGGCCCGCGGCAGTAAACCTGTTATTCTTATTACCAATGACGACGGCATCATGGCCCCGGGGATCATGAACCTGGTGGAAGCCGTGAAGGATTTGGGTAAAGTGATCGTCGTTGCGCCGGACAAAGCTCAGTCGGGAATGGGGCACGCCATTACGATCGGCCAGCCGCTGCGTTTGCATAAAGTAAATGTGTTTGGGGATATAGAAGCATGGTCTTGCACCGGCACGCCGGTTGACTGTGTGAAACTCGCCGTTGATAAAGTGCTGCACCGCAAACCAGACCTTTGCCTCAGTGGCATTAACCACGGCGCTAATCATAGTATCAACGTGATTTATTCCGGCACCATGTCGGCTGCTGTGGAAGCTGCTATTGAAAGTATTCCTTCCGCAGGATTTTCATTGCTGGATTATAGCATCGAAGCGGATTTTTCCGGGTCACGGAAATATGTAAAGATGATCGTGGAAAAAATGCTGGCGACCAAAATGGAAAAGCATACCGTATTAAATGTAAATATTCCACCGTTGCCGCCCAACCTGCTAAAAGGTTTTAAACTTTGCAGGCAAGCCTATGCGAAATACGAAGAAGATTTTTTGGAAAGACAAGACCCGCATGGCCGCCGTTATTATTGGCTGACGGGAGAATTTGTAAACTTTGATAAAGGAAAAGATACCGATGTGTGGGCTTTGAAGAATGGTTTTGTAAGCATCGTGCCGGTTCAATTTGATTTGACGCACTATGCACAAAAAGCGAAACTTGAAAAACTCTGGAAAAAATGATCTTAAAAAAGATGATCTTAGATTGGGATTAGTGCTTGGTATTCTCGGGCCGGTAGTCGGTCTTGTAGTGATCTATTTTATAAAATTTCCTTCTTACAGTTTTGAAGAATTCCTGGATGAATTTATACATAACAATAAATTAATTACCTCCATCGGTGCGCTGTCTTTACTGGCGAACGTTATTTTCTTCACCATATATATTAATACGCACCGTGATAAAACCGCCAAAGGCATTTTCCTCGTTACGCTTATTTATGGTATTGGTATTTTAGCGTTGAAGCTGTTGAATTAAGAATTATTTTTTTGAGCCCCGCTGTAGTTTTTCATGGCATCGTCTGTTGCGACGCTCCTGTAAATGTTTAATAATTCGTGGACAAGATTAAATTCTTTAGTTCACCAGGTGGCCATGCGGCGCTCCTTCAAAAAGCATAGCATGGCCACCGGTAAAATTTAAGCACTCCTATTTATCATTTCTATCGGCTTTTTCCCTTCAATGCCCTGATGGGGCCGATGTTCATTGTAATAAAAGTTATACTTCAATATTTCTTCCTTTAATTCTTCTTTTGAATCAAAGTCTGTATCCATTATCAGATCTTCTTCCATGGTACGCCAGAACCGTTCTATTTTTCCGTTTGTTTGAGGTCTGTAAAACTGAGTATAGCGATGTTTTACTCCCATCTCTATCAACATTCTTTCAAATGCATGTTTTTGTTTGTGTTTCAAATTTGAACCGCCAAACTCTTTTCCGTTATCGGTCAATACTTCTTCAAACTGAATATTGTAAAGCTTCTTTAATTCCATAAAACAACGCATCACTGAAAACATAACGCTAAGGCTGTCTGCCTGTTCTAAAAGCTCAGCCCAGGCTAATCTTGAATAATCATCCAGCACAGCAACTACATACAGTTTCTGTACTTCTCCACGGATAACATACTTACTGAGATGATGAGTATCTATATGACCCAATTGACCCATACGCTCCTTAATGATCTTTCTTTTTTCTTCTTTTCCCGGTTTTTTAAACGGTTTAAACCATGACGTCTAAGAACATTGTACACCCCCGATGCACTGATCGCTTTACCGCCTTTTTCAAGGTTTAACATCTGGGAGATCTCATAACGGTTATTTCCCTTGCTTCGATATTCAAGTATCTTGTGTTCCAGATCAATGTCCGTACGACGTGTGTTGTAACGGGGACCCCGCTTTTGCGGAAGAATTGCTGTCTCTTTGTTCTCCGAGCTTTTATACCGGCCATATACTTTATGAAAAAGCCGCTTATCTATGTGCCGGGCTTTCCAAAAGTATTTTAGCAATTTAAACTCAGAATGTTCCTTCCGTTTTATCTGTTCGTACTCCCAAAACAATTCCTTGAAACGCTTAATATGCTCCCGTTCTAACGTATTGTCTAAACGACTGCTTCTTCTTATCATACCGAAATTAGCTTTTCGTTACTAATTCCTGTCTACGAATTACTAAACACATACAGCTCCGTTCATCTTCTGTTCTTTACTCAGCAATTGCGTCGCAGTTTACCATGAGCGAAGTCGAATGGTCGCACTCTTCAACTTTCTGTTCTTTACTCAGCATTTGAATATTTTCTTTATTTATTAGACTGGATTTGGAACACCAGGGCGCAAAGGCACGAAGGGGCAAAGATTTTTATATTTCTTCTTAGCGCCTTTGTGTCACCGTGCCTTCGTGTTCCAAAATAAAATCACTTATTGTTCAAACCTTAATTGAATCACGAATTATTTTTTGTTGCCCCTTGCATTCGCCCCACTCACCTCTTACCATTCACCACTTGCCTATTGCTCATTGCCAATTGCCTATTGAAGTGTCTTTTCACTATTTTGCACCTGCAATGAAGTATTATATCATAGCCGGTGAAGCTTCGGGTGACTTGCACGGCAGCAATCTCATCAAAGAAATAAAAAAGCTGGATGCTTCGGCAACGATACGTTGCTGGGGCGGCGATAAAATGCAGGCAGCCGGTGGCGAACTGGTGAAGCATTACCGTGATCTCGCCTTTATGGGTTTTACCGAAGTGTTGATGAACCTGCGCACTATTTTCCGCAATTTGAAATTTTGCAAAGAAGATATACTGGCTTTTAAGCCGGATGCATTGATATTAATTGATTATCCTGGTTTCAATTTACGCATCACCAAATGGGCGAAGCAACAGGAATTACTTACATCATCCGGCGTAAAAGTTATTTATTATATCAGTCCGCAGGTATGGGCCTGGAAAGAGAACCGTGTGAAACAAATGAAGCAAACCATCGACAAGATGCTGGTGATCCTTCCTTTGAAAAAGATTATTTCAAAAATAAATGGAATTGGGAAGTGGAATATGTGGGGCATCCGTTGGTGGAGGTGATCGATGAGCAATTGGCAAAGGGCAAGGGGCAACAGGCAACAGGCAATAGGCAATCGCTTTCCGATAAACCCGTCATTGCACTATTGCCCGGAAGCCGTAAGCAGGAGATATTGAAAAAGCTTCCCATCATGCTGGAAGTAAGTAAATCATTTTTGAATTATCAGTTTATTGTGGCCAAAGCGCCGGGAGTGGAAGATGCTTTTTATAATGATTTGCTGAAAGATTATTCCAATGTATCCTATGTTTCTAATCAAACGTATAATTTATTACTCCAGGCAAAGCCGCACTGGTGACATCCGGAACGGCTACATTAGAAACAGCATTGTTTGGTGTACCGGAAGTTGTTTGTTATAAAGGCTCGGCCATTTCTTACCAGATCGCCAAACGGGTGATCAAGGTAAAATATATTTCACTCGTGAATTTGATCATGGATAAACTGGTGGTGAAAGAATTGATACAGGATAAACTGACTCCGGAAAATCTTCAACACGAATTACACGAATTGCTCACGAATGAGCAGCGCATTGCTGAATTGAAAAATGATTATGCTGCATTAAAAGAATTATTGAGTAAAGGAGGGAATGCGTCGGCGAAAGCGGCGGGATCGATCGTTCATTTTCTTAGCGCAGCAACTTAATCGCAAGAATAATAAGGCAAAGAATGAAAATTAAAATGCTGATGCGGTTAATGTTGTGCATGTAACCGATCCACTTCTCTTTGGGCGGTTTGGATCTTTTTTCCTCAGGAAGAGATACTCGCCCAGTTGTTTAAAAACTCCCATACGTATGCAAAGATAAGCGGGGAAGCATGACAGCATATTTCTACCTGCTTACTTTATTTTTTCAAATTCGTAATTCCCTTTAATCTGCTGGTTTAAGAAAGTTCCTTTTGAAGAAGCGGCTTTCATTTCTTTATAAATTTTCTCCGGCACATCTTTATAATCATATACCATTCCTGAGACGAAGATGACACGTAAGGTGCTGGTCGCAGGATCATACTTTATAGCTGCAACAACCGAGGAAGGCATGGTTTTTTTTATTTTACATACAAAATGATGCCACGAAGGAGGCCACCACGAAGCAGACAAATCCTCCAATTCCACATTCTTCAGATAACAGGAAATTGTTTTCCCAAGCTGTTATTGACCTACTTTCCTTTCTGCCATACTATTTCTATATAATAAAAAATAGTAAAGAAGTTTGAGACTATATTTGAACAAAAACATCAAAGAACCGATAGCCCGTATTTATTAAGACCCGATTAAAAATTACTGAATGCCCGAAAATTTCCTCGTCGTAAAAAAATCCAAGTTACCCAATGCAGGCAAAGGATTATTCACCAAAAAATTTATCGCAAAAGGAACGAAGATCATCGAATACAAAGGCCGCATCAGCACCTGGAAAGAAGTGGAACATCACAAAGGGGAAAACATGTACATCTTTTACGTAAAAAGAACCCATGTCATCAATGCGGAACCTTTTAAAAAAGCGCTGGCCCGCTATGCCAACGATGCGAAAGGTTTGCAAAAAGTAAAAGGCCTTTCCAACAATGCCGAATATTACATAAAAGGTTTACAGGTATTTATCAAAGCGATAAAAGATATTCCCGCCGGCAGCGAAATATTCGTGGACTACGGAAAAGAATATTGGGACACTATAAAGTATAATAATAAACTGGACGAGAAAGAGAAGAAGAGTTGATATTCTGTTAGCCTAATGGTATTCCCCTATTATGTTTTAATTATCAGTTCAGTAATTTTTAATGCTGCTATTCGTTAGTAGATAGAAGCACCCCGCTTCTCAAAAAACCAGTGATCCTGTAAAATTTAAAATGATGAAAAACCTTTTTACCATTTTTTCAATCTTCGCAGCAATACACCTGAATGCACAAGTAGGCATTGGCACAACCACTCCCGATGTTTCATCACAACTGGAAATCGCATCAACTACTAAAGGCATACTTATACCCCGCATGACCCTGGCGCAACGAACAGCTTATAGCAACTCCGGCTTCCGGGTTGTTAGTTTATCAAACCGATGGCACAGCGGGATTTTATGTATACAAAACTTCTTCGTGGTCATTGGTACTTGATAACAGCACCGCTATTTACAATTATCGGGTGGCACTTTAACAGGCGGGCTAACAGGGACCACTTCTGATTTTGCAACATCCGTCACCACGCCATTAATTATCGGGGGGCACCGGAACAGTTTCACCATTAACTTATAAAACAACCACAGGTGTTGGTACCACCGGCGCTGATCATATTTTTAAAGTTGGCAACAATGGCGCTACTGAAGCCATGCGCATTTTAAATAATGGCAATGTTGGTATAGGTACTCCTACCCCTTCGGTTAAATTAGATGCGAGAGCTACCAGTGGTGATGCTTGCGATAGCTGTCGGACAAACTACGCAAACTTCTTCCGGGGCCGGCGCAGGCGCTATCCGTTACAATACTTCCAGCGGGGGAATTTTACAATACAGTAATGGTACCAACTGGAATACACTTAGCAGCACTGTTCAAAGATCACTCGTCACAGGATACCTGAGCGGTACGTATGCACAGAGTTATTATGGCGACATCACAGCAACCGAAGTAGTTGATGTGAACGGTGATTTTTCGGGCAACACTTTTACCGCCCCCGAGAAACGGTAACTATACTTTTACATTTGTAGCGAGTTCAACTGATCCCGGAGCTATTAACACAGGTGGTACATGGGAGGCGCAGGTAGTATCATCGTACGGTAACAATTTTGTCGCCCGTTATATATCACCCGCAGCGTATACTGGTGTTATAAGCATCAATGGAGCTTATACCACTAACCTTCCGGCTGGCGCAACTGTTACATTTAAATTATACAATTCAGTGGGTGCATCTAAAACACTGGCGGCTGATAACTATAACCGGTTTTAGTATTATTGAAAATTGAGGTTAGCTTTTATGATCAACTTTATTGCTATGCAGCCGGGTATATAATAAAACCCCACGTTCAATAATTATTACTGAATACAATGCAACACTATTCCCAAAATCTTCCCTTTACACTCTTTCTCGCCCCATATCCATCATCAACATCCATTTCAAATTTCCATTCTTTGTATTCTCATTCCAGGTCTCTATGGTTAGCGAACCGAAATGGCCTGCATCCACATAGTAACTTTTGTATTGCCAGAATGTACTGCCCAGTTCTTTCTTCAGGGAATAATCGCCTGCGCCGTCGAACGCACCGAAGCGCAACGTAAGTGTATAGGTATAGGCATAAGGCCCTTCGGTAAGCCGTTGCCCCCATGCTTCCAGTTCCATGCCGCCCATTTCATTGATTGTGTACTTCGCCGAATCAGTTGTGATAGGAGCGCCATCAACCGCCAGCTCAAGGTGCAGCTTACCGGCGCCTGCATAGTTTTTTTCAATCGCAGGTTCATCCGTACCTGTTTTACCCGGTGTTTTATTTTCATTATTACAACTGGTGATTAAAAAAGTCGTAAGTACACTAAGAAGCAGTAAATATTTCATATTGGTGATTTTGGATGCAGTAAGTTAAGGCAAAAAAAGATGATCATAACTCATGGAAGAGGTTTTCGTTTCCGCCTTATCTCCTGTGCGAGGATGAGTGTGTGAGAAGGGCACGGTGTTCATAGCACGTTGCTTTTACTTCGACGTCCTGTCTCCGGCATTCTCACAAAAACCATCGGCAGACATGGCTATGAATTCATTAATGTGAACGTCGCCCGGACAAAAATCGGGGTCTTCGATAAATGCTGAGTAAAGAACAGGAAGATGAACGGAGCGTCGCAACGAAGCTGCTGGTAGCAATGCAGCCGGGCAAATAATAATAAAAAAAGTATGCATGGCATGACCTTTGAAAACGAAAGGTGATGGACGAACAACCTGGAAAAATTTATATTGGAACAAGTAATATTGTCGTACCCCGGCAATAAGGGTACATTCCCTCCTGCTTTTCAACTGAAGAGCCGGCTTCATTATTATAGCACCCTTTTTAATACCGTGGAAGTAAACAGTTGCTTTTATAAAATGCCTTTACGGTCTACGTATGAAAAGTGGACAGAAGATACACCCGGTGATTTCAGGTTTTCATTAAAGCTTAGTAAAGAAATCACTCATGTGAAAGAATTGGAGAGCAACCTGGCTTGCATGGAAAAATTTTTATCCACGGCTGGTGGAACAGGAAATAAGAAAGGTTGTTTATTGATACAGTTTCCCGGGAAGATCACGCTAAATTATTTTAAACAGGTGGAACGAATACTCAGTGAATTACAAGACAACGATCCGGCCCGTGAGTGGAAAAAAGCATAGAGTTTCGAAACCCAAGTTGGTACACCGGTGAAACATGGGAATTACTGGAGGAGTTCGGTGCCACGATGGTATTGCATGATATGCCAAAGGCAAGGATGTTTGACCTCCGCGGAAATGCTCCTTTTGTTTATATACGTTTTCATGGCCCTGCCGGCGATTACCGCGATAGCTATACAAATGATTTCTTAAAACTAAAGCGGATGAAATAAAGGAATGGCTCACTATGGGTAAAGAGGTGTACGTTTATTTTAACAATACCATCGGAAGCGCTTTTGAAAATGCACAAAAGTTGAAAGGTTTGTTATCCCCTTCACTGGTGGATAATTGAACTGAACTATAAAACCGGGGGAGCGGATTTATATTTATTTATAACCACCCGCATTATTTTTACCGATATTCCCATCTTTTGGATTTTCTTTTTCTCTACCAGGGTCAGCAGGTTTACCAGTTCGTTTTTCTTCATCACTGATGGGAGTGCCATCATCATAGTTCAGATCATCTTCACTACCCTGGTTAAATCCGCCACTGCCGGCATTCTTACCGGTTTTACCGGGAATGTCGTTTTGCTGCTGGTTATCATTTTTGTTTTCGGACATAGCTTTAAATTTTAAAGTGATCAGGACATTTTTCCATTGCCAGTATATTATATATAGGGCTGATATCAATTAACTGCAGGTAAGGCTCCAGCAAATAGGTCTCATCAAAATAGTTAATGAAATCCGCTGTACGCTTTCCGCTGCTGCAAAAAACTTCAAGATAGAACCCATCCACCTGGAATAATGAATAACTGCCTTCGTTGTCTTCAATTGCAGCTAAAAACACCGCTTTGGTATCCAGCAGGAAATTCTGATCAGGTTCACTTAAGTATTTAAATTGTTCCAGTGTCATAACTTATAACTTCAAAATATAGCAATCCTAAACCGTGCCGTTAGTGTCATTCGCATGGTTTGCCCATAATTTGAAAATAAGAGCAAAATTTTACACATGATTATTACCTCTTTGCCCCGCATGAACAATTTATACCATTATGGATAACTGCTTGAATTTATAAAAGAAGGGAAAGTAAAATGGGATGACATTATTTGGATCTGTGAGCCGAATAATTAGTAACGGGCAATTGTCGCCCGAAA
The DNA here is from genome assembly GCA_037200685.1 of Chitinophagaceae bacterium. Lineage (GTDB taxonomy): Bacteria > Bacteroidota > Bacteroidia > Chitinophagales > Chitinophagaceae > JAJKIP01. The sequence continues at coordinate 191,006 of JBBCIG010000002.1, forward strand.
TATTTTTTTAGAAAAATGAACTGAACGCCTGTTTCATTTTGTTTATATCTACTTACTTCACTAAAAGCGAAATAAAGAATTACTTTCTAAAGTTTTTCAGAGAAACAAAAAAATAAAGCTGGCATATTTTTTTACTCTTTATGATGTATTCGATTTTAAAAATTATAAAACAAATATC
>JBBCIG010000003.1:0-106028 GCA_037200685.1 Chitinophagaceae bacterium
ATGAAAAAGCTTCTACTTTTTTTAATTGTCATAAATTTTACCCTTGCTGCTACAGCACAGGAAGTAAGGATTGATAGTACTAAGTATCCACGCTTAACAACATTTACCGCACAGCAGGACCATGATGATATGATGAAGCAATTAGGTATAAAAGCGGTACGACCGGGCCCAAGTGGTAATGAATCCGCACCTAATCATGCGAATTATGATGAATCAGTAGCGAACCCCTGCCCGCAATTACCCGATATACTTGTTACAAAGGCCGGCAAAAAAGTAACCACTGCGGATATATGGTGGAAAGAACGCCGTCCTGAAATTATAGAAGACCTGGAGAAAGAAGTGTATGGACGTCTTCCTAAAAATATTCCAAAAGTCACCTGGACAGTAAAAGTTACTGACCGGGAAGTGATCAATCGTATACCTGTTGTCGTTAAGATGGTGACAGGGCATGTTGATAACAGCGCTTACCCGTTGATCAACGTTGATATTAATATGATGCTGGTAGTGCCTGCGAATGTAAAAGGCCCTGTTCCTGTATTAACGATGTTCAGTGGCCGTCCGACTTTTCCGGCTCCTGCACAACCTGCACCCGAGGAACTGGATAAAATTAATTCAGCTTATAAAGAGCTGATGATAAAAACTGATCCAGGCCTGAAAACAATTTTTGAAAAATACCCGGCTTATCAGCCGATCACCCGGCTTCCCGCACCTAACTTTTTCGCTCCGGCAAAAACGGAAGAAGAGCTTACACCACAGGAAAGATTATTGGCTGCAGGCTGGGGTTATGTTACTCTCGAAACTGGTAGCATACAAGCGGATAATGGTGCGGGTCTTACAAGAGGAATTATAGGGTTGGTAAATAAAGGCCAGCCACGCAAACCAGATGATTGGGGTTCATTGCGTGCATGGGCATGGGGCGCAGCAAGAGTATTGGATTACCTGGAAACAGATGCATTGGTCGATGCGAAGAAAGTAGGTATTGAAGGTGTATCACGTTATGGTAAAGCGGCGTTAGTTACATTGGCGTTTGAACCACGCTTTGCGGTAGGATTGATTGGTTCTTCCGGTAAAGGTGGCGCTACATTACACCGCCGCATATTTGGTGAAGCGGTCGAAAGTCTTACCGGTAGTGGTGAATATCATTGGATGGCGGGCAACTATATAAAATTCGGAGCAGAAGAGTCTTCCTTCGGTAAAAAAACCGGCTGTGATTTATCTGTTGATTCACATGAGTTAATTGCGTTGTGTGCACCACGTCTTACATTCATCAGTTATGGTATTCCTGAAAAAGGTGATGCAAAATGGCTCGATCAGCAGGGAAGCTGGGAAGCTACTATTGCGGCCGGTTCAGCATTCAAACTCGTAGGCGCAAGAGATTTGGGTGTTTCAAATGATTACTTAAAAGAGAAAATGCCCCCGATGCTTACCGATATGCTCAATGGTGAATTAGCATGGCGTCAGCATGATGGTGGTCATACCGATGCTCCCAATTTCAAATCATTTATTCCATGGGCGAGCAAGTTTTTGAAATATGAAAGAACGGCCCAGTAAAAAAGAATAGGATGAAAAAATTACCTGTCGTTTTATTAATCAGTATTCTCTTCGTTGCACATGTATCCGCACAATCAGGATCAGTATGGAAGGGAAAGAAATGCGCCGTAGTACTCACGTATGATGACGCTATCAATCAGCATCTCGATAATGCGGTGACCGTTTTAGATTCATTAAAATTAAAAGCGACATTTTATATTACTGCCTTTTCTACTTCGATGCAAACACGCATGGCAGAATGGAGAAAACTGGCTACTAAAGGTTATGAACTGGCCAACCATACCTTATATCATCCTTGTATCGGCGGTCCGGGTAAAACCTGGCTGAAGCCGGAGTATGATATGCGAAACTATACCGTTCAGCGTATGCTCGATGAAACAAGAATGGCCAATGTATTCCTGCATGCTCTGGATGGAAAAACAAAAAGAACATTCGCTTTTACCTGTGGTGATATGAAGATTGGTGATTCATCTTTTATCAATGCGATGAAAGATGATTTTGTAGCCGCAAGAGCTGTACGGGCAGAAATGCATAAAATAGATGAGATCGACCTGCTCAACGTGGATTGCTATATGGTGAATGGCCAAACAGGCGCTCAATTGATTGAATGGGCGAAAAAAGCGATGGAGACAAATTCATTACTTGTTATTTTATTTCATGGCGTGGGTGGTGGTAATTCATTGAATGTTTCTTTGCCTGCACACAGGGAGTTTTTACAATATTTAAAAAAGAATGAGAAAGATATCTGGATCGCCCCGATGCTTGAAGTCGCGGAACATATAAAAGCATGGCAGGCTAAAAACAAAACAACCGTAAAGAATTAGATTTTGATTATAACTATTAAATGATAATACAATGAAAAAGATAACAGTATTTCTTTTTGCAGCGTTATTAATAACAGTAGGTGGCTATTCACAACCTGGTGCAAGACTTTCACCTGCAGACAGCCTTCGCCGTGATAGCATGAGTAAAGCTACACAGGCGGATTATAAAGATATGTTGGCGAAGTTGAACATCACTTCTATTCGCCAGGGAGCAAATGGGAGCGATCCCAAAGCGCCGAACGCTGCGAATTATGATGAAACAAAAGCTAATCCATTTCCAAATCTTCCTGATCCGTTGACATTGAAGAATGGTCAGAAAGTCACTACGGCGAAAATGTGGTGGGACCAGCGTCGTCCGGAGATCGTAGAAGATTTTGATCGTGAAGTGTATGGAAGAACGCCAAAAAATTTACCAAAAGTAAATTGGGAAGTAATTGAAACAAGGCCTGATACTGTTGGTGGAATGATGTGTACGACAAAAACCGTAATCGGCCATGTAGATAATTCATCTTATCCAGCTATTAAGGTGGATATACAATTGCAATTCACTTACAAGAATGATGCAAGTGGCAAAGCGCCGGTCATTTTGAATTTTGGAAATGTCCGTATGCCGGGTGCACCTGTTTTTCGTTTTCCAGCCAATCCTAATGCTAATCAGCAACCACAGGGCCCAAGTGCGCAGGAACAAATAATTGGCCGTGGTTGGGTTTATGCTTCTATTGCACCTAACAGTATACAAGCGGACAATGGTGCCGGATTAACGCAAGGTATCATTGGTTTAATGAATAAAGGACAGCGTCGCAAGGTTGATGATTGGGGCTCATTAAAAGCATGGGCATGGGGTGCGGACAGGGCGTTGGATTATTTTGATACGGATGCAAAAACTGATGCGAAAAGAGTAGCGATACAAGGTCACTCCCGTTATGGCAAAGCTGCTATCGTTACGTTAGCGTATTATCCGCGTTTCGCAACAGCATTTGTAAGTTCTTCTGGTGAAGGTGGTGCTAAATTACATCGTCGTAATGCAGGAGAGATTGTAGAGAACGTTGCAGGCTCCAATGAATATCATTGGATGGCAGGGAATTTTATAAAATATGCAGGCCCGTTAAATTGGGGCGATCTTCCCGTGGATTCTCATGAATTAGTTGCCATGTGTGCACCTCGTCCTGTATTTATCAGTGCAGGTCAAAATGGTGATGGCTGGGTAGATGCGAGAGGTATGTTCATGGCAGCAGCGGCTGCAGGGCCTATATATAAATTATTAGGTAAAAAAGATATGGGTACAACAGAATTTCCAACAGTGGAAACAGGATTAATGGCAGGAGAAGTTTCTTTTCGCCAACATACCGCAGGTCATACACCCGGTCCCAACTGGCCAACATTTTTAGATTTTGCAGCCCGTTATTTTAAATAAAAGATAAATTAAAATATATTTACCGGCTGAGTAGTCCTTCTGCTCTGTACATTAGTTTGTAATAAATAAAAATTTTGTGAGCAAAAAATTAAGAAGTTACGATTGGTTTGGTAAGTCCGATAAGATGGGATTTGTGCACCGTTCCTGGTTACGCAATCAGGGTTATCCTGATGATTATTTCGAGGGCAAGCCTGTTATTGGCATTTGTAATACATGGTCCGACCTGACACCCTGCAACGGACATCTTCGGGATTTTGCGGAAATAGTAAAACGCGGCGTGGTGGAAGCGGGTGGTTTTCCCGTGGAATTTCCTGTTACATCATTGGGTGAAACGATCATGCGGCCAACAACGATGTTGTTCCGTAATTTGGCCAGTATGGATACGGAAGAATCTATCCGTGCTAACCCGATCGATGGCGTTGTATTGCTTACCGGTTGTGATAAAACAACTCCGTCAACTGTGATGGGTGCATGCAGTGTGGATTTACCGACGATTGTTGTTCCGGGTGGCCCTATGTTAAATGGCCGCTTTCGTGGCGAATGTATCGGATCAGGTTCGTTCAATTGGTTAATGAAAGAAAAACAGGGAGTAGATAATTATTCTGAAGAAGATATTCATGAAGTGGAAGTGGGAGTTGCCCGCAGCCAGGGCCATTGTATGACGATGGGTACGGCATCCACCATGGCTTGTATGGTCGAGGCATTAGGCCTTACCTTACCAGGTGCTGCCGCAATTCCTGCAGTCGATGCCAGGAAAAAGTTAATGGCGCAATTATCGGGAAGAAGGATTGTTGAAATGGTTAAAGAAGATTTGAAGATTTCAAAAATACTTACCCGCAAAGCATTTGAAAATTCCATCGTGGTAAATGCTGCGGTTGGAGGCTCGACGAATTTTATTATTCATCTCTTGGCTATTGCAGGAAGATTAGGCGTTGAATTAGACCTCGAAGATTTTGATAAGATCGGCAGTAAAGTTCCGTTGCTGGTAAATCTGAAACCTTCGGGTAAATATTTAATGGAAGATTTTTATTATGCAGGCGGATTACCTGTAGTGATCAGGGAAATGAAAAAGTACCTGCACAATGATGTCATTACAGTAAATGGCAAATCAATCGGGGAGAATAATACAAAATCCCCATGCTATAATGAAGATGTAATTGCAACAGCCGGCAAACCGTTACAGGAGAATGCAGGCATTGCCGTATTGAAAGGAAATTTATGTGTTGATGGCGCTGTCATTAAACCATCGGCGGCATCCAAAGCATTGATGAAACACCGTGGCCGTGCGGTAGTGTTTGAAACGATGGAAGATTATCATCACCGCATTGATGATGAAGACCTGGATATTGATGAAAATTGTGTGATCGTATTAAAAAGCGTAGGCCCTGTAGGTTATCCCGGCATGCCCGAAGTAGGCAATGTTGATCTGCCCATGAAATTATTGAAGAAAGGAATAAAAGATATGCTGCGTATCTCTGACGGAAGAATGAGTGGTACGGCGGGTGGTACGGTGGTGCTCCATGTTTCCCCGGAGTCGGCGATCGGGGGCACATTTGCATTGGTACAGAATAACGATATGATTGAAATTGATGTAGAAAAAAGAAAACTTCATTTGGATATCAGCGACGAAGAATTGAAAAAAAGAAAAGCGAAATGGGTCGCCCCGGAACCTCATGCGATAAGAGGATATGTGAAATTTTTTATTGATCACGTACAGCAGGCGCATTTGGGTGTTGATTTTGATCTGCTCAGGGGCGGATCAGGTTCTGAAGTAAAAGGAGATTCACACTAAGCATAAATAGTTTCATAAATAAAACGATTGACATGAAATACCTCTTCGTCATTACATTTCTTGTAATAATGACCGCATGTACCAATGAACAAAAGCCACAGGAAGAAACAAAACCTGAACATAAAACTATGGGTACTATCGAACGTTTAGATCCGGCATTAGATGCCATCATTTCCGCAGATGCGAAAGCGGAAGTTATCGCGGAAGGTTTTGACTGGAGCGAAGGGCCACTTTGGGTAGAAAGCCATAAGATGCTTTTGTTTTCCGATGTTCCCCGCGATACAGTATATAAATGGACGGAAGAAAAAGGTAAAGAAGTTTATTTAACGCCTTCGGGCTACACGGATACAGTTAAAAGAGGTGGAGAAATGGGTTCCAATGGATTGGTATTAGATCTTGATGGCAACCTTGTTTTATGCCAACACGGTAACAGGCAGATGGCGAGAATGAATTCATCGCTTGATAATCCAAAACCCGATTATGTAACTATTGCCAATAAATATAATGGTAAGCGCCTCAACAGTCCGAATGATGCTGTATATAATAGTGCAGGTGAATTATTTTTTACCGACCCACCTTATGGTTTGGAGCAAAATGTAAATGACCCAAAGAAAGAAACTCCATGGAATGGTGTATATAAAGTAAAAAAAGACGGTACAGTTATTTTATTAGTGGATAGTATTTCAAGGCCAAACGGGATTGCTTTTTTCCCCGGCGAAAAAAGAATATTGATTGCCAGTTCCGATCCGGACAAGCCCAACTGGTATGTGTATGATGTCGATGGCGACAAGCTGACGAATGGAAAAATATTTTACACCGTGGCAGGATATGATAAAGCAACCCCCGGCTTGCCCGATGGCTTAAAAATAGATAAGAACGGAAATGTATTTGCTTCAGCGCCTGGTGGTTTTTGTTTCTTAAACAGCGATGGAAAATTATTGGGTAAATTAAAATTGAATGATGCCGCCGCCAATTGCGCTTTTTCTCCGGATCAAAAAACGTTGTACATCACCAATGACATGTATGTGCTGAAATTTAAAATGCGGGATTGATTTTTTTATAAATGAGAAAATATTTTTCAATCTTATTTTTTTCACTGCTTGTGGTGGCAGGCTATGCACAGGATTCCACGTATAAGTTGGGTCCTGATTCTTACCGCAGGCAGGAATTTCCAAAAGGAACGGTTACTAAATATATATGGGAAAGCAAGCTCTATAATAATTTCCGTGAGTATTATATATATGTGCCGGCGCAGTATGACAAATCAAAACCTGCTGCATTAATGGTCTTCCAGGATGGGCAGTCTTATGTAAACGATTCAGGTGATTTCAGGGTAGCTGTTGTTTTTGATAATCTTATTCAGCAAAAAAGAATGCCGGTGACAATTGGCCTGTTTGTAAACCCAGGTCATTCTTCCAAAGATTTTCCGGAGAGCAGGTTCAGGTCTTCCAACCGTACCGAGGAATATGATGTACTCAGTGATAAATATGTGAAGTTTTTAATTGAAGAATTAATCCCCGAGTTAAAAAAACAATACAATATTTCTGATGACCCGAAGATGCATGCGATTGCTGGTCTCTCATCCGGCGCTATTTGTGCATTTACCGCAGCCTGGCAACGGCCTGATTATTTTCAAAAAGTAATGAGCCATTTCGGAAGCTTTACTAATATCCGCGGCGGGCATGAATATCCTGCGATGATCCGGGCGAACCCTAAAAAGGATATTAAAGTATTCATGCAGGATGGCAGTAATGATTTGAATAATAATTACGGCGACTGGTGGCTGGCAAATTTACAAATGGAATCATCTTTTAAATTCAAAGGATATATCTTGCGGTTTGAAAAAGGATCGGGCACCCATAGCGGCAAGCACGCCGGTTCTATTTTACCTGAATCATTAACATGGTTGTGGAGCGATGTGCCAAGATAACAAACAATCCATAAAAATATAATCAACAAAAATGAAAGTTTACAGGACTACCACCGGCATCGTGCTGGAAAAAGACAACAAATTTTACCCGGTAAAAGACGGAAGCTGGGATGCATTTATAAATGATGATGATGTTTTTCAAAAAGCACAAAAGCTGGCGCAATCATCTTCCGCAGGCGGCAGCGAATTGATCGCCGACCTGGTAGCGCCATTAGGCAACCAGGAATTGTGGGCATGCGGTGTTACATATTTGCGGAGCAAAATAGGAAGACAGGAAGAATCCAAAGATGCGGGTGGCGGCGATTTTTACGCACGGGTATACGAAGCGGAAAGACCGGAAGTATTTTTTAAATCATCGCCACACCGTGTAGTGGGCCCCGGCGGACAAGTGCGCATCCGTAAAGATTCAACATGGGATGTACCGGAACCTGAATTGACATTGGTCGTTACTTCATCCGGAAAAATCATCGGTTATACGATTGGTAATGATATGAGTTCACGCAGCATCGAAGGAGAAAATCCTTTGTATTTGCCGCAGGCGAAAACATATGATGCATGTGCTGCAGTAGGTCCCTGCGTTTATCTTACTGATAAACCTTTGCCAGCAAGCACAATGATCCAACTGGAAATTTTCAGGGATGATAAAAAAGTTTTCTCCGGTGATATTGCTATCAGTCAAATGAAACGGACACCAGAGGAACTGGTATCGTTCGTTTACCGTGAATGTTCTTTCCCGTATGGCGCTTTGATCATGACCGGAACGGGTATTGTACCGGGAAACGAATTCACCTTGAAGTCAGGAGATGAAATACAAATTTCAATTGAGCATATTGGTATGCTGGTAAATGTTGTTAAATAAAGAAGCGATTTTTATTTAATCAACATAACTGTCCCCGATTTTTTCACACTTCTTCCGAGGTAATCAATAAAGCGGATGTTGTACACATAAGCGCCGCTGGGTTGTTCTCTTCCCTGGAACCGCCCGTTCCATCCGGTGGCTGAATTATGTGTTTCAAATAGCAATTGTCCCCAGCGGTTAAATACCTGCATGGTATACTTTGTAACCAGTGCGGGGATCAATGGTTTGAATACATCATTTATTGCATCCGCATTGGGAGTAAATGCATCCGGCACCTGCAGGATAAGACAATCTTCCATAAAAGTCACTTTCATTGAATCGGCGCCAATACAATTATTTCTATCCGTTGCTATTAATTTATAGGTATCATTTTGGGTGACATCAATATAAGGCTGAGTGCTGCCTGTGCTCCAGTTGTAGTTAATAAAACCTGTCGATTTTATCCGCACAATATTTCCTTTACAAAGAATGGTGTCCAACGGTAAAAAATTAACAGGTAACGGGTAAATTTCTGTCAACCGCATCGCATCACTTGCTTCGCAACCAAATATAGTTGTAACAGTAACAGAATAATTGCCGATAAGATTTGTAATGAATGTGGGGCTTGTACTTCCATCCTGCCATAGATAAGTATGAAAATTCCCCGGATCAAGCGTTAGCATTTCACCAATGCAAACACCCCTGTCAATACCAAGATTTGGTTTAGGGAGCGGGTGCACAATAAGATTGATAACAAGAATAGAATCACAACCCTGGTGCGATACTAATGTATCCCTGTAAATGCCTGTTGTTGTTTGTGGTTTGCCTTCTGCGAAATAAGAATGGCCCTCACAAATTTCTATAGTAAAAGGAGTGTATTTTCTCGGGTTAACGGTTAAGTCCAGTGTCCGTATACTATCGCATCCATTTGCAGCGCTGAATGTATCCACATATTTACCCGTGGTAGTATAGCCTGCATTGTTTTCACCTTCGCATATCGTATCGATATAATGAGTTTTTGGAACAGATTTTACGGTAAGAAATAAAGTTCGTGTACTGTCGCATCCGCGAATGCTGCGATATACATCTATAAACATACCTGGGGTAGTATGCCCGGCATAGTTTTGTCCTTCGCATATCGAAGTAGTAACTGTCGTGTGATAAACAGGGTTGACCGTTAAGTTTAATGTTCGGATACTGTCACAACCGGTAACGACGCTCGGTATCGTATCAATATAAGTTCCACTCGTCGTATGGCCGAAGTAATTTTGTCCATCACAAATAGAAGTAGTGATCGTTGTCTTTGTTTGTGGCGCCGCCTGGATATTATTTGCATAATTCAATTCCACCAAAGATGTATTCGGCAATGCTATAGGGATAGAATTTCCCTGGTCGTTAAACACCATATATAATCTATCCAAACCATGGTAAGCTACATTCAGCACATGTGAAAAACAAACAGAACAATTGCCGCCCGGAACAACCGTTGGCAATAAATAAGTGGGAGATAATTTAACAGCGCCGGGTAACCTCGGGTCACCATTATAAAAGTTTACAGGTGTATTCGCAGGGAGTGGGGCGTACCCATAATCAACAATACAAAAACTTATTCTCACCTTATTTGCCTGGAAGCAGGAAACAGAAATATTAAAAGGCACAGCATCAGCAGTAGGTTCCGCAACAGGCACTGTATATGCATCGGTCGTATCAGAGCAAGTTCCGTTGGTGGCCACCAATCGTATTCTATAAGTAGCCGGTGTTGGAAAAACATACGTGAAATCCGTGCTGCTCGTACTCACCACCTGTTCCGGCATTCCCTGGTTATTGCTCATCAACCATTGAAAGGATGTGCCATTATACGATGTATTGGTAAACTTAATACTGTCTGTATAAATATTCAGTTTAGAAGCGATCCTTTGTTTATTGGTATAAAACCTTGCTGTCACACCGCAATTTAAAATTACGAAATCAGTATAAGCAGCGAAACAATTCGCATCCGCATTAAAAGCTTTCAATGTCACTTTGTATTTGCCAACAGTGGTAAATGCATAATTAAAATCTGTAGTGGTTGCCACTTCCACATCATTCACCAGCCATTTGTAATTAGTAGCGCCGGCAGAAGTATTGGTGAAACTGATATTATCAGCAGGTATAGGATAAGGATTATTTCTTGTAAACCCGGCGACAATATTTTCAATACAAGGCTTCGTACATTCATCCTGCAACAAGCCGCTTCGTTGCGTCATGATAGCAGCCCGCATCCTGTCCGCCTGGCCTTGCGTAAATTGGTTGCTGCAGCCACCATTTCCATAATCCATAAAATTAGAAAGCTGGTCACGCACATCTGTATGAAAAAATCCATTGGAATAAGCGGACAATGTATCAGTGTTGCATGAATTCTCCGGGTTAGTGCACGATGAAGGTCTTACACTATTATCCGGTGGTGTATCGCAAACCCTGTCACCGTTCAGTGTGCAATCACCGTTAAAGCAACCGCCTTCAAACGTATGATACAATCCGAGATAGTGTCCCATCTCATGCGCCAGCAAACTTCCAAATCCTGTTACCACGATACCATCCAACGAACCACCGCCCGGCGGCATCGTAGCATAACCGCCCACACCAAGCCGGTACCAGTTGCCGCATATAAAATCGGCGTACGCTTCGGCATCGATAGAACTGATCAACCATATATTAATATACCGTAACGGGTCCCATTGAATTAAATTCTTCAACCGGCTGTCTTCAATATCCTTGTTCAAATGATCAGAGAAAAAGGAAGTTGTTCTCGTGATGCCCGTTGTGTTACCACCATCCGGGTCTTTCTGCGCCAGGCAAAATCTTATTTTGGTATCAGCGCCTGCACTGGCGGAGTAAGCGCCGGTTTTACCAAACGCATCATTCAGGTCATTAATGCCCGCCATCACCTGCGCATCACTAATAGCGGCAGGATTCTGATTGATCACATGAACAACAACCGCAGCGTGATGATATCATCTAATGTACGTAGAGCATTCAAAATCTCCCGGTTCATTTTTTCTTCCAGCGCTTTGAAAGCAGGATTTTTTCTAAGCTCCTGCAACACCATATCATTGCTGCACATAGTAGCCGTCGAAGGAGAAGGAAGTTTAGAAGAATCAGGATAGAAAATAGCGACAGGCTTTTGTGCTTGTACGCCCATGCAAATAAAACACGCAAACAACAGCAGGAAGAATGTAAAGAGTGGCCTGTTCAATTAGAATTGGTTTCGGTTTTCCAATATACAACACGGTTTTACGGAATGCAAATTCGGGTATAAGTATTTATTATTTTACCGGCTGCATTGCTACTATCAACTTCTGTTGCGACGCTCCGTTCATCTTCCTGTTCTTTACTCAACAATTGTCGAAGACCCCGATGTTTGTCGGGGCGTCGCTCCCGATAACTATCGGGATTACCATGAGCGAAGTCGAATGGTCGCACTCTTCATCTTTCTGCTCACTATTCAGCAATTGCGACGTTCATGCTAATATCCCCGTGACTTTTATGTAATGATGGCGATAAAAAACACTAGCAGGGTTAAAATCTTTCAGGAGTTACAATGAATGTAGATGTATAGGATTGCTTACCATACTATGAAATTTGTGGGCTGACTCTATTGATACACGCAGTATCATGATAGCTGGGGAATTTTTTTCTCATTCATCGGCATATCAAAACACATTCCTCTTATATGCTAGATGGATAGTATTGATTTGACAATGATCATTAAATTTTTTATAAATAAAATTATAGAGTACTATCTATATTGTCTCGCTGTAATTCTATAGGTAAAGGTCTTTTTCTCTTTCACCTTTGATAAAGTGAAATGAGAATTGAGAAAATGGCAAACCAATGAGCATCGCTTGATCAATCAATAGCTGTGTTCAGTTATAATAGTTGTCATGACCAACCGACTTCTTGTCCTTATTGCTTTCTCCTTCCATTCTATTGCTATATTCTCACAAGACAGCTTGGCACAGCTCCCTTCAAATTATGCTCAGGATATTTCTTCCAAAGCCAAAGACCTGGAACAAAAGCTGGATAAGCGATCAGAAAAAGCATTACAACAATTAAAAAGACAGGAAGAAAAAATATTGAAGAAGCTGGCAAAGGCCGATCCTTCAAAAGCGAAAGAATTAGCTGCTACTGTAGCAGAGCGGTATAAAGACCTTGAAAATAAATTGAACAATAAAGTTACTTCCTTGCCGCAGTACATTTCTTCCCTGGATACCATCACCCACATCGCTAAAATTCCTCCAGCAAAGCCCTGAACTATTATCAAAAGCGAAAGAGACAAAACAAAAGCTGGATGATGCGCTTTCCAAAGTGAAAGGGTTACAAAATAGTTTTCAAAAAGCCGAAGACATAAAGAAGTTTTTAAAGGAAAGAAGGCAATACTTAAAGGAACAATTGCAGCAATTAGGGTTCGCCAAAGAGTTAAAAAAGCTCAACAAACAAGTGTACTACTACAGTGAACAATTGAATGAATACAAGACATTATTGAAAGACCATAAAAAAGCGGAAAGAAAAGCCATTGAACTCTTAAGCAAGACAAAAATATTCAAAGACTTCATGCGGAAAAACAGCCAGTTGGCGTCGTTGTTCCGGGCTACCCGGTGGCGATCCTACTGACCCCAACTTGCAGGTAAGCCTCGCAGGTTTACAAACAAGAGTGCAGGTAAATAATTTAATACAGCAACAGGTTGCTGCAGGCGGACCAAACGCACAGGCGCAATTCCAGCAAAACTTAAAAGATGCGCAAGGCCAGTTAAATGAACTAAAAAATAAAATCCTTAGTTCTCCTTTAGCCAGGGGTGGCAGCAGTGACGACATAATGCCCGAAGGATTTAAACCCAATAATCAAAAAACAAAAAGTTTTTGGAACCGGCTGGAATACGGAACAAATATCCAGTCACAAAAACCCAACGGTTATTTTCCTGTAACAAGTGATATCGGATTATCACTCGGCTATAAATTAAATGATAAAAGCGTGGTAGGAGTAGGCGCTAGTTACAAACTGGGATGGGGGCAGAATATTCGCCATATCAATATCACACACCAGGGCGCCGGGCTCAGGAGTTTTGTTGACTGGAAAATAAAAGGAAGCTTTTGGGTAAACGGTGGGTATGAAATGAATTACCAAAGTGAATTCAACCGCATTGAGTTATTAAAAGATATGAATGGATGGCAACAAAGCGGTTTGGTTGGTTTAAGTAAAGTAGTATCACTGAAAACAAAATTTTTTAAGAAAACAAAGTTGCAGTTGCTCTGGGATTTTTTGAGTTATCAGCAGGTGCCGAGGACGCAGCCCATCGTATTCAGGCTGGGATATTCATTTAAGTGATAGGTGAGTAGTAGGATATAAAAATCGAAACAATCAAACCGATATAAAAAAACTTATGATGAAAAGAGCTTTTTTATTTTTTGCCCTTGTACTGGCACTGTACAATAGCTATGGACAAAACTATGCAAGCCCCACTTATTTGCCACCTTCCCCCATAGCCCAGGCGTTTAAACTATATGGTGATATACCTGTTTCTTACAGTACCGGTGTGCCGGATGTGTCTATTCCCATTTATACCATAGAGGCAGGAGGATATTCTTTTCCCATCACGTTGCGCTATCACCTTAAATCATTAAAACCTTCCGGTTGCAAAACCAATGTGGCCCTTGGATGGACACTGGATTATGGAGGCATGCTGTCCCGGACTATATATGACCGGCCGGATGAAAGTTCTGGTTCTTTGGAGACTTATTTTAACAATGGTAGCGGAACCGGAAGCAGCGAGGAATTGAAGAATCTCGCTAAAGTGATTGATGGCTCTGGAAACAGCCCCGATTCAGAATATGATATTTATAATTATAACCTGAATAGCGGCGAGGGGGGAGAGTTTATTATTACAGCTTATTCCTCTTATCTTGGCCAATACCTATACCCAATTAAGCAGGAAATCGGTAAAAATAGCAAATGGCACCGGCACCGGTAGCAGCAGCTACGACATTACTACGGATAAAGGGGTTCTATACAAGTTTGGTGGTAGCGGCAACGAGCATAAATCTTATTACCCCGGATCATCCACCACTTCCGGCTATCCCTCTTCCTGGCTTTTATCGCAGGTTGTTTTTCCAATAACAGGAATATCAATTTTACATATGAGGATATACCCGGTTTCTGGACTCGTGATAACGCACGAAATATTCTTACCATATTTCATGACGACAGGCGTCAGAATAGTGCAACTGGCGGCATTTTTGGGGGCCACCTTGCTCACCAGGTGATATGCCTCAAAATTCCGTTGTCGGATCTTCTTCCGGTGAAGCTTATTATGTAGAAAAAAATATAAAAGAGATCAATTTTCCCAACGGAAAGATCGTATTCACCTTAAACAGTGATAAAAAATTGATTACCGGGGTAAAGGTGTACAGTCTCGGTAACCTGGTACAGGAATACCAGTTTGTTCTCTCTTCCGGCCTTGCTATGGGAGAAATGAAGTTCCTGGATAAGATTGTGGTGAAAGATAAAAATGCCAGTACGGTGAATGAGTATAATTTTCAGTATACTAATCCGACTTATAATAGTATTGATAAAAATGCTACTGTTGACTATTGGGGCTATTACAATAATGCGGCCAATGCCGCCTATAGAGGTTTTCCAAATGGTCAATATACTTATACCACTTATAACCCGGTATCCGGGGGGCAACAAACCGGTTCATGGACTATCGGGGGAGGGCAATCTAAGGCTGCCACGAGTGACTGCATGACCAATACATTAAAGAAGATCATTTACCCAACAAAGGGAGAGACTGAATTTGTATATGAATTGAATCAATTAAGCGCTACGGTTTTTGGAGATGGCCCAAGGATACAAAAAATCATTAACCGTGACGGTAATAATAATACCATTACTAAATCTTATTTATACGAAATCCCCCTGATCAATATATTCCGGACGCGGAGGATTTTAGCAGCGTAAATTTTGACATAACCATTTGCACCGAAGGCGGCGACGACAAGAAGGTGACCAGGACTACAACCAGGAGATACGATGCTGATATTACCAGCAGGGCTGCTGCCAGTCTTCTTGAATGTCATTATAATAAGGTAACAGAATTTATAGGTGATTTTTTCACCGATATAGGCAGGAATGTTTATTATTTTCAGCACAATAAACATATACCTGGCCCTAACTATAGTCCGGCCAAAGGCCCAGCTTTTGCTTTTTTCCGGTACAGGGGATGGGGTAATGATCTTTTATACAAAAAAGAAACTTATAAAAAAGATGAGCTTACTACTCCGTCAACTGTAGATAACTATACTTACGTATACCATGAAGATTACCCGGGTTACAAAAATTCTGTTATTACCAAATTGACGGATTATCCATTTATTGAACAAGGGGGGGACCCGGATCCATATGCAGACAATGATATATACCAGCGGCAGGTTATACTAAATAATCCCCAATATCAGGCAAACGAAACTTTGGCGCCTGACGTTTATTTCTATGATACTTATTATATTATGACGGGCTGGGTAGAGTTGCAAAACGAATCACACCTGGAGAATACGCCCAATGGAACAATAGTTAACTCCACTCAATACGCATACAACGGCGCACAGCAGTATTTTCCTTCCAGTGTTAGTACCTATAAAAGTGATGGCAGTAAAAGCGTGGTAGATAAAACCTATCCTTACGATTACGGCGCTACCGAACCCTATCACACCATGACCACCAGGAATATCATCGCCCCCACCATCCAGCAAACTTTAAGTAAACAGGCGGGAACCAGCGCCCCTGTTTTGCTCAAAGCCAATAAAACCAATTACCAGGATTGGGGTAATAATATTATTCAACCTGTGACTATACAGGAAGCGACGGGGACCACAGCCTTAAGCAACCTGGAAACCCGCATCCAGTTTGATAGCTATGATGATAATGGAAACGTAACAGCGGCGGCCAAAGCCCACGATGTACAGAAAGTATTTCTCTGGGGCTATAACAAAAGTTATTTGGTGGCCGAAATAACAGGCGCTTCACTTAACAATGTCCTGGCTACACCAGGATTGAACACCACCATCATTGAAAATGCTACCGGTGCTTATTCCGATGCACAGGTAAGAGCAGAGCTTAACAAGATACGCAGCTATTGGTCTTCCGCCCAGGTGATCACAAATACCTATAATCCTTTGATAGGTATTACCTCTCAAACAGATATCAATGGCCGCACTGTTTATTACGAGTATGATGCCTTTAACAGATTATCAATTATTCGTGACAAGGATAACAATATCATCAGGAAGATCTGTTATAACTATGCAGGCCAGGTAGAAAATTGTGATGGCGCTTTATTCCGGAGCATAGCTAAGAGTGGTGTTTTTTACAAAAACGATTGCCTGGCAGGTACCGGAAGCGAAGTAACTTATACCGTAGCAGCAGGGGCTTACAGTTCCGGAGTCTCACAACAGGCAGCTGACCAGCTGGCTCAAAATGATGTAAATGTCAACGGACAGAACTATGCCAATAACAACGGCATCTGCTCTTCATACCTGATGTATTCCAATAATTCATCTTCTACTATTTATATCGAGGTAAGCAATGGCAGTCAAACCTATTCCACATTTATCTCTCCATCCGGCAGCGGTACCCTGCCGTTGCCGGCACAGGGAAACTATGATGTTACTGTCAATAGCAGCGGCTATTCCCAGGTTTCCTTCGAAGTGAATGGTTATACTTATTATGGCTGGGCTACTACTTTCTATGGAGTGTATATGTCAAGCAGTAATTACGCACAATTCAATGATTAAAAAAACTCATTTAATATGAAATTACTTTTTTTGATAACCGTGATGCTTTCGGCAGGACTAAGCGGTTTTTATGATATCAGTTTTGAGACCCTTGAAGGGGCTACCGTACAGACATCTGCATATAAAGGAAAAAAAATAGTGATTGCTGTAATCAGCGCCAGCCAGGAAAGCCTCCCGTTGATCCATTATCTTGACTCCCTTCAACGAACAACAGACAGCATCAAAGTAATAGCAGTGCCCACAGGGGATTTTGGCGGCAATGTAAACCTGGCTGATCTCAGCAACTTAAAAGCAAACCTGGGTATTGTAATAACTAAACCGTTAAGTGTGAAGATAGAAAGCACAGGGCAACATCCGCTGTTTGCCTGGCTCACCGATATGCAACAGAATAAACATTTTAATATGGATGTGGCGGGGGAAGGGCAGGTATTTATTATCAGTGCGCAGGGTACCCTTTACAGTGTATTACCCAAAAGCACACCTACCAGGATCATTACCCGGATCGTAAGTCAATCCTTTACGAAGTAAAACCAGGCATTCAAGCCAATAACTGATTTATATATGTCATTAAGAAACCAGCTATTCAGTAAACAAAGACAGATAAGGGTTTTTGCCTTATCCTTACTGCTCATGTTGCTGCAACCTTTTATTTCCCTGGCGCAGCCTACCGGTGCCACTATCAGTAACCCTATCATCATGGGTACTTATGGCGCCGGAACTTTTACCTATAACGATACCAGGAATAACAGCCCGGCCAATAATTTCGGCAATGAGATAGGGAACTCGAGCCCTGATATTTTTTACCGGTTTACTATACAGGGCCCTGTTAGCGCTGCAGTAATTATCTCGCATTGCGGTTCTGATTTCGATACCTATTTACATCTTTTAAACAGCAGCGGTGGCTCGCTTTATACCAATGATGATAACGGCCCTCTTTGCGCAACCAACCTTGCTTCTATTTCTGTTACACTGCCCCCGGGTACTTACTATATTGTGTCTGAAGGGAGCATGAGTAATACGGGCAATCTTGTTCTTGCCGTCAACCTCACGGTGCGGGGCCGCAACTTTATTAAGACATGGGATGCTACCGCCCCAGAAACCGATGCCATTGCCCTTATAACAAAACCACTTCGTGATGTAAAACAAACCACTCAATATTTTGATGGTTTAGGCAGGCCGGAACAAACAGTAATCAAACAAGGTTCATTAGAAACTGCCACCGGCGCCAGCGCTGACTTTGTGAGCACAGTAGTCTATGATGAGTTTGGCCGGGAGCAATATAAATACCTGCCGTTTGTTGCTAACAACACGGATGGCAATACATCCATTAATGATGGTAATTTTAAATTTAACCCACTTCAGCAGCAGGCCGCCTTTATGCAGCAGCAATACGGAAGCCAGGGCGAAACATTCTTCTACAGTAAAACCAACTATGAGGCTTCGCCATTAAACCGTGTGGAAAAATCAATGGCGCCGGGTAATAGCTGGGTCGGTTCATCTCGCGGTGTAGAAATAAAATCCTGGATCAACACGGCCGCCGATAATGTGAAGATTTGGAATGTAAGCAATAGCAGCACAGCAGCTACTTTCGGAACCTGCCAAATTCCCTCTTCAGCGGCTGTTTACCCCGCCGGCCAATTATACAAAAATGCGACAGTGGATGAGCACGGTAAGCAGGTAATAGAGTTTAAGGATAAGGAAGGGAAAGTGATACTAAAAAAAGTGCAGCTTACTTCAGCAAACGATGATGGAGGCGGAAAAAATTATGAAGGCTGGCTCTGTACTTATTATATATACGATGACCTGGGACAACTGCGAACTGTAATACAACCCGAAGGCGTAAAACAATTATCACTAAGCAATTGGCAATTAACAACAACCTTGCTGAATGAACAATGTTTTCGCTATGAATATGATGCAAGGGGAAGAATGATCATGAAAAAAGTGCCCGGCGCTGGTGAAGTATATATGGTGTATGATGCAAGGGACAGGTTGGTGATGGCCCAGGATGCCAACATGCGAAGTCAGGGCAAATGGATGATCACCAAATATGATGGGCTGAACCGGCCGGCAGAAACTGGTTTATGGACAAATGGCACGGCATTTACCACGCATTTAACCAGCGCCGGTATTTCGACAGATTATCCAACTACCAGCACGGGCTATGATCAGCTTACTCTGACCGGCTATGATGTTTATACCACATATCCCACCGGCACATTGCTGACCACGGCATGGGATAATACCTATAACAACAGCAATTATATAAATACCGCTTACAATACCCCGCCTCTCTATGCTCAACCTCTTGCAGCCACTAATGCAACAAAGGGAATGGTGACATGGACAAAAACAAAAGTGATCAATACGAACACTTATTTATATACAGTAAGTTTTTATGACGAAAAAGGAAGACCGGTCCAGGTTAAGAGCACCAACATAACCGGCGGCGTGGATATAATCACCACGCAATATAGCTGGGCTGGTCAGCCGCTGGTAGCTGTGCAGAAACAGGAAAAGACGGGAGCATCATCACAAACAACAGTGATCGTAACCAAAATAAGTTATGATGACCTGGGAAGACTGGTAAAAACAGAAAAGAAACAAAGCAATACCAATGTGAATGGTAATGCGATGAGCGATTATAAAACAGTCGCTCAATTGGAATATGATAAACTGGGACAACTAAAAACAAAAAAGCTGGCGCCGGTATACAATAATGGCGCTGGCCTGGAAACATTGACCTATGATTACAATATAAGAGGTTGGATGTTGGGAGTGAACCGTGATTATGAAAAAGACATAAACACTACCAACTATTTTGGTTTTGAATTAGGGTACGATAAAAGCCCCTCCTTTGGAGGGGTTTGGGGAGGCAATCAGTACAATGGTAATATCGCCGGTATGATCTGGAAAAGCAAAGGCGATGGCGAAAAAAGAAAATATGATTTTGACTATGATGCCGCTAACCGGCTAATGAAAGCCGATTTTACCCAATACACCGGTGGTGCATTTAACCAGAATGCAGGTGTGAATTTTAATATGAAAATGGGTGACGGCATCAATACAAACACCGCTTATGATGCCAATGGTAATATCATGCAAATGCAGCAGTGGGGATTAAAGATAGGCGGGAGTGTTCAGATAGATAACCTTATCTATGAATATTATAATAATGGAAAGAGTAACAAGCTGCAAATGGTAGCAGACAATGCTAATGACCCGGATAGTAAACTGGGTGATTTTCATTACAGTACTTCTGTTGACAAAACACCGATGACTACTACCGGGATACCTCCTGTTACCGTATACCCCACCGACTACATGTATGATGCTAACGGAAATATGACTTCCGACGTCAACAAGAGTATCAGTAGTATCACATACAATTATTTAAACCTTCCATCTGTAATAACGGTTACCGGTAAAGGAACGATTACTTATACTTACGATGCAGCAGGCAATAAGCTAAAAAAAGAAACCGTGGACAACACGGTAACACCGGCAAAGACAACGACAACTTTATACATCGGCGGCGCTGTGTATGAAAATGATGTGTTGCAATTTATGGGGCATGAAGAAGGAAGAATGCGTTTTAAACCGGCAGAAGGTGTAGCAGCAGCGAGCTTTCAATACGATTACATGCTCAAAGATCATTTGGGTAATGTGCGGATGGTGCTGACCGAGGAACAGAAGCAAGATAAGTATCCGGTAGCAAGCATGGAAACAGCAAAGGTGAATACGGAAGATGATTATTACACAATTGATCAATCGAAAATAGTAGACGCCAGCACCGTTACTGGCTTACCAGCCTATACCAATGATAACGGCATTGGCAATAATCCGCCCGATCCATCATTTGAAGCGACTAACAGCGCTAAACTTTATAAACTGAATAGCACCACAAACAAAACAGGCCTAAGTATTACACTCAAAGTAATGGCAGGTGACAAAATAGATATACATGGCAAAAGCTATTATTTTCAAAACAATACCGGGGGCGGTTCAGCTAATGCAGCGCCTGCTGTTATTGAATTACTAAACGGGCTGATGGGTTCACCCACCGGGGCTGCGACAGGCGGTCACACAACGGCCGGGGAATTAAACAATATACCACCCGTGAACAACCCGGTAGGAACGTATATCAGCAACCCCGAAAGGGACAACGCCAGTTACCCCCAACGGCCCAAAGCGTTTATTAACTATATATTCCTGGACGAACAGTTTAAATATGTAAGCGGCGGCTTTAGTGCGGTGAACAATACACCCGGATCAAAAGATCATTTTAGTGAACTGCAAAACCTGGCAGCACAGAAAAACGGTTATGTGTATATTTATGTCAGCAATGAGAGTCCGGTGAATGTGTTCTTTGACAATTTGCAGGTGGTGCATACAAGAGGGGCTATATTGGAGGAAAATCATTACTATCCGTTCGGCCTCATCCAACAAGGGATAAGCAGTAAAGCACTTGCATTCGGTGGTGCAGAAAATAAAAAGAAATATAACGGTATTGAATACAATACAGATTTTGATTTAAACATGTACGATGCCGTTTATCGAAATCTTGATCCACAAATAGGAAGGTTCTGGCAAATTGATCCCAAGCCGAACGAAATGTTTAGCTCTTATTCTGCGATGCAGAATAATCCGATTAGATATTTTGATCCATTAGGAGATACCGTAAAAATTGACAAAGCCAGTATGGCAACAGAGTATCAACAAAATGGCCAAACTGTTACTGGGGCACAACTTGGTCAACAAATGGTGGATGAATGGGCTGCTGCATCGGGATTAAATCTCCAAATAAATAGTGAAACTGGTATGGTTACTGAGACCGGTGTTGCAACAAATAAAGGCTATAGTAAATCTGCAAGAAGGCAAGTTAGAAAAATGCTTGGCAAAGGGGGTATGGCAACAATTAGCTTTTCACAAAAGGAAAGTTCAGAAGCAGAAGTAGGGGGAAATAAGATAAGACTTGGGGTTAATGAAATTGAAGGATTTATTAAGGGCACACCTGGTACACTTTCTTCTTCAACTATGGGTTATGGAATGACAGCCTTCCATGAATGGTATCATACAAAAGCTGGCGGATCTTTTGAGCATAGTATGTCGACAATGCTTCCTGGCAATAAAGATTTCCAATCACGATTAGATAGGCCAGATATTGAAGTAAATAAAATAAGAGCCGAATTAACAGCCGCTACCGGAGTTAATTATGGGCAGAGAGGTGCTTATACTGGAGTTTGGTGGTGGGACAATAATGGGACAAATGGCAACGACTATACACCTATGAATATTTTAACGCAGCAACAATATTTGCAAATGAAACAAGCAGCTGTTCAAAAAAATGCAAGTCTATTGCCAAGTATGCCTTATATTATAAGACCTTTACCTGATTTGCCAAAGTAAAATTGTGTTTATGATTTTTTATCTTTTATTTTTTTTATTGATACAAGTTCCGCAGCATGATATTGTCTACTTTCAGAAAAAGCAAATATGTAGTTCAGTTGATGTTATCAATAAAGAATGGCATCTAAAATTAAAAGGTAACAGAACTTTTGAATATACCGTATCAGAATTTAGTACTCTAAAGTATAAGCAAGGGATTAAAGACGACACCCTTGTTTTTAATGGACTTTGGGAATTGAATAATGACACAATTGTTTTGCATAGCCGAGAGCTAACCAATTACTGTAAAACAGAAGTGCGCTATAGGAAAAAAGGTAACGATTTATTTTCGTTAGGAGCACGAATCGACTCTGTTACCAGTTATCAGATCAGGAATTTAAATCTTTTTTCAGGTCATAAAAGTAAAAAAGGATAAAAAAAATTAAGTAAAAAGTTTCGTCCTTGCGGGGTCTTCTCTAAACTTTGATAATCAGCGAGCGTCCCGCCGGGGTTTGGCAAAGCCAACCCTGGCGTGTAAGCATCATCGCAAATGCTGAATAGAATTACCGAACGATGAAGTGAGTGACACAACAGCCGATGATAGTAGTAATGCAGATGGTAACAAAATAATTATTGCTAAAAAGAAACGGTGGACAATACCGTCAAAAACAACGACAACTTTTTTGTCCTTGCGGGTCTTACTCAATTTTCGATAATTAGCCAGTGTCCCGCCGGGGTTTGGCAAAGCCAACCCCGGCGTGTAATCATCTTCGCAAATGCTGAATAGGATTACCGAACGATGAAGTGAGTGACACAACAGGCGATGATAGTAGTAATACAGATGGTAAAAAAATAATTATTGCTAAAAAAAGAAACGGTGGATAACACGGTAACACCAGCAAAGACAACTACAACTTTATACATCGGCGGCGCTGTCTATGAAAATGATGTGCTGCAATTTATGGGGCATGAAGAAGGACGGATGCGTTTTAAACCAGCGGACGGTATAACAGTAGCGAGCTTTCAATATGATTACATGCTCAAAGATCATTTGGGCAATGTACGAATGGTGCTGACAGAAGAGATGCAACAGGATATGTACCCGGCTGCGACCATGGAGCCCGGTAGTGCAACAACAGAAGAAACTTATTACAGCAACTTAACTAACACCCGCATAGATGCGCCAACCGGCTATGGTGGTGGCACACCGCAGAAAGCAGCTAAAGTAAGCGCTGCGGCAGGCTCACAAAAGATAGGGCCGGCTATTACATTAAAGGTAATGGCAGGAGATAAATTTAACCTTACCGTAAACAGTTGGTGGAAACTGCCGAGGTCCGGGTCTATTGATCCACCGGTAAGCGCCTTCAATGACCTGCTGGCCGCATTGAACACAACAGTAGGAAATATTACAGGCACTCATGGCGGGCCAACAGTGACAGAACTACAGAATAATAGTGTACTGAACGCTGCTGCAACGGGGTTCCTGAACAACCAATCATATAATAACACAAAGCCAAAAGCATTCATCAACTGGGTATTGCTTGATGAGCAATTTAAGTTTGTAAGCGGCAGCGGGTGTGAGCAGGTAGGCGCAAGTAATGCATATAGTACGCATACCAGGACTGACATGCCCATAGATAAAAATGGATATTTGTATATTTATGTAAGTAATGAAACACCGAACCAGGATGTGTTCTTTGACAATTTGCAGGTGACGCATATTAGAGGGGCAATACTAGAGGAAACGCATTATCATCCGTTTGGGTTGACGATGGCGGGGATATCATCAAGAGCATTGAGTTTTGGCGGCGCTGAGAATAAATTTAAATATAACGGAAAGGAAGAACAGAGGAAGGAGTTTGCGGATGGCAGTGGACTTGAATGGACAGATTACGGAGCAAGAATGTATGATAACCAGATTGGAAGGTGGCATGTGATTGACCCATTAGCTGAAAAAGCAAGAAGATGGAGTCCTTATACTTATACCTACAATAATCCAATACGTTTTATAGACCCGGATGGGATGAGAGTGGAATTGGATGATGCATCAAAGAAGGAGAACTCTGAAAAAGATAAATTTTCTGAGCCAAAACGACAAGAACTTGCTTCTGATGGGAAACCCTGGAATTTCTTTAAAATGATGCAAGGCGAGTATGATGGTGGCGAAGACCCTGAAAAGATGAAAAATAATAAAGGGTACATAGATAAAAATGCAGGTGGTTGGAAATTTTGGGTAAGAGAAAGTGAATACACTGAACAATTAGAGAATGAAAGTCTACTTGGCACAATGGAAACGTATACAAATGAAAGGGCAGAAATAAGTGAATATAAACGTGATATTGGCGCAACATTAAGCCTTGAGTTTTGGGCGACATTAGGGGGCGCTAAAGTCTTTTCATTTCTGAACAGCGTATTTCTTGAAAATCTTGCCGGTACAATTGCCGGATATAAAATCAGTGATCTATCTGTTGAGGTAAGACATATCTCAACAGTGGTTGATATTGGCAAATGGTACGGTAAGCAACGTTTCAATGGATTTACCAAAGAAGTGTATTCACAAGACTATTATGGTTTCAAAAAGACATCTCAGGTTGTTGCTCAAGATTTTATTCAAAGAAGGTTGATTGTTACATCAACTGGAAATGTTCTGTTCACGGCAAGTGGCAATGCAATTTGGCAAAACCCACTTATCAATTATAGACTTCCACAAAAAATTGAATTAAAGGATATCAAATGAAATATGATGTTTTAAAATATATTGGCTGGCATATAATTGGGCTAGCATTTGCTATTTTCTTTTTAAGAGAAATAATTGTCTTTATTAATTCAAGATTTGCGATTAATATGATATCAACACAGGTAAACGATTATTTTCAAGTTGGCGTTCGCATATTTCTTTCTTATTGTTTCGGTGCAGCATATTTTTTTTTTAAAACTCAAAGATTGAAGATTAACTTAACAGATAAACAAGTTTTTTTTTCAGTAATTTCTTTACTTACTATAATCGTTGCTATTGATTTTATACAAGTTCTTATTATTTCTTTGGTATTACTCAAAAAACAGATGTACATGCGCTTAATCTTGCCATTGTGGTTGTCTTTCCCGATTGTGATATTTTATTTTGCCTGCATTTTTAAATATTGGTATAGGAAGAATATAAAATGGTTTTGGTGAATAATATATACACACTATGATTGGTAATCCCCTTCTGAAATGCTGAATAGCGAACAGGAAGATGAAGAGTGCGACGCAACGAAGCTGATAGTAGTAATGCAGATGGTAAAATAAACCTGCCATCTGTAATTACAGTAGCAGGTAAAGGAACGATTACTTATACTTACGATGCGGCAGGTAATAAATTAAAGAAAGAAACGGTGGACAATACCGTAATACCGGCAAAAACAACAACAACTTTATACATCGGCGGCGCTGTGTATGAAAATGATGTGCTGCAATTTATGGGGCATGAAGAGGGAAGGATAAGATATAAAGAGGCCGCAGGAACAGTGCCTGCCAGCTTTCAATATGATTACATGCTCAAAGATCATTTGGGTAATGTGCGGATGGTGCTGACCGAGGAACAGAAACAGGATGCGTACCCTGCTGCCAGTATGGAAACGGCGCAGGCTGCAACAGAAGAAGCGCTTTATTCTAATGTAAATACAACGAGAGGGGATAAACCAGCAGGTTACCCAACAGATACTTATACCAGCCCCAACGATAAAGTAGCCAAAACAAATGGCAATGGCAACAAGATAGGGCCAGCTATTATATTAAAAGTAATGGCAGGAGATAAATTTAACCTGAGGGCCAATAGCTGGTATAAAACGTATGGAGCATTGCCTGGTACACCGAACCCTATTACCGATTTAGGAAATGCGCTTGCAAATAGTATTGCAGGTATAAGCGGAGGAAAAATAGCAGCAGCAGAACTGACAAGCAGCGGGCTTAGCGGTAATGCGGCAACAGCTTTTTTAAATACACAATCCTACAATGGAAGTAAACCTAAGGCTTATGTGAACTGGATATTCCTGGATGAGCAGTTTAAATATTATGGAGGAAATGCCGAACAGGTGGGAGGTAATGAGGAATTTACAACACATTTGTTCAACGAGGTTGCAATAAACAAGAATGGCTATTTGTATATTTATGTAAGCAATGAGACCCCAAACATTGACGTGTTCTTTGACAATTTGCAGATGACGCATGTAAGAGGAGCAATACTAGAGGAGACGCATTATTATCCCTTCGGGTTGGTACAAGCAGGAATAAGTAGTAAGGCATTATCGTTCGGAAATCCTAAGAATAAGGAGAAAACTTTTCAAGGACAAAGGCTCGATGATGAATTAGATTTGAATTTGATACAGTTTAAATGGAGAAACCATGATCCACAAATTGGAAGGTTTATAGAAATAGACCCGTTGTCTGAAAAATATGAATACAATAGTACGTATGCATTTAGTGAAAATAAAGTTACTAACTATGTTGAGTTGGAAGGATTGGAAGCTGTTTCAGCAACTATATTTAATCATAGTTTAAGTCATCATACAAAAAATGAAAATACAATTATTCTTAATAGGAGCCAGGCTTTAAATAGTTCTACTACATCATATTCGCAAAGCAATGTACTTCCGAAAGTAGCGGAAACAATTGAATTTTTTACGGGAGCAAAAGGCGGTTCTGTAAATTTTACTAACTCTATAACTGAAACAGTGTCAAATATTTCTTCAAATGTTATCGACCTAGAAGGTGTCGGCAAAGTAGTTGCATCATCGACTACAGTAAAAGTCACTGAAGTAAAGTTTGATGTATTTAAAAAGAGTGGAATCGAAAGCATTTCAGAGACGACTACAACAAACACCTCTTATACTAAAGTTGTTTCTGAAGATGTGAAAAACAATCAATTGACTATTAGTCTTGATCCAAAAAATTCTTTTGCAGGAATTCCAAAAACAACTACCCAAAATATTAAAGTAGAAGATAGGCAATCTGCAACTTTGTCAAAATTATCGGCTGGGTTGGAAAGCAAAGTGACTTCTGCAGTTAATAGTAATGCAGAGAAATTAAAAAATGTGAGCAAGGCCGTTGATGAAGGAGTGCGAAATTTTTAATAATTAATGAAAGTATGAGGTTTAAAAAAAATAATTTATTATCTATCTTTTTGTATGTTATATCATTTTATCTTTTCGTTTATTCCTTTAAATTTTTCATGTTTTTAATAATTTCCAGATTATATAATTATTTACTGTTTCTAAAGTCTTTAAACCATATTCCAATTGAGCTACATAATAAGCTAATAAAAGATTACCCTCTCGTGATATATTATATGAATATTGGTAGTATTCTGATATTCATATTTGCATTAGTAATCACAATTGTTTTAGCATATATAAAAAAAACATACGATTTTATTTTTATTTTAATCATTGTAATAGCTTTATGGGTTTTCAATATTTTAAAGTTTTCTAGTTTTAAATTTTATGATATTTTTCCAAAGCGAATTTTTAAGGAAGATGGTTTGATTCTTTATCTTGTCAGCAATTGGCTTATTTTTTTGTGTATTTCTTTTTTTATGTATTATTTATGGATTAGGACGACAAAAACAAAGCCAACTATCTGATATGCTTTCGCCAAACACTAATTTTCGTCCTTGCGGGTCTTCCTAGATTTTCAATAATCAGCGAATGTCCCGCCGGGGTTTGGCGAAGCTAACCCCGGCGTGTAAGCATCTTCGCAAATGCTGAATAGGATTACCGAACGATGAAGTGAGTGACACAACAGGCGATGATAGTAGTAATGCAGATGGTAACATTGCCGATCTGGAAAAGCAAAGGCGACGGTGAAAAAAGAAAATATGATTTTAGCTATGATGCCGCTAACCGGCTAATGAAAGCCGATTTTACCCAATACACCGGTGGTGCATTTAACCAGAATGCAGGTGTGAATTTTAATATGAAAATGGGTGACGGCATCAATACAAACACCGCTTATGATGCCAATGGTAATATCATGCAAATGCAGCAGTGGGGATTAAAGATAGGGATTAAAGATAGGCGGGAGTGTTCAGATAGATAACCTTATCTATGAATATTATAATAATGGAAAGAGTAACAAGCTGCAAATGGTAGCAGACAATGCTAATGACCCGGATAGTAAACTGGGTGATTTTCATTACAGTACTTCTGTTGACAAAACACCGATGACTACTACCGGGATACCTCCTGTTACCGTATACCCCACCGACTACATGTATGATGCTAACGGAAATATGACTTCCGACGTCAACAAGAGTATCAGTAGTATCACATACAATTATTTAAACCTTCCATCTGTAATAACGGTTACCGGTAAAGGAACGATTACTTATACTTACGATGCAGCAGGCAATAAGCTAAAAAAAGAAACCGTGGACAATACCGTAACACCGGCAAAGACAACGACAACTTTATACATCGGCGGCGCTGTGTATGAAAATGATGTGTTGCAATTTATGGGGCATGAAGAAGGAAGAATGCGTTTTAAACCCGCGGAAGGTGTAGCAGCAGCGAGCTTTCAATATGATTACATGCTTAAAGATCATTTAGGCAATGTACGAATGGTGCTGACAGAAGAGATGCAACAGGATATGTACCCGGCTGCGACCATGGAGCCCGGTAGTGCAACAACAGAAGAAACTTATTACAGCAACTTAACTAACACCCGCATAGATGCGCCAACCGGCTATGGTGGTGGCACACCGCAGAAAGCAGCTAAAGTAAGCGCTGCGGCAGGCTCACAAAAGATAGGGCCGGCTATTACATTAAAGGTAATGGCAGGAGATAAATTTAACCTTACCGTAAACAGTTGGTGGAAACTGCCGAGGTTCGGGTCTATTGATCCACCGGTAAGCGCCTTCAATGACCTGCTGGCTGCATTGAACACAACAGTAGGAAATATTACAGGCACTCATGGCGGGCCAACAGTGACAGAACTACAGAATAATAGTGTACTGAACGCTGCTGCAAATGGGTTCCTGAACAACCAATCATATAATAACACAAAGCCAAAAGCATTCATCAACTGGGTATTGCTGGACGAGCAATTTAAGTTTGTAAGCGGCAGCAGCGGTTGCGAGCAGGTAGGCGCAAGTAATGCATATAGTACGCATACAAGGACTGACATGCCCATAGATAAAAATGGATATTTGTATATTTATGTAAGCAATGAAACACCGAACCAGGATGTGTTCTTTGACAATTTGCAGGTGACGCATATTAGAGGGGCAATACTAGAGGAAACGCATTATCATCCGTTTGGGTTGACAATGGCGGGGATATCATCAAGAGCATTGAGTTTTGGAAAGGAAAATAAGTATGAATACAACTGTAAAGAAAAGCAGGAGAAAGAGTGGACTGACGGTACTGGTTTGGAATGGTATGATTATGGAGCGAGGATGTATGATGCGCAAATTGGGAGATTTATGGTACTTGACCCTGCAATTGATAATTATAAGTCACTTTCGCCGTATATATATGGAGCAAATAATCCTCTTCGTTTCATCGACATCTATGGTTTAGGCCCAGGCGATAGAATTAAAAAAGGTCAGAGTTTCGCTGGTACTCCTTATGTTCAGGAAAGTGAATGGACCAAAACATCACGTACTTTTTTACGTACAGGAAATACAAAGGAGGCTTTGGCGAGATTAGATTGTTCCGAATTTGTTTGCAGGGTTATAGCAGCCGACGGAATTACAAACGGTGTGAAAGCCATGACAACAAAAGAATTAAAAAATTTTTTAGCAAATGAGGATAAATTTATCAGGAGCAAAAATGAACCAAAGGCTGGAGATATTTTTTTATGGCGAACTGGTTCTGCTGGTCATACAGGTATAGTTGTAAGTTATGATCCCAAAACAAAAGAGGTTGTAACTACAGAGGCGAGAGGTACAAAAGAAGGAACTCAAGACAAAGTATCAAGACAGCTTTCGGTATATACTAATATGTCAGGGTGGGAAGGATTTTTTAGACCAAAAGAAGAAAATCCTGATGAAGAAGATGAAAATAATGTGGCATCTGATAAAAGTTTTTGGAATTGGTTTATGTTTGAAAATGCCAAACCCGAAGAAAAACAACAAAGTAATCGTTTTGTAGGACCTGTAGATTTAAAAGAACTAAAAGAAGATAGAGAAAAGCTTTTAAAAATGTTGACGGTAGGGTTTGAAAGATTTCTGAAATTGAATGGTGATCCGTTGAAAGGTCACTAAGGCTTAAAAAATTATATTATATGTTTAAAATGAATTATTATTTTTTTATTTTACTAATAATTGGTTGCAATAGTTCAATAGATAGACATAAAGAAGCAACTAGTGAATATTTGTCCAATTCTTTAGATACTAGTGGCTTTTTTTCTAATTGTCAAGAATTAACAGGTCATCTCTCTTCTGGCTATATTCAGGGTATTAATAGAAGTAAGGATTCCTTGGGGTCTTTTTATTTTTCAGCATGTTATGATTGCGCCCAATCGTTTGAAGTTATTTTTTTTCACAATAAAGGAGAAAATGGGACTGAGATAGGATGGAAAGAGGCTAAAAATGGATGTTCTGATTATTTTAAGAATTTCGATTGTTTTGCTTTTATCTATACCATGCGTGATCCTGATAAACAGAAGGATATTCATGCAATGAATATTGACTTTCCAATAAAAGTAAGGACCTATAAAAGGGTAATCAATGATAATTGGAAATTTATCAGAGAAATTAAAGCAAAAACATTTGAAGAATTTTCTTTGCTTCAGTTTAAAACTATTTATAATTTAAATTAGCATTTTCTTTCCCTCATAATCCTAGAATATTATTCTTTATCAGGGTCGCTTTAAAGTATAAAGTAATTCTTATGATTAGAATAATTTATTTTTTATTTATTATCGAATGTCCCGCCGGGGTTTGGCGAAGCTAACCCCGGCGTGTAAGCATCTTCGCAAATACTGAATAAGATTACCGAACGATGAAGTGAGTGACACAACAGGCGATGATAGTAGTAATGCAGATGGTAACATTTTCGTCCTTGCGGGGTCTTCTCTAAACTTCGATAATCAGCGAGTGTCCCGCTGGGGTTTGGCAAAGCCAACCCCGGCGTGTAAGCATCTTCGACAAATGCCGAATAGAAAACAGGAAGTTGAAGAGTGCGACGCAACGAAGCCGATAGTAGCAATACAGCTGGTAACAAAAATCACCAATCAATCTTTTTTACTCACCAGCCGCCGCAAAGCCTTTATATGCAGGTAAGCATGTTTCTTTAAATGATGCTTTTCGGGCACACCCAATACAAACCCGTATGCAGTTAAGCCGGGCACCGTATCAAAAATTATTTTCAAAATGGCTGTAAGTGGTAAAGCGAGAAATAAACCGGGCAATCCCCATAATTGGCCAAAGAGAAACAAAACGAAAATAGCCATCAGCGGGTTCAGGCTCACTTTGGAACCAATAACAAGTGGTGAAAGTGGTGAAACAAGATTGGAATCTATAATGTGGATCACCCAAAGTACAGCAATGGTTGCGAGCGGCTGCCAGTTGGTATCCGTTGTCATTAAGGCGACAAGCAAGGCCACCAACGAACCTACCACCATACCCAGGTAAGGGATGATGCATAAGATGGAAATAACAAATCCCAGTACGATCGGGTAATCTACACCGATCAAATACAAAGCAATAGAATTGGCTGCGCCAATAATAATTATATCCAGCAACTGTCCAAAGAGGTAACCTTTAATCACGAGGTTCATCTTTTGCAGTGTATTATCTATCAGTTCTTTTGCGGAACCGGAAAAAGTTTTATAAAAGAATTCAATAAAAAAATGCCGGTAGTAAATAATAAAGAAAACATATAGCGGTACAAGAAAAATATTCATCAGCAAAGACGAAACAGCACTAAGGGAGCTGATGGAAAAAGAGCCGCTTTGCAATTGTGTCAACTGCGCCTGTATCCTGTTGCCTACTTCCGATTTTTTCATCGAGAATTTTTGCGCGGCGAAATCCCGGAGTTGATTGATCATTCCATTGAGCTTGGCGGAGATCTGTGGAATGTGGTTAGCGAAAATACCGGAGCTGTATATATATTACATAAGCGACAGCACCGAGTATGATTGTAAAAAGCAATACGGAAGAAAATGCGGCCAACCCTGGTGAAACGCCCCATTTTTCAAGGCGCAGGCAAAACGGGAAAATCATGACAGCGAAAATAATGGAGATAAAGGGGCACTAATACCACTTTTAGATAAGACAAGGCCAATACGTCAGGCATACGGTGATAAGCGTATGTGTCAAACGTACACTATAGGGCGGCTGCTCTTGTTTCATAACGAATAACTTTTAAAGATGCTGTTTACGTACTAATAAGGCCAACTATATGCAGATATGTATTAGAAAGTTACTGCATTTGCTGCCGGGATCAATTTAATCCCTGGAGTGTGCGACCCTTCGGCTTAGCCTTCCGGTATACATGGGAATTTCGCCAGGCTCAACAACAACGATGATAGTAGTAACCTGCCTGCAGGCATGCAGGTGCAGCCGGGGTAATAATACAAATTTGGTAGTTGCCGAAGGATAAAACTGCCTTATCTTTAAAAATAGAACTAACCACCATGAAAAATAGCGCCGGCCTGCTTTTGCCTGCTAATCATTATTGTTGCAATAACTTCCTGCCATACGCTGAACTCCAGCCAGACTTCAGTGGTGAAAAATTTTGCGACTACTTCCAAAGATGTTTCAGACCTGCCGTATAAAATTCTGTACAACTACTACACTATTGAATTTAAAAGGAACCAGCTACGGCCGGAAAATTATGTTACCGGTAATATGGACCAGGATGAGCTTGACCAGTTAGCCGAAGATGTAATTACAAGAATTGAAAGGATGCGGAAAGATTATTACGAAGGCCTGCGCACGGCCGGCCAGTTAAAAACGATTTATGAATTACTGCAACCTATATCAACACGCTTGAACGGTTATCAAGTGACAGGTTTGCCAGTGATTTTGAAAACGGTCTGTTGAAATGGGGACGAGGATGAATAACCTTGTTTCCAAATTCAATGCTTCACCGGATAAAAAATAAACCTTCCTATTAATCCGGCCAATGGCTCGGCGCTCTTTTAACCGCACATGGCCGCTTAAACTAAAAACAAAACAGGCTGCTTTATTAAGAGATTATATTACACAGGCCGATACACTTGTACAGGCGATCAATAATAATTTCCAGGAATTCCTGAGCCCTTACCTGGAAGAAGAGCTGCAGGCAACGCAACGAAAAGTCCGCGACCAGTTTAAAAGAAGTATCGCACCTTACCTCCAATATTTAAACCGTCATCCCGACAGCGCTACAAGCATGGTAGCGATAGAATTTTATTCCCGCATCATCCCGGTATATTACGACCTCACCGATGAAATTCATAAGAACCAGTTATTGATTGAACGTACCGATTCATTAATGAGTAACCTTGCCCGTACGCACCGGATGATGAAAACTATGTTTAATGAAAAAAATAGTTTGATAAGTGTAGTAGAAGAAATAAATGGACTGAAGGAAAGGTTATCTGTTATAAAAGACCTTTTTGGAAAAGAAGGCCAGGAAAAATTTACTTTTTATAAAAATTTATTTTGCAGGATGAAAAGCTTATAATGATATTATCAATAAGCGTTAGCTTATTCTCGTGTTCGGGCATAAATGATAAGCCCGCGAGTGAGGAAACGGGGGTGGATAGATATTGCCACCCGCATTGATTCTTTATCGAACGAAAACGATAAGGCTGCTTTTGCAGAAGACCCGGCAAATGAAACCATGCGGCAGATCATGTCAACATTAATGGCTTCCAAGCAGCAAATAAATTTATTGGAATCTGAAATCAGTGATTCCTTAACAAGGTCAGGCCTGCCGCCGGAACGCAGGTCGCTTTTTTCAAAACCATTCAGCAATTAGAAAGCAGTTCGCAATTGATCAATAAACAAA
This sequence comes from Chitinophagaceae bacterium, assembly GCA_037200685.1. Lineage (GTDB taxonomy): Bacteria > Bacteroidota > Bacteroidia > Chitinophagales > Chitinophagaceae > JAJKIP01. The sequence continues at coordinate 34,545 of JBBCIG010000003.1, forward strand.
TTGAACAAATTGTTTTTACCGACCTCCAGGCAAATAAAGAAAAGTTAAGCCAGATCATCAGCAAGATGAAAGTATCGGAAAAGGGATTGGAAGGAATGGTTGTTAAGCTGGATAAAATAACCAATTACATGCAGATCGCTTCCGGCCTGCTGCAAACATTGGTTCCGCTCACCGGTGTAACATCACATGGAAGAGAACGATAGGTTTTAGTTTAAATGAATTTTATCCGCAGGATGCTGTGCATTTACCCGGCTGCATTACTACTAGCATCGCCCTGTTGCGTCGCACTCTTGTACTGCATGAATTCTATTCAGCAATGGCGACGTTCACACAAATAACCAGCAACAGCAGGTTAGCAGGGCCCATGTTTTTACGAAGTGTTTGCAAAGCCCTTGTAAGGTGTTTTTTACAGTGTTTACTGAAAAACCAGGCTTCGCTATTTCCAGGTGCTTAAACCTTGTTCTTTACTGAGTTGAAATATCTTCTTTTGCTGTTCCGGCAGTTGGTTCACCGCAGCATTTAATTGTTCGGTGCTTTGGCGAAGATCAAGGTATTCCTCTACCGGGTTTATAGTTTCAGGCGTTTTATCCGCTGAAGAATATTGCCTTCCATGGCGGCCCGCTTCAACCTGTTAAGCGAAAGATTGGCGGCCACCCTGTACAACCAGGCGCCGAGATGATCAATGCGTTGCATCTCTTTCCTGGTTTCCCAAAGACGAAGAAAAACTTCCTGTACTATCTCTTCCGCCGTATGTTTGTTTTGGTGATCTTCATAGCAAAAGGAAGCAGGCGTGGATAATAATGATGAACGATACGGGTAAATGCTTCTTCATTTCCCTGCACCAGTTGCAGCCGCAACTCGTTTTCGTTATATGCCGGTAGGTTAGCTGACACTATATATTTTAATCAAATGTATACGGCCTGCAAAATAAAAGAAAAACAGGTGGGACAAGGAGTTAATAAAGATGGCTGTTTAAAAGACTATAATTATTTAGTAAATGCTGCTGATGGTTTATAGATTTTTAAAAACTACAGCTTCGCTTGGCCTTGAGCTATCGGGCATGAGGTGGTATGGAGATTACTTTTATTTGTTTGCCGCTGTCCCGGATGTCCGGGGTTACCATGATCACCTCCAAAGGTCTCATTCTTCAAGGTTTTGTTCGCTGTTTAACATGATCTTTCTCCGATAATAATAAAAAAAACCCGGCTCAATTTGAACCGGGTCAGTATTTAAAACTCTTATCTTAACTATTAGCGCTTAATAAACCTGTTGCATTGGATAAGGCTAAGATGCAAATAAAGTTTCGCCTGGAATGAAAAAGAAATAACATACTGTACGAACATAGGATTGGGGGATTTAGTTATTAAAGGATATACGGATTTAAATTGTTCAACATTTTCATATTACGCTGCAAGGTAACTGCGCAGCATGTCGAAATTTTTATTCGTTCTCAATTTTGTGATCGCCTTATCTTTTATCTGGCGCACTCTTTCAGGTGTCAGGTCAAATTTATCGGCGATATCATCCAGGCTCATCGGGTGATCAATACCGATCCCGAAGAAATAGCAAAGTGTTTTTCTTTGTTTGTCATTAAGCGTCTGGAAAGAACGGTCTAATTCTGTTCTTAATGATTCTGTATGTGTCACTTCATCATCAGCACTGGCTGCATTTGGATTTTCAATAGTATCCATCAGTGTGTTATCGTCATCTTCTGAAACAGATACATCCAGGCTTACGTGCTGCGCACCTGTAGAAAGGCTGCTGCTACATCTTCCACATCCATACTCAATGCTTCTGCTACTTCTTCAACTGAAGGAGCTCTGTCAAGTTGCTGCTCCAGCATCGCATGTGTTTTATGTATGCGGGATTTCAATGACACTTTATTAAGTGGCAATCTTACCATACGGGCATGCATGGCTATACCTTGTAATATATTCTGGCGGATCCACCACACGGCGAAAGAAATGAATTTGAAACCGCGGGTATCGTCAAATTTTTCTACTGCTTTGATCAGGCCTAGGTTGCCTTCATTGATCAGGTCGGGAAGTGAAAGGCCCTGTCCCTGGTATTGTTTCGCTACGGATACAACAAAACGAAGGTTCGCTTTGATGATCTTATCAATCGCTCTTTTATCGCCTTTTTTGATTAATGCAAATAGCGGGTTTCTTCTTCTGGTGATACCAAGTCTACTTTGCCTATTTCCTGTAAATATTTTTCAAGGCTGGGGGATTCCCGGTTGGTGATGGATTTGGAGATTTTAAGCTGTCTCATTTGTCTGGTTTTTAAGGTTAATTATTCAAAGGGTTTGTGATCGTGTCTCTCTATTACAACACAAAGGAACGAACCCCGGTGACCGAAAAAAATAGTATACGAACGCATTAAAGTGTAAGGTTTATGATAAGGCTTTGTAGTTGTTCTTCTACAAGACGATACTGGAAAACGCCTAGTAGCCTGAAGCGAAAGAAAAATCAATTTTAGGTAATACCTTCTTTTTCTGTTCGTTAAAACATTTCTAAAACCGGGGTGAGGATTATTTTTCCCGGTTTTATTCCCCCATTTTTATCAGGTAAACCAACTACCGCCGCATGCTGAGAGCTTATGCACTCTTACCTTTTCTTCTTTTTACCGCCGTCTCATCCGCTCAATCCCACAAGGTTTATGGAAAAAATTACCAATACAAGGCTGCAGCCCCTTGCTTTTGTAAGTGTACAGGTGAAAGAAATACAGTTGGGAACTATCACCAAAGAAGACGGTAGTTATGAGTTAGTCTTAGATGAAGGGAAATATGATCTTGTTATCACAATGGTCGGTTTTCAACCGCAGGTTGTTACCATTATAATAGGTAAGTCGGATTATCTCAAAAATATTATCCTCGAAAACGATAACTCAAAAGATCTTTCTGAAGTGGTGGTGAAAGGGAAATTGAAAGACAGGGCGGAGGAATTTATCCGTAATGTGATCCGGCACAAAGATGAAATACTCGATGCGGCCGGCGCTTATTCCAGCCAGGTATATATTAAAGCCGTTCAGGAAGATTCCTCTACTAAGAAAAAGAAGAAAAATGCCAGGGGTGATACATTGAAAAATCCTAACGCAGACCTTGACAGGATGGCGATGGCGGAAATTATTTTAAAATATGATCATGAATCAGGTCAGCGGACAAAAGAAGAAAGAACAGGCGTGAAGAGAAGGGGTAATCCCGACGGCTTATTTTATTTATCTACTACGGAAGGCGATTTTAATTTTTATAATAATGTTTTAAAAGTTCCTGCTGTTTCAGATATACCAATTATATCGCCGGTTAGTTACAGTGGTTTACTCGCATACAAGTTCAAAACGCTGGAGATAAAAAATAAGACAGGTAAAAAAATATATGTGATTAGTGTGAAGCCTCGTCAACTCAGCAATGCGACTGTCGAGGGAGAAATAATGATTGAAGACAGCACCTGGGTAATATTGCACACGCAATTTTCTTTTCCCAAATACCATTTGCCGGAATACGATTTCTTTGAAGTGGAACAGAATTATGAATTAGTGAACAACAAAGCATGGATTGATCACCCGGCAACAATTCATTTATCTCTCCAAAGCCGGTAAAAAAAATGTGTCGGGAAATACAACAGCCACTTACAACAGTTTTGAACTGAATAAGACATTTGATAAAAAATATTTCGGTGCGGAACTCAGCGCTACAGCACAGGAAGCTTATGAAAGAGATAGTAGCTTCTGGCAAACTACCCGTACCGAACCGCTGACACAGAAGGAAATACGTTTTATCCGTTATAAGGATAGTGTCTATACTGCAACACATACAAAAGCCTATCTCGATTCCATTGATGCGCTTATTAATAAACTGAATTGGAAGAAAATAACCTTTCTCGGGCAGAACCTGCATAATCATGAAAAAGGAACAACATGGGTATTGCCTTCTATATTTTCTTTGTATCAACCGATACAATTCGGCGGTACTCGGATTAACCCGGATGTTTATTATGATAAAGTGTATAAATCAAGAAAGAGTATTTCTTTTCATGCAGACCTGAGTTATGGCCTGCGCAATAAAGATATCAACGGCAGTGTACGGGTAGTAAGAATGTATAATCCATTTAACCGCGGGTTTTTTACCGTATCCGCAGGACGTGAATTCAATGCGATTTTCAGCGGCGATGCCTGGATCAATCAATTAAAAAGAAGCAATGTATATCTCAATAGCGGGATAGGGATCGGGCATGGATTGGAGTTACTCAACGGGTTGTTTTTATATACTGATTTTGATATCAACTTTCGCCGTTCGGTAAGTAATTATAAAACCAATTCGCAGGTGGATAGCCTGCTGGGGGATATTCTTGAAGATAACCAGGCCATTCCTTTTGATCCTTATAATGCAGTGTATGGTAAAGTGAGATTACAATACACACCCGGGCAAAATATATCCGGGAGCCGCGGGAAAAAATTATCCTGGGATCAAAATGGCCGACATTCTATACGCTGTGGAGAAAAGGCATCAGGGATGTTTTTAAAAGTAAAGTTGATTTTGATTATTTGGAATTTGGGATTGAACAGGAAATTAATTTAGGTACGGCGGGCACATCATCCTATACTATTAAAACCGGGAATTTTCCGAATAAAAGAGATTTGCGGCTGGTAGATTACAAATTTCAGCGGCGCGGCGACCCGCTTTTATTTTTAAATCCGAACGAAGCTTTCCAGGCTTTGGATTCTACTTTCCCGTATTCAAACGTTTTTATCAATTGCATTACATCCATGAGTTCAAAGGGTTTTTCATTAATAAAATTCCCTTCATGAAAAAGTTGGAGTTGCGTGAAGTGGCGGGCGGCGGATTATTATTTGCACCGGAGAGAAATTTGCGGTACGGAGAAATATTCGCCGGTATTGAACGGGTGTTCAAATGGCCGTTTATGCCATTGCCAAATTTAAGTTGGGATTTTATGTGGTGGGTTCCGCTGCGAATCAATTCAATAATCCTGTTCAGTTTAAAGTCGGTCTTACGACGTGGGACAGGGTGAAGAATAAATGGTTTTAGGAAAGAGATTATTTAACTATTTTAAAATCTTTTTCCAGACCATAAGTACGCAACAGGCTCGCTTATATAAGGACTGTCATCATATCGTCCTGTAGAATCTGGAGGATTAGCTACTATCAGCTTGCTGTTAGGTTTGAAATCATACAGATTGCTTGCTTCAGGGCCTGCATATACTTTGCCCGTTTTTTAAATCTACAACTGAACTCATATAATAATTAGAGCCATAGCGCCAGTAAGCAAACACATAATGTCCGGCAAAATTGAGCCCTTGAGCCACCCATTCTTTTGTTATTGTAAGAAACTGCTTTCCGTATGCACAAGTAGAGAAATCAAGCTTGGGAATCGGGCCTGTAAATTTTTCAAGAGCCGGGTAGTCTTCAAATTTATGTTGTGGTAAATATATTTTTTGAGAAAGCTGCTTTTCGGGTTTTGAAATTGACAACTTATTGATAGAAGATAAATTTATCTTATTTCCTTCATTCGGTTTTTTTATTATTAACCATCCAAGTAAAAACACAAGTACTCCTAAGCAGGCTATGGTGATTGTTTTTATAATGTTTTTTGACATTAATAAATCAAGTTTATCGAAAATTACAATTCTCCTGAGAATTTTACCACCCTCGCCACAATCTTAAAATTCAATAACCGTGGCGTTAATCGCTGCGGCATAGTATAAGTAGTGTTGGAAAAATCTTTTATCAGCAGGTAAGAAATGGTATTGTCCCTGTCAATGATGTTGAAGACTTCAAGACTGGCCCAGATATTATCGAAGCCGAGGAAGGGGCTATGACTGCGGCGTTTACTGCGGTCGCTGTCGAGGAGTAAAGCGCTGAAGCCAACATCAACTCTTATGTAAGCAGGTATCTCGAGACCGTTGCGGTATTTTACATTGTTGGGAATATTATAAGGAAGATTGCTGCCATACAATAAATTCAAATACATTTTAAAATTCTTATTGGTGGCGAGGTAATCCTGGAAGAACATGCCGAACGTAATGCGCCTGTCGGTGGGACGACGAACCCAACCTTTTTCTAATGTTACGCTGTCGGTAGGCTGGCTCTGGTCATTCAGTGTATAATTTTTTATAGGTGTCGCCTTTGATATCTTCTTTTGTATTCATGATGCCAAGGCTGATCCAGCTTTCCGCATCTTTTACAATCTCGCCGAACAAACGCATTTCAATTCCAACTGCATAAGCTTTAGCAACATTTTCTCCGAAATAACGCAGGCGGACATTGTCAATATCATAAGGAACAACATCGGTCATCGATTTATAATACGCTTCTGTTGTCCAACGCATGGGGCGGCCCCAACCTGTGAAATTATAATCAAAGCCGGCAACGCCCTGCCAGCTTTTTTGTGCTTTTACATTGGTGTTGACTGTACCATCATATCTTCTCAACTCACGATAGAACGGCGGCTGTTGATAAGCGCCGGCAGCTGCACGAAAAATTATATCACGTTTCCAGTTGGGTTTCCAGCTGAAACCAAGTCTTGGTGAAATGAGAAATTCATTATTTAAATCATTGTAATTGAAACGGACACCAGCGCTGAGTGTATAGGTGTTTAATGAATCACCGAAGCGGATATTATCCTGCAGGTAACCGGAAAATTTATTGATGTTGAGATCCGCTGTTGACTTGATCACTTTATTCAACTGCAGCATGTTTGGGTTGAATGGTATAGAATAACCGGCGGAATCCTGGAACTCCCATTCGTTCAATTTATCATTGATGATGGTACGGTCATAACTCAATCCCCATTGCAACGCATTTTTGCCGAGGTCATAATTTCCTTTGTGTGAAATATTCCAGTTCTCAATGTTGAGTTTGTTCCTTGCAAAATTTTGAAACACACCCGCACCCAACGGGTTTACAATAGTACCATAAGTGGCTTGAGACTTATCAAAGTCACGGTCACCGAATAAATAAGCGCCTTGTATATCCACGTTTTCTCTCTCATCATTTTCAAACCGGGAAGCCATCCATTTTAATTTCAACTTCCGGTTGACCTGGTTGCTGATGGAAACACCCAGCATGTTCGTTTGGTATTCGTCCCTTTCCTGGCCTGCGAAATAAATATCCAAACCAAGATTGGAAGTAAAGAAAGGAGAGAAGACAGAAGTAGTGAGTTGGCTGAATTCAGGATTTAATGAAAATTTTGTTTGCGAAAAATTACCAAAAAATTCCGCCTGCCATTTTTCATTGAACTGGTAATTAACCAACGCCTGTACATCTGATGATGCGGGAACATAATTGCCTTGTGTTTCCTGGCGGCTTAATAAATTGCGATTGCTGCGGTTACGAACGCCGATTAAATAGCTTAGTTTATTATTGGTAGAAATGCCTTCAACATGTAAGCCCTGTTCTAAAATGCCAACGTATGCAGAACCACCAAAGCGTTTTGGTTTTTTATATTGAATGTCCAGCACGCTGCTCATCTTGTCGCCGTACTTAGCCTGGAAACCGCCGTTGTAGAAATTAATATTCTGCACCATTTCAGGGTTAATGAAACTTAATCCCTCCTGCTGGCCATTTCTTACGAGGTAAGGACGGAACACTTCAAAGTCATTTACATAAATCAGATTCTCATCATAGCTGCCGCCGCGAACGGAATATTGTGAAGTGAGTTCGTTATTGGAACCAACAAATATTTTTATCAAACTTTCTACGCCGCTTGTTACAGAAGGAAGATTGAGAATAGTCTTTGGATTGGGACGGATCAAACCAGCTTCACGCCTGTCACGCTGATCACCGACAATGACTTCCTGCAACGTAGTGCTTGCCCCTCTTTCCAGCCGGATAGAAATATGTTCTTCTTCATTTTCATTTAATAAAAAATTCTTCTGTTCTGTTTTATACCCGGTATAGCTGAATACAATAGCGAAGGCCTTTCCGCGGGAACAGTTAATTTGAAATAACCGGAATCATTGGTAGTAATGCCTGTTTGCCCTGCCGAGAATAACAATAGAAACATTGGACAAAGGATTTTCATTCTCGTCAACTACTTTACCCGAAACAAATGCTGGTTTTTTTTGAGAGAAGCTATCGAACCCGCTCAATACAAAAATGATGAGCAAGACAAGTGGAGAAAGCAGGCGGGTTAGATGAAGGATTTTCATAAGCGAATTGGGTTTCAAGATACGGAACTATGCTAAGAGATTAAAGCAGAAAAGAAGAAAAAAGAGTTGGCGCAGGTTTTTTATCTTGCTTGTCTCTTTTGCCAGGGATTAAGAGAATAATAGAAATGCTCACTCTTTTTCTCTTTTAATCTCTTAGCCTCTTAGTCTTTTAACTTTTTTATTGTTCCCTTCGGATCAGCGGCCCTGAAAACAGTATTGCCGGCTACTAGTACATCCGCACCAGCTTCTATAATTTCTTTTGCATTTTCTACGGTAACGCCGCCGTCAATTTCGATCAATGTTTTTAATCCTTTTTCATCAATCATTTTTCTTAGTTGCTTTATTTTTTCAATCGTATGTGGAATAAATTTTTGTCCGCCGTAGCCCGGTTCCACACTCATCATGCAAACGTGATGGATATCAGCCAGTATATTTTCTAATGCTGAAACAGGAGTGGCGGGGTTGATAGCGACGCCGGGCTTCATCCCCAATGCTTTTATTTCCTGTATATCATGATGGAGATGGGGACAGGCTTCAATGTGAATGGCTAAAAAATCCGCACCTGCATCTTTAAAAACTTTGGCGAAACGCAAAGGTTCCAAAATCATTAAATGAACATCGCAGGGCTTTTTCGCCACTTTGCTGATAAATTCTATGATCATCGGGCCGAAGCTGATATTGTGTACAAACTGGCCGTCCATTACATCTAAATGAAACCAGTCCGCTTCGCTTTCATTCACCACGATGCATTCTTCTTCAAGTTTCAGGAAATTAGCGGCGAGCAGTGAGGGAGCAATAAGTGCCATTCATTAGTTATTTGCTGCAAGATAAATAAAAATAGCCCCGCCTGTTGACGGGGCCAATTACATGTTAACATGTCAAGCAATGCAGGCAATGGTTTAAGTTGATTGACGTTTTACCTGCCTATACAAGATAATAAGTGTTTTGGATAATGTCAATAGCCGGTCTGTGGTATTGTTTGTTAATATAAATAAGCCGGTAGGGGTTTTTATTTAATATTATCGGCGGCTTCCTTCGCTTCGATGAACGTTTTATCCAACCCGTATGCTTTTTCATAACTAAGCTTTGCATCTTCTTTTTGCCCTAGTTCTTCCTGGCATTTTCCTATCCAGTAATAGGCATCGGGAAATGCAGGTGAAATGGTGTTCGCTAATTGCAATGTTTTCAAAGCTTCGTTTATTTTCTTTTGACCGATCAGGATTTTGCTTTTTTCAATATAAGCATTCAGGTAATTATAATCCCGTTTGGTTGTTTCATTTAATAATTGCAGCGCTTTCGTTTTATCATCAATATTTGAAAAGTATAATCCTTTTATATAGTAGGGTTCACCATGAAGTTTCAATGAATCTTTTGCGATCAATGAATCTGCCAGGGGAATTACTTTTGCGTTTTTATTTTCCGCATATTGGTAAGCCAGTTTATAACTGACTTCTAAATTGCCGGGTGCAAGCTGGTAAGCTTTTTCTAAAGCTGCGAGAGAACCAGCCGAGTCATTTTTCTTTTGTAGTAATTCCGCTTTCAGCATCAATGTGTTTACCTGGTCAGGTTGTTGTTCAAGAATAGTATTGCACGCATTTAGTGCTTCATCTGTTTTATTTTCCTCATCGTATAAACGGCCAAGGCTGAGGCGGAGGAAAATACTTTCGGTAATTCTTTCAATGCTTCCAGCAAAAAAGAAATAGCATCTTCTTTATTTTTATCTATTAATATATTACTGATAGCCACAGCATAACTTTCATTTTTGCTGAGTGACCATGCTGTTTTAAAATCGGCCAGTGCAGGTTCGGGAAAATTATTTTTATTTAATAAAACAGCCCTTCGGAAATAAATATCGTCACGTTTAGGTTCTTTCTTAATACTATCGGTGAGGACAGAATAGGGAGCTTGTACAAGGATTTCATCAAAAGGGGAGGAGGCATCTTGATTGTTGCAGGAAACGATAAGAACTGATAATAAGGAAACTATCCAGAATGCTGAGTAGCGAACAGGAAGTACAAGAGTGCGACCCTTCGCTCTACTCAGGGTAAACTGCGACGCAATTGCTGAGTAAAGAACAGGAAGATGAACGGAGCGTCGCAACAGGCGATGATAGTAGCAATACAGCCGGGTAAACAATAAAAACACTTTCTTTGTGGCCATTATTTAAAATAGATTGACAAAATTCTGACAAAGGTAACTGTCTGCGAAAATACCTTTGCGGCGTTTGTATAAACGATAAAACATGAAAAAACTTATCTCGCTAGCTTCAGTCGTATTGTTAATTGTAATGTGTGTGTCATTTCGGGACCATTCAAGTCCTTTACCCGGCTTTTCACCATCATTTGAGGATACTATCCTCTATCCCGAGGAAACACATTTTAAAAATGTACAGCAACTGACTTTCGGTGGTGATAATGCAGAGGCGTACTGGAGTTATGATAGCAAGTATATCGTTTTTCAACGCACCAATGCGAAAGAAGGTATTCCCTGCGACCAAATATATATGGGCAAAGTGCCGCAAAAGCCAGGCGATAAATTTGAATATAAAAGGATCAGCAACGGGAAAGGCCGCACCACTTGTCCTTTCTTTACAAAAGACGGGAAACATATTATATATGCATCCACGCATTTGGGTTCGGATGATTGCCCGCCGGTGCCGGACAGGGCGAAGTATGGTAATAAATACATATGGCCGCTGTATGAGACCTTTGATATTTTCATGGCCGACCTTGATGGAAAGATCGTAAAGCAATTGACCAATGCAAAAGGTTATGATGCGGAAGCAACTTTGTCGCCTGATGGAACAAAAATGATTTATACAAGTGACAAGGACGGCGATATTGATTTATACATCATGGAACTGGCGACTGGAAAAGAAAAACGGGTAACGAATACACTGGGCTATGATGGTGGCGCATGGTTTAGTCCCGATGGAAAGAAAATTATCTGGCGGGCATCACGACCAAAGACAGAAGCGGAAGTAAAAGAGTACAAAGATTTTTTAGCGGAGAACCTTGTGGCACCAACCAATATGGAAGTTTTCATCGCCAATGCGGATGGAAGCAATGCGAAACAAGTAACATCATACGGGCAGGCCAATTGGGCGCCTGCATATATGCCCGATAATAAAACGATCATCTTCGCATCGAACCATGAATATAAAAGAGGCTTCCCTTTTAATTTATATACTATTAATGAAGAGGGCACAAATCTTCAAAAACTGAGCAGGGACAAAGGCTTCGATGCGTTCCCCATGTTTTCCCCGGATGGGAAAAAAATTGCCTTCTGCAGCAACCGTAACAACGGCGGCACGAGGGATACCAATGTTTTCGTAGCGGATTGGGTCAAGTAATGAACGATGTACGATGTTAGATGTACGCCTGTCTTAAACAGGAAAGGCGTGTATCTTATATCTACCATCGAACATGGATGGGTTTGGAACAGTATTTGAAAAATGATATTGTACACCAAACGACCCTGATCATGAAAACTTTTCTCGCAGTTACCTGCATCGCCGCTATTCTTTTTACAAGTTGTAATAAAACGACTACATCGTATGTCAATAATCCGGATGCACCGGATGAATTGCATAATCGTTCAGTAGGCGCTTCGGCAAATGAACTGCTTTCTTCTTCCAAATACACTTCTTTAAAAATAGAGATTCAATACATGACAGGCTATGCGCCTGATGCTGCGGCGATGAACCATTTGCAATCAATGCTCAGTGGTGTATTGAACAAACCGGGAAATATTTCTATTGTAACAAAAGAAGTGGCAGCATCTTCCGCAACTTCTCTTTCCGCGAATGATATTGCCGAGATAGAAAGAAAGAACCGCACTGTATTTACTACCGGCAACCAGGTTGCTGTATACGTTTTATATACCAATGGAAATTATACCGATGCTTCCACATTAGGCATCGCTTATAAAAATACTTCGATGGCTTTGTTCGCTAAAAAAATTCGTGATAACACCGGCGGTCTTGGCCAGGCAAGTCGCACCAAAGTGGAAGCAACGGTGCTGGAACATGAAGCCGGGCATTTATTAGGACTCGTCGATATCGGCTCACCCATGCAAACCAATCACAAAGATGCATCGCATGGCAGTCATTGCAACAACAGCAATTGCCTGATGTATTATGCGTCGGAGACAAGCGATTTGTTTGGCTTTCTTATCACCGGCAGCATTTCTTCGCTGGATGCAAATTGTCTTGCAGATCTTCATGCCAATGGTGGTAAATAATAATTGTTGAAATATTTTTCTATTAGCCCAGCGACATTGCTACTATCATCGCCTGTTGCGTCGCACTCTTGTACGTCCGGTAATTCTATTCAACATTCTTGAAACTCCCCATAGTTATCAGACTCTTCTAAAAGCAAGGGCTGTGCGTAGCTTCCCTCTCCACCAGTGGAGAGGGATAAAAGGGTGAGGTATAAATTTTGTTCATGTGCCCCGCCGCTGTAGCTTTGAATGATAAATCAATTGTTATGGATACAGGATTGCTTCATTTACACAGTATTCTTCGTTGGGTCATTTTATTATTATTACTGGTTACTTTTTTCCAGGCAATTGCAAAAAGCAATAGTATCCGTTCCAGCAGTTTATTGCTATTGATCAGCGCCCACATCATGTTTTTAGTAGGCGCCTACCAGCTCATCGCCGGAAGATTTGGCTTTATGAAAGGCTTGCCTGAAGGGGTAGAGTTAATGAAAGATAAAACGTATCGTTTCTTCTGGATAGAACATCCATTAATGATGTTATTGGCAATTATTCTTATTACCATTGCCCGTGGCAAAGCCAAAGTATTAAATTATAAAGCCACAGCCTGGCTTTTATTTATTGCATTATTATTAATACTCGCCGCTGTTCCGTGGCCATTCAGGGATATTGTTGGAAGGCCTTGGTTTCCCGGGATGAAATAGATTACCGTGCTTTATTTGTTGTTCAGTACATCAATTACTTTCTTACGAAAGTATATTTATCTTTTTCCTAGTTCTATCACCTCGCAATCCTTGATATCCTGTCCATCAATTACAAAGCGTAAAAGTGTGCGTACTATATGGTACCCCTGCTTTCCGGCAGCGCCGGGATTCATATGCAGGCATTCCAGATCCTTGTCATACATCACTTTTAAAATATGCGAATGGCCGCAGATAAAAAGTTTCGGCTTTAATTTTTTAATCAATGGCTTGGTGCGGCTGTTGTATTTGGGCGGGTAGCCGCCAATATGTGTCATGAAAACTTTTACATCCTCGCATTGGAAAAAAATATCTTCCGGGTAAATATTTCTTGTTTCCGGCGAATCAATATTTCCATAAACGCCTTTTAATGGTTTGAAGGAAGAAAGTTTTTCCGCCAGTTCCAAACTTCCAAAATCGCCGGCATGCCATATCTCATTACAGGCTTCAAAATATTTGAAAACCTGCTCATCTAAAAATCCATGTGTGTCAGAAATGAGACCGATACGGGTCATGCAGCGAATATAAATGATTGTAAAAACTTAATCGATAAGGCCTGCCTGTTTTAAATGCTGCAATATCATGATTGCCCCCGGCGCTGTATTTGTTTGCTCTAAATATTCCTTCGAAGTAAAATAACGGAGTTCGCCAATCTCCGCAGCAGCTTTCGGTTCAATATTTTTGCGCAATAAAAAACAATCCTGTTCCATTATTATCCCATTTTCTTCACCATAAGCCGGGGCGGAAATATGCGTATAATATTTCAACTCTTTTTCCTCTACTAAAATATTCAACTCTTCTTCTATTTCCCTGCATAATGCTTTCATAGCAGATTCACCTTTATCTATTTTGCCACCCGGCAGGTAAAAACATTGTTTGTTATTGCTGAATGCCAGTAATAATTTCCTGTCTTTTATAAGCAAAAGCCCTGCGGTATGTAGCTGTATTGTTTTCACCGGCCTGTAAAATAGTATTTCCTAACTTTATACGAACGATTACAGCATGCTATTCAACAGAAATTTCACCTACTGGATCGATAAAAGAAAATGGAAATACTATTTCCTTATGGTATCATTAGAGTTAGATAAGTGAGTATAGCGCCGTGGACTCGTAACTCATTACTCTTAACTCTAAACTTTCTTATCATGCCTCATTATCATACACTCGGAACTATTCCGCATAAACGTCACACCCAATTCCGTAAACCCGACGGAACATTATATTCAGAGCAATTATTTTCCACTGAAGGCTTTTCAAACGATTCTTCGCTGCTGTATCATTGTCATCCACCCACGCAAATTGTAAAAACAGAACCACAGGTAAGTGTTGCGCCAACTATCGCCGAAGAAAAAATGCTGAAGCACCGCAGCTTTGAAGGGTTCAGTATAAAACCTGCGAAAGACTTTTTGGAAAGCCGCAAAGCTGTGTTGGTGAATAATGATTGTCACATAGTATTAGCGGCCCCGCAACAAAGCATGAAAGATTATTTCTACAAAAACACTGATGCGGATGAAATGATCTTTGTGCACGAAGGAAAAGGCGTATTGCGAACCATGTATGGAGAACTTCCTTTTGGTTACGGCGATTACTTAGTCATACCAAGAGGAACGATCTATCAAATTGATTTTAGCGATGCCAATAACCGTTTATTCATCGTCGAGTCATTCAGCCCGATCCGTTATCCAAAAAAATATGTAAGTAAATACGGGCAGTTGCTGGAGCATTCTCCTTATTGCGAAAGAGATATTCGTCCACCGCAAAACTTACCTACGTTCGATGAAAAAGGTGATTTCCTGATAAAAGCAAAGAAGAAAGGAATCCTGTATGGTTTGCATTATGGCACGCATCCTTTTGATGTGGTCGGTTGGGATGGCTGTTGTTATCCATTCGCATTTTCTATTCATGATTTCGAGCCCATCACCGGTCGGGTGCACCAACCACCACCTGTTCATCAAACCTTCGAAGCCCATAACTTTGTCGTATGTTCTTTTTGCCCGCGATTATTTGATTATCATCCGCTGGCAATACCGGCGCCCTATAATCATAGTAATATCGACAGTGATGAGGTCATCTATTATGTCGATGGTGATTTTATGAGCCGCAAAAATGTAACAAGGGGAATGATCACATTGCACCCCGCAGGTATACCTCACGGACCGCATCCGGGTGCTGTTGAAAAAAGCATCGGGGCGAAAGAAACAAAAGAGCTGGCGGTAATGGTAGATACATTTCATCCGTTAATGCTTACAAAAGAAGCGTTGGATATCGAGAACAACGATTATGTAATGAGCTGGGCGGAGTGACCAATAGGTAATGGGCAATAAGCAAATGACCTGCGATAAACTATGAACCATCAACCATGAACTATTAACCAAACATAAAAAATCAATAACGAAAATGGAATACAGAAATTTAGGCGAGACAGATTTAAAATGTTCAGTCATTACTTTCGGTGCATGGGCCATCGGCGGATGGAAATGGGGCGGCACTGACAGGAACGAAGCGGTACGGGCCATCAAAGCTTCTTATGCGGAAGGTGTAACTACTATCGATACAGCGCCTGCTTACGGACAAGGGTTGAGTGAAGAAATTGTCGCCGAAGCTTTACAAGGAATACCAAGGGATAAAGTACAGATATTAACCAAATTTGGTTTACGCTGGGATATTAAAAAAGGCGTACTCTTTTTCAAAAGCAAAACCAACGAAGGTGAAGATTTTGAAATGTACAAGTATGCCGGGAAAGAAAGCATTATTAAAGAGTGTGAGATATCGCTGCGCAAATTAAAAACGGATTACATTGATCTCTACCAGATTCACTGGCATGATGTAACAACGCCGATAAGTGAGACAATGGAAACAGTATTAAAATTAAAAGAGCAAGGCAAAATAAGAGAGATAGGCGTTTGCAATTATACCGATGAATGGATGAAAGAAGCGGAACAAACCGTGAAGCTTGCATCCAACCAGGTTCCCTACAGCATGATACTTCGTGACATTGAAAAAGATGTGGTTCCTTATTGTATCGAAAACAAAAAATCAATCATCGCCTACAGCCCTTTACAAAGAGGAATATTAACCGGTAAAATAAAGCCCGGTCATGTGTTCAGCGAAGGCGATCACCGCCAGGAGCTCAGTCATTACACTGATGAAAATATTCGTCGCACCAATGAAATGCTGGATAAATTAAGACCGCTGGCTGCATCTAAAAATGCCTCGCTTGCACAGTTAGTATTAAGATGGACGATCGAACAACCGGGCATCACCATCGCATTGGCCGGCGCAAGAAATGCAGAACAGGCCGTACAAAATGCGAAAGCCGTGAATGTAAAACTGTCGAAAGACGAAATCAGCTTCATTAACCAGCAAATTGAAAGCCTCGAATTAGAACCTGCATAGTTTTTGTACTGTAATACCTTAATAACTTGGTTTTACCGGGTTAGAATTTTTTTTTAAATTGGGATAACTAAAAACGATTTGTCATGATTAAGCTTGCAGAACTCAAACAAGGCGATATTATCGCCGTCAATGATGAAGGTATCGAGCGGGAAGGCACGGTGGTGAGGGTCAGTTCCGAAGATCACCAGGCGCTGGTTGACAATGGCGTCCAGGAATTTTGGTACAGTCTTGCCGACATGAAACCCATCCTGGACGAAAAACAATTGACCAATCTCGGCTTTACGGCGGAAGAGGCCGACGGCGCCATGAAATACAAGAAAGATTCCTTCCGGCTCGTGACCCCCAAAAAAGGCGATTTTTCACATGTCGAGATGTGGTGGCGGGAGGACAGGCGGCATTTCAACGTTCCGCTTTATGTGCACGATCTCCAGAACCTGCACCTCGATATGACCAAGGTTCACTTGGAAAAACACTGATAACCATACGTTTACTCTATCTTTAGCCAGATATTAAAGCCGGGAATGTTTAATTATGTTCCCGGCTTTTGTGCTACTATCATCGTCCCTTGCGCCTGCCGACTACTGTCGGGGTCGAGACACACTTCATCGTCCCGTATTCTATTCAGCAATGGGGAATGCCCTCAATAAATGCATTCCTAGAAAAAGGAAGTGATTTTTCTTTTTTCACACTGATACTCTTATCTTTGCACCCCTAAATTTTCTATGTCGAAACAACCGCTTATTAAACAGGATGGAGTAATTATTGAAGCGTTGTCTAATGCAATGTTCAGAGTTAAACTTGAAAATGGCCACGAAATACTGGCCACCATCTCCGGGAAGATGAGAATGCACTATATACGCATTTTACCGGGTGATAAAGTAGGGGTTGAAATGTCGCCATATGATTTAACAAGGGGAAGAATCATTTTCAGATATAAATAACTGGATCATGAAAGTAAGAGCATCTATTAAAAAACGCAGTGTTGATTGCAAGATCGTTCGTCGCAAAGGAAAGTTGTATGTAATCAACAAAAAGAATCCACGCTTCAAGCAGAGGCAGGGATAAAGACAATAGGCAATAGACAACAGGCAATTTGCCTATTGCTAATTGCCAATTGCTTATTTGAATTAAAAAGAACTTTAAATTAAAAGAAATATGGCTCGTATTGCCGGTGTTGATTTACCAAAAACGAAAAGAGGCGAAATCGGTCTTACCTATATATATGGTATCGGACCTTCTACCGCTAAGTACATTCTTGACAAGAATAGTATTGACCGTAACAAGAAAGTAAACGAGTGGAACGATGATGACCTTAATGCTATCCGTAATACCATTACGGAAGAATTAAAAGTAGAAGGTCAGTTACGTTCTGAAGTGCAAATGAGTATTAAGCGTTTGCTTGATATCGCTTGTTACCGTGGTCTTCGTCATCGTAAAGGATTACCGCTTCGTGGTCAGCGTACCAAAACGAATAGCCGTACAAGAAAAGGAAAGAGAAAGACGGTTGCCGGTAAAAAGAAGGCGCCTAAGAAATAATTTGCAACTGCCTGTTGGCGGTTTGCAATTCGATAACGCACCGTTTATACTGAATTAATTACGGATACCAGGTGCAGGAGGAGGATTAATTCAGGTTTTCCGCTGGGTGGCGGAGGATAATTATTAAAAAAGTAAAGACTACCTCGAACACAGATTATGGCAAAAGCACAAGCACAACAGGCCAGCAGCCCCAAAGCTGCTTCCAAGAAAAGAGTGGTAAAAGTGGATGCATACGGAGATGCACACGTTTCCGCTACATTCAACAACATCATCGTTAGCCTTACCAACAAAAGCGGCCAGGTAATTTCCTGGAGCAGCGCAGGCAAGATGGGTTTTAAGGGTTCTAAAAAGAATACACCTTACGCTGCACAGATGGCTGCCGCGGACGCTGCGAAAGTAGCATTCGATGCAGGTCTGAAAAGAGTAGATGTATATGTGAAAGGCCCTGGCGCCGGTCGTGAAGGAGCTATCCGTTCTTTATCACAAAGCGGTATTGAAATAGTCATGATCAAAGATGTGACGCCGTTACCGCATAATGGTTGCCGTCCTCCTAAGAAGAGAAGAGTTTAAGAATAGCTTTGAGCTAAGAGTTACAAGTTGCGAGCCAAAGTCTCAAAGCTCGCAGCTAATATCTCCTAGCTTACTAATACATATTGTTGAGCCAAGAGCTTTCATTTATTAAAAGGGTGCCCGATTAATTTTTACGATTTTTTACCGATCGTAGCACCGTTTCTAAAAAAATCGAAATGAATAAAAACTATGGCACGTTACACTGGTCCAAAGACCAAGATCTCCCGTAGATTCGGTGAGCCTATTTTAGGTAATGGTAAATGGCTGGATAAAAACAGCAACCCTCCCGGTCAGCACGGCGCTACGAAAAAGCGTAAAACTTTAGGCGAATACGCCTTGCAGCTTCGTGAGAAGCAAAAAGCCAAATACACGTATGGTGTATTGGAGAAACAATTCCGTAAAACATTTGAAGAAGCGGCACGCCGTAAAGGTGTAACAGGTGAAAACCTGATCAAGTTACTGGAAGCACGTTTGGACAATGCTGTTTTCCGTATGGGCATCGCTCCTTCACGTCCGGCGGCACGCCAATTGGTAAGCCACAAGCACATTGAAGTGAATGGTGATGGTTGCAAATGCGATACATATAAATCGCTGCCACCATAACCGCCAAATCTCCTGCTGGCGAAATAAAGATCTCTTTTATCAGGTGATAAAGAAGGTTGCGAATCCCATTGGTCTGAATTTACTTTTCCGCCGAGGTTCTCCGCTTCGCTCCAACCGTCAGGTGTGAGGTAAGAGATATAAAGATCAAACCCGCCCCAGCTATCCCTGCGGCCATTCGCCGTAAAGACCAGCCATTCACCATCCAAAGAAATATTTTGCGCAGCTTCATTATCCCTGGTATTGATATTTCCTTTTAGTTTTTGCGCTTTGTCCCAGTTGCTTTTTTTCAATACACTGGAAAAAAAATCTTCATTGAAGTTGTTCAGCCTTCTTGTAAACACCAGTTCCTTTCCATCAATGGTAAGCGATGGCCAGTATTCTGATTCAACAGAGTTTACACTATCACCGAGATTTTTTGGTGTGAATACATAATCGTTAGTTGGATGTTCTTTTGCATAATTCACGGCGAACTCATAACAACGTTTGCGGTACTGCGCAGCTTTTAAACCAGTTGGATTTTTTGGCGGCCTTTTTTCCAGCATTTCATTAATAGCATCCAGCGCTTTTTGAAATTCCCCCAATCCTGCAAGATTGATGGAATAAGGAAGTTTGAATTCCATTGTATAATCCGCATCCAGCGCAAATGCTTTTTCGTAATAAGTAATACTGGATTTATAATTTTTTAATTGTCCATACATACCGCCCAGCGATAAATAGGCTTCTGCATATTTATTATCAATTTCAACAGCCTGTAATAATAATCCTGTTGCTAAAATGAGATTACCACTCTGTGCCCGCTGCATAGCCTGCGTGTAAAGTGTAACGGCTTTTTTGTTGATTTTTGAAGGATCGTATTGAGCAAAACAATAAGTAGAAATGAGAAGAACAATAAATAAAGCGGGGATTTTTTTCATAGTGCTGAATTTTCCGGGCAAACAGGATGACAAAACTACTCAAATATTATTCCGGTAAAAGAAAGAATTTCAGGCAGAACGATATTTAAGGCACATTTATATATTTATGTATCTGCAAACTCAATTCCCATTGCGGGTTTGCCTTAATGTAATCAATAATCAGCGGCGTCATTTGCGCAGCCTTATCCCATTCGGGTTGAAGATAGAGTTTGCATTCAGCGGAAACTTCCGCCGCATATTTTTCCGCCCATGCAAAATCTGATTTATTAAAAATAACAACCTTCAGTTCATTGGCAGCCGCTATTACTTCAGCCAAAGGCGCTTTAAATTTTTTGGGAGATAAACATATCCAATCCCAATCACCACTTAAAGGATGAGCTCCGGAAGTTTCGATATGTGTTTTTAACCCGGCATCCTGCAATTCTTTTGTCAATGCATTTAAATTATGCATCAGCGGCTCACCACCGGTAATCACCACAATTTCCGACGGCGTGTTCTTCACTTCTGATTTCAAACTTTCCACTTCATACTTCGGATGCTTCTCCGCATCCCAGCTCTCTTTCACATCACACCACACACAGCCCACATCGCACCCGCCGAGGCGAATAAAATATGCGGCCCTTCCCTGGTGATAACCTTCACCCTGCAATGTGTAAAAATGTTCCATTACAGGATAAAGCGTCGTCGTTAAATTTTTTACTTCTATCACGTCGTCAAACTATTTTTTGTTTACCCAACTGCATTGCTACTATCATCGCCTGTTGCGTCGCACTCTTGTACTGCAGTAATTCTACTGGGCATTTTCGAAGTTTACATGCTTATTTATAATATCCCTTCATCTGCAAAGCTATAATATCCCGCTTCACTGACAATAAGATGGTCCATAACATTAATATCAAAATACCGGGCGGCCTCTTTTATTTTTTGCGTCAGTTCCTCATCCGCCCGGCTGGGTTTCAGGCTGCCAGACGGGTGATTATGGCAAAGAATAATACTGACCGCATTTTCCTCCAGCGCTTTTTTAAGAATGATCCGCGGATCGGCCACCGTTCCCGTGATGCCGCCTTCGCTGATAATTTCCGCATGCGTCACCTTGTTGGCCCGGTTCAGGAAAAGAACAGCGAACACTTCATGCGTATGATCCATTAAAAGCGATTGAAAATAATTAGCAATATCCGAACTGGAAGAAATTCCTGGCTTCTCCAGCAGTGATCCGGCCTGTCTTCTTCGTCCCAATTCCAGGCAGGCGGCAATGGTGATCGCCTTGGCCTCGCCGATACCTTTAATTTTCATTAAATCTTTAATGGAAAGCTTGCCCAGTTGACCAAGATCATCTTTTCCCAGCTTCAATATTTCCCTTGCAAGATCAACCGCTGTCTTCTCTTTGGTACCATTGTGAATCAGTATAGCAAGCAGCTCGGAATTACTCAAATTCTCCGCTCCATTTGATAGTAATTTTTCCCGTGGCCTTTCGGCTTTTGCCCAGTGTTTTATTGAGTATTTGTGCTCTTGCATCCGAACTATTTAGATAATAATTTAGTGTTTCAATACAGCTTTAATTGTATTGTTGTGGCAGATAATAATCCAATTTTGAAAAACCCAAATCCAAGTCTCTATGAGAGCTAAAAACTTTACTTCCGTTGGTGCTTTGCACCCCATTCTTTTCTTTGCCGTAATGTACATCGTGGTACTTTTTTCTCCATCTTTATTTGTTCATCACTTTTTTACAGCTGTAGTTCAAAGCAGGTGGATGATAAAGCCGTGAGTGCTAACAAGCCTTCACATTTCCAGGCTTCTACAACTTTTGCTAAAAGATAAGTAACGCTGCTGCGGGGGATGTAAACAGGGGATTACTTTATAAATCTCTGTGTTATTCTCTATTTGCTCCAGGTTATTAAATTACTAAACCTGTGAGGTTTTACAAAGATATTTTCTAAATGAAAATACTGTAAAATCTCACAGGTTTTTTATGTTTTATCCTCCTAAACCTATAAGGTTTTACAAAAGATTCTTTGAATAAAAGAGCCTGAATAAACCTTATAGGTTTTAAGTTCAGGTTCATTAATTGAAGAAGTTTCGAAATGCTGCTATCAATTTTCCAATTTACTAGTGGAATTCGCTAGCGATTTATATCTTCGCCGCACATTAATTTATATATGCAATCAGCCAAAATTTTCGCCGGAACCAGCTCCCGTGCACTTGCCCGTGAGATCTCAAAAAAATACGGGGGAAGTCCCGGAAATATTCACATTCAACATTTTAGCGATGGAGAAATGTGCCCCACCTATTTAGAAAGCATCCGGGGCGATTTTGTTTTCCTTGTGCAAAGCACTTACGCTCCTTCTGATAATTTGATGGAATTGTTGCTGATGATTGATGCCGCTAAAAGGGCGTCTGCTTATAAAGTAATAGCGGTGATGCCTTATTACGGTTATTCCCGCCAGGATAAAAAAGATAAGCCAAGGGTTGCTATCGGTAGCAAGCTGGTTGCCAATATGTTAGTAGCTGCCGGCGCTGACAGGGTTATCACGATGGACTTGCATGCCCCCCAGATCCAGGGCTATTTTGATATCCCTGTAGATCACCTCGACAGTCACGCTGTTTTTATCCCTTATATAGAAAATCTCAAGCTTGAAAACCTTACCTTTGCGGCCCCTGATGCGGGAGCTACCAACAGGGTCAGGGAGATAGCTGATTATTTTAATGCGGAAATGGTAATCTGCGATAAGCACCGTAAAAGGGCGAACGAAATCGCCAGCATGGTAGTAATCGGGGATGTGACGGATAAGGATATCGTAATCATTGATGATATATGTGACACAGGCGGAACATTGGCAAAAAGCGCCGCTCTGTTGAAAGAAAAAGGCGCCAGGAGTGTAAGGGCTATGATCACTCATCCGATCCTGAGTGGAAAAGGTTACGAGACGATTGAGAACAGTGTATTGGAAGAGCTGGTGGTTTGCGACACGATACCTTTAAAAAAGGCGACGCCCAAAATTAAAGTAATATCCGTCGCGGAAATTTTTTCAGTAGCTATCCGCAATGCATTTGAGAACAAGAGTATCACGAGTTTGTTTGTGCACTCTCAGAGAAGGCCGAGTTTGTAAGTAGCGAGTGAGGAATGGCAAGTGTTGAGTGGGAAAGAAAAAGTAAATTTTTAAACAACATACAATGAAGACAATTACAATCGAAGGACAACTGAGGACCGGTTTCGGGAAGACCGCTACCCGAGCACTCCGCTCTCAGGAACTGGTGCCTGGTGTAATTTACGGAGGTGAGCAGGAAATTAATTTTTCAGCTCCTGCTGCGGCATTCAGACCTTTAGTATACACACCAAGTTTCCAATTTGCAGAAGTAAGCGTGGATGGCAAAACGTACAGGACCATCCTGAAAGACCTGCAGTTTGACAAAGTGAATGACGCACTCATTCACATAGACCTGCTGGAACTGGTAGAAGATAAAAAAGTGATCGCTGATATTCCGTTGAAGTTCGTTGGAACTTCAAAAGGGGTAAAAGATGGTGGTAAGCTCATCACCAAAATGAAATCACTGAAAGTAAAGACACTTCCTAAATATTTAACGGAGCAGATCGAAGTGTCGATTGATAACCTTGAACTCAATGGCAACATCAGGGTGGAAGATGTGAAAGTGGATAATTTTGAAATATTAAATTCCCCACGTATTCCTATCGCTTCCGTTGTACTGACAAGGCAATTGAAACAAGAAGAAACCGCTGCGCCTGCCGCCGGAGCGAAAGCTGCACCTGCCGCCGCTGCGCCTGCCGCCGGAGCAAAGGCTGCACCTGCTGCCGGAGCGAAAGCCGCCCCTGCCGAAAAAGGAAAGAAATAATTTTTATAAAAGCTATTACAAACCCGCCCCGTACAACCGGGACGGGTTTTTTATTGACTTAATGCGATATTTGAGAGGAGGAAGAAGCATGAGGTAGGAAGTAGGAAGACGGAACTTTAAATTTGAAAGTTGCTGATGTTGAAGTCTCGAAGCTCATAGCTTAAAGCTAGAAGCTTTGTTGAATAGCGAACAGAACCCTGAAGAGTGCGACGCAACAGGCGATGCTATGAAAAACTGAAGCTGGGTACATAAAAATTTTCTAATCACTTATGAAATTTCTGATCGCAGGACTGGGAAATGTTGGCAATGAATATGCGCATACGCGGCATAATATCGGCTTTGACGTGGTGAATGCGTTTGCGCAAAAACATGCGGCGACTTTCCGGACGGACAGGCTCGCTTACGTGGCGGATGTAAAATGGAAGGGGAAGATTTTTGTTTGTATTTGCCCGACAACGTTTATGAACCTGAGCGGGAAGGCGGTGAAATATTGGGCGGATAAGGAAAAGATCGGCGTTGAAAATATCCTTGTTATTGTAGATGAAGTTGCTTTACCTTTAGATAGTCTTCGATTGAGACCATCAGGCAGCGATGGCGGCCATAACGGCCTTAAGAGTATTCAGGAAGCCCTGGTGACGCAGGATTACC
This sequence comes from Chitinophagaceae bacterium, assembly GCA_037200685.1. Classification (GTDB taxonomy): domain Bacteria; phylum Bacteroidota; class Bacteroidia; order Chitinophagales; family Chitinophagaceae; genus JAJKIP01. The sequence continues at coordinate 59,184 of JBBCIG010000003.1, forward strand.
CACGCCTGCGCTTCGGTATTGGTAATGATTTTCCGAAAGGGTACCAATCCGATTTTGTGCTCGGAAAGTGGAAGAAAGAAGAAGAACCCCTTGTGAAATTAAAGATTGATGCCTCGTCCGGGGTGATTGAAACCTTTGCCAGTCAGGGTATCGCTACCGCTATGAACGGGATAAATAATAAGAAGTTTTCTTTATGATAAATGGGCTTGTTTACTTATTTTAGCGGCCGACCTATTATTTTCACTAATATCCAATCCGTTTATAGAAAACCTGATGGATGATATCCTTCTGAAGTACCCGATGTAATTCTAAAATAACTATCCTGATTTATGAAGATTTTTTGCGTAGGAAGAAATTATGCTGCACATGCCGAAGAACTCGGTAACGAGATACCTGAAGACCCGGTGATCTTTATGAAGCCTAAAAGCGCATTGTTGCAAGCCCACACCCCTTTTTATTATCCTGAGTTTACAAATGAACTTCACTATGAGTGTGAACTGGTGCTCCGCATCAGCAAGAATGGTAAATATATCCAGGATAAATTCGCCTCTAAATATTATGATGCGGTAACCGCAGGTATTGATTTTACCGCAAGGGATATACAAAAAGAATTAAAGGAAAAAGGATTGCCGTGGGAAAAAGCGAAAGCATGGGATAACTCAGCCGTTATTGGGAAATGGGTCCCTTTTGCGGATGTGAAAAACAAGAAGGCGATCAATTTCGGCTTGTATAAAAACAAAGAGTTAGTACAGCAGGGCACTTCCGCCGAAATGCTGAATGACTTTGATACGATCGTTTCCTATATTTCTAATTATTTTTCCGTCAATATCGGTGATGTGATCTTTACCGGTACACCAGCAGGCGTAGGTGAAGTAGTAGTAGGTGATGAGCTGGAAGGAGTATTAGAAGACAACAGCATGTTTAAATTAGAAATAAAATAGACCTTACTTTTTTTTAGAGTAGCAAAACCAACTGTAATAAAAGCCATCTGTGTAAACAGGTGGCTTGTTTTTTTGTAGTACTTGTGGCGGCTACTTAATACAGCTTTGTTATAAAAACAAGAAACTGTTGATTACATTTGCGCTTACAATTGTTAGTATAAATGACGGATGCCAATGTATTGCTGAAAGCTTACAGGTTGATGTGCCAGGTGAAAGCGATGTCCGAAACTTATGAAGCCAACAAAAGTGTTTGCAAATATGTTTTCGCCACTTCACGGGGACATGAAGCTATTCAACTCGCCACGGCATTCCAGCTACAACCGCAAGATTATGTAAGCCCGTATTACCGGGATGAAAGTATTTTGTTGGGGTTGGGTTTTACACCTTACCAGTTAATGTTGCAGTTGCTCGCAAAGAAAGATGATATTTTCTCCGGCGGCCGTGCCTATTATTCACATCCCAGTTACAAGCAGGGCGATAAACCCACGATCATTCATCAAAGCAGCGCTACCGGCATGCAGGCGATTCCGACAACGGGCATTGCGCAGGGTATTCAATATTGGGAAAGAAAAGATTTTAATAAATTAAATAAAGGAGCAAATGGTGAATTACCCATTGTTATTTGTTCATTAGGCGATGCAAGCATTACTGAAGGCGAAGTAAGCGAAGCTTTTCAATTCGCCGTGTTGAAGCAATTGCCCATTATTTTTTTAATACAGGATAATAATTGGGGCATCAGTGTGACGGCGGAAGAAGCGAGAACGATGAATGCTTTTGAATTTGTCGCGGGCTTTAAAGGAATGAACAGGGTGCATGTGGATGGCAGTGATTTTGAGGCATCCTACCATGTGATGAAAGGTGTGTGTGATACTGTGCGCAACGAACGAAGACCTTATCTCGTGCATGCGCAGGTTCCTTTACTCGGTGACCATACCAGTGGTGTACGAAAAGAATTTTACAGATCGGGTGAAGACTGGTCGAAAGATATGCAGCAGGACCCGCATCCGAAGCTGCGGCAAAAACTATTTTACTTCGGAATAAACGAAGATTATGTTTTACAAATAGAAAAAGAAGCCAACGAATTAATTGCGGAAGATTTTGCAAAAGCCATTGCATCGCCTGATCCGGATATAACTAATGCGGAAGATTTTATTTTTGTTCCTACACCGGTAATGGAAGAAAAGGGAGAAAGAAGTCCTGTCGGCGCTGATAAAATATTAATGGTAGATGCGGCTTTGTTTGCTATCCGTGAAATAATGGAAGATCATCCCGAATCGGTTTTATACGGAGAAGATGTAGGCAAACGGTTAGGCGGTGTGTTCCGGGAGACTGCAACGCTGGCGGAAAAGTTTGGTAACGAAAGAGTATTTAATACAGCGATACAGGAAGCATATATTATTGGTTCGACAGTGGGGATGAGTGCGGCGGGATTGAAACCGATTGTAGAAGTGCAGTTCGGTGATTATATCTATCCGGGCTTTAATCAATTGGTAACGGAAGTGGCCAAGTCCTGTTATTTAAGTTATGGTAAGTTTCCCGTGTCGATGATATTGCGTGTGCCGGTTGGCGCATATGGTGGTGGTGGCCCTTATCACAGTGCCTGCGTTGAAACAACATTGTTATCGGTGAAAGGAATTAAGATAGCATACCCTTCCAATGCTGCTGACATGAAAGGATTAATGAAAGCGGCTTATTATGATCCCAACCCGGTTGTGGTACTCGAGCATAAAGGTTTGTATTGGGGCAAAGTGCCGGGAACAGAAGATGCAAAAACGCCGGAGCCTTCAAGAGATTATATTCTTCCTTTCGGGAAAGCGAATATTGTATTGCAAGCAAATGAAGCGTCAGTAAAAAAGGGTGAGACATGCGTTATTATAACCTATGGCATGGGCGTGTATTGGGCGAAGGCGGCTGCGAAAAAATTTAACCAGCAAATAGAAATTGTTGACCTCCGCACTTTATTTCCATTGGATGAAGCATTGATTTTTGAAAGAGTGAATCTGCATGGAAAATGTTTGGTGCTGACAGAAGAGCAGCAAAACAATTCTTTCGCGGAAGCACTGGCGGGAAGAATTGCTAAAAATTGTTTTCAATGGCTGGATGCACCGGTGGAAGTGTTGGGTGCATTGAATGTACCCGCTATCCCGATAAACCTGGCATTAGAAAAAATAGTATTGCCCAATGGCGATAAAGTAGCGGGCATTATTCAATCTATGCTACAGTAATGATTAATTATTGCTTATAATAAATCTATAGCCTACTCCATGTATCGTTTCTATGGTAACAGCTGGTTCTGACGAAAGATGTTTTCTCAACCGCGTGATAAATACATCCATACTTCTGCCGAGAAAGAAATCATTTTTACCCCAGACATTCGATAATATTTCCTCCCGTTTTAATACTTTATTTTGATGATGACATAGAAATTCGAGCAGGTCGGTTTCTTTTTGTGTTAATGCTATTGTTTCATTATCATTTACGAGTTTCAACTCTTTTGTGATAAATGCGAAACGGCCAATGGGGAGAGAGTTTGCTGAAGGAACTACCAGCATTTTATTTCTGCGAAGAAAAACATTGATCCTTGACAGCAGCTCTTTCATGCTGAATGGTTTTACAATATAATCATCAGCTCCCGCATCAAAGCCTTTTAATTTATCTTCTTCAAGTGATTTGGCGGTTAGAAAAAGAATAGGAACGATATCGCTTTTCTGTCTTATTTTTTTTGCAACACTGAAGCCGTCACGATAAGGCATATTTACATCTAATATGCAGATATCAGGGGTATGTTTTTGATATTGCTCCCAGGCAGATTCGCCATCGGGACAATTGATCACCTGGTAGCCTGCTTCTTCCAGGTTGTCTTTAATGATGAAACCTAATTGGAGGTCATCTTCCGCTACAAGTATCGTGGTTTTATTGTTCATGATCTATTTTTTAAGTTGGTAATTCGATGGTGAATTCGCTTCCTGTTCCCGGTGAGCTGTCGACTTTTATTTTTCCGCCATGTGCATCAACTATTTTTTTTACAAAGCTTAAGCCGATGCCAAACCCTTTTGCGGGATAGGTTTCGTCACCTTTATGAAACCTGAAAAATTTTTTAAATATTTTATTGATGTTTTTGCTTTCAATACCGATGCCATTATCCTTTATGGAAAAGAAAAGTGAATTTGCAGTGTTGCCTGTATGGATTAAAATTTTTGGCGACCTTGAATATTTGATGGCATTGTCAATAAGATTTGTAATAACGATGACCAGGTAGTCTTTATCAGCTATTAAGAACGGGTCTTTTGCATTGAATTCGAATGTGAGCTGTGTGTTGCTTTGGTTTATGAGAGGAGTGAGGTTTGCCACAGCTTCTTCTATGAGCGCATGGATATTTACTTTTTCTTTTGAAAGGTGCAGGTGGCTTGCTTCGGCGTTTGCGAATTTCAACAGTTTTTCAATTTGATGTTGCAGGTAACCGGATTGATATTCAACAATACCGGCATACGTAGCTAATTTTTCAGGTTTGTCAACAATAGCGGGGTTTTTTAAAACATCCGCCGCAAGGCTGATAACAGATACAGGGGTTTTAAATTCATGGGTAAAATTGTGAATGAAATCTTTTTGCGTTTCGTTCAGGAATTTTTGTTTATAAAAATAATATAAGCTGCCGCTGAATAATAATAATACTACCAGCAATACAGCGCTGCTGATAATCCAGAAGTTCATTTGAGCCAAAATGTATTGTTGGCGGTTAGGAAAATATAATGTCAGGTGATCAAATGACCGTCGTGTAGCAGGCAGGGTTATATTGCTGATTTCTTTTTTCCCGGCCGATTCAAGAAGGGTAGAGTAAATATATTTTTCTTCTTTCGCACTATAAATACCTACATGACAATTAGTAAAAACATTAAAATTTTCCAATTCGTCTAAGAGGTAATCAACCAATGAATCATTGTTTGACTGTAAAGGGAGATTAGCGATATATAAATGTGGTTCCGGGTTTTCCACCAATTCATTCAAGTGCGAAGAATAATAAGCATTCGCATCAATATCTTCATATAAACTTCTGATAACTTTAATAACGTTGTAGTCAAATTGCTTTTGTTCAAAATGATAAACCCTTTTTAGCCATATTAATTGGAATACTAAAATAAGTGCGATGATGAGAGTACTGATAAATATTCCCAGCCTGATAGTAGATGATCGTATTGAGAAAGATGCCATAAATGAAATGCCCTGCAAAGATTTAAACTGTTATTAATATGTTTTGTTAACATAGGTTAAGTGAATGTTAATACATCTTTAATTCCTTTATATAAAATAAAAAGACGGCCCTTACGAGGCCGCCTTGCCGAACTACCAAAACCACATACTGCTATTTTGTTTCCGTTTTCTTGGGTGTATTTTTTTTATGATGTTTTCTTTTAATGGTTGTGCTGCTACTTGTTTGACCTGAAGTAGAAGTTTTCGCCGGGGTTACTTTTGCAACGGTAGTACCAGCTTTATTACTGTTTGCAGGTTTGCTTGTCATGCTGGCTTGCTTTACAGCATTTGTTTTTGCGGGTTGTTTTTGGGTAACCTGCGCATTTACCATAACGGCGAAGAGCAAAAGAGCGGTAGCGGAAAGAAAATACTTTTTCATGATTACATTTTTTTGTTTTAAAAATTGTACTGCTAATTTGAACCATTAATTTTTACTGTGATAATATTTGGCCTTCGTTAACCGCAGATTAACCGGCATTAACAAAAAGAAAAAAGCCCGGAGAATTATTAATTCCCGGGCTTCGTAAAAAAGAAAATCGCTTATAAATTAAAAACCTACAGCATTCCCTCCGTCTACACGAATGCTGGTGCCTGTAATATATTTAGATGAATTAGTAGCGAGGAATAATGCCGCATCACCAATGTCTTCCGGTTTGCCTAAATAGCCCATAGGTGTTCGTCCTAATACTTTTTGTTTTCTTTCGGGATCATTGTTCAATGCTTTCGCAGACATATCCGTTGCAATAAACCCCGGCGCAATGGCATTCACCCGAATACCTTTTGGGGAAAGTTCAACAGCCATCGCTACAGTCATTCCTTCAATGGCGCTTTTGGAAGCGGTATAGGCAATCACTTTCGGTAAGCCATACATCGCAGCCATAGAGCTGATGTTGATAATACTGCCGCTTTTTTGTTGCTCCATTACTTTTACAACTTCACGGGAAATAGAAAAAACAGCGTTCACATTCGTACTGAGAATCCGTTGAAATTCTTCATCCGTTACTTCCGTAAATTCTTTCTTTAGATTAATGCCAGCGTTATTTACCAGCACATCAATACGTCCATATTGTTGTTGAATATCTTTGATCATTGCCGGAATATTTTTAAAATCAGTAAGATCAAATTGTATAGTCGCGCCGTTTTCACCGAGCATTTTTTTCGCGGCTTCCAGTTTGTTTTTATCTCTCCCGATCACGAGTGTGAAAATATTATTCTGTGAAAATTTTTCAGCGATTGCCCATCCGATGCCTGACGCCCCGCCTGTTACAATAGCAATGAGTTTTGATTGTTGATTCATCTTTTGTAGTTGTAAAAATTTTAAATACTTATGTGATAGTTATAAATTTGGCGCTTAAGGTGCAAACGGGAAAAGCGGTTGCATATAATAGTCCAATGTCTTTTCCGGCTTTTTATATTCCGCAGGTATAGGCCTTTTCGAAAATGTTTGAAAATAAAGTACACATGCATTGCGCCACCAATCCGCTTCTTTTTCTTCAATAGCCAGCAACATTTTCACATGTGCAAAACGTTCATCATCTACTTTACCTTTTAGGTTTTCCCAGGTACGCTGTAACCATTTTACGGAATCAACTCCTGTATAATATTTATAACAGAGTTCATTCCACATGGTCCGCCCGCTTTTCATTTTATAATCCCAGGGTATATGATGGAACCAGAGCAAGTATTTCTCTTCCGTAGTGGATGGCTTTTCCCATTTATTTCTTACTTCGGGAAAATATTGTTCCAATGCATTAGTACCACTCGTTGTTCTGTTGAAACCAAGGCCAATAGAATCAGCTCTATGATAATAAACAGGGTTCCAATCTGGCCGGTTAAGGTTATTTACCCACGGCGCCGGCCCGTAATGACTGCCTGTCCACATAATATGATGAAGCCCGATGGGGGTCATATACGTCACCACTATTTCACGGCTTTGCATCATCATTTTTTTTGCTTCATTTACAAAAGTTGCATCATTAGTAAATGTCATACGCAGCCACTCATCCGCGATATTTTCTGAAGATAAATTATGGTTCCATGCCAGGCGTCCTAATGCATACCAGTTGGATTGTGCAAAGGGATGACCACACCAATTCATGTTGTTGCCAATATTAGATACACCGGCCATTCCTGTTAATGTATGCGGTTGCACACTTCCATCGAGAATGTTCGCCACTGTACTTCCTTTTCCATTACTGTATGTATCACTTTCCAGGCATTCTTTAAACATAGGCGCTTCATAAACCATAGTAGAACTTTGTCCCAGGTATTCCTGTGTCAATTGAAACTCCATCATCACGGGTGTTTTAGGAAGAGCGCCGAATAAAGGATGAAAAGGCTCCCTTGGTTGAAAATCGATAGCGCCATTTTTTACCTGCACCATTACATTACTTTTGAATTTTCCATCGAGGGGTACAAATTCATCATAGCCTTGTTTATGCCGGTCAATCGCTTTTGCATCATATACAAATGCACGCCAGATAATTACTCCATTATAAGGTGCTACCGCATCCGCCATTACATTGGCACCATCAGCATGTGTTCTCTTATAATCCTGCGGACCTGGTTGCCCTTCTGAGTTGGCTTTTACAAGGAACCCGCCAAAGTCCGGGATAAGCGTATAAATTTCTTTCGCTTTTTCTTTCCACCAACGCTGAACGCTGTCACTCAATGGATCGGCGGTACTTAATTTACCTAATTCAATAGGAGAACTGAAGCGAACAGAAAGATAAACTTTAACGCCATAAGGCCTGAATGCATCTGCCAACGCTTTTACTTTAACGAGATAAGCAGGTGTAAGCATCGAGGCACTGGCATTTACATTATTTAGTACTGTTCCATTAATACCAACCGAAGCATTGGCTCTTGCATAATCAATATATCGTTGATCAATATACTCAGGTAAAAGATGCCAGTCCCAAATAGAAAAACCAGCGTAACCACGTTCTACAGTACGGTTCGGGTTATCCCAATGGTTCAATAAACGTAGTTTAAGAAGCGGTGCGGAAGTAATATTTAAAGAAGTTATTGGTTTTTGTGTTTGCAATAAACGGAGAAAATTAAATACGCCATATAAAACACCTTTGTCTGAGTTAGCGGTGATGACAGTGCAACTTTTTCCATTAATGGTCTTTGATACAATAATGTAACCTTCATCCCCGGCTTTCTTCAGGTCCAGGTTTAATCCGGCGATGACAGATGAACTCGACGGCGTACCTATTATAATGGTACCATTTGTTTTAATACTGGTAGTATATAAAGGCTTTATTAATAATAATCCCGGTAATGCTTTGTTCAACTCGTCTTTTATCACCTGCATCGTTGACGAGTTACCATTTACCTGTATTTCTTTAATAATTTGTTTGTAGGAAGAAACAAGTGCTGTATTGGTGAGCTGCTGGTAGCGTAACCAGAGTTCATAACCGTTTTCTGCATAGGAAAAAAAAGAAGTAACCAATAAGACAATTAGTAGGGCATGTTTTTTCATTAGTATTTATTATATGTCTATCGACGTTTTTTCAGCGATGATTCCCTCACTATCAATTCAGCGTTTAATATAATGCTGTCGGTAAGGATAGATTTGGTATTGCCCGTTAAGTAATCAATCAATGCCATGGCGGCCTGTTCTCCCATTTGTACAGCGGGATAATTTATAGTAGTAAGCTGGGGATCACTGATAATACCAATTGTATCATTATTAAAACCTACGACGGCTATATCTTCGGGGACACGGATACCATGTTCTTTAAATACCTGTATACATAAAGCCGCTGAAAGATCATTGATAGCAAATACGCCATCGGGTAGTGGCTTCATCTTTGCAATTTGCTGCGCAGTGGCCAATGATGATTCCCTGTCCAGCGCACCGATGAATACGAACTTTTCATCGAATGGGATGTTGTTATTTTCCAGTGCATCCCTGTAACCACTGTACCTTTTTGAATAAACATTTCTCTTTTGGTTACTGGTAATATGTGCGATTCTTTTACAACCCTGGTCAATCAAATGTTTCGTTGCTTCGTATGCCGCTTTATAGTTATCAATGATAATCTTCGCCCCGTTGCTGGTTTCTTCCACACGGTCGAAGAAAACGACAGGAATTTCTCTTTTAAAAAATTGTTGAAAATGGGAAAGGTCGGTGGTGTCGGATGCCAGCGAAACAATTAACCCATCCACTCTTTTATGAAAAAGGTTATTAGCATTAGCTATTTCTTTTTTTCCTGATTCGGAAGAGTGTGTAATAATAATATCATAATTGGCGTAGGTGGTTACTTTTTCTATACCAGATAATACTGAAGCGATAAAGTTACTGTTCAACTGCGGCACTACTACGCCTATAGTATGTGTCTTCTGTTTTCGGAGATTGCTGGCGAAATTATTCGACCGGTAGCCGAGTTCTTCAGCCTTATCCATTATTCGTTTCTTGGTATTTTTATTTAAAGAGCGGTGGTCTTTAAGACCCCTGCTTACAGTTGCAGGGGAAAGATTTAGCTCTTTGGCGAGGTCGTATATGGTAATTTCTTTGAGCATGGCAGCGATTGGCTAAACAAAATTGTCTACTAAAAATAGATTTTTTTTTCTTTTTTTGTGCAATCGGTTGCAAATCTAAAATAATTCTTTACATTAGCGAGCTGAAAAAGGAGATATTTGGTTTTTTTTATTGGCTAAGTAAGATTTAACAGATTTGCAAACGAGCTACAGGAAAGGATTTCAGGAGAATTTATCACGAGGATAAAACAATAAAGAAGATAAGTGAGAATTGGGAGATTCTATTTTTTTTCGTGCTAGTGCAACCGATTGCGTTTATAGAGGGTAACCTTCATAAATATATAAGAACCAGAATTGCTGTCATTAATGAGATTCAAACTGCTTTTGCCATTGACTTCTGTTTTACGTATGCATTTACATATGCATGCCCTTCCATTTATCAGTTTAGCTTCAATTCTTCACGCATTTATTTCAAAAAATAAGATTGGAAATAATCCTCGCTATACTACAGGCCAGTACTGCGCTTATGGTTTTAACAGCAGGGATGGGTAATTAAATATAAAATCTGTTAACAAACTCAATCATCAATAAAACATCTGTTTACTTCTCAAAACGATAAATATGAAAAAGTCTCAAAACCAAAAAAAACTAGTCTTTATGAGCCTGTTGCGGACTAAGACATTTGTCTTGGCTGCGGTAACGCTTTTCAGCTTGCTAGCGGGGGGCTTAACTGCCTTTGCGCAAAACACTGTCCGGGGCCATGTTGCCAATAATGCAGGTGAACCTGTTGTTGGTGCATCCGTACAGGTAAGAGGAACTACTACAGGAACAACTACCGATAACGCCGGTAATTTTTCCATTGTCGCGGCAAGGGGCGCTGTTCTTGTTATTTCAAGCGTGAATTTTACCGAGCAACAAGTTACTGTCGGTAACAATGCGAACATAACAGTAACATTAGTTGCCTCCAATGCAGGTGATATAGGGGAAGTAGTAGTAGTTGGATATGGCACACAAAGAAGAAAAGATATTACGGGATCAATTGTATCCGTAAATGAAAAAACATTGGATGAAGTTCCAGCAGCTAACCTAACAATGGCCTTACAAGGCCGTGCCGCCGGTGTGGATATCGCCAGAACGGGTACAAGACCTGGTGCAGGCGGACAGATCAGGATCAGGGGTAACCGCTCTTTATCAGGTAGCAACGACCCGTTACTTATTGTAGACGGATTTGCATATGGTGGAAGTATTAATGACCTGAACATGGATGATATTGCCAATGTTGATATATTAAAAGATGCGTCTGCTACCGCTATTTACGGCTCCCGTGGTTCGAACGGTGTAATCATCATAACTACTAAAAGAGGCCGTGTAGGGAAACCGGTTATCAATTATAACGCTTCTGTAGGTATGACTGAAATAATAAAACAATTCCCGGTATTCAATGGGCCGGAATATTATGCCTTCAAATCAGAAGCAAGATATGGTGCAGCAAATGCAACCGCTCCAGCAGTGTTTACGCCTGCTGAACTTGCCGGCCAGGCTGCAGGAACAAATACCAACTGGCAGGATTATATTTATAAAAAAGGGATGACTACTTCGCATGACCTGAATGTTTCCGGTGGAACTGACGTTACCCAATACGGTATAGGTGCCAGCTTCCTGGACGAAACGGGTATTATACCGATGGTGGAATTCAAACGTATGGGATTGCGTGCTACAGTTGATCAAAAGATTGGCAAAAGGATTAAGATCGGATTAAATACGCTAAATACGCTTACTTATACAGATGGTGATGGTATCAATCCTGTTTATAATACTTTGGCGTTAAGCCCGCTGGTATCTCCTTATAATGCGGATGGTTCTGTGAATGTGCAACCGATGGTAGGCCACCAGGATGTAGGTGCCAGATTAAACCCCCTGACGTTGAAAAATCCAAATATTGCACTGGATAAGAGAAGAAGGCTCAGGACATTCAATACTTTTTATGCAGAGTTGCAGATCATCGAAGGTTTGAAATACCGTTTTAATATGTCCTTGGATTTCCGCCAGGAAAATTATGGCACCTACCGTGCCGCCAATACCATTCTGAGTGGTAGTTCCAGTACCCCATTTGCTTCAAATACTGCGGGTATTCAGAATGGTGAAGCATGGAATTATGATATCTATCATCAATTAACATATGATAAAATATTTGCTCAAAAACACAGATTGAGTCTTACCGCTTTGTATGAGGTGCTGGAAGGCCAGTCTACGAATTCTCAGTTCAGCGGTACTGGTATTCCTGCTGATTATATGCAAAACACGAATTTCACCCAACTCGTAAGTGCAATTACCGCAGGCGGTAATAACAACTATACCAAGAGCGGAATTGTATCTTATATGGGACGCTTAAATTATACTTTTAATGATAAGTACAACCTGACGGCTACTGTCCGCCGGGATGGATCATCCATATTAGCGCCGGGCAATAAATGGTTTACTTATCCCGCTATTGGAGCAAGCTGGAATGCTTCGGACGAATTATTCCTTAAGAATGTTTCCTGGCTTTCTAACCTGAAATTAAGGGCTGGATGGGGTAAATCCGCTAACCAATCCGCTAATCCTTATTCAACGCTTGGAGCACTTGGTACAGTGAACTACAGCTTCGGAAGCAGTGGTTTTGTTAGTGGTGTGAATGTAGGACAGTTGCCTAACCCGGATTTGAGCTGGGAAAATACAGCTGTTACTAATTTCGGATTAGATTTCGGATTATTTAAAAACAGGATTACCGCTTCTATTGACGTTTATAATGCTAAAACAAGCGATATCATCGTAAATAAATCACTGCCGATCAGCAATGGCGCCAGCTCGATCACTACCAATGCTGCCAAAACAAAGAGCAATGGGGTGGAAATTTTGTTGAGCACTGTTAACATTGACAGCAAATCCGGTTTCAGGTGGACAACAGATATCAATTGGAGCATGAACAGGGAGAAAATTGTAGCATTGGAAGAGCCGGGCAAAACACAGGACATTGGGAACGGTTGGTTTGTAGGTCAGCCACTTAATGTGATCTATGATTATAAAAAGATCGGGATATGGCAAAGCGGAGATGCAGCAACGATTGCGCAATATGGCGCTCCGCAAGCAGTGGGCCGTATACGTGTAGAAGACGTCAATAAGGACAACAAAATTGATGCGAATGACCTGCAGATTATTGGAAGCGCACAGCCTAAATGGATTGGTGGTATCACTAACAGGTTCACCTATAAAAATGTTGACTTGTCAGTAGTCGCCTTTGCAAGATGGGGTGGCACTATTACCGCTACTTATTTACAATCAAATAATGGTGGTAGTGGTGGATACGGCTTCCTGATGCAGGCGCGGGTGAACCAGTGGAAAGTGGATTACTGGACAGCTACAAACCCAACCAATGATTTCCCGCATCCCGAAGGTCAGACATTGGTAGATAATTATAGTTCTACATTAGGTTATTATGATGCTACTTTCATAAGAGTAAGAAGTATCAACCTTGGGTACACATTACCAACCAGGCTTGCGTCAAAAGTTGGTATGAGTTCTGTCAGGGTATTTGCTACTGTTAGTAATCCATTTATTGTATACTCTCCTTTTGTTCGCGACGGATATGGTATCGATCCGGAAGGAACAGGAACAGGTTCAGGATTAGCTCCGCAGGGAGGTGGAACTGCTACACCTGGCCGTTCTATTAACGTAACGGCGGATATACCTCCAACAAGGGAGTTCACTTTCGGTCTCAACATTAGATTATAATACTTTTTAAATAAATTATAATATGAAAGTTTTAAATAAAATAACCTGGATGGCTTTAGTCAGTTGTATGCTGGTAAGCGTAGGCTGCCAAAAAGTCCTTGATGAAAAAAACAGGTCAGGCCTTGCCAGGGATTACTTTACAAGTCCCGGTGGTATTGATGCCGCTGTTATCGCCACCTATTCCAACCTGCGCAACTGGTATTGCCAGGAAGGTATGTGTTATAATACCATGATTGGCACCGACGAAAATATTCCTGGTTTCGGAACCAGCGGTAATTTTCACACCTATACATTACAGGCCAATGATGGGGGGATTAATTCCATATGGGAATGGTCTTACCGTTCTATCAACAATGCCAACGGTGTATTACAATATGCAGATGCGGCCGGATTAACAACAGCGCAAGCGACGCAATTAAAGGCAGAAGCCAAATTTATGCGGGCATATTATTATTTTATGCTGGTTATCACTTTTGGCGATGTAAGTATCAGCACACAATTCGCTTCAAGTCCCTCTACATCAGCTACCCGCGAACCCATTGCTACTGTATATGACCTGATAGTAAAAGATCTGACGGAGGCGCTTGTTGATTTACCAGCTAAACCAACTTCGCCGGGACGGGCAGGTAAAGCCGCGACTTTGCATTTATTGTCCAAAGTATATCTTACTAGGGGATGGTCTACTGCGGCTAAAGCAACTGATTTTACAGATGCATATACTACTGCCAATTCACTCATCACAAATAAAGCTACTTATGGAATTGATCTTTGGAGTGATTATGCTGACATGTGGAAAGAAGCAAACGATTATTCCAATAAAGAGGTGATCTTCCAGATAGAAAGGAATACTGATCCTAAAGGTTCAGAAACAACAGGTATTGGAACAGGTAACCCGGGCGGAAAATTCAATGGCGCTAATTTTTATCAGCGGCCTAATTATCCCATCTTCAGTGTTAACCTGAATGGTGGTATAACCGGTGCACCTGCATTTACATTGAACGGAACAGCAACTGCTACCACTAACCCGGTTGACCGTGATGTGGCGTATGGCCGTCCTTTCGGTCGTGTTCGTCCTTCTAATTATGTATTGAATACGGCGTTTGCTGACAAGACAAATGATACACGTTATGCAAAGACTTTCCAATTGATTTATATGTTTAACAGGCCAGGTCCTCTTGCAGCCCAGACTCCTGTTACTATTGTAGTAACAAGAGCTGCTAGTCCTGGTAATCCAGCCGGTCCTTTAGCGCAATATACATGGCAGAAAGGTGTGGATACAGCTATTATACTTACCGGCAAGGCTACTGTAACTGAAGATGAAAGAAAAGTGACAAAATCTTACCTGATGACCACCAATCAATATGATGTTAACATGTTCCCTTCTAACAAGAAACATGATGACGTTACAAGGGCGCATACGAATGATGCATCTGACAGACCCTTCCCGTTAATGCGTTTTGCAGAGACTTATCTTATCGCTGCAGAAGCAGCATTTAAAGGAGGAAGTAGTCTTACTAATGCAGCAAATATGATCAACGTCGTTCGTAACCGTGCAGGTGCTTTACCCATAACATCTGCCGATGTAACACTTGATTTCATATTGGATGAGCGTACAAGAGAGTTATTTGGTGAATGGATGCGTTGGTATGACTTGGTGCGTACAAAAACATTACAGGCACGGTTGGCTACTTATAATCCGATTCCTGCTTTCAGGGCGGACAGGGATTACCTGAGACCAATACCTTTGCAACAGATTAACCTTGTTACTACTGGCCCGAAATACCCACAAAATCCGAATTATTAAAAGATAATTTAATCGCATATTTTTGGGTCCATAAAAAACCGGGGATGATTTTATCAATCCCCGGTTTTAATTTCAATAAGGTTGTATGACAAATTGAAAAATCCTGGCTTTTTCTTATAAACAAAATGAGAAATGAATGACGAAATATATTATGTTTATTCTTTTTTATAAATAATTTTAAGACGTTTTAATGTTACTGTTAGGAATAGATATCGGTACTTCGTCCATCAAAGTATCAGTGATGGATGCTTCTTCACAGCAAACTGTTTGCTCAGCACAATATCCTGAAACTGAATCAGGGATCATTGCGGAAAAGCCAGGATGGGCGGAACAATCTCCAGAAATGTGGTGGGAACACGTGCAACTGGCCATTTTAAAATTACATGCACAACGTAAATACAACCCTGCGGATATCGCAGCCATTGGTATCGCTTACCAGATGCATGGATTGGTGATGGTAGATAAAAAACAACAGGTTTTAAGAAATAGCATTATCTGGTGCGACAGCCGTGCCGTAGACATTGGCAACAAAGCATTTGATGCCATCGGTAAAGAAAAATGCTTATTGCATTTGTTGAATTCTCCCGGGAATTTCACCGCATCCAAATTAGCATGGGTAAAAGAAAATGAATTTTCCGTTTATGAAAAAGCGGATAAGATCATGTTGCCCGGTGATTTTATTGCTATGAAATTAACAGGTGAAATAACGACCAGTGTGTCAGCTTTATCAGAAGGTGTGTTCTGGGATTTCCAGAACAATGAATTATCTAAAGACGTTTTTGATTATTATGGCTTAAACACTTCGCTCATTCCACCCATAAAGGAAGTTTTTGCGGACCATGGTCATGTTACAAAAGATATCGCAGCGGCCTTGTCATTAAAAGAAGGCATACCTGTTACTTATAAAGCCGGTGACCAACCTAACAATGCATTATCATTAAAAGTACTGGAGCCCGGTGACGTGGCGGCTACTGCCGGTACATCGGGAGTTATCTACGGAATTAGCGACCAGCTTACTTATGATGACAAATCAAGGATCAATACGTTCGCTCACGTCAATCATACTACAACTCAAAAAAGATTAGGCGTATTATTATGTATCAATGGAACGGGCATATTAAACCGCTGGATGAAAAACATCACGGGTGAACATGTTTCTTACCAGCAAATGAACGACGCTGCGGCCACTATAAAGGCCGGCAGTGATGGTATATTAATATTGCCTTTCGGCAATGGCGCTGAAAGAATTTTAGAAAACGAAATAGTAGATGCGCATATTTGCAATCTTGATCTTAATATTCACACAAAAGCCCATTTATACCGTGCTTCACAGGAAGGGATCGCTTTCGCCTTCCGGTACGGGTTAGATATCATGAAAGAAAACGGGATGACCCCAAAAGTGATCCGTGCGGGCAAGGCTAATATGTTTTTAAGTGATATTTTCGCCGAATGTTTTGTAAACACCCTGAACATACCGGTAGAGATGTACAATTGCGATGGAAGCGCAGGCGCTGCCATTGGTGCGGGATTGGGAGCAGGTATTTATAAAAACAGCAAGGAAGCATTTCAGCACTTTAAACCGGTGCAGTTAGTAGAACCCAATGGGAAAAAAGAATATGAAGAGTTTTACCATAAATGGTTATCACAATTAAATAAGCAGTTAAACTGATTCAAAACAAACTAAAAACCCTCTTATGTCAGTAGTTACAGGAAACAAAGAATTTTTTAAAGGAATCGGGAAAATCAAATACGAAGGCGTTCAGTCGGATAACCCGTTGGCATATCACTGGTATGATGAAAATAAAACAGTAGCGGGAAAACCAATGAAAGATTGGTTACGCTTTGCCGTTGCTTACTGGCATAGCTTCTGCGGCAATGGCGGCGATCCTTTTGGTGAGCCAACGCATACACATCCATGGAGCGAAAAAAATGATCCTGTTGAAAGGGCGAAAGATAAAGCGGATGCAGCCTTTGAATTTATTACAAAGCTCGGCTTGCCCTATTATTGTTTTCACGATGTAGATGTAGTGGATTATACTAATGATGTAAAAGATAATGACAAACGTTTGCAGGCGCTAACAGCCTATCTCGGTGAAAAGCAAAAAGCAAGCGGCGTAAAGTTATTATGGGGCACTGCTAATTTATTTTCTAATAAAAGATATATGAATGGTGCTTCTACCAATCCTGATTTTCATGTGGTGGCACATGGCGGGGCGCAGGTAAAAGCGGCGTTGGATGCGACCATCGCTTTAGGCGGAGAAAACTATGTATTCTGGGGTGGGCGTGAAGGATACATGAGCTTATTGAATACAGATATGAAAAGGGAAAAAGAACATTTTGCCCGTTTTCTCCAGGCAGCAAGGGATTATGCAAGAAAAAATGGTTTTAAAGGACAATTTTTTATTGAACCAAAACCCTGTGAACCTTCTAAACACCAATATGATTATGACTGCGAAACAGTGATCGGTTTCCTGAGGCAGCATGACCTGTTGAATGATTTCAGCCTGAACCTTGAAGTCAACCATGCTACACTTGCAGGTCATACTTTTACGCATGAATTACAGGTAGCAGTGGACGCAGGTTTACTGGGAAGTATGGATGCTAACCGCGGCGACTATCAAAACGGTTGGGATACCGACCAGTTTCCCAATGATATAAATGAACTGACCGAAGCGATGCTCATCATTCTCCAGGCGGGCGGATTTAAAGGTGGTGGTATTAACTTCGATGCCAAGATCAGGAGGAACTCAACTGACCCGGCAGACTTGTTTTATGCGCATATCGGCGGAATCGATACATTCGCAAGGGCGTTAATTACAGCGGATAATGTGTTGCAGAAATCAGATTATAAAAAAATAAGGTCTGACCGCTATGCTTCTTTTGACGGCGGAAAAGGAAAAGATTTTGAAAATGGAAAGCTATCTTTAGAGGACCTGAGGACCTATGCTATTGAAAATGGAGAGCCCGCAACTAAAAGCGGTAAACAGGAATATCTTGAAAATATTATCAATAGGTATATCTAACAATTGCTAACAACAAAACAACTGCCATGAATTTTCTTGGAACCCTTGACTGGATATTTCTTATTCTGTATATGCTCGTCATAGCCGGGATTTCAATTTGGTCTATCAGGAAGAGCAAAAGTTCGCCCACCGATTATTTTTTGGCCAACCGAAACCTCGGTTGGTGGGTTATTGGCGCTTCAATTCTTGCATCTAATGTAGGGTCGGAACATATTGTTGGGCTTGCGGGTTCAGCAGGTGCTTCAGGAACAGTTTTGGGACATTATGAACTGCATTCATGGATAGTCTTGATTTTAGGATGGGTCTTTGTTCCTTTTTATATGCGCAGCATGGTGTACACTATGCCTGAGTTTTTGGAAAGAAGGTTTAATGCGAAAGCGAGAAGACTGTTATCCATCATTCAATTATTGAGTTATGTTATTGCTAAAGCATCGGTAACCATTTTTTGCAGGTGCGCTTGTATTTAATCAAATATTAGGAGTAGAATTCTGGGACAGGTGCTATCATCCTTGTTGTTGTTACGGGTGTATATACAATCTTTGGCGGCCTTCATGCGGTAATGTATACAGAAGCTATCCAGGCTTTTGTTTTATTAATAGGTTCAGCCGTATTATTATACTTTGGATTAGAAAAAGTAGGAGGCTGGAGTGGTATGATTGCTGCAATACCTCCGGAAAAAATTAAACATGTTCCGCCCTCTCAGTGATCCTGAGTTCCCGTGGCTCGGAATTTTATTCGCATCGCCTATTGTAGGTATATGGTATTGGTGTACCGATCAGCATATAGTACAACGTTGTTTAGCAGGCAGAAATGAAAAAGAAGCAAGACGGGGAACGATCTTCGCGGCTTATCTCAAACTACTTCCGTTTTTTATATTCCTTATTCCTGGTTTGATCGCCTATGTTTTGCATTCAAGAGGAGAATTAGTACTACCAAATAATGCAGACGGAACAACGGATTATAATGCGGCTTTCCCCGCAATGGTTGAACAGATCATGCCGATGGGATTAAGGGGATTATTAGCCGGTGGATTATTGGCAGCATTAATGGCTTCGTTGGCTTCCGTATATAATGCTTGTTCTACTTTGTTTACGATGGATATTTATCAAAAGATGAAACCCGAAGCAAGCGGTAAAGAATTGGTAAGGGTAGGACGAATTGCAACAGGCGTAGTAGTAATATTAGGTATGGTGTGGATACCGATGATGGGTAGAATTTCCAGCACATTATATACTTATTTGCAAAGTGTGCAATCTTACCTGGCGCCTCCTATTGCTGCTGTATTTTTGCTGGGCGTATTTTTCAAACGTTTGAATGCAAAAGGAGCTTATACGGCAATGGTGCTTGGATTTGTTTTGGGTCTTATTAAATTAACGCTTGAGTTATTCAAAGCCGATCTTTCGGGGTTCTTATATGATTTCGCTACCATCAACTTCCTGTATTTCTGTATTTATCTTTTCTTATTCTCTATTGTCGTTATGGTAGTGGTAAGTCTTCTTACTCCTAAACCGAGTGAAGAACAAATAAAAGGATTAACGTTTGCTACTACCGTTGCTGAAGACAGGGCAGCAAGCCGTGCAAGCTGGAATGCAAAAGATGTTATTCTTTCATTGATCGTAGTAGTAATAATAGTGGCCGTATTTATGTATTTCTCACCGTTAGGAGTGGGTAAATAGTTGATGGAGAGATGAAATTAATAATAGCTTTATTGGGTATAAAAAACGATTAATTTAAAATATGAAATCTCTTTCATCACTCGACATCTCCGTTTTCCTGATCTACTTTGTAGTAGTGGCATCATATGGTTACTGGATATACCGCAGGAAAAGAAAAGCTACAGCCGATACACACGATTTTTTTCTAGCAGAGGGTTCCCTCACATGGTGGGCAATCGGTGCTTCACTAATCGCTTCCAATATCTCCGCAGAACAGTTTATCGGTATGAGTGGTGAAGGGTTTAATGTAGGTGTTGCTGTTGCTGCTTACGAATGGATAGCCGCTGTGGCTTTGATCATCATCGCAATCTGGTTTATACCCATCTATCTGAAGAATAAGATATATACTATGCCGCAGTTTTTAAAAACGCGGTATAATGAAACAGTGGCGCTGATCATGGCCATTTTTTGGTTGTTCCTCTACATTTTCGTCAACTTCACTTCTATATTGTATTTAGGTTCGGTAGCAATTGATCAATTATTAGGTGGCGGGCCTGAACAGAAATACCTGCATACCGTAATGATTGTATTAATGGCGATGGCCTTATTAATTACACTGGGGGGTATGAAGGTTATCGGTTACACCGATGTAATACAGGTAGCCGTTTTGATCATTGGTGGCCTTGCAACGATCTATCTTGCACTGCAAATTGTAGATGAAAGAATAAATGGTGTGGCCAGCGGCAGTGTGATCAATGGTTTTAAAACTTTGATGGGCAAGGCGCCGGACCATTTCCACATGATATTGAATAAGCCGGACACAACAAATGGTGTGATTGATACACAGCATAATACTGATATCATGAAATACATTGCATTGCCGGGTATTGCGATGTACTTCGCCGGGCAATGGATCGTAAACCTTAACTATTGGGGTTGTAACCAGTACATCACTCAACGTGCATTGGGAGCAAACCTGGAAACTGCCCGTAAAGGAATTTTATTCGCCGGTTTTATGAAATTATTGATGCCGGTGATTGTAATGCTTCCCGGTATTGCTGCTTATGTATTGTATCAAAACGGACAATTGCCAGGATTCAGTGGTGGTAAAGACGGGGCATACTCTGCAGTACTCGCCTTCTTACCTACAGGCTTAAAAGGATTGGCCATAGCCGCATTGACAGCAGCTATCGTTGCATCGCTTGCCGGTAAAGCCAACAGTATCTCTACCATTTTTACCCTCGACATTTATAAGAAGTACATCAACAAAAATTCTGATGAAAAGAAAATGGTATGGACAGGCCGTATGACGGTATTTGTGTCTATGATTATCGCCATGATCTTTACATGGAAAGATACCCTGGGCATCAGTCAGGAAGGTGGTTTCACTTTCATACAAAAATATACAGGCTTCATTAGTCCCCGGTGTCTTTGCCATGTTTATACTCGGCTTCTTCTGGAAACGTACTACAGGTACTGCCGCGTTGGTTGGTTTAATATTAGGTTTTGTACTCGCTATCTTCTTTAACAACTATGCCGTCGGCATATTTGGAAAAGAAACGTGGATGTATACTGCCTTCGAATATCAACAGTATGAAACCATAAAGGGTATTAGAGTAGTACAGACACACGTGGAAATACCGTTCCTGATCAATATGGGCTGGTCCTTCTTTATTACGGTAGCGGCCATGATCGGCATTAGTCTGGCCGGACCGAAAGTAAATCCGAAGGCGTTTGAAATAGATAGCAGTATGTTTAAGTTAAAGCCATCTACTATTGCGCTGATCGTGGCTACTTTATTAATACTTTCCTTACTCTATGCAAAATTCTGGTAATAAAATAAAGAGATAGATTGATGTTGATGCACCAAACAATGCGGTGGTATGGCCCCAATGACCCGGTAAGTTTATGGGATATCAGGCAGGCGGGTTGTGCGGGAGTAGTTACCGCTCTTCATCATATTCCTGTTGGAGATATTTGGACGGTAGAAGAAATAGAGAAGCGCAAAGCATTGATTGAAGCGGCGGGTATGACATGGACAGTGATTGAAAGCCTGCCGGTAAGCGATGATATAAAAAGGCAAAGCGGCAATTATCTAAAACATATTGAGAATTACAAAGTAAGTATCCGTAACGTGGGTGCTTGCGGCATAAAAGTTATTACTTACAATTTCATGCCGGTGCTCGATTGGCTGCGTACAGAATTGTATTATGAATTGCCGGATAAAAGCACGGCGCTTTATTTCAACCGTGTTAATTATTTAGTGTTCGATTTATTTTTACTGAAGCGACCCGGCGCTGAAAAAGATTATACAGCGGACGAAATCGCAAAAGCCAAACAACGTTTTGAAGGATTAACGGAAGAACAAAGAAAAAAATTATACGGTAGCATGATGCTTGGTTTGCCGGGCAGCGATGATGCATTTACCCCGGAACAGGTGATGACGGAATTAAAAAAATACGAGGGGATCAATACGCAAAAACTCAAAGAGCATTTATTTTATTTTTTAAAAGAAATAACACCTGTTGCTGAAACAAGTGGTGTTAAAATGGCCATACACCCGGATGATCCTCCTTATCCTGTATTAGGTTTGCCAAGGATCATGAGTACGGAACAGGATGCTGCTGATTTATTAAAGGCGGTTCCATCTCCTGCAAATGGTTTGTGTTTTTGTACAGGATCATTTGGTGCAAGGGCGGATAATGACCTTCCTAAAATGTTGAAACGGTTTGGGGACAATGTTCATTTTCTTCATTTAAGAAATACAAAAAGAGACAACGAAGGAAATTTTTACGAAGCCGACCATTTAACCGGCGATACCGATATGTATGCGGTCATCAGGAAGCGTTGCTCATCATGAAAAGAAGAAATATTTCTATTCCTATGCGGCCGGACCATGGTCACCAGATGCTGGATGATTTAAAGAAAAAAACATACCCGGGATATTCTGCTATAGGAAGATTAAAGAGCCTGGCGGAATTACGGGGACTGGAATTAGGAATCAGCAGAAGTTTATAGTTACTCTCAATAAAAAGCAAAGTGCCAATGAAAAAACTAAAGCTTGTTGTCGCAATCGGTTGCATCCTTAACTTCTTTTCATGCGGCAGCACAAAAGGAATATACTAATCCTATTCTTGCTGGTTTCTATCCTGATCCGAGTATATGCCGCGTAGGTAATGATTATTATCTTACCAATTCTACATTCGCTTATTTTCCTGGTCTTCCTATTTTTCATAGTACCGATTTAGTGAATTGGAAACAAATTGGTAATGCGATGGACAGGGAAGAGCAATTGGACCAAAGTAATGCAGGTGTATCAAGAGGATTGTTTGCGCCAACTATCCGCTATCACAACGGAACTTTTTATATTCTCTGTACATTAATAGATAAGAAGGGAAATTTTATCATTACAGCAAAAGACCCGAAAGGCCCATGGAGTAATCCTAACTGGATACCACAGGTAAGAGGTATTGACCCTTCTATTGATTTCGTAGATGATAAAGCATATGTCGTTTACAACAGTGAAGCGCCTGATAACAAATCGCTATATAATGGACATAGAACAATCCGTATGTATGAATTTGATATCAACACGATGAAGGTGGTCGGCGAGGAAAAATTATTGGTCAATGGCGGTACTGACCTTTCTAAAAAAACCCATCTGGATCGAAGCGCCGCATGTATTTAAGAAAGGAGATTGGTATTATTTAATATGTGCGGAAGGTGGGACGGGTTTCAATCACTCCGAAGTTGTATTCAGAAGTAAAGCAGTTGATGGTCCCCTATGTTTCTTATGAAAACAATCCTATTCTTACGCAACGTCATTTAGATAAAGAAAGAAAAAATCCCATTACTACAACAGGGCATGCGGATTTTGTAGAAACCCCCAATGGCAAATTGGTATGCTGTTTTCCTTGGTTGCCGGCCTTACGGAGATGATTTGTATAACATCGGAAGGGAAACATTTATGCTGCCTGTAGAATGGAAAGACGGCTGGCCGCATATGCTGGAAGGAAATGAGTTAGTAAAATATCATTATACTGTCCCGATGCCAGCGGTAACAAAACAAGTGAATAACAAGTTTAGCGGAAATGTTTTTTTTTAAAGATGACTTTAATGCTAATGCCTTTGATTACCGCTATATGTTTTTAAGAAATCCTGAAACAAGTGCATATAGTTTGTCGGCTAAAAAAGGTTTTTTGCAATTATCATTGAAACCACAAACCGCTACGGAAAGAAAAAGCCCTTCTTTCCTCGGGTTTCGCCAACAGAACTTAAAAGGATATGCAGCCACGAGCATGGACTTTACTGCGATGTCGGATAAAGAAAAAGCAGGCTTGATGATCTTTCAGAGCGAAACACATTTTTATTTCCTGTGCGAATCGACAGAAAATAATCAGCCGGTTGTTCAATTATATAAATCCCCTGTAAAAGCCGGAGAAACCCCGGAACTATTAACGTCACAAAAGTTGGCATCCACTAAAATGCTTTACCTGAAAATAGAAGCGAATGCTGATAAATACGCTTTTTATTATGCAGCAGTAAAAGATCAATGGATATTGTTGAAAGATAATGTGGACGGCGCTTTTCTCAGCACAAAGGTCGCCGGCGGTTTCGTAGGAAGTATGTTTGCATTGTATGCTACGTCCAACGGCGATCAGACTTCTTCATCGGCTTCTTTTGATTGGTTTGAATACAAAGGGAATGACGATGCGTTAAAAAATAATTTTTTACTATACAAGTATTGATATGATCAAAATAATAACCAGGATTACATTAACAGGTTTCATTTTATTTGCAATAGCATCATGCAAATCAAAAGAAGAATACCAGTTCCCTTTTCTTAACCCTCACCTGGGTATGGAAGAAAGAGTGAAAGACCTGGTGGGAAGAATGACGTTGGAAGAAAAAATAAGCCAGATGGTAAACCAGGCCCCGGCTATTGAGAGATTGGGTGTTCCTGAATACAATTGGTGGAGCGAAGGATTGCATGGCGTAGCCCGTGCAGGTTTAGCAACGGTTTTTCCGCAAGCCATCGGTTTAGGTGCGACATGGGATGAAGAAATGATGTTCAATGTTTCCACTGCTATTTCTGATGAGACAAGGGCCAAGCATCACCAGTTTGTAAGAAAAGATAAACGCTTTTTATTCCAGGGTTTAACGTTGTGGTCTCCTAACATTAATATATTCCGTGATCCACGCTGGGGCCGTGGCCAGGAAACGTATGGTGAAGACCCGTTTCTCACGGGAAGAATGGGTGTTCAGTTCATTAAAGGTTTGCAGGGTGATGATTCCACTTATTTTAAAACTATTGCTACAGTAAAACATTTCGCCGTACATAGCGGACCAGAACCCGAACGACATGTATTTGATGCAAAGATTGGAATGAAAGATTTTTATGAAACATATTTACCGCAATTTGAAATGGGGATCAAGGAAGGAAAAGCTTATTCATTAATGTGTGCTTATAACCGGTTAAATGGCTCGCCTTGTTGCGGTACGGATGGATGGTTTAATAAGTTATTGCGGGATGATTGGGGGTTCAAAGGATTTATTGTTTCCGATTGCGAAGCGATTACTGATATATATGCATTTCACCAGGTAGTGGCTACTGCTGAAGAAGCGGCTGCATTGGCGGTAAATTCAGGTACAGATCTCGAATGCGGTGGTAAAGTTTATTTAAACCTTAAAAAGGCGGTGGAGCAAAAACTTATCACCGAAGCGGAAATTGATGTCGCTGTAAAAAGATTATTCACCGCAAGGTTTAAGCTCGGTATGTTCGATGCGCCTGAGATTGTGAAGTATGCCAACATTCCTTACAGTGTTGTCGATAATAAAGAGCACAAAGCCCTGGCATTGGAAGCGGCGAGGAAATCAATGGTGTTATTAAAGAATGATAATAATATATTGCCGCTGAAAAAAGATGTCGGCACAGTCGCGGTTATCGGGCCAAATTCTGATCAATGGCTGATGCTCCTTGGTAATTATAATGGTGTTCCTTCTGATCCTGTTACGCCGTTAAGAGGTATTAAAGAAAAAGTACCTAATGCTAAAGTGTTGTTTGCGCAGGGTTGTGAGCTGGCCGATGGTATGCCGATGTATTATACTGTTCCCGCTAATGTATTATTTACAAATGATGGCAAGCCCGGCATCCAGGCTGAATATTTTTCCGATACATCATTAAAATCAAAACCATTATTTACCGGTGTCGATAAAGTGCTTGATGCTAACTGGAAAGATAAAGCCCCGAGGGAAGATATGAATGATGATAATTTCGCAGTAAGATGGACGGGTATTTTGCAACCAGATCAAACTGGTGTCTTCCAACTTGGTTTTATCAGCACCTGCAAAACAAAATTATATTTTGAAGATAGCCTCGTCGCCAAAACAATCTATCATTTCCGTGATGAATATGGTGATCCACGATTGAGAAGATCGGTCCCTATAAAATTAGAAGCTGGAAAAAAATACAAGATCAGGATAGAAGCTGTTGAAACTTTTGCGGACGCACAAGTGCAATTAGTATGGGCGGCGCCAAAGCCGAATTTGAAAAAAGAAGCGATTGAAGCGGCAAAGCAAGCTGATGTTGTAGTAATGTGCATGGGCATCACGCCAAGAATGGAAGGGGAAGAAATGGATATACAGATTGATGGCTTTCGTGGTGGTGACAGAACGAAATTGGATTTGCCGGCAGTGCAGGAGCAATTGATCAAAGAAATAAAAGCATTGGGTAAGCCAGTCGTATTAGTATTATTAAATGGCAGCGCTATGGCTGTTAATTGGGAAAATGAAAATATTCCGGCCATCCTGGAAACATGGTATCCCGGCCAGGCGTCGGGTACTGCGATAGCCGATGTTTTATTTGGTGATTATAATCCCGGCGGCAGGCTGCCGGTTACTTTTTATAAATCGGTAAAAGATCTTCCTTCTTTCGAAGATTATAATGTGACTACTCAAACGTACCGTTATTTCAAAGGCGATGCATTATATCCTTTCGGTTATGGATTGAGTTACACAACATTTCAATATGAAAATGTAAAGATCAACAGCGAAAATAAAGCTGGTGAAGATGTAAAGGTTTCTGTCAATGTGAAAAATACTGGAAGCCTGGCCGGTGACGAAGTGGTACAGGTATATGTATCTGCTCAAAATGCACCGGGACATCTTCCGCTGCGTTCACTAAAAGCATTTAAAAGAATCCATTTAAATGCAGGTGAAACAAAAACAGTTGATCTCTTAATTAAAGCGGACGGATTTACTTACGTCAATGATAATGGAGAAAGAAAACCATTGCCGGGAAAATATGAAGTGTCGGTTGGCGGCGGTCAGCCGGATGTGAAATTGAAAACAAGTTCAAATGTTTTAAAATCAGGTATTGTTATTATTTGATAGCAAGGAGAAGAAGGCTGAAGTACTAATGAATACAGCAACGGATTGCAGTCTAAACTGTATAAAGAGAATTTGTCATTTACTATAAAGAAAAATAAGGTCATGAAAAGGTGGTTTAAGCTTTTGCTTATTCTTGTTTTTATAAGCGGTTGCAATACCGGTAAAAAGACTCTTGATGAACCACTGGGAGAAAATAATCTTGCCTATAAGTGGGGAAAGATAGCGTTATTAGCTACAGGGAATGATACAGAAAGGTTCAGGCCGCGGCCAACAGTAACATCAAGAATACTTGGACTGATGTGGACGGCGATATTTGATGCATGGTCGAGATACGATTCAAAAGCTAAGCCGGTTTTTTTAAAAAATGTAGAAAGGGTTCCTGAAAAGGAACGAACATTAAAGAATAAAGAAACTGCGATCAGCTATGCAGCTTACCGTGCCATGCTCGAATATTTTTTTTCTGATTCCATCATGCTGCGGGATAAAATGAAAGAATTTGGATTTGATCCTGCAAATATTTCTCTGGATCCAACTACACCGGAAGGCATTGGCAATCTTGCCGCAAAATCAGTGATTGAAGCAAGAATATTGGATGGTTCTAACCAGACAGGGACAACAGCGGGCAGTGATGGAACAAGGTATTCAGATTATACCGGGTACAAACCGCTCAACACGCCTGATAAAATGAATGATATACGCCACTGGCAGCCTAAATATTTTGAAGATGGGAAAGGTGGAAAGTTTGCTCCTGATTGTCTTACGCCGCATTGGGGAAAAGTGAAACCGCTTTTTCTTGATTCAGCCAATGAATTCAGGCCCGGCCCTCCTCCTGAAATTGGTTCCGATCAATTGAAGAAAGAAGTGAAAGAAGTGGTAGACCTGCAGGGAGAACTTACATACGAACAAAAAGCCCTTATCGAATTTATGAGAGATGGCCCGCGTTCTGTGCAGCAGGCAGGGCATTGGTTCATCTTTGCGCAAAATGTATCTATAAGAGATCAGCATACATTAGATGAAGATGTAAAAATGTATTTTCTCGTTGAATCAGCGGCCATGGATGCTTTTATCGCTTGTTGGGATACTAAATTATTTTATGACTATGCAAGACCATACGCCCTGGTGCATCATTATTATAGCGATGAAATGATAAAAGCATGGAACGGTCCTGAAAAAGGAACAATGCAGGTAAAAGGAAAAGACTGGCGGCCTTATTCTCCCGCTACTTTTTTATGCCCCGCCTTTCCGCTTATGTTTCGGGTCATAGTACAGTAAGCGGCGCTTGTGCCGAAGTGTTGCGGTTATACACCGGGAGTGATTCTTTCAATGTTGAAGTAAAACGTGTTCCTGGCGAGTTAACAGAGCCTGATCATCTCGGCGATACTGTTACATTAAAGTTTCCGACATTTACAGAAACGGCGAATATGGCCGGCATGTCACGGGTATTGGGCGGCTATCATGTGCAATCAGATAATATCGAGGGATTGAAACTGGGCAGAAATGTTGCCCGCATTGTATGGAAAAAATACCTTGATTATATCAACGAATAAAAGAACATTCGAAAAATAAAATAGAAATCATGTCTAAGAAAATACTGTCGGTTGCGTGTCATATGATAATAATGGTAACGATGATGACATTTTTTTTAGCCGGCTGCAAAAGCAAGGATAAAGCAACAGAACCAGAAGTAACAGAAGCGGTTTTTAAAAAAGTACCTTCTTCGCAAAGCGGCATTACATTTAGTAATGTGGTAGAAGAAAATTATATAAAAAATAATTATGACAAATTCGCTTATGTATATAATGGCGCTGGTGTAGCAACGGGTGACATTAATAACGATGGCTTACCTGATATTTATTTTGGTGCAATGATGTGCCTAATAAACTCTATTTAAATGAAGGCGGTTTAAAATTCAAAGACATTACAGCATCTGCCGGCGTAGACGGGGGAAAAGGATGGGATAATGGTGTTAGCATGGTGGATATTAATAATGACGGCTTTCTTGATATATATATATGTAAGGGTGGTGAGCCCGGCGCCCCAGAAGCGGAACTAACCAATCTATTATACGTCAACCAGGGCGATCTTACATTCAAAGAACAGGCGAAAGAATTTGGATTGGATACAAAAGGGTATTCACAACAAGCTTCTTTTTTTGATATGGACAATGATAATGATTTGGATGTGGTGGTTGGTAGTCGCCCCGATTCATTTTTTCTTGGCTTATCGCAAATGGTAGCAGGTAAAAGAAATCCACCAGAGGGTAGCCGTGCTAAATTATACCGTAATGATAATGGTAAATTTATTGAGATTGGTAAACAAGCCGGGCTTGGGCATACATACGGATATGCTTTGTCAGTAATTACCGCTGATCTCAATGAAGATGGCTACGAGGACATTTTTATTTCCAATGATTATGCGGACAATGATTACATTTTTATCAACCAGAAAAATGGCACATTCAAAGATCAAGTGAAAGAGATGACCAACCATCTTTCTCTTTTTTCGATGGGTGCTGATATTGCGGATATTAATAATGATGGTCTCGAAGATATCCTCGTGATGGAAATGCTGCCAGAGAATTATAAACGGGCGAAAGTATCGATGCCCCGTATGGATGTGCAGGGTTTTTGGGCCATTGTTGATAGCGGTTTTCAAAAACAATACATGCACAACGTGCTGCATTTAAATCATGGTAATGGATTCTTCAGTGATGTATCACAAATGGCGGGTGTTTCTAAAACCGAATGGAGCTGGAGCACATTGGCCAGCGATTTTGATAACGATGGCTACAGGGACATTTTTGTTGCCAATGGTTATGCGAGGGATATTTTTGATGGCGACTTTACCCAACGTCTCAATGCACACGTACAATCATTCGGGGCGAAGTACGCTTCGATGGATGATTACCTGTCAAAAGATTTTAAAGATTTTATTGAGTTGTATGACCCGATCAAAGTAAGAAATTATCTTTTTAAGAATAAAGGAAATATTGGTTTTCAAAATGTTTCTGAAGCATGGGGTTTCGCAGATAGTACTTTTTCCAATGGCGCTGCGGTGGCTGATCTTGATAATGATGGCGATCTTGATCTTATTATTAATAATTATAACCAGGAAGCGTTGTTGTATGAGAATGCTACCAATAAGAAAAATAATTACCTGGAGATAAAACTCGAAGGCCCTGAAAAAAACCGTGATGGTATCGGCGCTAAAGTTTCTTTATACTACGATGGTAAAATGCAGCAAAGCTTTCAGCAAAAAACGGTAAGAGGTTATCTTTCTTCCAATGACCCGAAGGTACATTTTGGATTAGGGAAAATAGCGAAGATGGACAGCGTTGTGATTACCTGGCAGGATGGTAAGGAAAATGTATTGCGTAATATTGAAGCTAACCAGCTTGTAAAAGTAAATTATAAAGAAGCCGTTGCCGGCATTAACCGTACACATTACAATACAACATTCGCAGAAGCTACTACCCAATTATTATCCGCCCCTTTTTTACATAAGGAAAATAAATATGACGAATATGTTGACCAGGTTTTATTACCGCATGGGTTCAGCCGTAGCGGGCCTTTCATTGCAACGGGCGATGTAAATGCTGATGGGGAAGAAGATTTTATATTGGCGGAGCCAAAGACCAGGCCGGAAGTTTATACACGCAACAGAATGGAAAATTTATAAAGAAAACTGTTGCGGCGTTTGAAGCAGATAAGAAATATGAGGATATGGGCACGGCATTGTTTGATGCTGATGGTGACGGTGATCTTGATTTATATGTGATCAGCGGGGGCAGTGAATTTGACAATGGATCAGCGATGTACCAGGATAGATTGTATAGCAATGACGGGAAAGGAAAATTTACCAAATCAATATTGCCTGTTACGTCGAGCAGTGGTTCCTGTATTGCTGTATTCGATGTTGATGGAGATGGTGATATGGATGTGTTCAGGGGCGGGGAAGTTGTTCCGCATAAATATCCTTATGCGCCGCAGAGCTATTTATTTATTAATGAAAAAGGAAAGTTTATTGATAAAACCAATGAAATAGCTCCGGCTCTTTCAAAAATTGGTATGGTTAAATCTGCTATCTGGGCTGATTTAAATGGAGACAAGAAAGCGGAATTAGTGGTGACTGGCGAATGGATGGCGGTAAAGGTATTTGAATATACCGCTGGAAAAAATGAATGATGTTTCTTCCAATTATGGATTAGATAATACAGAAGGATGGTGGGATAAGATCGTTGCAGATGATATTGATGGAGATGGCGACATGGATTTGATCGCCGGTAACCTGGGAGAAAATTATAAATTCCAGGCCAGCATAGAAAAACCGTTTGAAGTTTATGCAAAAGATTTTGACGACAACGGCACCAACGATATTTTTTTGGCGAAACATCTCGGCGATAATAAAATGGTCCCTATCCGCGGAAGGGAATGTACCTCGCAGCAATGCCCCATGATCGCACAAAAATTCCCCACTTTCTTATCATTTGCTGAAAGCGATTTAACAGGAATACTGGGAGCTGAAGTGATGAAAACGGCCTTGCATCATGAGGTACATGTTTTTTCAACAGTAATTTTTGTAAACGATAAGGGGAAATTCACCGCAAAAAAATTACCGGTAGAAGCCCAACTCTCTACAGTAAATGGTATTATCATTAAAGATTTTGATAGAGATGGGAAAAAAGATATCCTCATAGCAGGTAATAAGTTTGATGTGGAAGTTGAAACAACTCCTGCCGACGCTTCACCGGGTTTATTCCTGAAGGGATTAGGCAATCTTGAATTCAAAAGTTATAAACCATTGGAGAGCGGTTTTTTTGCTCCTTATAATGTGAAAGATGTACAAGCTGTAAAGACAAAAGATGGCCTTGCTATTTTAGTCAGCTCGAATAATGATAGTTTGAGGGTATTTGCTGCCAAATCAAAATAATTTGGTGCAGTTATGTAACGAGTGGTGTGAAAAAGACTATAGCTATAAGATTTTTTTATACAACAATTTTGTTATGGCTTCTCGCTGCCTGCAATAATTCCGAAAAACAAATACAAAACCGTCTTTCCAAAGCCTCAAGTCCTTACTTACAAGAGCATGCTGATAATCCTGTTGATTGGTATGAATGGGGTGATGAAGCGATTGCTAAAGCAAAAGCGGAAAACAAACCATTACTTATCAGTATTGGTTACGCATCTTGTCATTGGTGCCATGTAATGGAGAAGGAGTCATTCATGGATACGGCAGTGGCCCGGATCATGAATGAAAATTTTATTAATATAAAAGTGGACAGGGAAGAAAGGCCTGACATTGATAATATTTATACAAACGCCTGTCAATTATTAACGGGTGGTAACAGTGGCTGGCCATTGAATGCCTTCGCCCTTCCTGATGGTAAACCTTTTTTTGCCGGAACGTATTATACAAAAGAAAGCTGGCTCAACCTGCTGGGACAAATTTCTAAAGCTTATAAAGAACAAAATAAAAAAGTACAGTTACAGGCAAGTTCGCTTACCTACGGGATAATAAATATGGATGTGTCGTTAGTGAAAGCCGACAGTCAAACAACAGTCATTACACAAAAATCTTATCGGAATTATTTTGATAGCATTTATAAAAAAGTTGATCCCGTTAATGGTGGACTAAAAGGCTCCCCAAAATTCCCAACACCATCATTATGGGAGTTTATGCTGCAATACCATTATCTCACTGGTGATAAAGTTGCATTGAATACGGTAACGAATACCTTAGAGAAAATGGCGCTTGGCGGCATATACGACCAGGCCGGTGGTGGATTTGCCCGCTATGCTACTGATAGTCTTTGGCGGATACCTCATTTTGAAAAGATGTTGTATGATAATGCGCAGTTAATAAGTTTATATGCGCATGCTTACCAGGTAACAAAGAATGATTTTTTTAAAAATATTGTTTTCGAAACAACAGCGTTTATAGACAGGGAACTAACCGCACCTGGAGGCGGGTTTTACAGTTCATTAAATGCAGATACGGAAAGCGGCGAAGGTGAATTTTATGCATGGGAATTTAATGAGATAAAAAAAGCATTCGATGATCAGCAGGCTGGCCTGTTGATGTCCTATTATAATATCAGGCAAACAGGTAACTGGGAAAAAAATAAGAACCTTTTATATGCATCTTATTCACCTGGCACATTTGCTATCGCCAATAAAATTTCGATGAATGATTTCAACAATCTTTTAATCAATACAAAAAAAGCATTATTGGCCGAAAGGAATAAAAGAATAAAACCTTCGGTGGATGATAAAGTACTGACTTCCTGGAATGCATTAATGCTGAAAGCTTATGCGGATGCATATACCGCAATAGGTGATACGTCTTTTTTGAAAAGAGCTTTATCTAATGCCGTGTTTATTGAAAAGAATATATTGGGCTCGGATGGACACCTGTGGCGAAATTTTAGAAATGGGAAGGCCTCGGTTGATGGCTTCCTGGATGACTATGCATTACTGGCAAAGGCGTATATAAAATTATACCAGGTCAGCTTTGACAAGCATTGGCTGTCGCTTGCGCAAAAGATCACGGATTACGCCATTAGTAATTTTTACGACGGTCAAACCGGTATGTTTTATTATACGTCAACCGCCTCCGGCAAGCTGGCAGTCAGGAAAATAGAAATTTTGGATAATGTAATCCCCTCTTCCAATGCGGTAATGGGGGAGGTGTTATTTTCCCTGAATATTTATTTTGAAAATAATAGTTACCTTCAGAAAAGTTCTGAAATGCTTTCAAAAACAGCAGGAAAGCTGGAAAGCCTGACGTCTTACTATTCGCAATGGTGCTACCTGGCAGGGCTATTTGCTTTTGGGACCTACGAAGTGGCGATTATGGGAAGGGACGCCCGGCAGAAAAATGAGGAGATACAAAAAAATTATTTGCCAAAATGTGTTTTTTTAGGCGGAACTGATGAAGAAAACCTTCCTTTGCTGGAGAATAAATTAGCCGGAAGCCGCACGTTAATATATGTGTGCACCAATAAAACCTGTAAACTGCCTGTGGAAGATGTTGCAAAAGCATTGCAGCAAATAAAGTAATTTTAAAATCATAATTTGGCTGATAAAACTTTTGCCTGTCATGAATAAAAAAATAACCCTTCTCTCATTGCTGGTTATATGCACAGCAAACCTCTTTGCTCAATCGTTTATAACGGATAAAAAAGCAGCCGGTTCATTTATTATTAATGACCCCCAGGAAACTTCTTTTTTGTACGTTAATGCAACCGATTACAATCTCGTCCAGAAAGCTGCTAATTTTCTCCAGCAGGATATAGAATCTGTTACCGGAAAGAAATTGCAAGTGGTCAATACTATACCGGTCAATGCGAAAAATGTGGTCATCATCGGATCATTGGATCAGTCTCCGGTTATAAAAGAATTGATTGCGCAGAAAAAAATTAATGTTGATAAGATAAAAGGAAAATGGGAAGGTTATCTTATTCAAACAGTGGCTAATCCTATGAAAGGAGTGGCCAATGCATTAGTAATTGCAGGAAGCGACAGGAGAGGCGCCACCTACGGCGTTTTTGAATTATCCAGGCAAATGGGAGTTTCTCCCTGGTACTGGTGGGCGGACGTGCCGGTGAAAAAGAAAACAGGAGTATATGTAAAAGCGAATACACTTATTACTGATGCGCCCAAAGTAAAATACCGTGGCATATTTATAAATGATGAAGCGCCTGCTTTTTCGGGTTGGACAAAGGAAAAATTCGGCGGTGTCAATCATAATGTATATGAAAAAATGTTTGAACTGCTGTTGCGCTTAAAAGCAAATTACCTGTGGCCGGCCATGTGGGGCAATGCATTTAATGATGATGATACATTAAACCCTGTTTTGGCGAATGAATATGGTATCGTAATGGGAACATCGCATCACGAGCCGATGTTGCGTGCGCAACAGGAATGGAAAAGATATGGAAAAGGTAAATGGGATTATGACAGCAATGAAGTTGTACTGAAGGAATTCTGGAAAAAAGGAATCCAGAATATGCGGGACCATGAAAGCATTGTCACCCTTGCTATGCGTGGCGATGGAGACAGGCCGATGACACAAGGTACGGCAACTGCTCTATTGGAAAGAATTGTAAAAGACCAGCGGCAGATTATTGAAGATGTAACAAAGAAGCCTGCATCAGAAACGCCGCAACTATGGGCGTTGTATAAAGAAGTGCAGGATTATTATGATAAAGGAATGCGGGTGCCTGATGATGTTACTTTATTATTATGTGATGACAACTGGGGCAATGTCCGTAAGCTGCCTAAATTAACAGATAAACCAAGAAAGGGTGGTTATGGCATGTATTATCACTTTGATTATGTTGGGGGTCCCCGCAACTACAAATGGTTAAATACAAACCCTATCCCTAAAGTATGGGAACAAATGCATCTCGCTTATGAATATGGTGTAAGGGATATATGGATCGTAAATGTGGGTGATCTGAAACCTGTAGAGTTCCCGATTTCATTCTGGACAGATTATGCATGGAACCCGGAAAGAATTGGCCCGGCGGATTTGCAGAAATATACGGAACAATGGGCGGCTGATCAGTTTGGAGCTAAGTATGCAAAAGAGATAGCTGATATTGTTTCAAAATATTCCAAGTATAATGGCCGCCGTAAGCCGGAAATGATAGATGCAAGTACATATAGTCTGGTTAATTATAATGAATGGAGTAAAGTAACGGCGGATTATAATGCATTGTATGCGAAAGCGGAAAAGCTCAATAAAGAAATACCGGCCGAATATAAAGATGCTTATTATCAATTGGTGCTGCATCCTGTAAACGCTTGTGCAAACCTGAACGATATGTATTATTATGCTGCACTAAACAAGCAGGCTTATACGAATAAAACAGCTAATGCGAATGTATATGCAGACAAAGTAAAAGAGTTATATATAAAGGATTCTCTCATTACTATAGAATACAATTCATTAAATAATGGTAAATGGAACCACATGATGGACCAGAAACATATTGGTTATCGTTCGTGGCAGGAGCCACGGGTGCAAACGATGCCTTTGGTAAAATATGTTCCTGCTGATTCGATTGTAAAAGAGACCGTAACTCCCGGCGCTACCGTATCTGTTTCAGATAATTCTGCGAAAAACAAAATACCGGCATCAATTAAAGGAAATGTGTTTTATGAAAATGATGGGTATGTGTCTATCGAAGGTGATCATTTTACGAAGGCGGTTAACGGTAATGGTGTAACATGGCGGGTATTGCCTGATCATGGAAGAACAGGCTCTGCTGTCACATCAGCTCCTGTTACTGCTAATGAGCAAAAGCCCGGTGGCAATTCCCCGCACCTGGAATATGATTTCTATACTAACAGTAATGGAGACTTTACCATACAGTTTTATTTTTCACCTTTATGGAATTTCAATGCGACACCTGAAGGAACGCAGTTCGCTGTATCCATTGATGATGCTGTGCCGCAAATACTAAGTTTTAATAATGACGACAAAGCCAATGAGAGTGGAATTAACTATCAGTGGTCAGGTGATAACATTGCTGTCAAAAATTCTAAACATTCAATCAGCCAGCCCGGAAAGCATACAGTAAAATACTGGATAGTAAATAGTGGTATTGTTTTGCAAAAGCTGGTACTTGATTTTGGAGGTGTTAAACAAAGTTATTTTGGACCACCCGAAACAAAAAAGTAAAATCAAAAATTTGTTTATGAGAAGATGTAAGTTCCTGGCGATTGGATTATTTTCTGTTATTTGTTTGCAAACCAAAGCACAGAAGATAGCGACATTTGAAGTGCAACTACCGGCGGCTACAAGCGGTTTAACCATTCCTGCAAGTATTGACTTGAACGATATCACTTTTATTAAAGACAGTTCTCTTGTTTTGCAGGAAGTAACGGGCAGTGCTGTAAAAAATATTCCTTACCAAATTATGCAGGGAGACCGACGCACCATTTATTGGAGCGTGGAGAATGATGGTAAAATAAAAAAACGTACATATCAATTAGTAAAAGGAACACCCGCTACATTCAGTCATATTGCTGCTGATAATAAAGATGGCGCATTAACGATACAGGCAGGTAACAAAAATCTTCTACGCTATGTTTTCACGAAAGACTATCCGCCTGCAGGTGTTGACTCCAGCTATGCAAGAAGTGGTTTTATTCATCCGCTATGGACGCCGGGTGGTCAGGAGTTAACACGCATACAAGCGCCGGACCATTATCACCATTATGGTATATGGAACCCCTGGACGCATGTATTATTTGAAGGAGATACATTGGATTTCTGGAATATCGGTGGCAGAAGGGCAAGAGCGACAGTGCGGTTTGCAAAATTTATTTCCGTAACAAATGGCGATGTCTTTTCCGAATTTGAAGCATTGCATGAACATGTTGTATTGAAAGACAAGCAGGGAAATGGCCCGGAGAAAGTCGCATTGAATGAATTGCAAACTGTAAGGGTGTATAAGCCGGAAGGAAATGATGGAAGTTATTTCCTCGTTGACATTACATCTAAATTAAGTTGCGCTACGCAAAGTCCTTTTCATATTCTCGCCTACCGTTATGCTGGTTTAGGCTGGCGTACGACTGGCTTCTGGGATAATAATAATTGTGAGGTGTTGACTTCTGAAGGAAAGACCAGGGCGAATACAGATAATACCAGCGCAAGATGGTGTATTGTACAGGGCGCATTGCCGGATAATTCTTATGGTGGTGCAGTGATGCTTTCTTATCCCGGCAATTATAACCATCCCGAGCCGATGCGTATATGGACATTAAATACAAATGGCCGCGGAGATATGTTTGCTAATTTTTCTCCTACAAAAGATATTGACTGGGTATTGGAACCAGGTAAAACATATGTGCTTAAATACAGGTTCGTGGTATTCACCGGAAAATTTGATAAAGCAAAAGCTGAAAGTGCATGGCAATATTTTGCAGCGCCACCCAAAGTAACCGTAAAAAAATAAATTATTGACAACAACACTATATCTAACAACAAATTGCCTCATATGAAAAATGAAAAAAAATCATCAGAGCCAAAAGATAAAAGATCAACGGTAAGCAGGAGGGAATTCCTCAACAATACTGCTAAAGCAGCTTTAGGGACCACCATAGCAATGGGATTTCCTTCAATAGTTCCTGCCAGTGTATTTGGTAAAAATGCACCGAGTAATTTGATCAATGTTGCTTCTATTGGTTGTGGCCGTATTTCCACTACGCATGATATGACAAGCATTGCACGTTATGGCGGTGCAAGGATCATCGCTGTATGCGACCTGGATAGAAAAAGAGCGGAGATGGGACCTGAAGCGGTTAAACAAAATTATATAAGAGCGGCGAAAGAGAATGGTGATCTTAAAGGCGATTGGGGAATAAAAGTTTATACTGATTATAAAGAATTGCTTGGCAATAAAGATATAGATGCGGTGCACATCAGTTTGCCCGATCACCAGCATGCTATTGTAGGCGTGCATGCGGTAAAAGCAGGCAAAGATGTTTACCTGCAAAAACCTGCATCATTGACGATTGAAGAAGGAAGAATATTAAGTGATGCGGTGAAAAAAAGTGGAAGAATATTTCAAATGGGAAGCCAGCAACGTTCTGTTGACCCATGGCCGCAATTTAAAAAAGCATGCGAGCTGGTACGCAACGGCCGCATCGGGCAATTGCAAACTGTTGAAGTAGGGCTTCCCGGCGATCCGGGCGGTGGCAAGCCTGAAAAAATGGATGTTCCCGAAAACTTGAATTATGATGCGTGGCTCGGCGCTACTCCCGAAGTATATTATACGGAAGACAGGGTGCATTCACGTGAAGCAACCAGGCAGGGTATTAATGCGAGGCCCGGTTGGTTGCGTTGCGAACAATTTGGTGCGGGTATGATCACAGGTTGGGGCGCACACCATATTGATACGGCGCATTGGGGAATGGGCATGGACCTTTCCGGGCCAACTGAAATTTGGGGAACAGCTAAATTCCCGACTGATGATCCAAATTATAAAGGATTGTGGAATGTGCATGGCATCTTCCGCACGGAAGCAATGTATGCGAATGGTGTTCACATGATTGTTTCCAATGAACTTCCCAACGGTGTAAAATTTATTGGCTCTGAAGGATGGATATGGGTGACACGTGGTAATTACAGGGTTACGGATAGCGACCCGGTAGCTGACAGAGATGGTGTTAAACCAATCGATGCAAGTAATCCTAAATTGCTTCAATCAGTGATCGGCCCAAGGGAAATTCATTTATACGATAGTTCGGAGCAACATGCCAACTGGCTGGATTGTATTAAATCCCGCAAACAACCTTCTTCACCTATTGAAGTGGGACATCGCTCCTGCAGTGCCTGTTTGTTGCACCAGATTGCAATGAAAGTAAAAAGAAAAATATATTGGGACCCTGCAAAAGAAACTTTTAAAAATAATGACAAAGAGGCGACTGCTATGCTGAGCCGTCCGCGTCGTAAGAAATATGATTTTAATAGTTAGGAATATAGCAGTGAGCTTAAAGCTACGAGCCACGAGACCTATAGTTCGATATGTTATTGAAGTCTCGCAGCTCATAGCTCATCGCTTTATTGATAAACAACCAAAATGCCACATATGAAAAATAAAAAAGAAGAAAAACAATCAACTGTCAGCCGCAGGCAATTTCTTAATAATACGGCAAAAGCCGCTATTGGTACTGGTATTGCAATGAGCTTTCCTTCTATTGTACCGGCAAGTGTATTTGGAAAAAATTCACCAAGTAACCGTATTAATGTCGGCGCTATTGGTAACGGCCGCATTTCACGTATTCATGATATGCCTGGTGTTTGGCGATATGACTTTGCGAATATCATGGCGGTATGTGACCTCGATAAAAACAGGGCGGAAGATGGTAAGAAATTAGTGAACGATACATACAGCAAGCAAAAAGGAACGCCTTATGATGGTGTAACCGTTTATACCGATTATCATGAGTTGCTAAAGAATAAAGACATTGATGCCGTGTTGATCAGCACTCCCGATCATACGCATGCAATGATAGCGGCGGCTGCTGCAAGGGCCAAGAAACATATTTATATGCAGAAGCCCGCTTCTCTTACAATTAAAGAAGGAAGGGTGATCAGTGACGTGGTAACAAAAAGTGGAGTAAAGTTCCAGATAGGAAGCCAGCAACGTTCTTCCGAGCAATTTCGTTATGCCGCTGAATTAGTACGCAATGGCCGTATCGGTCAATTGAAAAAAGTATATGTAGGACTGCCCGGCGATCCCGGCGGTGGCGATCCAAAAGAAATGCCTGTACCTGCTGATTTCAATTATGATATGTGGTTGGCCTCAACACCGGAAGCTTATTACACAGTGGACAGGGTCCATCCGGTAAAAGGATATGACCGCCCGGGTTGGTTGCGTTGCGAACAGTTTGGCGCTGGTATGATCACTGGTTGGGGAGCCCACCATATTGATTCCGCACATTTGGGAATGGGATATGAACGTTCAGGCCCCGTTGAAATATGGGGTAATGCCGCATTCCCAACAGACGATCCGAATTATAAAGGATTATGGAATGTGCATGGCATCTTCACTACGTATGCCAAGTATGATAACGGTGTTGAAATGACGGTGAGCAATGAGTTACCTAATGGTGTGAAATTTGAAGGAACCGAAGGCTGGATATTTGTTTCCAGGGGTGATTACCAGGTAACAGCTACAGATCCGCAGGGTAACAACACAAGTGCAAGGGCTAAGAAAATAGATGCAAGCGATCCTAAGATTCTAACATCTGTTATCGGGCCGAATGAATTTCATTTACCGGTAAGTGCGGAGCACCATGGCAACTGGCTGGAAGCGATCAGGGATAATAAAACGCCGATTGCACCAGTAGAAGAAGCACACCGTGCTTGTTCCACTTGCTTGTTGCACCATATCGCCATGAAGTTGAAACGGAAAATTTATTGGGATCCCAGGAAAGAACAATTTAAGAATGATCCCGAAGCAAATAAGATGTTGTCGAGACCGGAACGTGCCGCTTACGCAGTGAAATAATAGGGCGGGCTCTTTAAATATATTATGAAAACATGGCTTAAGTTTGTCGGCCATGTTTTCATAATTTTTACTAAGAATGATAAATTATTCGCAGGACGAACTTGATAAAATAATAAATGGGTTACTGGACAGAAGTCTTGATAAATCGTTATGGACACACCATGCGCATATCATCACCGCTATCTGGCATTTAAGAGAGTTTGATCCCGAAGATGCGCTGTGCAGGTTGCGTTCAGGAATTATTACGTATAATTTTTCATTGGGCGGAGAAAATACAGGGAAAGCAGGCTATCATGAAACGATAACGGTTTTCTGGTGGGAAATTGCAAAGCAATTCGTTGCTAAAAATACAAACAGTTCTTTTAAAGACGCCTGTTATAATTTTTTAAATTCTCCCATGGCTGACAAAAATTTTCCTTTTCAATTTTATACAAAAGAAAAATTATTGTCACCTGTCGCCCGGTCCAGGTTTATCAATCCTGACCTGAAAGAAATTGTTATTTAGAATAGTAAGAATATGAAACAAATCATCAGCTTTGCCATAATAGTTGTATCAACTATTCTCCTCTCGTGTAATAATGAACCTGAAAAAGCTAAAACAGAAACTACGAAACCAGTTCAGCTTGTAACATTAGACCCCGGTCATTTCCATGCCGCCCTTGTGCAAAAATCAATGTATGATGATGTGGATTCCGTTGTCTATGTATACGCACCTGCCGGAAGCGACCTGCAATTACATCTTGACAGGATCAACAGTTACAATAGCCGTGCGGACCAACCTACGCATTGGAAAGAAGAAGTATATATCGGCAATGATTTTTTTGAAAAGATGATCGCGGAAAAGAAAGGCAATGTCGTGGTGTTGTCGGGAAATAACCAGAAGAAGGACGAGTACATTTTAAAATCCCTGGAAAATGGTTTCAATGTATTG
Source organism: Chitinophagaceae bacterium (assembly GCA_037200685.1). Classification (GTDB taxonomy): domain Bacteria; phylum Bacteroidota; class Bacteroidia; order Chitinophagales; family Chitinophagaceae; genus JAJKIP01. The sequence goes on from JBBCIG010000003.1 coordinate 101,460, forward strand.
GCGGATAAACCGATGGTCATCGAAAGCAATGGATTTGAAAAAATAAAAGAAGCGTTTGACGTAGCGGCAAAGAATAAATTATTGTTGTATGATATCATGACAGAGCGTTACGAGATCAATACAATTTTACAAAGAGAATTTTCCATGATACCTGAAATATTCGGTACGCTGGAAAAAGGAACTGCGGATAATCCTGCTATTTCTATGATAAGTGTGCACTATCTCTATAAATATGTTTCAGGTTCTGTATTAACAAGGCCGGCTTGGTTTTTAGATGTGTCACAACAAGGGGAAGGCGTCACCGATGTAATGACGCATTTGGTTGATTTGGTACAATGGGAATGTTTCCCTGATCAAACCATCGATTATACAAAAGACATACAGGTGAATACCGCGAAAAGATGGACCACTGACCTGGGTTTATCTCAATTTAAAGAAATAACGAAACAGGATAGTTTTCCTTCTTATTTAAAGAAAGATATCATCAACGATACTTTATTGAAAGCTTATTTCAATGGAGAACTTAATTACCAGCTTCGTGGTGTACATGCAAAGACGATCGTGAAATGGAACTATAAAGCGCCGGAAGGGGCAGGCGATACGCATTATTCTATCATGCGTGGTACAAAAGCTAATTTAATTATCCGGCAGGGTGCGGAAGAAAAAAACCTGACCACGTTGTACATTGAACCTGTCGGTAATGACGCAGCTTATGAAAAAGTATTACAGGAAAAAGTAAAAGCTGTGTTTGCAAAATACAACGGTGGTGAATTATATAAGACAAATAAGGGATGGAAAGTTATATTGCCTGAGAAATTGAGAGAAGGACATGAAGCACATTTTGCCCGTGTAACACAACGATTCTTGGAATACATGAAGAATGGAAATATTCCATCATGGGAAGTGCCGAATATGATTGCTAAATATTACACGACGACAAAAGGGTTAGAATTAGCCTTAAATAAAAAATAATGAAACGATTGCTATTGCTGCTTGCTGCAGTTACTCTTGGGATGGCTTATGCGCAATCCCAACCGGTAATAGTCCCTGGATCACAGACCCGCAAAATCACTTCCACTAATGTCAGCGGCCAGGAATACGAATTGCAAATTCAATTACCGTCTAATTATAATAAAAGTGATAAGAAATATCCTGTAGTCTACCTCATGGATTCGCAATGGGATTTTCCATTGCTAACCGCATTATACGGGGAACAATACTACGATGGCTTTATTCCCGAATTGATTATCGTCGGCGTTACATGGGGCGGAGCTCGTCCCAACCCCGATAGTTTGCGGGGCAAGAGATTATACACCTACCAATGTACGGCCGCAACCGCAAAGTGGCGGTGCTGATAAGTTTCTTGCATTCATGAGAAATGAATTATTCCCTTATATAGAAAATAATTTCAAAGCGGATAAAAATGACAGGACACTGGTCGGTTGTTCGCTTGGCGGTTTATTTACCATGTATACTTTATTCACGCAGCCGGATTTGTTTCAACGTTATGTAGCAGCCAGCCCCGCCTTCGGATGGGACAATGATGTACTTTCCAAACATGAACAATCTTATTTTGATAAGAAGGTAACGCTGCCCGCAAGGTTATACATGATCATGGGTGGTGTAGAAAGGAATGAACCCAATTTTGAAAAATTAGTAAAGCGACTGGATGATCGTCACTATACTTCATTGCAAATAGAAAGCAGGGTATTGGAAAATACCGGTCACTCGGGTACCAAAGGCGAGGGATATGCCCGCGGCTTGCAATATGTTTTTAAAAAACCATCCCTGCAGTTAAGCGCTGCTGTGCTGAATAAATATGCAGGCAACTATAAAACTTCCAATGGAAATACTCTTGATATGAAAGTGGAGAATAACCAACTTGTTTTTTATGCCGGGCCAAATAACAAATTCCGCTCTTCGCTGCGAGTGAAACTGATTTTTATTCCAACGCCGAATTTCTGCGCATTCATTTCAAAACAACGAATAATACAATCGACGGCTTCCAGGCAGATAGCTATGGCAGCAGTCAGTATATTACTAAAGTAAAATAAGCAAGGCATTATGAAAGTATTTATTATATCAGTATGCAGTTTCCTGCTTCTTACTCAGCAGGGATTTTCGCAGGTAAAACTTCCACGCCTCGTAAGAGATAGCATGGTACTGCAACGTGATATTAAATTAAAAATATGGGGATGGGCTGCAAAAGGAGAGAAAGTAACCGTGAAGTTTAATAATAAAAGTTACAAAGCAACGACTGCCGCCGATGGAAAATGGTCGGTGATGCTTGCGCCGATGAAAGCAGGCGGTCCTTACACGATGGATATCAGCGGTAGTAATAAAATTTCTTTAAAAGATATATTGATCGGTGATGTTTGGTTTTGTTCCGGGCAGTCCAACATGGTCCATCAAATGAATATTCATGATGTAACTTATGCAAACGATATTGCCGGGGCCAATTATCCGCAGATACGCCATTTCTGGATTCCGACTCTTACCAGTTTACAGGGACCAAAAGATGATTTGCCCGAAGGTTTTTGGCAACCTGCTGTGGGTGATAATGTCAGGCCTTTTTCCGCTATCGCTTATTTCTTTGCAAGAGCATTGTATGAAAAATACCATATACCGATTGGATTAATCAACTCCAGTGTTGGTGGCACTCCTATTGAAGCATGGACAAGCGAAGATGGATTAAAAGATTTTCCAAATCTCGTGAGCACTATTCAGCGAAATAAAGACACTGCTTATATCAATGGTTTATCAAGAAGAGTGATTGGTGGTGGTGGTAATGCCAACAACAGGCCCAGGCAGCCACAGGATAAAGGATTGACAGGCCCTAAAACATGGTACGATGTTACCTATGTTGCCAAAGGATGGAAAAATATTGCTGTTCCGGGTTATTGGGAAGACCAGGGGATTAAAGATTTAAACGGTACAGTATGGTATCGTAAAGAATTTGATGTGCCTGCATCCATGACTGGCAAAGCGGGCCGCATATTTCTTGGAAGAATTGTTGATGCAGATGTTGTTTATATCAACGGAAAGCAGGTTGGTAATACGACCTATATGTATCCGCAAAGAAGATATGCTTTACCTGCTGATCTGTTGAAAGCGGGAAAGAATGTTATAGCTGTAAAAATTACCAATAATGGCGGCAAAGGCGGATTTGTTCCTGATAAACCCTACTATTTATTTGCCGGCAATGATACAATTGATCTCAAAGGTTATTGGCAATATAAAGTAGGCGAAGTGTTTATGCCCCGCACCGGGGGCTTTGGCGGCGGAGGTGGTGGCGGCGTCAATGCGCAAAATGCACCGGCCGCATTATACAATGCAATGGTAGCTCCTGTTATTAATTATGGTATCAAAGGTATTATTTGGTACCAGGGTGAAGCCAACTCAAGCCGTGCTGCTGATTATGCAAAATTCCAACCCGCGCAGATCATTGATTGGCGTAACAAATGGCAGGAAGGAGATATTCCTTTCTTATTTGTACAGCTTCCCAATTTTATGGATGCGAATTATATTCCTTCGGAAAGCCAGTGGGCGGAATTACGGGAAGCGCAATTAAAATCTTTATCCGTTCCTAATACGGGCATGGCCGTAGGAATAGATGTGGGAGAATGGAACGATATACATCCTGATAATAAAAAGGCGGTAGGAGACCGGCTGGCATTGATCGCTGAGAAACTGGCTTATGGTGAAAACATTATTTATTCAGGACCGCTTTATCAATCTGCAACTGTAGAAGATAATAAAATAACAATTTCATTTACAAATACCGGCGGTGGCCTCGTAACAAACGATGGAGATGAATTGAGAGAGTTCGCTATTGCGGGAGCGGATAAAAAATTTGTTTGGGCGAAAGCAAGAATCGAAGGCGATAAAATAGTTGTATCAAGCGATGACGTTCCCAGCCCGGTATATGTACGTTACGCATGGGCGGATAATCCTGATGCGAATTTGTATAACAAAGAAGGTTTACCTGCATCGCCATTCAGAACTGATAAATAATATTTAACCATACAAGTCATAAAAGGAATACAAGAGAATAACTTAAATACCTTGTATCGTGAAGAAAATAAATGGAGCTAAGTAAAATACTTACAAAGTCTTACCTTAATGATCTTAGCTATAAGATCGTTGGTTGTGCCATAGAAGTACATAAGCATCTAGGCCCAGGTTTGCTTGAAAGTATTTATCATGAATGTCTTCGGCAGGAATTCTTTTTACGGAAAATAAATTATAAAAGTCAATTGTTTGTTCCAATTGCTTATAAGGGAATAACACTTGATGCCGATTACAGGCTTGATTTTTTAGTAGAAGGTGAAATAGTTGTGGAATTAAAAGCGATGGAAGGGATATTACCTGTTCATGAGGCCCAATTGCTGACTTATATGAAATTATTGCAGAAGGGAAAGGGTATATTAATCAATTTTAACTGCGCTAATATTGTAAAAGAGGGAACAAAACAAATGGTAAATGAATATTTTAGTCAATTGTCTGAATAAACGAAAACTTTAATGCCTTATATGTCTTGTATGGTTCAAAAAAATAAATTAATCTAAA
>JBBCIG010000004.1:0-162562 GCA_037200685.1 Chitinophagaceae bacterium
ATGAAGAATTTAATTCCTGTTTTATTCCTCTCCATTTTCTTTGTTTCCTGCAAAGATTTTAAAGATCCTGTTTTTGAAAGTATTGAAAATGTGAAGATGGGTGAAATGACGTTGGAAAAACCAACCATCAAATTAGAAATGAAATATTTCAATCCCAATAAATATTCGGCCAAACTCAAAAATGCTGAAGGCGACGCCTGGATGGATAGTTCTTATCTCGGGCATTTTACGGTGGATACAACTGTTGCAGTTCCTGCGAATGCGGAATTTAATATCCCGGTCAACCTTGCGATTGATATGAAAACGATTATGAAAAATTCGCTTGCACTTCTTATAAACCCCGAAGTAAATATCAGGATAACAGGAACAGCGAAAGCAGGAAGAAACGGTTTTTATAAAAACTTCCCGCTTCATTATGAAGGGAAACAAAACCTCTCGAAACTTCTCCGGTAACGATTATAACCGGTTTTATCCGTCAAATAGAAGTGAAACTGTATAGGAAAAAAAGTTGAAAATTTATCCGTACGCTTTGGTAGTCGGCTATCCGTTTTTGGGCTTCAATTTTGTCTTTTCAAGATAGGCTTGCAACTGTTCAAATGTCATACCCTTTATATCCTTAGAAATTTTATTCTTGATTTCTCTAAAAGTTTTGACTGTGTCAAACTCTTTTACAATCTTATTCTTCGTCTTCATTATTCACAATTTCTTTTGGTGAATGGATTTCTAATGTCCCATGCCCTAAACGTAAATTTATAGAATTATAGCCACGAATCCTATAAACATTTACTATATGTTTGAAATTCCAACTGACCAGCATGTCAACCTTATTTAAGGTCGCAATTACAATATGGATGCAGTCGTCCAAACTTGTTTCACCCACTACGTTTTCGTCTACATAATTTGTGCAAGCTGCAAAGCTTCAGGAGTTACTAAAACTTTCTCTTTAAAATCATCTTGAAGATTTACAAAGAAATCCCTTACCCGATCCGGTACATTAGTCAATTCAGCTTCTGTTAAATTGGAATAAATGCACTTGATTTGCCCTAATGCCACTTTTTCAAAAAGCAAAGCAGTCTCTTCTTCAAATTCTGCATCAAAGAATCCGCCAAAAACTGATGTGTCAAAATAAAAACGTTGTTGCACAACACAAAGTTAGAAATTTGTATTACCCGTTGATTTACTAAAACTATCTAAAAGCCGACATCTATTTTACTAATTAGCAGCTTGCACTGTATCCGCTACTAGTATTGTTTTCAGCTTCGGATGACTGCCGCCATCTTCAGGCTTCTTGCAGGTTTTAGGTAAGCGCTTATATGATTCTTCGTTGGCTGTCACATCATCGGCATCGTAACCTATATTGGCGATAGCTGTTTTTAATTCTTCCAGGTTCGTACGGTCAGTAAGGTACTTTACGGTGGTTTCGCCCCTGCGAATGTTGACGTTTATAGAAAGAAGGCCGTTATATCGTTTCAGGTAAGTTTCTATTCTTGTTTTGCAGGCTTCGCAAAGTGCATTCGGCGTTTTTATTTTTGCTGTTTGTATTGTTTTTGTCTGAGAAAAAGAAGTGACTGCAAAACCAGTAGCCAGGAAAAGAGTGATAAACAATTGTTTCATCCGGTAAGATTTTAAGCAAATTACAAAACTCCTTTCCAACCCGCAGGATCTTCCCGCCATTTTAACAAAATATCCTGTTCACCTGTAGTCACTATTCCCTTATCCACAGCGAGTTCTATTAAAGAAGGATAATTAGTGAGGGGGAAATATTGTATGCCTGCTTTTGTAAATGCTTCTTCCGCTACCGGGAAATCGTAGGTGAAGATGGAGACCATTCCTATTACTTCAACGCCTGCTTCTTTTAATACATCCACTACCTGCAAACTGCTTTTACCTGTTGATACCAGATCTTCTATCACCACTGTCTTTTGTCCTTTTTCATAAAAGCCTTCGATCTGGTTTCCCAATCCATGCTCTTTTGGTTTCGGACGTACATATATATATGGTAGTTTTAACTGGTCGGCCGTCATCGCTCCCCATGCAATACCTGCCGTGGCGACGCCTGCCAGTAATTCCGCTTCGGGAAATTTTTCAAATACTACATTGCATAATTCTGATTTGATAAAATCCCGGACAAAAGGAAAGGATAAAACTTTTCGGTTGTCACAATAGATCGGGCTTTTCCATCCGCTGGCCCATGTGTAGGGTTCTTTTATGTTCAGCTTTACTGCATTTACCTGCAGTAATTTTTCGGCAACGATTTTTGCATTGGTCATGCGGCGAAGATAGGAAGGATCAAACAAGAGACAAGGAACAAGAACCAAGAGACAAGGAGCAATAGGCAATAGGCAAAGACTCCGCAAATGCTGAATAGAGAACAGGAAGATGAATGGAGCGTCGCAACGAAGATGATAGTAGTAATGCAGTTGGGCTACAAATAAAATCTTTCAACACAAACAGTTTCGGAATCGAGTATCTTTAGTTCAATGTTTATTAAAATATATTTTGACGATAAGCCGCTTTTTCTTTGCGACGAGGTGGATGAAACAATTGAACCTTACGTTCATCATGACGATGCGGTATATATTGATGATCTGGATATGCATACGGTGAAGAGCATGATCCATGAAATGCAGTTGGGAAAAATTCACGCTGGTGTTTTTTTGCATCCTGACCTCGAAGAACTGACAAAAGCATTTTATAAAAAATTTACACTGGTACAAGCGGCAGGCGGTTTGGTAAAAAATGAGAAAGACGAAATACTAATGATCTTCCGGAGAGGAAAATGGGATTTACCGAAAGGAAAATTGGATAAAGGAGAAACGCTGGAAGCATGCGCTGTGCGGGAAGTGGAAGAAGAAACGGGTTTGAAAAATGTACAACTCATTTCGCCATTGATGATTACTCATCATACGTATCACGAAGGCACGAAATTTTTATTGAAAGAATCGCATTGGTATACGATGAAAGTGGAAGGCGAACAAAAACTCGTTCCGCAAACAGAAGAAGAAATTCATGAAATAAAATGGGTAGGCACTCCGGAACTTGATGCCTACATGAAAAATTCTTTTCCTTCTGTTGTTGATGTCTTAAAGACTGGCCGGGCGATATGATTCTTTGCGGGGAATGACGGCGACCGTAAGGCGACTTACACAAACCAGCTTATTCGCACCATCATAAATTTTTACATCCCATACATGCGTATTATTGCCAAGGTGTAATGGTGTAGCGATGCCCGTTACATATCCTTCCCTCGCACTGCGAACGTGGTTGGCATTTATTTCTAACCCTACACAAACAAATTTTGAATGATCAATGACCATCGCCGACGCCACGCTGCCGACGGTTTCTGATAAAACGCAGGAGGCCCCGCCATGCAATAGACCATACGGTTGTTGTGTGCGGTGATCCACGGGCATTTTTGCTTTTATAAAATTTTCGCCAACTTCCACCCACTCGATGCCAAGATGTTCGGCCATGGTATTAGCGCCGATAGGTTCTATTTTTTCAATACTTAATTCTTTGTCAAACCAGATTACAGGCATGCATTATTTTTTTTCGAGTGATTGATAAACGGCTGATGGTAAAAATGGTGAGGCATTGCCCCCGTTCCTGATAATATCCCTGACAATCGTGGAAGCAACCGATGTGTATTTCGGCTCACCGGTGAGAAAGACGGTTTCAATCGTTTTATCCAACGCCCTGTTGGCATCGGCAATTGTTTTCTCGTATTCAAAATCGCTGACGTAGCGGATGCCACGGAGAATATATTTTGCCCCGATCTTTTTGCAAAAATCAACGGTCAACCCTTCATATACGGCGCCTTCTACTTTGTCCTCGCCTTTGTAAATTTCGCCGATCCATTCGAGGCGCTGATCAGCGGAAAACATAGGTTCTTTCGCGGCATTTAATCCAATACCCACAACGATCTTATCAAATAAAGAAAGGGCCCTGTCAATAATGTCCACATGGCCAAGTGTGACAGGATCAAACGTTCCGGGGAAAAGGCAGATTCTGTTCATGGAAAGCTATTAGTTGGAAAGCTAATAATTATTAATTAATAATCGCTAATTATTGTTCGCAGCACCGGTTCCGGCAGCAAGAAGATACAATACCGCCATTCGAACGGCTACGCCGTTTTCCACTTGTTGTAAGATAATGGATTGCTTGCTGTCGGCCACATCGCTGTCGAGCTCAACACCGCGGTTGATTGGGCCGGGGTGCATGATGACTATTTCTTTATGTAAACTATCAAGCAATTTGCGGCTGATGCCATAAGCAAGGTTGTATTCCCGCAACGAAGAAAACAATACCTGGTTTTGCCGTTCTAATTGTATGCGCAGCACATTCGCTACTTCGCACCACTCCAATGTTTCTTTTAAATTATAACTCACGTTCACGCCTAATGCTTCGCTGATATATTTTGGTATCAACGTGGGCGGGCCGCAAACCGTGACCTCTGCTCCCATTTTTTTCAATAAATAAATATTGCTTTGCGCTACGCGGCTGTGCATGATGTCCCCGATGATCGCCACTTTTCTGCCTTCCAGCTTTCCTGTTTTTTCTTTGATCGATAACGCATCAAGCAAGCCCTGTGTCGGATGTTCATTGATGCCATCACCCGCATTGATAATCGCAGCGGGAATGTGCTGCGCTAAAAAATGTGGCGCCCCGCTGGCACTATGCCGCATCACCACCATATCCACTTTCATGGATAAAATATTGTTGACCGTATCCAGCAAAGTCTCCCCTTTTGACACCGAAGAAGCAGACGCAGTAAAATTTACGGTATCTGCAGATAAACGCTTCTCCGCCAGCTCGAAAGACAATCTTGTACGAGTAGAGTTTTCAAAAAAAAGGTTCACAACAACGATGTCTCTTAAGGAAGGAACTTTCTTAACAGGCCGCTGTAAAACTTCTTTGAATTGTTCCGCTGTTTGAAGAATGAGGGAAATGTCTTCTTTAGTGAGATTCCTGATACCGAGAAGATGTTTGGTAGAAAGGCTCATTAAAAAACGAAGTTAGAGGAAAAGGAGCAAGGGACAAGGGCAAGGGACAAGAAATTCTTATTCGGTTAGCCTTTATGTAATTTCTCAATACAACACCACTTCCTTCTTATCCCACTCTACTTTCACTTTCTGCGAAATAATAGAATCAATCGCCTTGCCTACATAGTCCGGTTGAATCGGTAGCTCGCGGCTAAAACGACGATCAATCAATACACAGAGTTCCACTTTTTGCGGTCTTCCAAAATCAAGCAAAGCATCAAGTGCTGCCCGGATAGTACGGCCTGTGTATAATACATCATCAATCAATACCACCTGTTTCCCTTCTATTGAAAATGGAATAGTTGTTTGGTTGGCGATATGAAGTTCTTTGCGGATATCGTCACGATAAAAAGTAATATCAAGTTTACCATATTGAATAGTAGTGCCCGGTAATTCTTTTTTCATTTCTTCCACTACCTGGTCAGAGAGAAAAATTCCTCTTGGCTGCAAGCCGATAATAACCGTATTGGAAAGATCACTATGATTTTCTAAAACCTGGTGAGCTAAACGTTTAATAGTGATGGCTAATTGTTGCGTGGAAAGAATGGATTTCAACTAATAAATTTTGGTAAAAATAACAAAGCCCTTTCAAAAAAGGGCTTTGTTAGATGGAATCGAAGAAATTATTTATTTAAATGAGTATGCCCGGGAAGATGATAAAACACTCCTACTTGTAAAACCATGTTTCTTGCTTCAGGCGTTTCTGCTTCCAATATACTTGTAATACCGAAATTATATCGTGCATCAATACCAAAACCTGTTTTTGGAAAAAGATAGCCCGCACCGACAGTCCATCCAAACTCCGCGGTTTTCATTCCGTCTTTCACATCTGTTTCTACATCTCCTACTTTATTTTTCGCCGCTACAACAAATCCAATCTGCGGTCCTGTTTCCAGGCGAAACCCTGTATTCGTCATGTATTGCGCCAATACAGGAATATTGATATAATTCTGCCTGCGGGTAACATTTCCATTTTTTCCTCCCTGCATAGAATAAACAACTTCGGGTTGTATAGCAAAATTCCGGCTAAGATGAATGTGCGCCAGTCCCCCGGCATACAAACCAGCTTTGCTATCAAAATCACTTCCAGTTGAAACTTTAATACTTGATACATTAACTCCTGCCTTAACACCGAACTGAGCTGTTTGTGCTGTAGCTGCAATAGTCATCAATACAAATGCCCCGGTTACCAAAAACAATTTTTTCATACTATAATATTTATAATGATCTGTTTCCCCCATTCCTTCACACAGCAGCTATTCTTTAAAAACCATGCCAATGAAAATTCATTTAAAACGACAAATATGATTATCAGCGATATAGATTTTGGAATTCAAGAAAACGCTATTTCTTCATCATAAAAGATTTAAACTTCATAGAATAATCGCCAAATTATTTATATAAAAAAATGGGGAAAAATATCCTGCTCTCAATTACATGTTTAACCAGATACATTCATTATATAATAAAGAAGAAGCCGTCCTGTTAAGACGGCTTCTTCTTTATTATTTGTTTTGTTGAATAGACTATTATCTTGGCCCTCCACCGATGCAAACACCCACCTTAAAACCTATGTAACTGTTCTTAGAAGTTAATTTGGCTGGGTCACCATTCATATCGTATGAATCAAAAGTACTTTTAGGAACAAAATTATACTCCAATCCAACGCGGAAGTGGCGCATTTCGAAACCTGCCCTTACCATACCGCCGAATTTAGCGCCACTGGAAATATCATCGCTGTTGGAATCAGCGCTGGCCAGTGTGTAAATTCCTCCGCCAGCACCTGCGAACGGGCGAAAAGAATAGTTGTCACTAAAATAAGCATCAGCGGTGGCAAGATAAGATCCTGAACCGCTTACTGTCACATCCGTTTCATCACCATTGGTATCGTAACCGCTGAACCGGGCAACAACTGCCACTTCCATACGTAAACCCAATGCGAGCATCGGCGAAACAGCGTACTTTGGTTCTACTGCGAACAAAGCACCGCTTTTGAACCTGTGCCTGACACTAATGCGTAGCCTGCGCTTACATCTACTTTGAAAGGTTTGAGATCAGAGTCATACTGTGCCATAGCGGAAAAAGAGAGAGTCATTGCAATGAATGCAAACAAAAAATTTTTCTTCATAAAAATTTTTGGGTGGTTAAATAAAGTTTAATGCGGCGTAAATCTATAAAACAGCTTTTATAAGTCAAAGCACTTATACGATTTTAGATGAAAGGCCGTATAAGTAAAACTATTTGTAATATGAAGAGTAAAAATTCGATTTTACTCTTCCTGGAGGAATGGATATTTTAATCAACCGGAGGATTAAATGTCTCTTTTATTGTTCTGGCGCTCAGCCACCTGTATAAATTCAAAATACTTCCTGCTTATCATTGGTACCGCTCGCCCTTGCACCACCGAACGGTTGTTGACCAACAACAGCGCCTGTCGGCTTATCATGATATAAAAATTACCCGCAGCGTTTCTTAATGTATTCGTTGCGAGTTCAACCGCAGCCCTGTCTTGTGCAATGATAGAACCTGTCAATGCATAAGGTGAAGTGTTATCAACAAGGCGCTAACGTTTTTTCAAACTATTTGCGGGATAGATATATACAGTCAACACAGGTCCGAATATCTCTTCACACATGGTTACATACTTCGGATCCTTTGCCTCAATCACAGTAGGCTGAACAAAATAACCTTCTTTCTTATCGCATTTACCACCCACCCATATTTCAGCTTTCGGGTCTTTCTTTGCATTATCTATATATGCTTTGATCTTGTCAAAACTTTTTTCATCGATCACGGCGTTATGAAGTTGGTAAAATTCTCTACCGTTCCCATTTTAAAACTCTTCACGCCTGCGATTAATTTTTTCTTTACTTCTTCCGCAATGTTGGATGGAATGTATGCTCTCGATGCAGCAGAACATTTTTGTCCCTGGAATTCAAAGGCGCCACGCAATAATGCGGTTGCCACCACATCCGGGTCAGCGCTTTTATGCGCCAGTACAAAATCTTTACCTCCCGTCTCTCCCACTATTCTTGGGATACGATTTATACATCGCCATATTCTTACCAATCGTTTCCCACATGTTATTAAACACACCGGTGATCCTGTAAAATGCCACACCTGCGAAATCCCTGTGTTGAAACATATTTTACCAAGCGTAGGTCCATCTACATAAATTAAATTAATCACCCCATCCGGCAAGCCTGCTTCTTTTAAAATACGCATGAACATTTGCGCAGAATAAACTTGTGTGTTTGCTGGTTTCCATACTACCACATTACCACACATAGCAGCAGATGAAGGAAGGTTACCACCAATCGCTGTAAAGTTGAAAGGTGTAACCGCTAAAACGAACCCTTCCAGCGGCCGGTATTCCATTCTATTATGCATACCGGGGCTGCTGATCGGTTGTTGCTTATATATCTCTGATAAAAAATGAACATTAAAGCGAAGGAAATCGATGATCTCGCAAGCGGCATCAATCTCCGCCTGGTAAGCATTCTTACTTTGACCCAGCATCGTCGTACCATTCGTGTAAGGACGATACTTTGTAGCAATTAAATCAGCGGCACGTAAAAAATATTAGCCCTGTTCTCCCAACTTGTATTAGCCCAGCTTTCTTTCGCTGCCAGGGCAGCATCAATCGCCTGTTGTATATGTTTTTCATCACCCGTAGAAAAAATAACCAAGTGTATGCGCAATCTCATGTGGTGGATGCAGCGGCAATTTTTTATTAGTACGTACTTCTTTGCTCCCGATGTACATCGGGACATCAAGTTCCTGGCTTTTTAATTCCGCTAAAACTTCTTTTAATCTTTTTTTCTCTGCCGAACGGCACCATAGTTCAATACGGGTTCATTAACCGGCATGGGATATGAGAAAGTTCCTAAACTCATAATATATTTATTTTAGATTCTACTATTTGAACTAAGTCTATGTATCAATTGGTAAGTCAAAAAAATTTTCTTTTGGAATATTATAAATACCAGAAAAAAATGAAACTAACTCTTTATTTAGCCATTGTATTTGTATTACTTCTTCTTTTATTTTTTTATCCCCATAATACTTTCTGATTGCCTTTATATCTTTACTGTCCCTCTACTGAATAATCTTTCAATAAGCCAAGCGGCACCCATCTCGGTATCAAGTTTTTCAAAGTAATAATCTTCGATAATTCTATCGGGGTCTGAGGAAAAGACTTCCATAAAATATTATAAATTTAATTTGCTTCTTGATACTCCCTTGTAAAAAATTATTTCAACTTATCAATCTCTTCGGAAGTCCCCCTTTAGGGGGATTTAGGGGGTTATATTCTCTTTCTCACTCATCAAATACGCCTTTATAAATCCATCCAGTTCCCCATCCATCACAGGTTGAATATTACCTACTTCAAAATCGGTGCGGTGATCTTTGATCATTTTATACGGATGAAAAACATAAGAACGTATCTGGCTGCCCCACTCTATCTTTTTCTTCTTTGCGTTGGTAGCATCTTTCATTGCATTTCTTTTTTGCAATTCCATTTCATACAAGCGGCTTTTTAGCATCTGCATCGCCAGTTCACGGTTACCGAGCTGGCTCCGGTCTTGCTGACATACCACAACGATACCAGTAGGTATATGCGTCAACTGAACTTTTGTTTCCACTTTGTTTACGTTCTGTCCGCCGGCGCCGCCGCTGCGTGAAGTTTCCATTTTTACATCCGCCGGGTTTATCTCTATAGTAATGGTATCATCCACCAGCGGGTAGGCATACACACTCACAAAACTTGTATGCCGCCGGGCATTACTATCAAATGGAGAAATGCGCACCAACCGGTGCACACCACTTTCCGCTTTTAAAAAACCATAAGCGAACGGCCCTTCAAATTGCAATGTCGCGGTTTTGATACCAGCGCCATCGCCCCATTGCCAATCCATCTCGGGCACTTTCCATCCCTGCTTTTCGCCGTACATACGGTACATACGGGCAAGCATCTCGGCCCAGTCCTGGCTTTCAGTACCGCCGGCGCCGGAGTTGATCTGCAATACCGCGGGCAATTCATCTTCGGGTTCATTCAACGTGGCTTTGAACTCCGCATCGTCGAGCATCTGCAACGATTTATCATACGCCACCTTCGTTTCTTCTTCGGTAGCATCACCACCTTTCCAGAAATCAAACAGCACGGCAAAATCCTCCACGGCGGTGTTTACCTGCTCGTACATATTCACCCAATACTCATTGAGCTTGATTTCCTTAAGAATTTCAGTTGCACGTTTATTATCGTCCCAGAAACCGGGACTCAGTGAAAGCTGTTTGTGTTCGGCTATTTTTTGTTGCCTGTTAGCGACGTCAAAGAAACCTCCTTACCCCGGCAATGCGGGACCGCATATCATTTAATTTTTCGATTGTCATGGCGCAAAGGTTAAGTGAAGTTTGTGGTTTGTCGTTTATGTTATGAACAGAATGATAGTTTGAACGCTCTTTCTTTATCGGGATTAGGAGGATGAGCCGGGCTGTAGTGCTACTATCATCGCCTGTTGCGTCGCACTCTTCAGGGTTCTGTTCGCTACTCAGCACTTTCGCAATGTCATTATATGGACGGGTAACTTACCAGGTGATGGAAAAATTACGACCTACCGCAAGAAACAAGCCGACAGAGACCAGTCACGATATTGAACATTCAAAATGGTACAGTAAAGTTCAAAAAAATGTTTTATCAAAAACAATGAAAGAAGCGGGTTGTGGATAATCACTGATGGGCCTTTATTAAACTTTGATATAAATTAAAATATGAACACTTCCAACACACATGATCAGCGTATGGCAAAAATGACCTTTGCCTCGGTCTATCCCATGTATATCGCAAAAGTGGAGAAGAAAGGAAGGACAAAAGAAGAATTGGACCAGGTGATAACATGGTTAACAGGTTTTAATAATAAGAAGCTGCAGGAACTGATAAAAGAGAAAGTAACTTTTGAAACATTTTTCCAGCATGCTTCGCTAAACCCCAATGCACACCTCATCACAGGAATGATCTGTGGGTACCGTATAGAAGAAATTGAAAATCCTTTGACACGACAGGTCCGGTACCTCGATAAGTTAGTAGATGAATTGGCGAAGGGCAGGAAGATGGAAAAGATATTGCGCAGCCTGTAGGTGTTGCGAAACTGAAATAGTACCATGGCCAGGCTAACAATAGCTCTACCTTAATTATATATAAGTATCCAGATGCCCGATAATAATAAAACAATATTAGAAAAGGCAAACGCCGCTATCACTCAAAGCGATAATGAAGGATTTCTTTCGTTCTGAACTGATGACACGGCATGGACATTTGTAGGCGACAAGACCTTGCGAGGCAAAGAAGCTGTTCGCCAGTGGATGGCAACTACGTATAAGGAGCCGCCAAAGTTTATGGTTTAAACACTTAATCGCTGAAGGGGATTTTGTGACGGCGCTCGGTGATATAACAATGAAAGACGAAAATGACAAAGAGGTTCAATACTCCTACTGCGATGTCTGCCGGTTTCGTGATGGCAAGATGGCTGAATTAATGGCTTTCGTCATTAAGCAAGCCAGCCACTAACAGTTGTACTTTTGAATTCTTTACCGAATCTCTACGTTTTTGCCAATTCTAAAAAAGCTATACTTTAGAACTGCTTCACACCTTATTCTATCCTTCTCCCTATTAATTCTTTCCCTGATAAAGTAATAAGTTAAAATCATATTGGCCCGTGAGACACAGACCAGGGCATAGCTGTCGCTAATATCACCTGAGATAATCACGATTTTTTTAACTGGCTGGTGATCTCTTTTAATTCATTATAAGGAATAGTGGCGAGTGTTTCTTTCCAATTAGAAGGCGGTTCGTTTCTCTGCAACTTAAATAAGGATGGCCTGGAGGTAATGGCGCATCTTTAGCGGGAACGAAATAAAGCAGGTCGTGGGGTTCGCAAATGAAGATGCGGCAGAGCTTTTCTATATGATCGAGCCGGAAGGTATGCGTGTTGTTTTTTAAAAGCTGGTGGGCGGTGTGGCGGGAAAAGCCGCCTTTACCAAAAATGTTATAAGGCCGTTCGATACCGCGGGCCTGGATGACGGGCATGATGTTGAGTGTTAGCATATATATATAAATGTAACAGCCTTGTTTTGGGTGAAGGTTAGAAAACCGCTGATTAAGCTTCGAAAAATGCTGATAAAACTGCAAAAAGACCTGACAATTATCACAAAACCACAAACGCAGTTACCAGAACTACTGATAATCTTGTGAAAACTACAACCGCAGGTAAGAGAAGTACAAACGATGTTACCATAAGTACTGTGAAAGCTGCTAAAGTTGCAGGGGCAGGTACGAAAGCTACGGGATAAGTTGCGAGAACTGCTGACAACTATACAAGAAGTACAAACTATACTAACTAAACCACAAACAATTTTAAGAAAAGTGCAAATGCAGTTACGAGAACTACAAAGTAACCTAAGAAAGTTGCTGGGGCGGGTGCGGGAACTGCGGGGTAAATTGTAAAAAATGCTGAGAAAGGGAGGAAAAGGGGCAGCTATCAATTGAATTTATTGAGTCGGTTCAATAAACTGTGCCCCATGCCCCGATGCGTGTCCTCATGCATCGGAACGAATACCAAGATGATGATGCGTGAAGACACGCATCATGGCGGCAGAGTAAACGACCTGCATGAATATCTATCCTCTCCGCAATTTTTTTGCCCAACTTAAAAAGTTTCATAGCTTAGAAGCATCATCAAACAAGATTACCATGAAAATTTTCTTTACCGCTGTATCAGCGTTATTATTAACGATTGTTTCTTCCGCACAGGATTTGAAGTTCCTTCCGAGCTGCCTTCCACAAAAGAAGAGTTTACACAATCTGAAAGCAATTTTATAAAAGCCGCTAAATGGCTTGAAAGCACCCCTGTTGGAACGCAGGAAGATAAAAGAACAAGAATGAATGCATGGGTTATAGCATGGCTCACCAACAGCCCTACTGTTACCATAGAAGTGCAGTCTGCTATCATAAAACCATTTAGCAAAAACAGTCAATTGCTTTCTGTATATATGGCCGGGTATGGCGTTACGTTCTTGAAATAATTACAGCAAAGACGCACTGAAGGCTAATGCCGCCGGTATGAAAAGTGCGGTCAATTGCGCTAACCTGGGCTGCGATATAAAAAAAGATAAAGCATTAACCAAAGTGATTGATGCTGATAAAGAAGGAAAGCTGGAAGAATGGGTGAAGGAAGCGATGAGTAGTAAATAATAAACATGCACAGTAAATTCCGAATAGCATTAATAATAAGCCTGGCATTTATTTCATGTACACAGAGAAAAACAAAACAAACTACTATTGATATAAAAAAGGATATGGAAAAGTTTGAGTACTCTTTAGAAATGGCGCATCCAATGCAAAATCACTGATGGAGGAAGATTTTTATTGGAGCCCGATTGAAGAAACCGGGCCGTTTGGAAGTGACGATGGCTGGGAGGCTACTTATGGATTTAGAGAATGGCGCCTTTCAAATCGCTCTGCCAATCCAATGATTTATTTAAAAAAACTGATCGCCGATTGGAACTACCCTCCTTTTGACTGGAATGAAATGGACACAACGAAGATAAAAGATTTCATCGTCTCCCGGACACTCAATGATGAAGCAAGCATACAGGAACAGATGAAACAATTCAAGGAGTTGCTTAAGAATCTCCATCGCCGGATACCAGTATGAAGGACATGGATGATGCACAATGAGAAAAATTGTTTTATCGTCGTCTCAACAGATGGGTGGCGACTTTTTGTTAGGCCAGGACAACGCCATTATTGGTACCGGGTTTGCGCAGTTTGTTTTGGAAGGTAAGATTGATGATGAATTAAAAGCTTTAACGATCACGGCCCTTAACAGGCAGCTTCTCCCCGTACTTATTGACCGGTACGATGACAACTATCGGGATGAAAGAAAAGAGCAATTGACAAAAATGTTAGAAGTGATTAGGAAAGCCTAGTTATAAGAAGACTTCCCGCCAAATAATAAACGTGTTATTTGGTTAAAAGAATGCTGAATAATGCAAGCAATCAAATTTTCTGAAACGATATACATTGAAGGCACACAAGAATTAATCTTTGACTACACACAAGATTATAACAACAGGTTTAACTGGGACACATTTTTAAAGGAAAGCCGAGTTAATTAACGGAGCGACAAAAGCAGGTAAAGGAGTAAGAGCTTACTGTGTCGCTAAAAACGGCTTAGGAATGGAAACTGAATATGTCAGCTTTAACCGGCCAAAAGTGACAGCAGTAAAAATAACCAAAGGCCCTTTTTTATTCAAAACATTTTAGGCTCGTGGACATTCAGGGAATTAAACAAGGTATAACTGAAGTGACATTCCTATATTCTTTTGAGCTTCGTTTTCCATTTAGCCTGTTGACTTATTTCATTAAGCGAAACTTACAAAAGAATGTGCGGCTGAGACTGGTTGATTTAAAGACCTGCATCGAAGAAGCACAAATATCTAATGTGAGTTTGGTCCATGTTATAAAAAAGCTATATCTTAGAACTGCTTCACACCTTATTCTATCCTTCCCCTATTAATTCTTCAATGATTAAGTAGCAAGATTTTGTTTTATTGGCTTGTGGTAAAAACCAACGATGCTACCGGCAATTGTATTTTTAAATTATAACATTTCTATATGAAAGACTTTATTGAAAAATACAGCATAGCAACGCTTGCTTTACTTATATCAGTCTTGAATTTTTATATTGCAAATCTTAGAAGGTTCAAATTGAAAGTTAGAGATGCCGGAAGGATAATAGTTACAAAAGACCCTCATAAGCTTCAGAATTTAATGATTTTTTTTAGATTTGATATTTGAAAATGGAGGGAGCTAATAAAGGTATAGTTGAAGATGTTGCAATTACTCTATTTGATAACAATAAGAAAATTGTCATGAATGCTATATATGTAAATACTGATCGAATTATAAATTACTCAAAAGACTTACCTCCTGCAAAACTAGAATTCATTTATTGGCTTTCAAATTGACAAAGATGAATCAATAATTAAGCAAATTGTCTTTCGACAAAGCGATAACAGCCCTGCCTTTTCCTTTACGCCAGGGAAGTACAAACTAATTCTGCATGTCTTATCTTCAAAAAAGAAAATCTGGGAAATATTTGAAACTATAGATTTTGAAATTAAAAATGCTGATATTCAAACATTAAATGAAATGCAACCAGTTCCACAACCTAACGGAACTTATTTTCTCAAATGGGTAACTAAGGATATGCCACGTTGACGACCGAAACAAGGCGAAAATTGTTGCTCGATTAATATTTATAAAAATATCGTCGCCAATTGCACAAATAGCAAGACTCCTCTTCTCCTTCTTTATAAATAGTTTACTAAATATTTAACCCAACTCCCCGATGTGTGTCCTCTAGTAAAGTTAATGCAGTTTGAGAATATATTCTATAGTTGGCTTTATTCGTCAGCCGGATATGCAGCTGAGTGGCGGACGGAACGATGAAGGGCTTATTCGTCGCCCCGCCACATAGCCACAGTTCATGTTAGCTGCTGTTATTTATTTAAGAGATATTTTAAGTAGTTCAACTAAATTTCCTTCTAAGGATAATATCGGACTGATTTGGGAATCCGTGGTAGCTTTTGATAAAGATTCTGATAAATCAATTATATTACTTTCTTCGGAAATTAATTCACCTCTTTTCGAGCCGTTAATCAAGAAGGTCATTCTTATTTTTCTTACTGTTATTTGTGGATCAATTAAATTTTTGGGGTTTGTAAATAGAAACCAAAAGCTCATTTGATTATAATTTGATAAGATGTCGGCCAGCTCACCTAATGGTGGATCTCCGGGCTGAATGGTTAAAGTATTCTCAAATACACCTGTTTTTTCATTTATTGTTCTAAAATTTATTTTGGATGATCGAAACTCAATGGTAGGGAGCTTTTGTGACTATCGCTCCATTTTAAAAATGTTCTTGGACTTGGTGATTGATACCACTGTGGATAAGGTGTATCATTCCATTTGCCAGAAAATTCGATAAAACCGAACTTCAAATGATTTAATTGTTTTCTTTTCAACACTTAAATCTGAGCTTAAAGATGTAATTTTTTCAGCGCCTGACGAAACTGCTTTGTCTAAGCTATCAAGTCTCACTTTTAATTTTTCTAAGGCTTCTTTTTGGTTAAGTTGCGGGTAAAGTTTTATTAGCTAAATCATTAAAAGGTTCAAGGAGTTTTTTAGAATCTTTTACGTCAGTAACTAACTCTGTCATCTGTTTATCCTTTATTGCATCGGTATTTTTATCCTGTTATTTTTAAGATAATCTACTCCAATAGTACAGATTACTCCAAAAAATATAGCTCTATAGCCAGTTATCCTAAAGAAATTTAGCCAATCCATGTGAATCGAGTTTTGGTTGGGACACCTAAATTTACATCGAAGTTTTCATTAATCGAATATTTTGGCGATTTTGAAGTTGGGTAGATAATAGCAGCTAACTCTTGCATTGCCGATACTCAAAACTACTTTATTGCATCACTCCACCCAAATAATTGCGCATTGACGAAATACTAATAACGCCAGTCACTTCCCCAATGTTGAATAGAATACAGAACGTACAAGTGTGCGACGCAACAGACGATCCTAGTAGCACTGCAGCCCGGCCCATAAAAAACACTCACGATCTTTCTACCATTTATATTCAAAAAAATCCTTTACTTACATCCAAAAAAAAATTATGCTGGTAGCTTATGTAACATTCGACGGTAATACAGAAGAAGCATTCAATTTTTACAGTGCGGCGCTCGGCGGCAAGATTGTGAATACGCAGCGCTTTGGCGATGCGCCGAATGCTGACCAAATGGCGGAGGCTGACAGGAAAAAGATCATGCACATCGCATTGGAAGCGCCGCATGGTGTGCGGTTAATGGGCAACGACCATACGGATTTTATGGGCGGGGCCTTTTAATGCAGGAAATAATTTTTTCTTTATCACTCCATCCCGACAGCGATGCATTGGCTGATAAATTATTTAATAGCCTTTCCGCAGGTGGTGCGGTGATAGTGCCGATGGCCAAAGCACCGTGGGGTGATTACTTCGGAATGTTTTATGGATAAGTTCGGCATGAAGTGGATGATTAATCATGCGAAATAATTAATTCAATGTAAGTGATGCGTGAAGACGGCATCATGATATAAAGCTACAGCCCGCATAAAATTCTTAGCATGCAGGCTGTAGTTTTTTTATTGCTTTACGGGAACTACTGTCCAGTTATCTGTTCTGAATGGTGTGATGGGGCAACCCTTCTTTGTTAAATACATTCGACATCCCAACATTGCTGAATGAAAACCGCACGGCCACGGGATTAGCGATTTGCTTATTAGAAATAACAATCTTATCCTTTTCAGTTTCACATCCGCCGGTAAAAAGTTTTGATCGTCGCCCGCAATGAGAAACTCCGTTGGTTTTTCAGTTCCTTTTACCATAAAGCCGTTTGGTGCATAATCAAAATACAGGTTGATCTTTCCTTTTACTACTTCCATCTTTTTGTACAGCGGGCTATTGTAAACAGGAATGTTTTGCTTGTATGTATCGGCCAATGCAAGATTGGCCAGCCGCAAACCCACATCATATTTATCCAGGGGGTGCTGGCTTTTTATATTGTCAACCAAATCGGTGATCACTACCATGCCCGTCTTTGGATAAGAAAGCGAACGTGTTTGTTGTTCCATCAGCAGCGCAGCTTCGTAAGTACTTTCGTAAGTGGCATACGGTGCGATCTGCACATAGTAAAAAGGAAATTCATTGCCGAACTGTTTGCGCCACGCCCCTATCATACCGGTAAACATTTTTTCATACGCATGCGCCCTTGTTGTATTTCCTTCGCCCTGGTACCAGATAGTACCGGCGATAGTATAGTTAGATATCGGGTAGATCATGGCATTATAAATAAGAGCGGGTTTGTTGGGGCGGTACGTTACGTCTCTTATTTTGGTAGCGGCTTCTTTCATTACCGGGTTCGCTGTCGATCACTTCATTCGGTTCCCATAGTTCCACCGGCGTGCCGCTCCATGCGGATTGTATAAGGCCGATGGGAACATTCAAATCTTTCTGCAATTTTTTTCCAAAGAAATAAGCCACGGCGCTGAACCTGCGCAACGATTCTTCATTGCATGATACCCATTTGCATCTGCATATTCCTGCGGGTATTCGGAAGTCGCTTTCGCTACGGTGAAGAAGCGGATTTTATCATTAGCGCTTGTTGGCAGTTTCATCTTTTATTTGTTGGGTGTTGCTCATTTTCCATATTCGATTGCCCGGAGCAAACCCACACTTCGCCGATCAAAATATTTTTCCAGTACAATGGTATTAATCCTTCCTTTAATAGTAATAGTATAAGGGCCGCCTGCTGCAGGCGTAGGGATCTTTGCTTTAAATTTTCCACTGTTGAATGCGGTTACAGAATCAAACGTGGTTTTCCATGAACAAGAAATGACGAAACGTTCGCTGGCGTCTGCCCATCCCCAAAGGGTGGCCTGCGAGTTTTGTTGCAACACCATATTGCTGCTGATAAGCGCAGGCAGCCGTATGACCGCAAACAATTTTGAACTAAAAGAAATACCAATGATGAAGGTGCAAAGCAGGAAGATTTTTTTCATACCGCAGTTTTGTGATATCGAATTTACAGGTTTTATGGTGGAGGTTAATTTTCTTTTGGCATAAGGGAAATGATGAGCCCAGCGGGTAGTGCTACTATCAGCTTCGTTGCGTCGCACTCTTGTGCTGTATGAATTCTACTCAGCATTTATGCAGCACCCCGATGAATATCGGTGGTGCTTCCTGTTCGCTACTCAACAGGCCTCATCCCTCTTTCCCTTCTCCAAAAGAGAAGGGACGGTGCTGCATTGCAAATCCAATCTTCATATCTACCACATCAACTCCAAATCTCTATTCAACATTTTAGAAGAGTTTTATTATATAATACTTTTCTAAAAGCGAGGGCTGTGTGCTGATGGCCCCGCTAATGCGGGATCGGGAATGGGGCTAAGGCCAGGTGAGGTTGCATTCGGCATTTGAGAAGCGACTGAATATTTTGAACTTTATTTATGTGAGAAATCAGTAGTTTAGTAAAATAGCGAATTGCGATTACGTATGACATTTAAAACTTTTAAACTATACCATTTATTTATAGCTTTTTCAATAATTAATTTATTAGCTTTTTATTTACTTGTTGGGCGTTCTGTTCTTGATATACAAAATGAACGTAAAGGCTTTTTCGATGATAATTTTTTCAATTATTTTCTAAGCATTTCTATATTACTTCTGGCTGTTTGGTTATCATACTACATTATGCT
Organism: Chitinophagaceae bacterium; assembly: GCA_037200685.1. Taxonomy (GTDB): domain Bacteria; phylum Bacteroidota; class Bacteroidia; order Chitinophagales; family Chitinophagaceae; genus JAJKIP01. The sequence goes on from JBBCIG010000004.1 coordinate 19,408, forward strand.
AAATAGAATAAATTCCCAAAAGCTAATTTGGATGCATGTAATTTCAGTTTTTTTGGCTGTTTTCATTGCGCCATGGATAATATTAAAATTTCAGGTGCCAGCACCACGACGATACTTAGCCATTAACAGCGACTTTGATTTGTTTAGTTTTTTTGGGAACATGACTTGGACTTTTATATAGTGCTGTTGTTATTATTAGTAAGTGAGATATTCCTGCTAATAAACCTGAAGTCAAAATAGAAGGCCAATTGTATATTATCAAAAGTCAGTCGTATTTAAAATCGGTAGTTTCGTATTTATGAATGAACCCTGGGTCGACCGATGGAATGAACGATATAGCAGCGCCGAATTTGCTTATGGCGAAGAACCTAACAACTATTTAAAAGAACAATTAGAAAAACTAAAGCCGGGCACCCTACTTTTCCCGGCGGAAGGCGAAGGACGTAATGCGGTTTTCGCCGCTAAGCTCGGTTGGGCGGTTTCAGCATTTGATATAAGTGAAGAAGGAAAAAATAAAGCTCTACGGCTTGCTACCGCTAATAACGTGACAATTGACTACCAGGTTGGCGAATTGCAGTCATTAAATTATCATACGGAACAGTTTGACGCCATCGCACTGATTATACCCACTTCCCGGCAGGTATTAAATCATTATACCACAAAACACTTGACAACTATTTACGAAAGAATGGTCTGATTATTTTTGAGGCGTTAGCAAAAACATATTGATTACCTCGCAAAGGATGAAAAAATGGGTGGGCCAAAAGACATCAACATGCTGTTCTCCATTGATGAATTAAAATCGGACTTTGCGAATTACGAGATTATAGAATTAGAAGAAAAAGAAATTGAACTAAACGAAGGCGAGTTTCATAATGGCAAAGGTTCTGTGATAAGATTGTTGGAAGAAAAAAATAGTAATTTCGGATCATGGCTTAAAGCAATTGTTACCTGCTATTGATAGCAAGATTTAACTATGATTACAGAAGATCAAATTCTCGCAAACTTGACAATTATAAGTCATGCGACTATTGTCAGTTCATAGACTTAGGCCATGGCTATTCTTATCTTATTGATAGCCGACTTAATATTTTTAGGAGCGAGAATGACAAGTGGGCAATTGCAGCAGAACGTCTGGGATACAACCCAAGAAGCGGTGGCATTACACTTGACATATACTACTTCGGCAATTGCCTGATCAACCTGGAAAAATACAATGGACAAGACATAAACTATTATACTGTTCTGCCAATTAGCTGGAATAATTTTAACGAAACTACTGAAGGAGAAATTTTAAACCAGACGCAAAATTTTGGGATATCAGGGGTAAACAAATTGAACTAAGTCACAACAAAGAGGATTACGTAAATGCCGGAATTGAACTCAAGGAATACGAACATGGTACAATCTCCTTAGAAGAAGCGGGGCAGACTACTTATAACAAAACACCAGGATTTATTGAGATCAACTGATGAAGAGCTTTATAAATCAATTCCGGAAACTCTCGAAAAAATATTAGTAATTGATGAATGGTATCATCGTGACTTTAATGAAATTACTCAGAGTGAAACGAGTGATGAGCAATTAAAGGCAATTTATAACTTCAATAAAAATCTTATTGAAAGAGAATATCCATTGGATTATGAAAGTTTTATTTCAATGTTCAGGGCAGCAGGAGCAATCAAATAGCAACTACAACCAAAACCAATATCAAGATAACAGGCCTGGTTCTTACGAAACATGGAAACTTATAGCTAAAGTTATTGCTACTGGCGATACTTCTATGTACACACCGGCCTTAGAACCAAATACACATTGGAAAAATTGGCCTGGCTCGGGAAGCATGTAAACTCCTGTAGTTTATTTTATAAAATTGCCAACCCAAATAAACATCTTACAAATTGCTCAATAGAATTACCAAACGATGAAGTGAGTGACACAACAGGCGATCCTAGTAGCAATGCAGTTTGCTAAATAAATTCTATATTATTTATCATTATCAACCACCACAGGCAATGCTTTAATATGAGCAAACACATCTACCCCATTCAAATTCATTTCTACCTTGTCGGCGGAGAATTTCACACCTTTCACATCGTGCAGGTCCCTTTAGGTGATATCGCTTTTACGCCATAGAAAGTTCCGTCTGTCCCAATTGCTTTAATTTGTATAATGCTACCGGGAGCATGGATGCCTTTCACATCCAGCTTTTCTCCTTCGGGTTGTCAACGCTTTGATGTCGTAAATAGTACCGTCATCGCCGATGGCTTTTACAGGAATATATTGATCATCGCTTACCAGCAATTTTTACCGGTAATTTTTTGCCACCGATAAATGCTTTGATGTCCATCATGTGAAGGTCGCCATCTTTTACGATCGCTTTTACATCGTTGATGTTGCCGTTTTTGTCCAATGCTTTTATGTCAAGAATTTTTCCGTCTGGTTGAATGGCTTTTACATGCCAGATAGAATCAGTGTTGTCCTCTCCTATTTGCGGCAATGCTTTGATATGCGCATATACAGCGACACCATTCACCGTTGCTTCTACGCTATCGGAAGACAATTTGATTCCTTTTACATCATAAAGCTGTCCTTTTGCAGACAAAGCTTTGATGCCATAGAAATCTCCGTTCTTATGATCGCTTTTAGCTGAATAACATTTCCCGTACGGTTGATTCCTTTTACATCCAGGCGATCGCCTTCGGCTGTCAGTGCTTTGATATCGTAGACCGTAACCATCTTCACCAATAGCTTTCACAGGTGTGTATTTATCATTGCTTACGAGCATCTTTACCGGCAACTTCTTTTCGCCGACCAATGCTTTAATATCCATCATGTGAAAGTTGTTACCTTTCTGAATGGCTTTTACATCATAAATATTACCTGATTTATCCAGCGCTTTTACATTGAGTATATGACCGTCGGGAAGAAACGCTTTTACATGCCAGATTGTTTCGGTGGTATCACTGGTTTCCGTTACAGCTCCTGGTTTGTCATCAGCGGGGCCGTTTGTTTTATTGGAACAGCCAGTTGTTGCAAATAATAGAATGGTGATAATTATTAACGGTAACGGGAATGCCGGCGTAAATACTTTGGGTTTAGTCATGTCAGTTGGCATTTGGATTATTTTGACCGCAAAGTCGCAAAGTTATCGCAAAGGCACAAAGACAGTTTTGAACATTGGAAGAACATTCCGCTTTGCGCCGTTGCGCCTGTGCTTGAAATTTCTTATTCAATATTTTCTAAGTGACAAAAATATCGGCTTAAGGTTTTTAAACCCAGGGCTTATAACTAGCAATTCTCTCTTTTCTTTTCTCTTTTATCCTCAGTCAATAAGCCTTTGTCACCCGCCTGATCTTTCCATCCTTTACTGATAACATACAATTGTTTTGTAAATCGGTCATAAGCTATTCGTAAATGCATTCTTTTCTCAGGCTCATTTCCTTCATCGTAGTTTCTTTGCCATTTTCTATAATTGTTAATTCATACACGGAAGAATCCCTCAGTTGCGGGGTCAATGTTTACATAAAATAACCTACCATTGACAATATCACCGCAAATAAATTTATTTTTCAAAGCCGCTATATCTCCTTCATAGATATAACCACCGCTGATCGCATTGCTTCCGTATGATCGTATTGAGCGAAAGGTTTTTATAAAGAGCAAGATCACTGGCTGAAAGTTTGTAAACGGCTTTCAAATTCTTCGTGGTGATAATTCCAAAATTACCTTCTCTTACGGGCCATCCATAATCACCGCCTTTCTCCACGATGTTCAGTTCTTCGATATTTGCTTCACCAATATCTGTTACCATCATCCGTTTTTGTTTGCAGCGTCCCACGCAAAATGATGAGGGTTCCTGAAAACCATACGCATAGATTTCTTTCACCGTTGCCGGGTCGGTTTCATTTACAAAAGGATTATCAGCAGGTATACCATATTTACCATTCTTGCTGTTTCTGCCCGCAGGATCAATGCGGAGAATAGTACCGAGGAAAGATGTTAAGCGATGACATAGCTCAGGACGTTTGATATTATTGGAACCACCGTCACCATAACCGATATATAATAAACCATAATCGGGATCTTTTTTATCGAGGCCGGGGAATAAAACTTACTTCCTGGCAGCCATGCGCAAAGGTGGGGGGCATGTGTACGCAGCATTTCACGGTGCGTTCCTGTAAAGACAGTATCATTCACATTTGCTCATTTTCCATTCGGCCGTGATCCATTCCACTTCAGATCTATGAGTGGAATCATCAATGTTATATATCGGTGGGCTGTCCTTTGAATGTTTCAGCATGTGTAATGTAAAGAAGACCGTTATTCAAAAAATCAGGATGCAGGTCAAAGCTCCCGATACCCGTTGCGATTCCCGGCCCATGCTGAAAATCTTTGATGAGCTTGCGCATGTCCATGAATATTTGCCCTGCCATGATTGATCCGGTAAATAACTCCGTTCTGGTCGCTGGCAAACAATACGCCGTTGCGGAAGGATGTGCCCGTAATGTAACAATACCCAAATCGGGAAAACTGTCAATGATCCTTGGAATTTGTATAACCTCTTCCATTTCTATTTTAACCCGGACTTATTAATGGGTGGTGTTAGCTTACCTGTCAATCCTCCTTGTATTGTGTCGCCATTAAGCACTAAAGCTGCCAGGTGGTTCAATTGAGTTTGCTGGTGAACATAAGCAAGAATAGCACTGACCTCATTTTCCTGTAACTGTGCAAAAGATGGCATTACTTGTTTGTAGCGGGCATGCAAACTAACAGCTCTTTCATTTCCTGATTCAATTGCTTTAGAAGGATTATTGATAAAAGCAGTTAATTCTTTTTCAGAAAGTAAGTTGGTAATTCCTCCTAAGGGCGGCCCCATACCATCTGCTTCAAGGGCATGACAGGAAGAACAATACTTCATAAAAAGATCTTTTCCCTGTGCGATGGTATTCTCATCCGTTGAATAACCTTTGTTACGTTGTGACCAGGTAAATAATGAAGGCGGCGATCGTTAAAACGAGTAAGGTGTAGAGTATATAGCGAAACATCAGGTTAAATTAAGTATTCTGTTTGAAATTCCTTGCGGGAATTTTGTTTCCAGGTAAATAAGCCGGAGAATTTTGATACCATGCGATGAAATAGCATTTACATTTTTAACTACCTTCCAATTCTAAAATAAAGTATATGACAGATATGTTACGGAAGAGAAAATTTATAACGACTGCTACCAAGGGAGCCGGCGCCGCGATGGTACTTGCGGCGATACCTGTGGCAAGTTTTGCGGAAGAAATAATGAAACCAAAAGATGTCTTTACTGTAGAGCAAGTGCTTGATATAATATTAAAGGAAGTACCGGATTTTGGCACCAGGCAATCAGTTGACAGTACGATCCGGAAGTATGGACCAGTAGTAACGGGCGTTGTGACAACCATGTTCCCAACGTTGGAAGTAATTGAGAAAACAAAAAAAGCCGGGGCTAACCTGATCATCGCCCACGAAACCCCTTTTTATAATAACAATGATTGAACAGAATGGCTGAAAGATGATGACGCCTACAAGTACAAAGTAGAATTATTAAATAAATATAAAATCGCTATCTGGCGTTTTCATGATCACTGGCAAGCGCACAAACCGGATGGTAATTACCATGGGTAATTTAATAAAATTCGGTTTGGATAAATATTATGACCCCGCCAGTCCAAGGTTGCTCACGCTGCCCAAACCCATGTCTATAAAATCTATAGCAGAGCTAGCCAAAAAGAAATTGAGTATCGCTACCGTTCGGGTGGTAGGTAATTTGAAACAGGAATGTAGTACGATCTATCTTGCCTTTGGTTATATGGACCCGAAAATGCAAATTCCAGCAATTCAGAAAATGAAACCCGATTTAATTCTTAGCGGCGAAACAAGGGAATGGGAAACCGTGGAAAGAGTGAGGGATGGTTTAGCAATGGGACAAAAGACTTCTTTGTGGTATTGAGCCATTCTGTTAGTGAAGAAGCGGGCATGGAATACCTCGTTACGTGGTTGCAGCCAAAAGTGCCGGGGGTTAAAATAATGAACATCCCGTCTAACAATCCTTTTACTTTTGTATAAAGTAAAAGGATGCGACATCATTACCAATACTATTATGACGAAAAATATTCGATATGCCAAAGTAATTCTGGCTTGCTTGTTGATGCAGATTTATAACAGGATTATATTTTTCATTTAAATATCCCCACATGCCGACAGAACAATACCACGAACCCACCTGAAGAATTATCGCAGCGGACAAGGACTTTTGCAAGAATGATTCAATCTATGATTGAAGAAGCGGATGCGATCAACTGGTAATGAACAGCGCATCTCCGTTGAAAAAGACAAAGAAGCAAAGGCCATTATGGTGCAGGCGCAACAGGAAGAGTTTATTCATTTTGCAATGGACCTGGAGTTCCTCCTGCGGAAAAAAGATAAATGGAAAACCGTGGTTAAAAATATTTTTGTTCAAACCCGGGGATATTACCGAGAATGCAGAAAAGCTGAAGAAAAGATTGAGGAATAAAAAAATGTAGTAGTACCGCTGGTAAGAAACATTTTATTTCTTTTCTCTTACGATAATATTCCAGTTTCCCTTTGCAACAATATTTAAATATTATCCCCTCTGCTTTTTGAATAGTGGCTTCATGTTTTCTTCCGGGGCATCAATCATCAGGTCGGTAACCAGCCTGCCGGCCGGGTCGTAATCAACAGACTTATCTAAGACATAGATAAAGCAAAGGGCCCATATCATTCCCGCCACTTTTATAATCATATTCAACACGGGTACCTTTCCTGATAAATGAAAAGGGGCTGACTTCTTTGAACCATTTTCCTTTAACTGCAATACTTCCACCCACTCACCTTCATCATTATTATTTTGTGGAACAGCCGCCGGTTTACTTTCGGGAGTTGAAGTAACAGGGTTTTCATTCTTTTTATCATCTCCACTATCTGTGGCAACGGCAATTATTCCGGTCACAATAAAAATACCGACAACCCATAACACTACTTTCAGTGCAGGGTGCATTTTCTTTTTAGGTTTCGGATTTTCCATAACGATACGTTGATTTATTATAAAGTTTTTAAAGAGTTAGCTGACAAGATAATTTATTTTTTTATTTTCTCATAGCACAGGATTTACCATTTTGGGATATACAAATCTTTATAAGTCATCTTTGATTCTTTCATGGCGTCCATTACGTACGTCGACTTTTCCATATTGCTGGCGGGTACAAGGCCTGAGAAAGCGAACTTACATCCTTTAGCTTTCGCCATCTTTATCACTTCCATTGACGGGCTGTGTGTAATATTGTCAATTTCAATTGCAATATTATTTTGCTTTGCGAGGTTTAGAAGTTCATCAGCATTAGTGCTGTTCAGTGTCTTTCCTTTATCAGACCATACATTTATTTTATTACCAGCGAGGAGCGCCTTTGCTGTTGCGAGATTAGAACTTTCTCAAATGACATAATCCGCGGCTGGCGACTGTGCAGCATTTTGATTGGCGGCATTTACTTTTATCCCGGTAAACAAAGGAAAGTTTTTAGCTGATGTTAATTGATTGGAAGATGCTGGATCTTTTACCCATGCTACATTAACGCCTGAACCATAAACATAATCGGGTAAGTTCTTTTGCTGACAAAGCTGTGTTAGGGTTTAAATCAATAAACGCAAACTGCCGTCCCATTAACACTACCATGCTATCATGCCAGGCTCCCCAAGTTGGCGCTTTCATATTTGTATGCGCATCATCGGGCAGGCGGCGAACTTTGAAACTTTTGTATTGCATTTTGCTGAGACTGTCATGTCCCTGCAGGCAAAAAAGTTCCTTTGTCCAAACGCTTTACTGCGGCAAAGGTTTTTTCGGGTTGTATATAGTCAACAGTTTTGAGGCCATTCAGCCAGACCTGTACATGGTTGCTTTCAACTTTTGCTTTCAATATCATCCATTCACCATCATTACAAAAGATTTATAAAGATTACGGACACCATACAGGCTTGCCATTTTTTTAAGTTCGATATAATCTCCTTCACCGATATGAGTATTGTTCACTTGTATTTCTATTCCTTTATTAGGCCAACCTGTTTCCTGGTAGGCTGTATGAAATAAACACGGAGTTAGCTAACTTATATGTCCTTACCAGCACTTCCAGTTCAAAATTTTTGAAACCGTCTTTTAAATATTCGCCTTCGTAAAAAAGATGTGAACGTTTTCCGACTGCCTGGAAAAGCCCGTCGGATGTGACCGACCAGGTGCCTTTGGTTTCACTGGCTTTCCAGCCGGTAAAATCTTTTCCATTGATGAGTTCTAACCCAGCCCTCGTCTGGAAGATTCGAGGTCGATGTATGTGTTGCTGGTTTAAATGCAACAATGAATAGGGCGATAATGGCGGGCAAACCGAAAAACTTTTTCATTGATTTTTATTTAATAGTATGCAGGTATAAATATAAAGAAAGAAGTCATGAGTATTTTTTGTTTTCAATAAAGACCAGTCCTTAAGATGGAAAACAATTTCAGCAAAGACGCAAAGAAAGTAAGGCGCTAAGAGCTTAAAATTTGCGTGAAATAAAAGCTGAATAGAACCTTCCCTAGTCCCGACTTCATCGGAACAAGCTATCTCCTAAAGGATAGGAACAGCACACAGCCCGCACTAAATGAAAACACAGATAAATCACAGTCACTTCGCAAATGCTGAATAGCGAACAGGAAGATGAAGAGTGCGACGCAACAGGCGTTGATAGTAGCAATGCAGCCGGGCTTATAAAAATCAGCTAACAGTTGTAAGACAGCCGCATATTTTAAAACTTCTTTAGGCAAATACCCAACATAGTCTACCAGTTTAGTGTTATAAAATGGTAATTTCACCGCATAAACGAACTGCCGGATATGAAAAAGGAATTTTTACCAGCATATTTTTGAAAAACAACAGGGGATGGATGTGGTGCCGCCAATGAAGTGATTTCATCATGGGCGCAGGAACTGATCCTTTTGCTGTATCCCGAAAAATCGGAACACCCGCCAAAGTCTTTCGGAAGAAATAGAACAGAAATTTGATACCCTGGAAAAACAATTGACACGTATACTCAATGCAACGAAAGCTTGTGGTAATTGTGATAACCAGGAAAAATCGAAAACATATTTTGCCCGGTATTCCCGAAATGTACCGGTGTTGAATACAGATGTGGATGCGATCGTGGCCGGAGATCCGCAGCGAGGGCAAGATTTGAAGTGATCAGGGCTTACCCCGGTTTTTATGCAATTTGTTTTTACAGGATAGCGCATGCATTGTCGGTGCTCGACATTCCTATTTTACCCCGCATATTGACGGAACATGCACATTCAAAAACAGGAATTGATATTCATCCCGGCGCTGAGATTGGTGAACATTTTTTTATTGATCATGGTACGGGCATCGTTATCGGCGAAACGTGCATCATCGGTGATCATGTGAAATTATACCAGGGTGTAACGCTGGGTGCATTGAGCGTTGACAAAGCGCTGGCGTTTGTGAAACGTCACCCCGACAGTAGAAGATCATGTTATCATTTATTCCGGCGCTACTATTCTTGGCGGCGAAACAGTTATCGGCCATCACAGTATTGTTGGTGGTAATGTATGGCTGATGCAAAGTCTTCCTCCCTACTCTACCGTATATCATCGTTCAGAGAATGAAGTGGTGCTGGTGGATCAAAACAGGTAATCATTATGGCAAGTATTATAGACCTGGTGGGCAATACACCAATGGTGGAAATAAAAAAACTCAATCCCAATCCCAACGTTACGATCTATGCAAAGCTCGAAGGGGATAATCCCGGCGGCAGTGTGAAAGACCGGCCGGCATTGAACATGATACGTTCCGCATGGGACCGTGGCGAAATAAAAACGGGAACAAAATTAATCGAAGCGACAAGCGGGAATACGGGAATCGCATTGGCGATGATCGCTTCCATTTATGGATTGGAAATAGAATTGGTGATGCCTTCCACTTCCACCCGCGAACGGACATTGACCATGGAAGCATTCGGCGCCAGCGTAACATTATTAGACAGCATCGAAGCATGCCCGCGACTATGCAGATGAAAAAGCGGCGAGAGGCGAAGCATATATATTGAACCAATTCGCCAACCCGGATAATTATGCCGCTCATTATAAAACTACCGGCCCTGAAATATGGAAGGACACGAACCAATCCATTACCCATTTTGTAAGTTCGATGGGAACGACGGGAACGATCATGGGATGCTCACGTTTTTTTAAAGAAAAAAAATTCCGCGATACAAATTGTGGGTTGTCAGCCGACCGAAGAATCTTCTATCCCCGGTATCCGCCGCTGGCCAAAAGAATATTTACCAAAAATATTTGAACCCGAAAGAGTGGACAGGGTGATGGATGTATCGCAACAGGAAGCAACGGATATGGCCCGTAAGCTTGCAAAAGTGGAAGGTGTATTTGCGGGTATGAGCAGTGGTGGCGCAGCATCCGCAGCGATACGTTTAGCAAAAGAATTAAAATCGGGAGTGATTGTGTTTATTGTTTGTGACCGGGGCGATCGTTATTTAAGCAGCGATTTATTTGGATAAATCTTTCCATTCCGGCAACTCATCAATAAGGTTCAGCGCATTTCCTTTCTCTGCCAGCCATAACTGTATTCTCCATTGGTGATAATTAAATATTCAGCCGGCATAGAAATATTATACCGCAACAATTGATGTAATACAGTTTCATTCAATTCTACTGACGACGCCTTACATTCTACTATCATCCAGGGTTTATGATCTGTATCATACACCAGTATATCAAACCTTTTTTTTAACTCCCCCAATTCAATCATTTTTTCCAGGGCGATCAACGACGATGGATATTTTTTTACCTGTATTAAATATTGAATAAAATTTTGCCGCACCCATTCTTCGGCGTCAGCAGCAGCCATTTTTTGCGCAAGGCATCAAAAACAAACTCCTTCTCTCCTTCCTTTTCAACCTGAATTGCGGTTCGGGATAATGTATTGCCAGCATGCTTCAAAAGTAAATGATTAAATTGCGATTAAGAAGCCGGATTAGTCGTTTTGAATAGCAGTGTTTTTCAAATTTCATACCTCCATCCTCCGGCCTCATACTTTATTATGAAAACAAAAGAACAAATAGTAGAAAACTGGTTGCCACGTTACACCGGTGAGAAATTAGAAAATTTTGGCAAATACATTTTGCTGACCAACTTTAGCAATTACGTTCACAAGTTTGCCGAATGGAATAACGTGAAAGTGGTCGGCATGGACAAACCCATGCAATGCGCTACGGGCAGATGATATCACCATAATCAATTTCGGAATGGGCAGCCCCACTGCGGCAACTGTTATGGATTTGCTTAGCGCTATCGAACCGAAGGCCGCTTTGTTTCTTGGCAATGCGGCGGATTGAAAAAAAGAAACAAGCTCGGTGATTTAATATTGCCTATTGCTGCGATACGAGGAGAAGGAACATCCAATGATTATTTCCCCGCAGAAGTACCGGCACTTCCCGCCTTCGCTTTGCAAAAAGCGGTTTCAACAACCATCCGTGATTCGGTGTTGATTATTGGACGGGTACAGTATTACCACCACCGCCGTGTATGGGAACATGATGAAGTGTTTAAAGAATACCTGCAAAAGATCAGGGCGTATGCGATTGATATGGAAACGGCGACCATCTTCACCGTTGGTTTTTATAATAAGATACCAACAGGCGCCCTGTTGCTTGTCAGCGATCAGCCGATGATTCCCGAAGGTGTAAAGACTGAAGAAAGCGACAAGTCGGTTACTTCAAAGTTTGTAGAACGTCATTTGAAGATCGGCATTGATTCATTGAAGCAATTGCTGAATGATGGATTAACGGTCCGGCATTTGAAGTTTTAAAATTATTTGCCCGGCTGTAGTGCTACTAGCAGCTTCGTTGCGTCGCACTCTTGTGCTGCATGAATTCTACTCAACATTATGGCAGCACCCCGATGAATATCGGTGGCACTTCCTGTTCGCTATTCAGCAATTTGGCAATGCTCTTTGTTATAGGAATATAAAACTCTCGAAAAATTTCAATTTATATTACGCATAAATAGCGAAAATTCGAATCTTTAAGCAGGCATATAATTATACCTTACTTATATGCCAGGAACATTCTCTCAAATATACATTCACTATATTTTTTCAGTAAAAGGCCGTGAAAATATGATAAAGGCCGCTTTTGAAGAAGAAGTATACAAATACATTGCAGGAATTATTTATGGTAAAGACCAAAAGCCTTTAGCGGTGAATGGGATGCCCGATCACATTCATGTCTTAGTGGTATTAAAACCATCAATGCTGATTGCAGATCTTGTTCGTGATATAAAAAACAATTCAGCCAATTTTATTAAAGAGAAAGGATGGTCAAAACAAAAATTTTCCTGGCAAGAAGGTTATGGGCATTTTCGTATTCGGAATCCAATTATGGCCGGGTGATTGATTATATTAAAAATCAGAAACAGCATCATTCGAAAAAAACGTTTAAACAAGAATATTTATCATTTTCAAAGAATTTCAAAATTCCTTTTGAAGAAAAATATTTATTTGAATTTACAATTGATCCGTATAGCATTTTATTCGCCTAATGTCACCCCTTCGGGGTTTGGCATAATTCATGTAATCAAATCCCTATATTAATGTCAGCCCTTCGGGCTTTTTTTGTTTAATACTTGCCCTATAGTTAGATTTATAGACTTCTATAAAATATCCAATGGATAAAAAATAATCACAGTCGGAATAAAAAACCCGAAGGGGTGATATTAGAATTAAAACCAAAAAAAGATACAAATAAAATTGATTATAAATGCAACTACCTCAAACCTCACCTGTTAAAAATATTCTCAAAATCCTTCTCGGCAACTTTAATCCCTAAATTTGTTCAATGAAACGCCTTTTCTTTTTATCATCCATTTTCCTCTTCAGCATCTCCGCGGATAAATGCAACGAGAAAAAAACCGCTGACGGCGAATACAAAGCAAAACTCGAAACGAAAGCTTTGTGTATGAATTACACCCTCACCTTGCAGGAAGGAAATTTAGATACATCTTTTGTCAATGCATCATGGACGGATGAGACTACGAACAAAACATATAAAAATGCATTTGGCCTCGTCAATCCTTGTGATTTTCCAGCCTCCATCAAAGAAGGCGATGAGTTTTGGTTTGTAATAGACAGCACCAGAGGAAAAGATTGCGCCGTATGTCTCGCTTATTATCCAACGCCTCCAAAAAAAATATGGGTTAAAGTCATTACTAAATAATGTATCCCCTACTCGATATAAAAAACCTTTCAATTGATTTTGTTTCCGCTTCAGGGACAACAAATGCATTAAAAAACATTTCCCTTACCGTCAATCGAAATGAGATCGTCGCATTGGTGGGTGAATCGGGTTCGGGAAAATCTGTCACCGCCCTTTCCATTCTTCAATTACTTCCTTCACCACCGGCCAACTATTCTTCCGGTGAAATCTTGTTTTCGAAAAACGGTTCGCAGCAATCCGACCTGCTTCAAAAAGATCATCTTTCATTGCAACGCATCCGTGGCAATAAGATTGGCATGATCTTCCAGGAACCGATGACGTCATTAAATCCTGTATTGACCTGTGGTGAACAAGTGATGGAAGCCATCCTCGCCCATAAAAAAAATATCGGAAGCAATCGCTAAGGAGCAAACCATCGAATGGTTTACCAAAGTAAAATTGCCGAACCCCGAAAAAATATTCAACCGTTACCCGCATGAACTAAGCGGTGGTCAAAAACAACGGGTGATGATCGCTATGGCGATGTGCTGCCAGCCGTTTTTATTAATATGCGATGAGCCCACGACTGCATTGGATGTAACGGTGCAACGTACGATACTGCAACTCATCAAAGAACTGCAGCGGCAATCCGGCATGGGTGTCATCTTTATTACGCATGACCTCGGTGTGGTAGCCGAAATAGCAGACCGCACGATTGTGATGTACCGCGGTGAAATCGTAGAGCAAAACACGATCAACAATATTTTCACGAATCCCCAACACCCTTATACAAAAGCATTACTCGCCTGCCGTCCGGTTAATCATCAAAGAGGCGAACGGCTGCCGGTAGTAAGTGATTTTTTTAGAACAGAAGACTGAAGTCGGAGATATGAAGTCAGAAGCGACCACTCCGGCTTCAGACCTCCGTCCCCAGGCCTCGGTCCTTCTCAGCGCAGAACATCTCTCCGTTTGGTTTCCCGTTAAGAAAACATTCTTTGGAAAATCATCTGACTTCATTAAAGCAGTAGATGATGTAAGCTTTGAAGTATATAAAGGAGAAACATTGGGATTAGTGGGTGAAAGCGGCTGTGGTAAAACAACATTAGGGAGAACATTGCTTCGCCTTATTGAACCGACCAGGGGGAAAATATTTTATGAAGGCACCGACCTCACTTCAAAAACAAAAAGCGAATTAAGATCATTACGAAAAAATATCCAGATCATTTTCCAGGACCCTTATTCTTCATTAAATCCAAGGATAACAATCGGCACGGCGATTACGGAACCATTAAAAGTGCATGGCTTATTTCCAACGAGTAAAGCAAGAAAAGAAAAGGCGATTGATCTATTAGAAAAAGTGAATTTAAAAGCGGAACATTTCAACCGCTACCCGCATGAATTTTCCGGTGCCAAAGGCAGCGTATTGTTATTGCCCGTGCATTAGCTTTAAATCCTTCGTTTATTATTTGCGATGAATCAGTATCTGCATTAGACGTCAGCGTGCAGGCGCAGGTATTGAATTTATTAAATGACCTGAAAAAAGAATTTGGCTTTACCGTGATCTTTATTTCGCATGATCTTGCCGTAGTACGCTACGTCAGCGACCGCATCATGGTGATGAACAAAGGAAAAATAGAAGAAACCGGCGCAGCCGATGAAATTTATTTCAATCCACAGTCAACCTATACGCAACAATTGATTGCTTCTATACCCAAAGGTTAGCAACGCTATAATCAATTAACTATTTTTCTTCACCGTCATCACTATCCTCCATTTCAGTTTCATCGTACGTAACAGAAGATATATCCCTGTTATAAAACTGTTTCGCACTTTTCCTTTTTGAATAAAGCATTTTTTTTAATTCCTTATTCAATTGGTTAATGACCGGCTCATCATCTTCCCGGAGCCTGGTATTCCTGAGCCCCGTGAAATCATATTTATAACTGCCTGCATCATCATCTTCATCATAAATGGCAAAGTTGAACGGGCTTGGATCATCATCATCGTCATCAAATTCAAAAACCGCAGGGTCTTCCGGAACTAATCCAACACTTGCCAGCTTCCACGCCACGTCATCTTTTTTATTTTTGTATTTATAGAAATAAACAAATCCTTTTTTACCTTTCACTTCGGCGGTTAACCTGTCCATATACACTAGTGTATCCGGTTTGCTGTAAGAAGATTCATTCAGCAATTTACTTTTGCCCAGGTCAAGATGGTTATTATACTGCGTAGGAAATTTCTCCGGCTGGTCCAGGTCATTCAGATCAGTATACAATTCATACCGGTACTCATCCAGCTTTGCAAAATACTTCAGCAAACTGTCAGGATAAGGTTTTTTCTTTCCTATTAATAACAACATGGTGTTATACTTCAGGCGGTTGTCATTGCAAGAAAGCATTTGTTTAATTACAGGTTGCACCGCAGGGTTTATATCCCAGAATGGCAGGAGCAATGTTGCATACAAACCCAGGTCATCATTTCCATGATCTTTCTGGTCATTGCTATACAACGATAATGAATAAGGATTTTTTTCTCCCGCTTTCGCCTCTTCAGCTTTTTCTATAGCTTTTTTCTTTTCCGCAATCGCCTGCTTCTTTAATTCCTGCTTAGCCTCTAAAAGAAATTTACTGAAGTACACTTCATAATCTTTCGGTTTTACGAGGTTACTGTCCCACCATTTTTCCCAGCAGGTGCATCATGTTTCCTTCATAGTCATCGAGGTTCATTAATGGCAACAGGTCAGGCAATATTGTCCTCGTCAACTTTAATGAATCATATAAATCATCCATAAAGCTGCCATCATTATATCTTATTCTTTTCGCCAAAGGGTTCAGGTCATTTATCGGAAGATATTGCCGGTACGAATTGGAATTATTATCATCCATATCGAGCACCGGCGGTTCATTCATCACCATATCCCGGAAAAGATTATACGAATACTGCGTCTTCTGTTGCAATAATGTTTCCAGTATATTGTATTGTAGTTCTATCGTATCACCCGCGGCATAATACAATTCTTTCAGGTAATCAGAAGCCGCTTTTGTCCTGAACCCCTCCAATTTACTTATCAGTGATTTTTTGTGTCGAGGTATTTCTTTTCATTCCAGTTAATAAACCCGATCGCTTTTTTCAATTGCGGCAAATCGGTGGAGTCAAGATCAATCATTGCAATATTCTTCACCGCCCTTTTGTGAGCAACGCTGTCATTATTCATAAAGTCAGTGAAAAAAAAAGCCGATTTCTTTTTAAAAGGATTAGTTCCCGTCAATGTATCAATCGGGGTAAAGCTGTCAAAGAAAGACTGTACAAAAGAACTGGGCTTACTCAGTGTATCAGACTCTGTCACGATCGCAAAGCCGATACCATCTTTATAAAATGTCTTGCTCCATATCGTACGGCTGCTGCCGGAATCTGTCGCCACGATCTCCCATACTTTTGTTTTATTCGGCAGTTCATATTTCTTCACCATTCTTTTTATCCAGGATGTATCACCACCGTCAAACATAGATCCGGGGTTTTCCTTTTCCAGCCGGCTGCTGTCTTCAATAAAAACATAGCGGGGTGATTTAAAAAAAGAAACATATATTTTTTCGCCGGTGGTATCATTCGCAATCGTCTTTGTTCGGAATGCGCCGTCAGCGAGTAAATCACTGCCTCGCTCATCATCATCGTCGTCATCTGAGTAAGCATTATATTGCGGTATATCCAGTTTTTCTTTTCTTCTACCGGGAACACGGGCGACTTCACCGTATAAAAAAGCGCTGTATCCTTTCTTTCTTTTATTTGCCCATAGATATAGGGCTTTATTTCAAATGAGTTTAAAAAGTTTTTCATCGCCGGCGTTTCCTGTTTGCCATGTGCGACTAATGTATAATAATGCGGCCCTTGTATAATAAACCGTGTTGAATAAACACCGCCATACTTGTCTTTGTACTGGCAATCCAATGCGGGATAGCCTTTATAGTTTCGTTTGCTTCCTGCTCAATTGCTTATCGATAAACTCCGATGCTTTGAAACTTTCATCCAATAACCCGAGGTCGAATGTATCTTCTCAGCGAAATTATAATTATGAATATCCGTGCGGATCACACGGTATTGTGTATTCGTCATCTTATCTTCTGAATCATACACCCAACTCCCATTGCTGGCGACATAAGGATCATGCGGCATGCTTACGCTAAAGCCACCGGAAGCTGGTGAATATTTTTTCCATACCGGCGATGCGGCTTCAGCAGCGCCTTTAAATTCTTTCAGTTGAATACTTCCAAAAAACTTTTTCGCTTCTTCACCTAACTGCACATACTCACCGGTACCGCTCATTTTAAAAACAATCACCTCGAACGGCGTCACGAAAATATTATAACGCTGCATATCACCGCGGCGTGTCTTGTTCGTTATATCAATTCCATTATAACCGTTGCGGACAATATTCGTTTTCGTCACGATCCTCCCCGGGATATTTTCATACAGCAAACTATCTACAATGCGTTGCACCCTTGCCGTATTATGTCCCCACATCCATGCATTCGTCATGATGCGTGTTACCATATAATAACTACCGTTGGCCATATCCGCACTTTGGCGTTGTTCCAGCCAAGGGTCATCACCGTATTTATAAAATTTGCCGGGAATATCTACTTTGTAAATACCATCATCCGAAGATTGAGAACTAAAAGTAACAGGCACTCTCAATTTCTCCACCTGGTTTTTATGCTGGCTATCCCTCTCTCCCATTTTCACCGGCCTCAATTTATAACCCATGTCACGCAACATCTCAATAACACCACGGTTGCCGGGAAGGTGCGCCGCACCAACTCCCACAAATAACGACTGCCCTGTTTTTAGAATAGAATCAATTGATGAAGCCTGTATCTCGTTTCTTTTATACAAAAACTTCTCATCAAACGCAGGAGAGAAACTGTTATACCGGTTGATAGAATCCAGCCAGTCAAGGTTACCACTGCGATACGCTTCCTGCAATTTCCCATTAGAAAAATTATTATCGGTATCGTAACTTCTTTCCTTTTTATTTTTATCCTTCGCCGCATCTTTATAAGCTTCCATCATCAGCTTCATACTCTCGCCGTATTTTTCTACACCAGCCACCCGCTTTCCCCATTTCTTACCGCATTGATAAATGTACATATCAAGATAAGTATCCTCTTCAAAATCACTCGACTCATTTCCATAAGTACGGTAGAGTAAATTATTGATCGTAGATGAATTGCTGTACAAAGCCCGTTCTATCTTTTTATCATACTTAAAAATTTTCAATGTATTAATGCTGAGATAATCAGACGGCACCGTCAAAAAACCACCGAGCCGGAAGCGGTATTGGTTCATATCATTATCACCGAGATCATACTTGCTCATATCTTCCTGCCACGATTCCGGGTTTGTTTCCAGCGCCACCATATCCGCATTGCGGATGCCAAGGTAAAATGAATCCGCCAGGTGAAACGCCATCTTACTGCTCACATGCATCGTCCCAAAAAGATATGAAGGCTTCTTCAGTCCTTTGCCCGTTATCTCCCAAAGGAGGCTCGGGTATTTTCTTTTCTTTATCGGTGATTGTGCGGACAGCAGGTACGGCAATAGGGCAACAAGTAGAATAAAGGTTCGCTTCATATAACTTCACAATTATGTTCACAGAAAAATAAAACGTTTATCTCGGTCATGGTAGTATAAACAAGGATAAAAGGAAACCGCCGGGTGATTGATGTGGCAGTAATTGCAGTAGTTGTTTCGGAACTGATCAATATTATTTTTTATTAACCCAGCTTCAGTTTTTCATGGCATCGCCTGTTGCGACGCTCCGTTCATCTTCCTGTTCTCTACTCAGCATTTTGCGTCGCTCCCGATTTTTATCAGGATTTCATCCTTCTCTTCACCATTCAGGCCTCATCCTCCTCACAGAGTCCTGCGGATTATCCTTCTCCAAAAGAGAAGGACGGCGCTACATTGCAAATCCAAACTTCATATCTACCACATCAGCTTAAAATCTCTATTCAACATATGAGTAAATGCTCATAATCCATTGACATTTACTAAAAGCGAGGGCTGTGTTTAGATGGCCTTCTCCTTGGAGAAGGTCGGGATGAGGCTTTTCAACTTTTCCAACCCATCTTCACAAAAATAAGATGCCGTTCTTCAACAAAATCACAAAATCGATCTATATTATTATTCCTGGTCAGCGTTTTCGGTGAAAAAATGTTGAAAATAAACGGCCAAAATCCCTTTTCCGACCTTACCTTTGCCCGCTTTATAAGCTGTCCTTGACAGATTCCGGTGCCGTAAGACCGGAGATTGTCTGTAAGCTATGTTGGCTGTACTATATGTATTTGCCGGCAACCGCAAACCAGTTCAACACTCCCCGTCTTCCCGGTTTATGACTTGGGCCTCACCAACTAATCATTACAAAATAACTCATGAAGCTTTCCCAATTCCGTTTTGACCTGCCCCTGAACCTTATCGCCCAGACCCCGACTAAAAAACGTGAAGATGCCCGCATGATGGTGGTTCACCGCCACACGGGACAAATAGAAAACAAACATTTCCGCGATGTGCTGGATTATTTTGATGACAAGGATGTGTTTGTTGTGAACAATACCAAAGTTTTTCCCGCCCGTATGTATGGCCGCAAGGAAAAAACCGGCGCTAAGATTGAAGTGTTCCTGCTCCGGGAACTCAATAAGCCCAACCGTCTCTGGGACGTAATCGTTGATCCCGCAAGAAAGATCCGCGTGGGCAACAAACTTTATTTCGGCGAACAGGAAGACCTGGTAGCTGAAGTAATAGATAATACGACCAGCCGTGGCCGTACCATCCGTTTTTTGTGGGAAGGCAGCGATGAAGGTTTCCGTGAACAATTAGAAAAATTAGGAGAAACGCCTTTACCAAAATATATCAAGCGCAAACCAGACGAAGAAGATAAAGAACGTTACCAGACAGTGTATGCAAAACATGAAGGGGCTGTAGCAGCACCAACAGCCGGTTTGCATTTCAGCCGCGAGCTGATCAAGCGTTTGGAAATAAAAGGTATCCGCTTTGCAGAAGTTACGTTACATACGGGCCTTGGCACTTTCCGCCCTATTGAAGTGGAAGACCTGAGCAAACATAAAATGGACGCTGAATATTACCACATCGAAGATGCGGCCTGCAAAATAGTGAACCGTGCAAAAGAATACGGTCACCGTATCTGCTCGGTTGGCACTACTACCATGAGGGCGATGGAATCATCTTTCACCGCACAAAAATTATTAAAGCCATCAGAAGGCTGGACGAATATGTTCATTCACCCTCCGTATGATTTTAATATCGCTGATTCACTGATCACCAATTTCCATTTACCAAAGACAAGTTTACTGATCATGACCTGCGCCTTCGCTGGTTATGAACTGACGATGGAAGCTTATAAGAAAGCGATAAAAGATAAATACAGGTTCTTTAGTTATGGTGATGCGCTGCTGGTGGTTTAAGCGACGATTATTATTTAAAGACATAACGATATAAAAAAACAGCCCTGCTTTTGGCGGGGCTGTTTTGTTTTATAAATGTTTCTCTTTCTGAAATGAATCTTTCTATATAAAAACTGCGTGTTCCAGCGGAACGCTTTATGCTCATTGCCGGATGTCTCGTCCTGAAATAGGTTGACAAAAAACCTATTAAAAATGGAAAAAAAGCAACAAGTTATTAATGATTATTTACTTGGTAAAACTTAGTTACCGGCAATTAGCTAAAGCCTACAACATGGGCAGTACTACAATTCACAGGTGGGTTACAGATTTTCAGGGCTTGTCTTACAAGGCAAACAAGGGTAAAGCAGTAATTTTTATCCCTGATGAAAAAGCCTAAAGTAAAAGAGGTATTGTCCGATGAAGTTGCCGCTTTAAAAAAAGAGTTGGAAAAGGAACGTTTGCGTAATAAGTTATTGACAGCTATGATCGATATAGCTGAAGAGCAACTAAAAATTCCTATCCGAAAAAAGTCTGGCACCAGGCAGTCGAAAAAGTAAGGCACAGCGAAAAGCGAAGCTTGTCATCGTTGTGTACACTGCTTGGTTATTCCCGGCAAGCAATACACCAGTATAAGAAAAACAGCCTTGTTAATAGTAATGAAACTGAATTAATCATTCAGGAAGTACTAAAGCATCGCAGGCTGCAACCCCGGTTAGGTACCCGAAAGCTGGCGATACTATTACAGGATTTTATCAAAGCACATTCACTAAAAATAGGAAGAGACATGTTATTTAATGTATTACGGGAAAATGGTTTACTTATAAGAAAACGCAGAATAAAAGTGAAGACTACATGGTCGGGGCACTGGCTGAAAAAGTATCCCAACCTAATAAAAGAGAAGATAGTTAACAGGCCAAATCAATTATGGGTAAGCGATATTACCTATGTACAAACCGGCACCGCTATTCTTATTTAAGCCTGATCACAGATGCTTATAGCCGGAAGATTATGGGGTTTTTTCTATCGCCAACACTGGAAGCTATTGGTTGTATAAGAGCTTTAAAAATGGCGTTGCAAAATGGCGGCAATAAGGATGAATTAATCCATCACAGTGATCGTGGGGTACAATATTGTAGTACTGATTATGTGAATATGCTTGTTTTTAACAATATTAAAATCAGTATGACTGAAAACGGAGACCCATTAGAAAATGCAATTGCAGAACGTGTAAACGGAATTTTAAAAGAAGAACTTCTTAAAACAAAGTATGATTCCTATGAAAAAGCTCAAAGTAGTATTGCAATAGCTATTGCAGTATACAATTCTCTAAGGCCTCACAGCAGCTGCAATATGCTAACTCCTGATAAAGCGCATCTACAACAGGGTAGCTTAAAAAGACACTGGAAAAACTATTACAGAAAAGAGCAAGGAGCATCAAAAAATAGCTGGCAACAAGAAATGTAAACCTATTTTAGGATTACATTTGATTTGTCAACTCAAGACAGGATTAACTATTAAAAACTGTCAACTTATTTTAGGACGGGTCAGGAGAAGAATTGCATAAAACGTTCCGATGGAACGTAAGGCCGTTAATTGTTTTATTTTTCTACCCATAAGATGTCCCTACGGGACAAATGAATACAATTCGATAATTGCCGAATTAAGACCAGATAGATGAGTCGCAGAGCCATCGGAGCGACGCCCCGACAAACATCGGGGTCTTCGACAAATGCTCAATAGAATTACGGAATGTTCCCGATATTCATCGGGATGCTGCCAAAATGCTGAATAGAATTCATACAGCAGAAGAGTGCGACCATTCGACTTCGCTCATGGCAATCCCGATAGCTATCGGGAGCGACGCAATTGCTCAATAGAATTACCGAACGTTGAAGAGTGCGACGCAACAGGTGATGATAGTAGCAATGCAGCCGGGCCCAAAAAAATAAATTGCGAAGAATAAAGACGAACATAAATTTACAGTAATTTATTTCCGAGCTTCTGTGGCAATAAAGATTGGCGTTTTACAAATATCTTCATAGCTTCCTTTTAAATTCATCAACCATGACCACCCGCAGAAAATTTTTAACGGATGCGACCAAACTTTCCGCATTGGCGTTCCTTCCGTTGCATTCAAGATTGTTATTTACAGACAGACCTTATAATTCCGATACGATCATAGATTCAGTGGAAATCATTCGTGTGACGGGGCCGTTTACAAGTAACCGCGGGATAGACCGCCAGCCGCAGACGAAGCCAACAAATTTTTATTCTGAATTGAGACCGGTACCTTATAAAGACAATGCCGGTGCGGGCATGACGACAAATGATTTAACGCATGAGTATATCCGCATTCGCACTAAAGGCGGGCTGGAAGGATTGTATGGCGAAATAGAACCGGCCACAGTTGCACCGATACTGGAGCAACTTCGCCCGTTTCTTATTGGTAAAGATGCGTTGGCGGTTGAAACATTATGGGACCAACTATACAAAAACAACCGTCACTCAAGAGCGGGTTATTATATGATGGCGATGAGCGCCGTGGATAATGCGCTGTGGGGATATCCGTGGTAAATATTTTAAAGCCCCTGTGTATGAATTATTGGGCGGGCCTACAAGAAAAGAAGTGGAAGTATATGGAAGTTGCCTGGGCTTTAGTGTAGAAAAAGGGAAAGTGGGGCCGAAAGCAAAAACAATTATTCGACCAGGGCTTCAAACGACAGAAATGGTTTATGGCATACGGACCCGGTGATGGTAACAAAGGATTGCAAAGTTGCATTGGTTTAGTGGAAGAGCTTCGAGGCGCATTGGGAGATGAAGGACAGATCATGTTTGATGCATTCATGGCTGGGACTTACCATTTGCGATGCAATGGTGCCGCGAGGTAGAAAAATATAATCCTTACTGGATTGAAGAAGCATTTCCACCAGATCATTTGGAAAGTTTTATTCAATTAAGACAAAGCACAAGAATACCGATTGCCACCGGCGAACATTTTTACAGTCGCTGGGAGGTAATAAATTTTTTAAAAGCAAATGCGATACAGATCGTGCAGGCCGATCCCGAATGGTGCGGCGGCGTGAGTGAACTGGTAAAGATTTGTAACCTTAGTTCCGCTTATGGTGCGAAAGTGTTTCCGCACGGACATAATATTCATGCGCAGTTGCATGTAGTGGCCAGTCAATCGCCGGAAGTTTGCCCATTGGTAGAATACCTGATTAACCATGTGCCGACGAAAATGCATTTTCAAAAAGATCCGCCGCTGACGACAAATGGCATTTTGCAATTACCAAAGAAACCGGGATTCGGTATTGAGTTTGACGATAGTAAGATTACCAAGAAAGAAGTATTGGCTGCCTGAGTAAGATTGTTGGTCATTTTTATTATATTTGATTTAACAGGCTTTACCTGTTACGGATGATTCTCTCTTACCCCCAGTAATGGACAGAAAATTCTTAATACAAACCAAGCTATCTTCTTTAAAACGAAGTGTCAGGATAAATTACCGGCTGACTTACATTTTATGGCTGGTCGCCGTAGTTTTTATTATAATTGTAACGGCGACACAGGGATTTAAATTACAAGGCCAGCCATTTGGGGAATTACTAAAAAATGTATGGCCATCCCTGATACCTTTTTCAGGCAGCGGTTACTTGCTTAACATTATCCCACAAACAAGAGAACGGATTGAGAACCTTGAATATTTCCACAATATTGTAGAGGATTTTCATAAATTATCCGTAAGAGAACAGGAATTAATCGACAGCCAGATTTTCATCAAACGATAATATGACACATGGCGCTAGAAAATGATATTGCAAAAAACATAAGCGAGTTTGAAAAAAAACAGAAAAAGGCAAGGATGCGGGCCTACATCATTACGGCCGCTATACTATTCGTGACCGTTACCGGCTATTTATATTACCGCCAGGCTTTTACCGATAATAAAGTATTAAGTGAAAAGCAGGCGAAGACTGATACATTACTTAATAACCCTGCCCTGCTGGCCGATACTTTAAATAAATTGAACAAAAATGTGAACGATTCCGCCAGGGATTTTGCGGAAAGCTTTTTATCATTTGTAAAAAAAGATTCATCGCTATGCAGGAGGTTTTTCGCCGATATCGTATTGAATTATTACGGCTACCCGAATGTGCCAGTGGCATCCATTATTCAATCCAAAAAAAGAGACCTGCTTAAATACCCTGCTGAAGTGACGAAATTTAATAAAGAAAATTTTAAAATATTATTAGATAAAAGCGATATCACCGTTTTTGCAAACAATGTTGTAAATTTTAAGGATAGCACCAACCGAAAAGATTCTTTGGTTTATAATTATGAAATCGTCCTGAATGATAAGTTCAAAATAGTCAGCATTACTTCGGCTGTACAACAGAAAGATTTTCGCTTTAGAAAACAAGAATGAATTGTAATACCCGGTCAAAATAAAAAAGAGGCCATTCCTATACCGGAACGACCTCTTCCAAATCAACCTGACTGCTTACCGCCTGCTAAAAAAATATCCCAGCGTTAATTGTAAACCACGCTGTTTGTATTCTGAATTTTCCGTCCTGTCAATATTAGACAGTCCATACTGGTAACCGGCATTTACAAAAAAGACCATTGAGCAATTCAACTCCTGCAATGGCGCTGATACCGAAGTCCGCTCTTTTAAACCCGGCCCCACCATCTTCTTCTTTCTTAAATGCCTTTACTTCTTCTGTAAAATCAACATGCCCCTGTTCTGGTGTAGAATAACTGAATTTCCCTTTTACTTTCCCGCTGACACCATAGTTAACATAACCACCAACACCTGCATAAAACCTGGTACCAAAAGCGGGTTTTACATATAGAACATGAACAGGCACCTGCACATAATTCAGGCTATTTTTCAATTCCACTTTCATATTGTTCTCATCATTAAGCGTAGCCTTCAATGTAATGCCGTTTTGCTGGTAATTACCGCCGCTGCGAATGGCGAGATTTTCATTGATTTGGTACTGCACTACTACACCGGCGCCGGGCATTGCTTTCATTTTTTTCTTAAAAGCAAAAGCGTCTTCCTTTTTAATTTTCGCATCAGTAAGGTTACCCGTTCCCTGCACGCCGAAAGAGAATTGCGCAAAAGTCGCGATAGACATCATAAAGCCTGTTCCAAGTAAAATGATTCTTTTCATAAAATGATAAAGTTTGATTGTTAATAAATTTCATCAAAGAAAAGCTTCCATCAACAGGCAGTCAATCTCACTTTGCATGAATTGAGAATTGTACGGGTTAAAATGTTGGAGAAGGAATACTGTTTGCGGAAATATAAAATTCAGAATTTAAAAATCAGGCTGAAAGAATTACCTTTGAAAAATTTAAAATAATGAAAATTCCATCGCAATACAACCGGGTAATGCCCTACATGATAATACCCCGGCGCCGTTGCATTCATTGAGTTTATGAAAAATGTTTTTGGAGCGACGGAGCAGGCCATCGTTCCCCGTGAGGAAGGCATTATTATGCACGGAGAATTGCGTATTGGCGATAACGTTATCATGTTCGCGGACCAAACGGGACAATTTGCAGCAAAGCCAGCGGGGGTTTTTATATATGTAGACAGTGTAGATGAAACATATAAAAAAGCATTAGAAGAAGGAGCAACATCGATAATGCCGCCTTCGCAACAATCGTATGGTTACACCTGCGGTTTCCGGGATCCTTTTGGCAATGATTGGTGGGCCGCACAAGGAGAATAATTTTTGTGAAATGAATTACCTGGTTTACACTCCTTCAGCCGAACTTCAGCCATTTGTAAAATGTTTCTGGACATTGGAAGATGAAACTGCTGAAGAACCCGTACGGCAGCGTGTGATACCTGACGGATGCATGGAAATGATCTTTCACTATGGCGATCTATACCGGCAATACTTTGAAGATGGCGCCAGCATTATTCAACCCCGAAGTTTTGTATTCGGACAAATCACAACTTATATTGAAATAGCGCCAACCGGTAAGAGTGGCATTGTTGCTGCAAGGTTTTTACCGGACGGATTAACTCCTTTTTTGAAAATCGCTGTTACTGAATTAGAAAACAAAGCTGTTGCCCTTAATGAATTGTTCGGAGAAAAAGGAGCAGCGCTGGAAGAAAAAGTATTAACTGCTATCGATGCTACACAACGGATAAAATTAATCGAAGAATTTTTATTATCACTTTTGGCTGATCAGCAAACAATAGATAATATCACCAAAGCCTGCGTGGATGTCATCTATCAATCGCAGGGACAAGTAGGAATGGAAGAACTTGCAGGGAAAATAAACATCAACCGCCGCAAGATGGAAAGAAGGTTCACCACCGCTATTGGCATGAGTCCGAAACAACTTTCAAAAGTAGCACGCCTGCAGGCCACATTGAAAATGCTGGAACAAAAGAAATTCACTAATCTCACTTCACTTGCTTACGAAAACGGCTATTACGACCAGGCGCATTTCATCAAAGATTTTAAAGAATTTACCGGCATGAGCCCGAAATCATTTTTCTCTGATAACCTGAAACTGTCTGCTTTATTTATTGGAACTGAATAGTTGTCGCAATTTTACAATTTTGGCTTTCCAGGCATCGTTAGGTTTGTATAAATAAAAAAATAGCATGAGGATAAAAATAAATGGCTTTATAGCAACTTCAACCACTTTTATAGCAATTGTTATTATCTCTTGCAATTCGTCGACAGGTAAAACAACAAATACCGAACAGTCCGCACCGGTTGTTGAACAATTAGTATTTGATAAATTAGTTGGCACCTGGCAACTTGAAGATGGCAAAAATTTTGAAAGATGGACAAAGAATGCCGACGGAAATTTCCGCTCCGTTGCTTTTACTGCAAAGGGAACGGATACATCATGGAATGAACAAGCCAATATTTATCCCGAAGCGGGCAAATGGATTTTTGAAAATACAGTGAAAGGACAAAACGACGGGAAGGCGGTAAAGTTTGTATCGTCTTTGTTAACAGAGAAGAGTGTTCAGTTCAGTAACCCTGCACATGATTTTCCTACGGATGTTAATTACACAATGGGTGATACCAATACAATAAATGCATTTATTATTGGGCCGAATAGTAAAAGTGGAAAAGATACAATTCCGTTCAATTATATACGAGTGAAGTAACTCACCGCACCAATGTAACTGTTCCTCTCATATTTTTATAATTCCCTTTTCTGAAATTAACGGTGTAAATATAAATACCTGAAGGCTGTGGTTTGCCATTAAAAGTGCCGTCCCATGATACGATCGCATCTTTTATATGATATATTAACTGTCCCCAGCGGTTAAAAATTTTTACTTCCCCTTCATAAGAAGGATCAAGAAAAGGGATTTGCCAAACATCATTGCAGTTGGAACAAATATTCCTGCCACCACTTTTATGTCTGTTTTATCATCATCCATACATCCAAAAGCCGAAACAGCCGAAAGTGTATAGGTTATATCCGAAGGCGGTGAAATAGTTGGGTCTAATATTGTTTTATCATTTATAAAATTATCAGGAGACCACTCAAATGTTATTTGCTCTCCTTCAGCTTCTCCGTTCAAAGTGGCGGGATAGCCCAGAATCATCACCCTGTCCGCTCCTGCATTTACGACAGGATTGGGATGAACATTTATTATCATCAGGTTTGATGCAATACGACATGAACTGACAGTGGCGACACTTGCCTCAATCACGGTGATCCTATACAATAATTACCCGGCGATGCCGTGGCCGGCCGCAGGTAACTTAAAGAAGTAGCTCCCGCTATATCTTTCCATGTTATTCCTTTATCACTGCTTAGCTGCCACTGGTACAAAGGCGAAATATAACCCGCACTTCCATTGGAATTAAACGTATATGAATTTGTATTGCCTTCACATACATTCACCGTATCGGTTGCATTGCCGGTAACCGCCGCGTCAATCTTTGATCCGCATGGACGAAAAGTAATATCATCCATAGCAATATCATTACCGATACCTCCCGGTGCGTTATTTTTCATCCGTAAAACAATCGCTGCATTAGTTGCCGGCGTGGTAAAGAAAAATCCATACTGTTTCCATTCAGGAATGCTGGCAACAGGAATGCCGCCTGTATTAAACGATTGCAACACTGTACCGCCTGGTGTCTCAATACTAAAAGTAATATCGGGTAATATACTTCCAAACTGTTTAATAACATTCATGATCCATGCCGCGAACTCATATGTCGTGCCCGGACACAGATCAGTGACAGTTGACACAAAGAAATCACCGGGGTCATACGTGGCATTCACCAATAAAAAGTTTCCTCCTCCTGTATGATCATTCGTTATCGTGTGCCATGCGTTAAAACAATTGGAGGTGGCGCCGGTAATTGTATAATAGCCATCGTTTGGACAAGTGGAAGAAGTATAAATATAGCTGTCCGGCGCTTTATAATTGAAATTGCTGCCAGCGCTGAAGGTAATGTTAACGCAGGATCGCCGAGGCTGCCGTTGCATAATTGAGCTTTCGCCCCAATACCCTGGAGGAATATAAAGAAGAATAATAATGGCCGCGACAATTTAATGCTACTAAAAACACACAATCCAGGCACAGTTAACCAGTTTGAACGGCTAATTTATAGTTTTTATACTGTATGGGAAATCTTATTACTCAAATCCATGCAGAAAATAAAATACCTCCAATTACGGAGGTATTTATCAAATAATTTATAACAACAATTAAATCCCAGGCGGACTAATCAAACTTCGCAACACTTCCACTTGTCCCGCTGTTGTCCATTGCGTAAGCGGCTCATACCATACTGGTGTATTGGCGTTGATAGGCTTGCTTCTTAATTGATCCAATGTAAATGGCCCTTGCTGACCGGTACTATCCGTATAATAAAATAATTTTCGGCTCCAATCGCTACCCGCAGCCACTGCCGGGGCACTCACCGCAGTATTGATAACACTGCGCAAACTTTCTTCCCTTTCCGCTTTTATCCATTCCGGAAGCGGATCGTACCAGATCATCGTCGAGGCGGTAATAGATTTACCACTCATTTGCTCCAGGGTAAAAGGCCCTTGCTGCAAGCCCGCCTTGTCCATATAATAATATTGTTTTTTAATTACCGGCTCTGTCCGTTGCGGTGCCACCACCACTTGTTGTTGCACATGATCAATAATCCCTTTCAGTCCCGCTACTTTTCCGGCGGTCGTCCATTCCAAAAGCGGATCATACCATACCGGCGTTGTTGATTTTATCGGCCTGCTTTTTAATTGTTCCAATGTAAATGGTCCCTGCTGACCATGATCATCTGTATAATAATATGATTTTGCACTCCAGTCTTCTTCCTTCACTGTTACGATCGGCGGCGAAGTGATTTGCGATGCCGGCACTTTGCTGTTCAGCAACCCGCTCAATTCTTCAATTTCACCAGCCGGTTTCCATTGCGGCAATGACTCATACCAAACCAATGTCTGCGGGGTAATGATCTTACTTTGCAGGTCTGCCATATCAAACGGCCCGTATTGTGTTGTACCGTCGTGCAAAAAATACTTTTTCATTATACTCTCTTTTTTACTGTGGGTTTCAAATTTACGTGTTTTTTCAAATCTCTAATGCTATCGCCTGAAGCAGGATTATTTTTATTTTCCCAACTGCATTGCTACTATCATCGTCTGTTGCGTCGCACTCTTCATCTTTCTGTTCTCTATTCAGAATTATTGAAGTATCCTATTCAATTTATGATCTTCTAAAAGCAAGGGCTGTGCGCTGTTCCTCTCCTTTAGGAGAGGTTAGGTGAGGTTCCATTCACCCTCTCCCAACTCCTAACTCTTAACTCACAACTCCAAACTCGCAACTCTTCAAATTTACTTCTTCCCTTATTATTGCCCTAACAAATATTTCACATCTTTCGCATCGAATTCTTCAGTATCTTTTAATAGTGAAACGGATCCTTGTAATAGCCCTCCTGCTTCTTTTTCAACATGCGGTCACCACCGCCCAGGATCTCAACGGTTTCTGGAAAGGCACTTTTCGCATGCAGGGTTGTTTCACTTCCAATAATATAGAATTACAAATCAATATAAAAGACGGGGCTGCCACCGGCGATTCCTATCATTACCAGGATATCGATAACTATGTAAAGAAAAAGATCACCGCGAGTTATGATCCATCCCAAAAAAAATTGACGGTAAATGAAGGCTTCGTCACCACTATTCATATTCCCCAACGTTGCGTCGTATGTATCAAAGAATTCCGTCTTGTTTACAGCAGGGCCGGTAATGTGGAGACATTGCGTGGCTTATGGAGCGGCAATGTAATGAACACCAATCTCGCCTGCGGCGTTGACAGCATCGTTCTCACCAGGGTAAAAGAATCCGCCTTTAAAGAAATCCCCGAAATAAAAGTAGACACTGGCGTCGTTCGCCTTGACTTTTATGATAATGCCACAATAGATGGTGATTCCATCACGGTGAAAGTAAACAACCAGGTGGTCATATCTCACCAGCGTCTTACGGCTAAAGCTATTACCACTTATATACACGTGGATGCACAACAGCCTTTTCATGAAGTGGAAATGATAGCGGAAAATTTAGGAAGCATTCCTCCTAATACAGCGGTGCTGGTCATCACAGCCGGGGAAAATATTCAGCGCTTATCGCTTAGTTCTGCCGAAGCAAAAAGCGCCAGGGTAAGGATCGTATATGAAAAAGGAAATATAACTACCCGGGAACCTGCGAAATTTTCTGTACGATAATAGAGTGACTTCCTTCCTGATTCAGTAATTTGCCGCTTCTTACAATGTCACTGCATATTTCATCACTCAATTCTGGTAGCAATGGTAATTGCTATTATATCGGCAACGATAATGAAGCTGTATTAATAGATGCGGGCATCAGTTGCCGTGAGACCGAAAAAAGGATGCAACGGCTCGGCCTGAGCATGGAAAAAGTAAAAGCGGTTTTTATTTCCCACGAACATTCTGATCATATCAGCGGGCTTACCGTATTATCTAAAAAATATAAGTTACCTGTTTATATTACTCCGAATACCGAAAAAATTGGTCGGCTGCATTTAGACAATAAACTAATCAATCGTTTTAAGGCAGGCGAAATGATCACTATCGGTGAGCTGACTGTTATCCCCTTTCAAAAAGAACATGATGCCTCCGATCCGCATAGTTTCATTGTCTGTTCTTCCTCTGTGAAAATCGGCGTTTTTACAGATATCGGCGTCGCCTGCAAACAGGTCATCTATTATTTTAAGCAGTGCCATGCGGCTTTTCTTGAATCCAACTATGACGAAGACATGCTGATGAACGGAGGCTATCCTTATTACCTGAAGAAACGCATTTCCGATGGTAAAGGCCATTTATCAAATGCAGAAGCGCTTTCCCTTTTCAGGGAACACCGTCCGGCGTTTATGAGCCACCTGATCTTATCCCATCTCTCAAAAAATAATAACAGCCCGGAATTGGTGAATCAATTATTCCAGCAACATGCCGATGGCAGAAGAATTATTGTTGCATCCCGCAATGAAGAAACTGAAGTTTATTTTATAAGCAATCAACGGGCAGTTTTGAAAAAGGTATTGCAAAAGAAAAAAGTAAGGCCGGAACAGCTTTCATTATTCTGATCATTGCTACCGGTTAATTTCTATTTCAATTATATAACTTCCTTCTTCCAACAATTCCATATCGATCAGTTCTGAAGAAACAGTTAGTTTCATTTGCATCGGGTATGATGCGTTAAATAAAATAGTTTCAGTTTTCTTCATGTACTCATAATATTCCATTCTTGTGTACCCTCCGAGGCTCAGGCCAATATTATCCACTTTCATTTTAAGCGGCTGAACATTCTTCGTTCCATTTTTATCATTCAAACTGGCGGTGCTGCTCGTGGTGTTCCTGACCAGGAAACTCACACGGTTTATTTTATCCTTTTTAAATTTCACTATCACATTGGTGACCGCCATACTTACGGAATTAATTTTATATGGTTTTTCATATTTGCCTTTGTATTCGTCATCCTTCCAGAAACCTCCTTCCGTGCTATCTTCCGCATTGGGCCTTTTCCATTTCATAAACCCTTTTCCATCCAAATGGCCTTTTGTAAAATGACCGCTGTAAACATCTCCGT
The DNA here is from genome assembly GCA_037200685.1 of Chitinophagaceae bacterium. Taxonomy (GTDB): domain Bacteria; phylum Bacteroidota; class Bacteroidia; order Chitinophagales; family Chitinophagaceae; genus JAJKIP01. The sequence continues at coordinate 52,284 of JBBCIG010000004.1, forward strand.
TTGCCCAGGTATAAATGCCTTCTCCATCAGGCAATCCCGATTTAAACTCACCTTCATACGTATCTGTCCCAACAGCCTTGCCTTTTCCGTCTGCTTTACCCCGTTTACAATCCCCGGTATAAGTACCTTTAATATCTTTTTTTTCAACCTGCAATCCTGCGAAAAAACAGGGAAAAAAATAAATAAGGAAAAAGCAAGTAAAGAGTTGGAGGCAATAATATATTTCATATGCTAAGCTTGTCTGTAAAATTAATAAAAAGTAAGCCGGGAATTGCATGTTCCAGTATTTCGACTGCGGTAAAACCAAACACGCCTCAATTCGAAACTCGAAATCAACAATTCATCAACTGCTTTCTCTTCTTCTTCCGTTTATGCTTTGCGTCGGTTCAGCACGACGTTACTTTTATGGCATGAACGGCAAAATCAACGTTCATTTTCAAGAAACCTATCCATGAGATTTCGACTAATCAATTTAACCATTAAACCTTATTTTTTATGATTAAGCAATTTATGTTTCTTAAAAAATGGATGATTGCTCCTTTATTCCTGTTCATTCTTTTCTCCTGCAAGAAAGATAAGGTAGAAAACTCTCCTGTTATTGAAAAGAATTCGCTTTTGCTGGTTTCAATAAAATTAATTCCAGCAATACATTTAATATTATTGTTAGCAAAGGCGTTGTATTCCAGGTGAAAGCGAAAGGCCCTGCGGCCTATCTCGATGACATGGAAGTAAATATTATAAACGGGCAAACACTGGACATTCAATATGATAAAAATTACAGCAATCGCAAGTCCGTGGATGTTTTTATTACTGTTCCAGATTTGTTGCAATTAACATTAGCAGCTGCGGGAAAGGTGAAATAAATGGCTTTGCAAATAGTAATCATGTTATACGTACGGTGCTATCTGCCGTTCTAGCTGTGTACTAAACGGCGCTCCTGTAATGTAAATTTTGTTTTAGAGAGCGGTTCGCAACTGGAAGTAAACGGAACTACCGCAAACATTTACGGTTCATTATCCGCGGGAAGCCAATTAAATGCTTATGATCTTACTTCAACGGAAGTAGACATTGAAGCCACAAGCGGATCGGTTGCTTATGTAAAAGTGCAGGATGCCATTTTCGCCGCTGCTTCAGGTGGAAGCAAAGTTTATTATAAAGGAAACCCTGTCACAAAACATTTTGAAACCAGCAGTGGCGGACAAGTAATACAAGAATAAACGACCCTATTTATCGCATTAAAACCCCTAAAGCTCATCCTTTATTGATCTTTACGGGTTTCCCATTAACGCATAAATTTATTGGCAGGGTATTGGCACCTTACTATATGGTCAGCAGGAAACAATGAATCGTATAATCACTATGTGTGTTTGACTAAGTATTTAATTTATTCTAAACACAAGTTTAATTTGAAATGAGAGAATTTGATTATATGAAATATTTATTTTTCTGTTTGCTTGTGAAAACTTCCGAAGTAAAATAACTTTGCATTGAATTCTGTGCTGACCGAAAATGAAACGTACCCCCATGAAGCTTTTTACTTTCAAAGTAATAGTGGCCCTTACTGCTATTTGTTTTTATCCCTTCTTCGCAAATAGCCAGGCGGTATCAGGTATCATTACAGATTATAATTCTTATTGGAAAAGTTCCATTTCAAATTTAAACGCAACAAAACCGGTTAACAGCCACAACCTGCTTGCATTTACTTATAACGGTACCATGTATTCCACCGGAGTAAACAATTCCTTATTGGCCAGCCACGGCGAAACATTTATTGCGGGAGATTTTTGGTCTTTACCTATTGACAATATTTCAGGAACAATCAATGGTAACACAAAAGTTGGTTTAGGAGAAATGTATGATGGCGTACACAATGGCGCCAGCACCCCTCCTCCTGCTTACGGTATCAGCAATTACCTGACGGATGGCATTAAGGGATTAAATCTCGGGACATGTATCGCCAACCTGCCCCAAGGCTCCATCACATTTTTTATCAATACTATTAACCCGGCTTCTATTGGAGATGGAATTCCTGATATACTGGTCACACAAATCGCTGACCCAAGTGGTTCATCAGATAACTATGAATTTACCAACCAGGCTAATACTACGGTAGGAAATGCGATGAATATTGTTTTTACGAACATCACGCCTGTTGGTACATGGACGGCGGATTTTTATGAAGCGTCTACCAACCCGTTAACTCTTACTGCCGGCTTTACAAATACAGACAGGCCACTTCGTTTATGGGCGGCAGACCTGAGTGATTTTGGAATTACCGCGGCTAATTATCAAAGCATCAAAAAATTTAAGATTAATCTTTCCGGAAACAGTGATGTTGCGTTTGTTGCTTATAATGCACAAGCCATTAATCTCACCAATATATTACCGGTCACACTTACCAGTTTTAAAGGAGCAGTAGTTAATAAAAATGCAGAACTCAGTTGGGAAACAAAATCAGAGAACAATACGGTTTCTTTTGAAATAGAAAGAAGTGCAGATGCAATAAGTTTTGCAGCAATTGGTGAGGTCGCAGCGGCTGGCAATAGTGATGCTGTTCTAAAATATTCCTTTGTTGATACACATCCATTAGATGGCAAAAGTTATTACAGGTTGAAAATAAAAGATAGTAATGGTAAAACCTCTTACAGTAATAATATTGTCAAAATAGAAATAAATACACAAACCAGCAGTTTAACTATTTTCCCTAATCCAGCGAAAGAAAATGTTTTTATTAATCATCCCACAAACACCGGGAATGCGACAATTAAAATATATAACACCGCCGGGAAAATTGAATTGACAAAAGCAATAGTAAGAGGTTCTGCGCAAACAACTTTGCAAATAAGTCAGCTGGCTAAAGGACTGTATTTTATTGTTTGGCAAAATGAAACGCAGATTGTCAGCAAATCATTGACAATACAATAGATCAGTTTGTAAACATTCTACCGATAAAAATCAATTACACATCGATTGAATCGTAGACGGTCACTTTCTCCCACAGCGCAGAATAATCTTCCACGAATTTTAAATGTATAGGATCAACCTGGTAGCTGGCCTGGTCGGCTGCATTATCAAAAAGGCAAAACCATGACAAAGCATAAGAAGTATCAATCACATCCCTGTTGGTATCTGCAGGCTTACCAATATGAAATTGTTTGATTGTTTTTACTTTGGATAGTTTGGTTAATCCTTCTATAAGTTTGGCACGGTCAGCTGCATTGCCTTTATTCTTCAGCCAGAAGTATACATGATGGATGAATATATTTTTCAAATCTGTTTCCTGCATAAAATTATTTGTTGCAAAAATAGCTGTTCCGGCCATTGCAGCGGCACCTGTGTTGCGGATAAATTGACGACGGGATGGTTTTGACATGTTGTATGGTTTGAAGCATGAATTTAAAGATTATTCGGGAAATGGGAGGCAGTTATCGTGAGACGTGAAGCGAGAGTAAAGAATTTTCAAATCCTTGGAGAGTTTCAAAACTCTCCAAGGATTGTTTACTCTAATTATATTTCGAAAAAATGAAGTCACCTTAGCTATCAGCAGCTACGAAAATGCTGAGTAGAATTCATGCAGGACAAGAGTGCGACGCAACAGCCGATGATAGTAGCAATGCAGCCGGGCTACCAATAATCATTTCTTTATGGCAACACTTCAAACAAAAAAAACTGCGTCTTCTCCGTTTTTTCAAAATTATCATCAACGGCGAAGATGAGGGTGTGATGACCATTCGGCAATAGCGGGCCGAAAGTGACGCCTTCGACATTATCAATATAACGACCGAGGTTGTCCATGTTGATCAATAACTTTTTTGTGATTGGTTTTACCGGCGGTGATGATTGCAATGAATTAACGTTGGCAATATCCGCTGCGCCCGACACATCGGCCAGGTAAATACGAACGGTGTTGCCTACATGGCCCGTGGAGAAAGCCCGTTCGATAACAATAAATTTATTATCGCCTATATATAATATATCGGGAATGCCATTGATCTTATATTCACCCGCCGGGTTGGATGGATATGGGATGGCATCTACCTGGTAAGCATATTGCGCTACCTGTTTTTTTGTTTTCACATCGAATTTTAAAAATCTTACCCATGCAGTGGAATCACCAGAACCGGCCCTCGCACCATCTTCATAGATCGGCTCTTCCACACTGGCGAAAAGATATTTATAATCATTGGTGAAAGTGATGCCTTCGAATACACCGTTTTGTCTCAATCCTTTTTCTTCTTTGTGCATGTGCATGTTTGCGGGTAATAAAAAACTGTCTTTGCAAACGCCATTCATATTAATAATATAAATCGCTGGATCTTCTATTACTGTTTTTTCCGAAGTGACAATTCTCTCCCCTTCGCTGCCCCATACCAATTCATTGCGAATGGGATTATAACGCATGGATTCAGGATCGGGTGCATGCGACGCATCGGTTTGACGGGAAGGATACGTATTGCCATTTTTGTCCAATAAACTAATAACATCAACAAACTCGATAGTATCAATTCCTTTTTCGCTGATGGAAATTTTTGCTTTGTAAAATCTTGCGGGGTTGATGGCGGAGCGGTCATCAGAGACAAGATAATACACATCATTCTTCACATCATAATCTATATCGGATAAGCCGCCCACCGTTGTGCCTTTATACTGCAGGGCATTCGGTATCACATATTCATTCAGCAGCTTTAGCTGGCCGATGCTGGTGGTCTTTGTATTTTTTAATTTACTGGCCGGTGTACAGGAAAAAATAGCGACTGAACAAATTACTACAATCAAAATTTTATAGAACCTCATTTTCTTGCTTTGTCGCAAAGCTACATTTCCGGCGTTCATTTCAGCTATTTTATTTAGGGAAAAAAGCCACAGGTTGCACGGATCAGCACAGATTAAGTACTACTAAATAAAAAAGGAATTTATATATGAGTTAATCCTTGCAACCTGTGGCAGAAAAAAAAATCATTGATATTTGCAGCATGTCTGCGGAATTAATCGCCATAAAAAAAACATTAAACGCAAAAGCTGATAAAAAGAATGGCGCATTCTTTGAAAAGATGGTGCCCGGCCAGCAAAAAGTGTACGGCGTAAAAACGCCGGAATTAAATAGTATCGCCCAACAATACAAACCTTTCTCTTTTGACCTTGTTGAAGAATTATGGAAATCGGGGGCGCTGGAAGAAAAAATTATTGCGATCAAAATCATGGAGAAGACTGGCAAAAATGATCCGGTCAAACTATTGAAACTATTTAACCAGTTTTCTAAAACGATTGACAACTGGGCGGTTTGCGATGGACTGGGTATGCAATTCCTACATGGAATAAGAAAAACACATGCAAAAGAAATATTTGCATTGGCACAACAATTCAACGGTTCAAAAAATTTTTGGCAAAGAAGGTTGTCACTGGTGATGGTGGAATGGTACACCCGGCAAAAAGAACATCATGCTGAAATAAAAAAACTGGTAAAGAACCTGGAAAACGATGATGAATATTATGTGAAGAAAGCCATCGTCTGGATCAACAAAAACTTTACAAATGGAAAATAAAAAAGCCCGCCCTCATTACGAAGGCGGGCCTTACTTTCTGCTGATGCTTTTCTTAGGGTAATATAATAATACGCTGGTTGGCGCCATTGTTCCATGTCAGCAACGCTTTGCTATCGCAACTGCCATCATTGGTCACACCATAATCAAGAAATAACACCCGGCTGTTAATTTTTATTTTCAACACGCCTTTGCTGATCCAGGGACAAGCCACTTTTTTGATCAATGGAGATTCGGTGTTGAAATTAATCGTAAGCCCGCCATTAAATTCGGTGGACGACCTGCCTTCAATACTGTACACATCATCACGCACTTCATTGGTAGCGCCACCTTCAATTTGTTTTACATACTTCATCGAGTTGTAGGCATAACCCCTGCCATTCGGCAATGTTACTTTTCCACCCACAACCTGCACGGTGAATTTGATATCACCATTCTCACCCAGGTTACTGATCACTTTTGTGCCTTCGATATGTGCACGGTTTAAATAAAAATCACGCAGGGTGATAGTGAGTACAGAACCTGGTCTGCGTAGTGGCCCTGTGAAATGAAGGATGATAGCGCCTTTGCGATGTTTGCCATCAGGCCCCCAGCAACCATCACCAAAATCAATCGTTACTGTTTTTGGATAAGTGCTGTCGTTGGGAGTAACGGTAATGTCAGCACACATACCAATGCGCAACCTCAATGCGGCAAAAGGATAAATCCTTCCTGCAACTTCGCCCTGCGCCCTGCCTGCGCTGGCTACGCCTTCTTCGTCAGCGGCCGTCATGCTAACATCTTCGAGGTCATCAAAGCTGGCTTCAGCATTGGCGCTTTCTTCAGAATAAGTAGCGGCTTGTTCTTCGGTTACTGTTTCAGTAGTGGCTGCAGCGCTGTTGCTGCTTTCTTTTTTACAGGAAAAAAATAATAGGGTACAAACTAAGACCGTTACGGTAATGGCAAACCGGTAAATTGATAAAATTTTCATGACTATACTTTTAGGGTTATGGGAGTTAATAACGTTTTTTTGGAACTTGCGGGAGGAATAAAGTTTAACGCTCCATTAAAAAAATTTACTTTCCCGTTTAAATGAAAGAGATCGTTGGTTTTATCAGGCAGTATGCACGGGACGTGAATAAACCCATACTCATCGTATGTACACTATTTATCGCCGTACTGGTATGGTTAAATTACGATCAGGGGTTTGAATACCGGTTGTTAACCGAAGCAGGTTTACCTTTTCCATGGATCACCGGCCATTGGATCATTTACAGCATTGCATTCCTTTTTCCTTATAGTTTAATCTGTTTAAAAAGAAAAAAAGAGTTAACACACAACCGGGGTTTTATTATTTGTCTTTTAGCAGCGCCCATCATTTTTGCTATTAAAGTCGGTATTGATACGCATGTACATCTTTCCAGCAACTATCATTGGGATGAATACTGGAACGCCATCACCTACTGGCCGCCGCGGTTCATCGCTGTATTACTATTACTGGCGATATTGCATACATCTCTTAATCGCACTACTTCATTTTATGGCCTTACACCAAAAAAAATAATTTGGAAACCATATTTTATCATGCTGTTAATTATGGTGCCATTGATAGCAGCGGCTTCTACGCAACCGGATTTTCTCGCAGCTTATCCAAAGATGAAAGAGATATTACCATTACCAGCCAATGCAAACCCCGGCTGGCTATATAAATTATTCTTCGAACTTTCTTACGGCAGCGATTTTCTTTCCATCGAATTTTTCTTCCGCGGTTTTTTAGTTATAGGTTTTATGAAATGGGCCGGCAAAGATGCCATCCTGCCGATGGCCTGTTTTTATTGCAGCATACATTTTGGCAAACCATTGGGCGAGTGCATCAGTTCTTATTTCGGTGGTATGCTGTTAGGCATTGTTTCTTACCATACACAATCCATCTATGGCGGGCTGATGGTGCATTTGGGTATTGCATGGCTGATGGAGATCGGCGGGTATATTGGGAATATGTATTGATTACTGTGCCACGGTTTTGACGATTAATTACTGTACCGCGGCTCTGACGGTTAATTACTGTGCCACGGTTCAAAACCGTGGCACAGTAATTAAATGGAGATGCCGCTTCATTCAATAAAAAATAAAGCGGCATCATATAATTCAATTGCTACAAGCCGGTAAGCCGGATTCTGTCGTGGGCTATCATTTATCTGTCCCGACAGTTGCCTGTCGGGATCAATCTGCCTACCCGTTAACATCGGACGAGCCGTCCTTCAGCGCTAACCTATGTGGCATTTCAGCATGCAAGGTTTACCCGCCAATGATGTTACCATCAAAAGCCGTGAGCTCTTACCTCACGTTTTCACCCTTCCATCCTCCCCTTCTCCACTTGTGGAGAAGGGTAAGGGTTGAGGTCATTTTCTGTGGCACTATCTGTTATCCCGGTCTGCACCGGAACACCCGGCTCTTCACCGGTGCATTGCTCTGTGCTGTCCGGACTTTCCTTTCTTCGCAAGCGAAGAACGATAGCCTGGCTTGTAGCGGTTGCAAAGATAATTTTTTTTAATTGCCCGGCTGCATTGCTACTATCATCGTCTGTTGCGACGCTCCGTTCATCTTCCTGTTCTTTACTCGGCAATAGCGTCGCAGTTTATCATGAGTGAAGTCGAATGGTCGCACTCTTCAGGGTTCTGTTCGCTATTCAGCATTTGTATAGAAGTTGTCGAAAGTTGAAAAAATGAAGTTTCGTATATTCGATAATATACAAGCCCCCTTCAGTTATAAAATGACATTTCGTTCCTTATTTATATTGATCCTTTGTGCGATGCAGTTCGCAGCATTTTCATAGTGCATTGACCGAGAAAAAATAACTTATGGTGGTGACTGGGGGCTTTGTTGATTTTATTCATCGTTGCCCGATATATAATTTCTCCATTGGTGGAGACACTTCAAAAAACTGGAATGTATTAGGCGACCCTATTGACATTATGCAAGCTCCTGCAAAAGCTCTTATCTTAAAAAAAAATGTTGGCAATAAAATCAAAGAATTTTCAGGTGACAAATTTTATTCAAGAGTAACTTTCAATTCAGTTGAAATTGTTTATACAGACAGGCTTCAAGCATTTATTGACAGTGGACGCCAAGACGTGACTTTAAAGTATTGCAAGGCTAAATTCTTTTTTTATTACGAATTTAAGCCAGACACAATTGCAACTTTTCATATCGGTGTAGCGCTTGATAATAATGGTAAAATCATAAGCAAGTTCAACTTTCCCTCAAAGGAAGAATATAAAATTATTGATACTAATTATTCATACTGCAAACTCATAGACAAGGCAAGATCTGTCCAGAAAAACATTGACCCAATAAAGGAAATTAATTTACAGTACGATGCAAAATCTAAAAAATTTTATTGGCTCATTACTCAGGACATTGTAAATAGCAAAGAAGGCATAAATTATTTCAATCAGGTTTATATTGACGCAACGAACTTGTCCAAAGCGAAGACATTGCGAGCAAGTGTGAATATTATTTATTGACGAAAATAACTGCAGATAGCATTAAATTCTTCTTGCTTACTTTCCAGACGAGTCTCACAGCCCGACCATGTGCTCAGCGTGGACTCTGCGCTGAAAAATATTATTGCTGCTATTCAGCATTTTAAAAATCCCTATTTCAATTATACTATTCTAAAAAAGAGGGTTGTGGGCGGCTCCTGTCTTTTGGGAGAATCCTTTCCGATGAAGCTGGGACCAGGTTGGATTTTTGATCACTTAAAGGGGAAAAGCCTATAAAAAAAGAACCCCGACGGAGAAGTCGGGGGCCCTAATCAAAAACCATTAACCATTAAACCTTATCCTATGAAAATTCAAAGGCAATATCGTTAATTAGAAATTAACAGAAAAACTTTTTTTTAATTTTTTTTTAAAAAGTTTGATTCTGGAGGGGCAATTATTGATTTATCTCAATTAAGAATTGACTTTTCTGGATTTTTTAAGGCGATCTTAAGTCCTTCGAGATGATTTAATTAATTTTTTTACTCGTTTGCTTTACTGAATTTTGATGGAATAACGGTATATATGAAAAAGGTCGTGGTTGCTATTACTGGAGCTAGTGGTTCTGTCTATGCTAAAAACCTGCTGGAAAAGCTGGTTATCATAAAAGATCAGTGGAATGAATTGGGTGTTGTGATGACGGAGAACTCAAAACTGGTATGGAAAACGGAATTGGAGAACGAGGCCTACACTGATTTTTCCGTAAAATTTTACACCCAGCAGGACTTTGCAGCCCCTTTCGCTTCAGGCTCGGGCCAATTTGACACGATGATCATCGTTCCCTGTTCCATGGGCACCCTGGGCCGCATCGCCGCCGGCATTTCCAACGATTTGATCAGCAGGTCAGCCGATGTAATATTAAAAGAAAGAAGAAAACTTATCTGCGTGGTGCGGGACACCCCGTATAATTTAATTCATATACGTAATATGGAAACGGTGACCCTCGCGGGTGGAGTCATTTGCCCGGCAACCCCTTCTTTTTACAGCAGACCGAAAACAATTGAAGAAGTGGCTGCTACTGTTGTTGACAGGGTACTCGATCTCGCTGGTTTTGATATAAAAACTTTTCGGTGGGGAAAATGAACGAGGGAAATAACTATTTATTTAGTTCCATTGCGTCTTACTAGATTTAATCATATTTTAAACATCGGCATCTGCGGCTCGCATTTTTCACATTCCATTTCCAGGCCTTTAGCGTTATTTATCTTCTTTAACTTATAATCTCCGCTGGAGCGGCGGTTTTCTTTATTCCATTTCTTTTTGATCCATTTATAAATTAAATATGGATCATACAACATCAGGGAACTGCTGTGCTCATTCTTCTTCGCCCAATTGAAAGAAAACAACACCTTTAGTAGATTAATTTTCTTTGGCGAAGTTGGTTGCGTCATTAACCTGTCGGGGATATCCACTTTCACCGTCCAGAATTCATCATATTCCGGCTGCATGGCATTGATCAATTCTAAAAAGCTAACACCAAAGGCGGAGCAGCCACCACCCTTTCCCATCCGGGGTTCGTTTTCTCCGTTGTATAATTTATCATACCCTCTCGCTGTAAATGAATCGATATATACTTTTAAATATTCATAAGCGCTGTCGGAGATGTTGTACGTAATAAAAGCGGCCCTCGCATTTTGTGTCCGTGAATCTAACTCCGGTCTTATTATTTCTGTTTGTTCCAAATGGCCATCCACTACTTTAAATAAAATGCCGAGACCGGATTTGTCTTTAAAAACAGAATGTTTAAAATCCGAAGGATAATCCGGCACCATTCCGGTGATAAGAGACGAAGAACCTTTTTTTAATTCTATTAAAACATGGCCGATGGGCCGTAAAGGCTGATGATGATGCCTGCCGGATAAATGATTTCTAACCGTGCTGAGCATTAGTGAATGCGGTGTTCTCCATTTAATCGGGTGTGGTGGTGGAAAGCTATAGAGTGTGATGGATTGGGCAAAAGCGCTGCTATACCCTAGTAAAGAATAAAACAGTAACAAGCAAACGTATTTCAATAAACTATTCATGCTGTGGTCTTGTAATGGTGGTGATACAAATACACACAATTGGCGAATAACGAGATTGAATATACTCTTTATATTGAATAGTTAGGTATAGGAAAAATACCTGCCTGGCTGCAAGGCATTTGCAAAGGCGCACCTGAATATTGAAAAGTTGGTAAGATGCGGGAATTATTTGATAAGTGTCTTGGCCTCCGTTGATACGCAGGCAGCAGCTTGCATTAATGTTTCCTGTTGTTCAGGAAGGAGGCTTACAATCATTTCTTTTTTATCGTTTCCTGTAAAAATAAATTGGGCGACTTTTTGAGTGGATAATTTTTGCAGCGGGCCTGTTGTATTGGCTGTATTCCTGAATTTGAAATGGAAATAACCGTCACAATTTACGCTGCCGCCATTACGGTAAGTGGTCTTCACCCTGTTGCCTTCAAAGAAAATATAAACGGTTGACATATCATTGAAGCATTTGCCTTCCACGATAAAGAAGAAATCAATCTCTTTGCTGTCCGCTTCAATACTGACTGTGGCCCTTTGCAATGTGACAAAGCCGGAAGACACCTTTGTTTCTTTTGTATAGGGGTCTGTTTCGCGGATGACCTTGCAATCCTGGGCTGTTGCAAAAAGCGGAAGTAAGAATAAAAAGAGCAAAAAGAATTTCATATTATTAATTGAGGGTTAAAAATACAATTTCTCCTAAAAATTGTCTGTTAAAGTCTGTTTATAATAGCAACCGCAACGTCGAAAATGCCGAGTAGTCCCGATAGCTATCGGGATACCGGACGTACCGCCGATATTCATCGGGGTGCTGCCATAATGCTGAATAGAATTCATGCAGTACAAGAGTGCGACGCAACAGGCGATGATCAGGGAACTAAAGCTGGGTACATAAAAATTATCTTTCAACTGCGAATAGCCGCATTTAGTTATTTTTGCACATTAATAAAAATCATTGCATGGCAAAAGCATCGACTACAAAGCAGATCGTTACCAATAATTCACTTCAATTTTTACGTAATTATATTAATAACGCTTCGCCGGTTGGTTTTGAAACCTGGGGACAAAAACTGTGGCTGGAATATTTGAAACCATACATTGATACATCGTATGTAGACCCGTATGGTACGGCTGTGGGAATCATTAATCCCGATCATAAATTTAAAATAGTGATCGAGGCTCATGCGGATGAAATAAGCTGGTTCGTGAATTATATAAATAATGAAGGGCTGATTTATTTAAAAAGAAATGGTGGTGTGGACCATCAAACAGCGCCGGCATCGCGGGTGCTGATCCATGGAAAAAAAGGTGTGGTGAAAGCTGTGTTTGGATGGCCGGCGATACATACACGGCATGGAAGCCCGGATCAAAAAGAACCGCAACCAAAGACAGATAATTTATGGCTGGACTGTGGCGCCCGCAATAAAAAAGAAGTGGAAGCTTTGGGCATTCATATCGGCGCAGTGGTGACTTACCAGGACGGTTTTGATGAATTGGCGAATGGTAATTACGTGGGCCGTGCATTTGATAATCGCATCGGTGGTTTTATGATCGCGGAAGTAGCAAGACTGCTGAAAGAAAATAAAAAGACATTGCCTTATGGCTTATATGTAGTGAATGCGGTGCAGGAAGAAATTGGTTTGCGTGGCGCTGAGATGATTGCAAGAAGAATTAAACCTGATATTGCGATCATCACCGACGTGACACATGATACTACGACGCCGATGATCAACAAAAATGTGGAAGGCGACGTGGTTTGCGGCAAAGGGCCTTCGTTATCTTACGCACCGGCTGTACATAATAAATTATTAGCGGTTGTTGAAAAAGTAGCGGCGGATAAAAAGATCCCGGTGCAATGGCGTGCACTGAGCCGCAGCACGGGCACGGACACAGATTCGTTTGCATATTCAAATGATGGCTGTCCTTCTGTTTTGATTTCTATGCCATTGCGTTACATGCATACAACGGTAGAAATGTTGCACAAAGATGATATAGAAAATACGATCCGGCTGATGTATGAAACTTTGCTAACTTTAACGCCCAAGACCAATCTTAAATACCTATGAGCTTTTTTCATTTATTATATGTAGATCCGGGCAGTGGCAGTTATTTGGTGCAGGTGATCGTGGCAGCCGCTCTTGGGGTCGCTTTCTTCTTCAGGAATATTAAATTGTATATCCGTTCTTTCTTTACCCGCACTCCCAAAAAGAAAAATGATAATCCTGAGGCCTGATGACACTACCTGTTATTCCTCATCCTTCTTCTTACCGTGACCCATCGGGTTTTATTTTTGAAAAGGAAGGAATGCTGTACCGGCAGGTGAATATTTCCTTCAAAGAACATTTTGATTATTTCATTCAAAGCGGTTGCTATAAATCGCTTACAGAAAAAGGGCTGGTCATTTCCCATGAAGTAATTAATGATAATCTCACCGGTAGAAATAATTCTTATACAACACTGAAGCCAGAAAAAATTCCTTTTATCAGCTATTCTTCTGAATGGAGTTTTGATATGCTGAAAGACGCGGCGCTGCTTACTCTCCGGTTAGTGAAAGAAGCGTTGCAATTTAATATGGTCCTGAAAGATGCAACGCCGTATAATATTCAATGGCATAAAGGAAAACTGATTTTTATTGACACACTCTCTTTTGAAAAATATGAAGAAACGCCATGGATAGCCTACCGGCAATTTTGTGAAACTTTTCTCGGGCCGCTGCTGATCATGCATTATAGCAAGCAACATTTACAACAACTACAGCTTGCGTGGCCGGATGGAATTCCATTGGATATCGTCCGTTCCCTATTACCTAAAAGAAGCCGGTGGTCACTGCATGTTTACCTGCATATACATTTGCACAATAAAGTATCCGCAAAAAATAAAGAGCAAAAAAATGTTTCTCCAAAATTCTCCAAAGAGAAATTACTACGGCTTATTTCAAGCCTGGAAATCCTTGTCAATAAATTAAAACTACCTGCAATAAAAAGCACATGGTCTGAATATTACGAAGAAGTTTCGCAACGAAAAGATTATTTAGAACAGAAAAAAAAAATAATAGCAGGATGGGTGGCGGAACTGAAGGATATTCATACAGCAGCTGATCTTGGGGCAAATGAAGGAGAGTTTTCAAAAATACTTGCAGAGAAAAATATCGAGGTGGTCGTAGCTGATTTTGACCCTAATTGCATCAATAAACTGTATAGCGATATTAAAATCAATAACGGAAAAAATATACTACCTCTCATTATTAATTTAGCTAATCCGACACCGGCAACCGGAGTAAACAATAAAGAAAGAATATCTTTTCTAAACAGATTAAATGTTGATTTGGTATTAGCGCTGGCACTGATCCATCATCTTGCTATTGGGAAAAATATTCCTTTTGAAAAGATCGCTGAACTGTTTAGCAAAGCTGGAAAATATCTTATTATTGAATTTGCACCGAAGGAGGATGAGAAAGTGAAGGAGATGCTGGGGCAGAAAAAAGATATTTATGATGATTACACAGAAGAGAATTTTAAGAGCGGGTTCTCTTCGTATTTTACAATAGAGAAACGCCAAGGCGTACCTGGGTCTAAAAGAATAATTTATCTTTTAAAAAGCATTTAAGGTATGCTTGAGAAAGCCTCAACAATGAAAAAATTTCCCTGGCATATTTTTCTTCTTCCCATTTTTTTCGTCTGGCATATATTAAATGATCATTTTGCTTTAATTCCGTTCAGCTACTGGGGCCGGTTCGTTTTATACTTTATCGCATTAGCTCTATTCTTTTTTCTAATCGGAAAATTATTATTGAAAAATATGGTAAAGGCTGGTTGCTGGTGCACGGGATTTTTAATTATTTTCTTTTTCTGGGGCTCAGCGCATGATTTTCTCAAAAGCTTACATCCCATTTCTTTTATACTTTCCTATAAATTTCTGCTTCCACTTATTCTTATTCTTCTCATTACTTTTTTCGTTGTGTTAAGAAAAAAAAGTATCCCCTATAGAATGAGCGGTTTCCTTACCTTACTTTTTAGTTTATTCTTACTAATAGAAGCTTCTACTAGTATTTATAAATTTATCAATAAGGAACATTTAAAAAACGACCTGGCCTATTATAGTGCGCCTGTATCAATTACAAAAGCAGCCGACAGCCAGAAGCCTGATATTTTTTTCATTGTATTTGATGAGTATGCAAGCACTCCTGCTTTGAAAAAATATTTAAGCTATGATAATAGCGCTCTAGACTCCCTGCTACTAAAAAAAAATTTCTTTGTCGCAACCAATTCAAAGAGCAACTATGATATAACTCCTGTTTCTATTGCTTCAACATTTAATCTCCAATATTTTAATGTGCCTTTGGAAGGAATAAAATCAACAAGGGCTGACCTGTTAAAATATCAACAATCATTAAAGAAAAGTCTTATTCCACAATTCTTGACTAAGGAAGGCTATACAATTATCAATCATGGAATTTGCGATCTGCCCTATGCGCCAGCACCTCACGAACCTTACTTCAATCGTTTTATTAACGGCGCCCTATATGGAGAAACTCTTTGGGGAAGAATAAGAAAAGAAATAGCCTGGAACCTTCCTGCTGGTATATGGGATTGGAGCTTTATGGAAACAGGTGAAAAACAGGATGATGGTATTGAAATAAATTCAACCAATTTTAATGCGATACTGAAAGAATTACAAAGCCAATCCGAAAAACCAAAATTTGTATATGGTCACCTGATGCTGCCCCATACACCTTATTATGTAGATAAATTTGGCAAGAAAAGAAAATTGTCAATTTTAGATATTGGCCTATTCAATGACAGTCTTTATATCGATCAGCTAATTTATACTAATACTTTGCTTAATTCCTTGGCACAGGCGGGGAATATGAATTTTCCACGTCCAAGAGTGATTATACTTGAGGGTGACCATGGCAACAGAAGGCTCAACCTTCCAAAAAATTTAATTGCACGTGACAGGCAATTCATGAATTTAAACAGTTATTATTTTTCCGATAAAGATTATACTTCCCTTTACAAAAGCATATCGCCGGTAAACAGTTTTCGAGTTGTACTGAATAAATATTTTCATGCAGAACTTCCTCTTCTAAAAGATTCGACAATTCTTTTGCTGGAATAAACCATCAAACCCTTGGCACAATAAAGGGTTAATTAACTATCTTTCAGGCTACAAGTAATTAATATTCGTTTAAATGAAGAAGACCAGGGAACTACTTGAAAATTATCCCTTTTTTTTTGTGGCTATTCCCGCTTTTATCATCTTACACATTGAAAAAGAATACCATCAACTTATCAGTTACAAATTCGTATATGTTGAAATCATATCGCTTTTCATTGCACCATTTATTCTTTTCGGGCTTAGTTTGGTTCTACTCCGACATTTAAAAAAAAGTTATGCCTATAGTCTTATCCTAATACTTATCTTTTATTTTTTTGGCTATGCTAAAGACACTCTCTCTAGAAATTTTCCTGAATCCTTTGTCAGCCGTTATACTTTCCTTTTACCTGCCCTACTACTAATCTTTATTATTTCTTTTATCAAAATAAGAAATACAAAATCCTCCTTCAAAAGGATATTTTTTTTCACCAATGTCCTCTTTCTAGTATTCATTATTATTGACGCTGTTATAATTGGGTTAAAGGATATTAAAAATATCTCTGTTAGCTCTGGAAATAAAAGCAGCCTGCTTTCAGGCTATACACCTTGCGCAGATTGCAATAAGCCGGACATCTATTATATCGTATTCGATTCTTATACTTCTTCGCAAACATTATTGAAAGAGTTTAATTATAACAATTATAAGATTGACAGCTTTCTGCGGGCAAAAGAATTTTATATCGTTAATAATTCGAAAAGCAACTACAATTTTACCGCCTATTCAATCGCCAGTTGCTTTAACCTCAATTACCTAAAAGACATTAGCCTTCAAAAGAAAATACATAGCGACGATTATCTTCCTTTGCTTACCACTATCTACAATAGTGAATTACCAGCTATGCTTGAAAAAGAAGGTTATGAAATCATCAATCAATCGATTTTTGATTTTAAAAACCTTCCTTCCCAAATTCCTGAATACAATATCTGGGGGTTCGAAACCCTTTATCAACAACATAATATTTTAAAAAAAATTGACAAGGAAATTGGATGGCTAATCTATTCAAAGCTGGCGATTAAGCCTCAACCTTATCCATTCAGAAAAGACATTTCAGACAGGGATAAACATGATAGTGATGCCATAAATGCACTGGATAATATAACCGCCATGCAGGAAACCCAGCCCCGGTTTATATACACACATATATTATTGCCCCATGCGCCTTTTAGCTTTGATTCGCTGGGACATAAAATTGATGTATCAGGCATGGCATTAACTTCTGAAAAAGACAAAGCTGCATACGTCAGTCAATTGGCCTATACAAATTCACTCCTGCAGAAAACAGTAACCAATATATTTGAAAAGAGCAAACGCCCCTTTGTACTGATTATACAGGGAGATCATGGTTTTAAGTTTTTTGACAATGAAATACAAAAAACTGAATTCTCAAATCTCAATGCAATTTATTTTCCTGATAAAAATTATGGGTTATTATATGACAGTATAAGTAATGTCAATACGTTCCGGGTTGTATTTAATACATTTTTCAAAAAAAATTATCCGTTGCTGAAAGACACTTCGTTCTACTTAAAATATAAGTAATATTGCAGGCAATTCATTAAACCGGAACAGTTTCAAAAAAAATCAAATCTTATTACTCATAGCTTAAAGCCCAGTAAGCGTAGTCAATTACCTATGCTTCAATAATGGAAAAGAAAACAATCGTGATAATAGGCGCAGGCCCCGCAGGATTAACAGCGGCTTATGAACTTATAAAAACAGGCAATTATATCCCTGTAATAATAGAAAAGCTTGACATTCCCGGCGGCTTATGCCGAACTGTAAATTATAGAGGCAACCGGATTGATATCGGTGGGCATAGGTTCTTTTCTAAATCCGATAAAGTTCTGGACTGGTGGTTAAAGATATTGCCGTTGGAAAACAATGCAAGTGGGGAAATCGATATTGCATATCAAAATAAATCTAAAATTTTTACAGTTGGCAGTATCGAAACCGACTCATCCACAGACGATGTAATGCTGCTGAGAAACCGTAAATCAAGAATCTATTTTTTAAAAAAATTATTCCCTTACCCAATAAGCCTTAGTTTTTCCACCCTGAAAAAACTAGGCATTGGTCGTTCGTTTAAAATAGTATTTAGCTACCTCGCCTCAAAGCTATTTCCTTCCAAACCAGAAAACACATTGAAAGATTTTCTTCTTAACCGCTTTGGAAAAGAATTATATAAAACATTCTTTGAAGATTATACCCGGAAAGTATGGGGAGTAGACCCTGAAAAAATTCCCGCTGAATGGGGGCGTCAACGTATCAAGGGCGTTTCGGCGTATAAAATAATCATAAATGCTTTAAAGAAAAAAAAGAAAAATGATATCTATCAAAAGGATACGGAAACAAGCTTGATTGAAAAATTTCTTTATCCCAAATATGGTCCGGGCCAATTATGGGAAAAAGTTGCCAGTGAAATTATAACGAATGATGGGGTTATTCTTTATAACCATGATGTAACGTTGGTAAATGCAGATAATGATTTTATAAAAAATATTTCCATTGTAAATGTCGATACCGGGGAAATAAAAACAATAAACGGAGATTTTTTTATATCTACCATGCCTGTAAAAGATTTAATAAATTCACTTCGGCCTGCGCCAGGTAACCATCTAATCCAAATAGCTAACGGGCTTGAATATAGAGAGTTTATAACAGTAGGCCTTTTAGTAAAAAAATTGAAGTTGAAAGATCAGGATGAAAATTTTATCCGGGACAATTGGATATACATTCAGGAAAAAGGTGTAAAAATCGGGAGACTGCAAATATTTAATAACTGGAGCCCTTATATGGCCAATAATCCAGATACCGTATGGCTGGGACTGGAATATTTTTGTAACGAAGGTGATGAGCTCTGGTCGATGCCGGAAAATGAACTATTAAAATTTGCTGAAAAAGAATTGATCCAGATTGGAATTTTATATGATAATACAGTATTAGATGGCACTGTTATAAAAGTTGAAAAAGCTTACCCGGGCTATTTTGGCACTTATGATAAAATGGATGAATTAAGGGATTATCTAAACGGTTATAAAAATTTGTTCCTGGCGGGAAGAAATGGTATGCACCGCTACAATAACCAGGATCATTCAATGTTAACGGCTATGGAAGTTGTAAATAAGATTATTAAAGGAGATACAGACAAAACATCCATATGGGCGATTAATACAGAAACAGACTACCACGAAGAGGAAAAACAATAACTACTGGTATGGCTTTAATCAAATCAATAGTATGCCTGGGATTTTTTCTTTTGTTATGGATTATTCCATCATTCAGAAATAAATGCATCATTTATTTCAACCTCAGCGAGCAGTTTCTTATAAAAAATAAAAAGCTGGTGCTTTTTACAGCTTTCGGATTATATATTCTTATAATTTTTCTTTTACAACAACATCACCCTATTGATGGTGATGAAGGACAAGCGTGGCTAATTGCAAGAGATACAGATTCGTTTAAAAAAATGTATTCCTTAATGGGTTATGAAGGCACGCCAGGGTTATGGCATACTATCCAAAGACCATTTGCCCAATCAGGAATATCTTTTAATATAATTTATTTTTTCAACTTCTTTTTTATAATTGCCGCAATACTGATTTGGCTCTGGTTGGCGCCATTCCCTTTGTTGATACGCATATTATTACCTTTCTCACATATCCTCCTCACGGAATATTCTGTTAATGCCAGGAGCTATGCATTAAGCGTATGCCTGCTATTTGCAGGATTAGCACTTTTCAAAAAATTTTACAACAAATGGCTGGCATGGTCAATCTTATTTTTCCTATTAGCTAATACAAACATTCACAGTACGCTTCTTTGTTGCGGATTTGCTTTATTTCTTTTATTAAATGGGTTTTCAAAAAAGGACAAGACGGCTGTAAAAGGGGCGATAATAATTGGAATTGGGATTTTATTAGCGACACTACAAGTATTCCCTCCTGCTGACCTCGATAAAGAACTTGCTAATATTAAATTTCAAAGCGCTCCGGCGGCGATAACAATTTCTATCATTACTGGTACGATTGCATTTAGCCTGGTAATTTATTTTTCTTTTTTAGCCCAGTTGTTAGTATCAATTAAAAATCGGTTATTGTTATTCTCATTACTTTCTATCCAGGTTGCTTTATTTTTTCTTTTTCTTTTCAAATACCCGGGGCAAATCCGTCATCATTTTTTCCTGTTTCTTGGAATGATTATGTGTATTTGGATCGGCAACATAAAAGAAAAATACAAAGCTACTACTTACCTTTTTCTTTTTGCAATTCTCTGCATGATGATCACAACTTCAGTATCATTTACCTTAAAAAAAATTAATCCCGGCAATAACCATAAAAAAGAAATAACTGATTATATAAAAAAAGAAATTAATCCCGGTTCAAAGACATTCATCGCCTGTCATCCCGATAATGTAGCCGTAGCAATTTTGCCCAACCTGCTACCTTATAAACAATTTTATATGCCTGATGCTAATCGATGGGGCAGCTATGTAATATGGAACCAGGAAAGAAAATCAGGTCTTTTTAATCCGGATATAGTTCGAAATGTGGCTGATCTTTCCAAAAAGTATATGGGCTATAATGAATACTTTTATTTAACGATAAATAAACTGCCGGTTGATTCTGCAAACTATTATCACATTACTCTTGTAAAACAATCCACTAATCAATACATGGTCAACACAGCAAATACCTGGAATACTTATTACCTGTATAAGCTTTCCTCTCAATAATAGCTCATTCCTACCACTTTATCCTTTTCCCAAATTTCCCCAATCCAAAATACTTATTCAATGTCATATTTAACCCGAACTGGTTATACCCTATGTTATTCTGGTACTGTGCCCTGGCATAACGGATTTGCAGCTTATTCAACAATAATGAAACTCCCATCGAGAAACCACTAAGACCATTACCTGTAGCTCCAATGCTTAATTCTTTTCTGCGGAGATAATTATAGCCTATATCGACTTCCACTTTATCAGCGAGGTAAATATTTGTAGCGAATACAAAATGACGGAACAGCTTATCGAACGTAAATTTCTTATCACTCACATTGCTGAAGCCATTTTCATTATTAAACTCAGCATCATTGTAGGTTATATCAAACCGGTAAACATGATGTGCGGTAAAAGAAAATCCGAAAGGCGCATTTTCCAATCGCTTACTTACTCCTACCTGCAGGTCAAATGGAAGATCATCGGGATCAGTACCATCATATTTTTTTAACTGCGTCCCCATGTTCTTTGCAAGAACAGAAGCGGAAAAAAGCTGTGATGAGTCATAGTACAATACTCCTACGTCTATAGCAATACCATTAGAACGATATTGTCCATAATTCGAATTAATAAATTTCAGCGTAGCGCCATAATTCCATTTCTCCATATAGCTACGGGAAGCGGAAACCTGCATTACCCAGTCAACAGGTTTGAAATTACCATAGATATTCCCTGCAGCATCCGTTTGCTGAATAGAACCGTAATTAAGATAATTGAGACCCCAGAGAAAATTGGTGTTTAATTTCTCATGATGATAACCTAATGATAAGTTATATGCTGTAATACCATCATAAAAGCTATTGAACACTGCATTTAATTGTGTATGCATTTCCGGCCTTAATAATGCCGGGTTATTGAATGCAAGACCGATATCATCAGAAATATGAGAAGTGTTCACACCACCTAATGCAGACAATTGAGGGCTGTTAGGAAGTTTTAGAAAATTAAAAACGGAATTACCGCCCAATGTTTGGGCTGTTAATTGTAAAGAGAAAAAAACAAATATGATAATGATAGCTGAACGCACAGCCACGAAGATAAGCACCTCTTCCAGAAAGCGCTTCCTGAAACAATTGTATTAAGCAGACATCACACCAGTGCTATCTCCAGCACCTGGTTCATTGTTTTTACATAATGAAATGTAACACCTTTGATAAAAGCAGGTTCTATTTCCAGCACATCTTTTTCATTTTGCCAGCAAAGAACGATCTCTTTCAATCCCGCTCTTTTAGCAGCCAATACTTTTTCTTTAATGCCGCCCACCGGTAATACCTGGCCACGCAAGGTGCTCTCCCCTGTCATGGCGAGAAATGGTTTTACTTTTCGTCCTGTAATCGCTGATGCGATTGATGTCATCATCGTGATACCGGCACTCGGGCCATCTTTAGGCACTGCCCCTTCCGGTACATGCACATGAATATTTTTCTTTTCGAATATCTTATGGTCAATATCGAATTTCTTTGCATTTGATTGTAAATAAGTCAACGCCGTGCTGGCGCTTTCTTTCATCACATTACCGAGGTTACCCGTCAGCTTCAACTCGCCTTTCCCATCGCTAAGACTTGTTTCTATAAATAAAATATCGCCGCCCACATAAGTCCATGCAAGGCCAACAGCCACACCCGGCATATTCGCCGTCTTATATATTTCATTACTGTATTTAGACCGGCCCAATATTTTCTCAATATCTGAAACGCTTACCGTAGGTTTCAGTTTTCCTTTCATCGCTAATTGCTTGGCCTGGTAGCGCATCACAGACGCCATCATGCGGTCAAGCTCACGAACGCCGCTTTCCCTTGTATAATCCTGTATAATTTTTTCCAGCACTTTATCATTGATCTTAAACGGTGTGCTTTTCAACCCATGCAATTCTTTCTGCCGTGGTATTAAATGCCGTTTGGCTATTTCCATTTTCTCTTCCACCGCATAGCCGCTCAGGTTAATTATTTCCAGGCGGTCACGGAGTGCCGGCTGAATATTCTGAATATTATTTGCCGTGGCTATAAACAACACCTTACTCAAATCATACTCCATTTCAAGGTAGTTATCATAAAAAGTATGGTTCTGCTCCGGGTCAAGCACTTCCAGCAATGCACTGCTCGGGTCGCCGCGAAAATCACTTCCTACTTTATCTATCTCATCCAGTATCATTACGGGGTTGGATGTCTTTACTTTCCGTATTGATTGCAACACCCTGCCTGGCATAGCGCCGATATATGTTTTACGATGTCCCCTTATTTCACTTTCATCATGCAAACCACCCAAACTAAGACGGACATACTTTCTTCCAATTGCATTGGCGATACTCCTACCAAGTGATGTTTTACCAATACCGGGAGGGCCGACAAAACAAAGGATCGGGCTTTTCATATCGCCTTTCAATTTCAATACGGCTATATATTCCAAAATCCTTTCTTTGATCTTCTGCATACCAAAATGATCAATGTCCAGCGTCTTCTTTGCTTTTTTAAGATCATATTGATCTCCCGTGTATTCTTCCCACGGCAGCTCCAGCATCAGGTCAAGATGATTATACACAACAGAATAATCCGGCGTGGTCGGGTGCATTCTCTCCAGCTTCTCAATTCCTTTTTTAAATAATTCCTTCGCGGCAACCGGCCATTTTTTTGCTTCCGCTTTTTTCTGCATTTCTTTTACTTCCTGTACATTGCTGTCGCCGCCCAGTTCATCTTTAATACTTTTTAATTGCTGTTGCAGGAAATAGTCACGCTGTTGCTTATCCAGTTCCGTTCTTGTTTTTGTCGTCACTTTGTTTTTCAATTCAGCAAACTGTAATTCTTTTTGCAGCAATTGCATCAGCAGGTCAGCCCGTTCCCGAATATTATTTAATTCCAGCAAGCGCTGTTTCTGTTTGATCTCGGTATTAAGATTGCTGGAAACAAAATGAATAAGAAAAGAAGGATTTTCAATATTGCGTAAAATAATAGACGCTTCAGTAGGAATGTTTGGAGAAAGCTGGATGATCTCCGTCGCCAGGTCTTTGATCGTAGCAACGTACGCATCAAAATCTTTATCCTTAATCGCTTCTTCCTCTTCCAGCTTTTTTATTTTCGCTTTAAAATAAGGATCGTCTCCTAAAATAGATTCTATCTGGAAACGGGTCTTACCCTGTATAATGATCGTCGTGCCGCCGTCCGGCATTTTTATTTGCTTCACAATGCGGGCGATCGTGCCCACTGCTTCCAGGTCTTTTATCTCCGGGTCTTCCACGCTGCTGTCCTTTTGGGCCACCACGCCTATCAATTTGTCACCTTTATAAGCATCATTCACCGCTTTAATGCTCTTGTCGCGGCCCACCGTAATAGGCAGCACAACACCGGGAAACAACACCGTATTCCGAAGGGGTAAAATGGCTATTTCAGCAGGTACTTCAATGCTGTTCGTGTCTTCTTGCTCGCTTTCATTGAGGGGGATAATGGGCAAAAAATCCATTTCATTCTCGGTCTGCATCAAAAATTTGTCATAACTCATAAATCATCAAACTTTAGTCAATATGTCATCCTCCGGTACGGGGCGATAAAAGTACAACGGGAATCTAAACTTTTCAAGTTCCATGCCGCAGAAATAAAACTGCCAAAACACGCAAAAAGAGCAGGTATATTCCCGCAAAACAAATCTTTTGTTGGAATTTGTTTAAAATAATTCTGTAACCAGCGCCATTGCTACTATCAACTTCTGTTGCGTCGCACTCTTCATCTTCCTGTCCACTATTCAGCATTTTAGAAGTTAATAATAAATAGGAAGTCTTCTCAAAGCGAGGGCAGTGTAGAGCTTCCCTTTCCATTTATGGAGAGGGATAAAGGGTGAGGTCCTATTCAGCGTTTTAGAAGCTAATAATAAATAGGAAGCCTTCTCAAAGTGGGACTGTGTATAACTTCCCTCTCCATTTATGGAGAGGGACAAAGGGTGAGGTAAATTACATTACCCGGAATAAAATAAGTCTTTGTGTCTTTGTGGGAAAACATTCACTAAAAAAAATAACCCCGCCAAAGCGAGGTTACATTATTCATCGGTATCTGAATTTTTAAAGAGCTAATCCCATCGAGAATTGAAAGCCCTGGCTTTTCCAACGGTCCTGGTTATCTATATCATTAATATTTTTTAAACCCACTACATATCTTCCGCTGATTCGGATAGCGCTTAGTTTTAACTGCACGCCTCCTACCATGGAAAAATCTCCTTCAGAAAATGCGTTGCCCCCATTTTGTAAAAGTGTTTTGTCCTGGTTCATTAATATGCCCACTTGCGGCCCGGCCTGCAGCACGAGAAAATTACCGAGCAACTTATAAGTAACTAAAATCGGTATAGACAGATAACTCAACCGTACAGCACTCTGGTTGGAATTAAATACATTTTTATAAACGCTTTTATAATTACTGTCTACGCTTGTACTGTATTGGCTAAACAATACTTCAGGTTGAATACCGAGTTTTGACCCCAACCCTATTTCTGCGAAACCACCGAGATGATAGCCATACTTGAATTGATCTTTGAATGATTTACCGTCGACTTTAATAACGTTAGCGCCCCCTTTCACACCAATATGAAATTGCGCCATAACCGTTGATGAAATAAATAAAAGGGCGAGCACCGGAAGGAACATTTTAGCTTTCATAAATTTTTTTAATTTAATGAGGGAAATTAATGCAAGTATAATACCGTCCATTTATCGGCGTTGTTAATTTGCATTAACTACACCAGGCTTTAAGTTTATAAAACAAATTTTATCGTGGAAATATTGCACCGGTATTGTGAAGATTTTCCTAATGCTATTACTAACCATTAAAAAAGAAAACCGGCATTCACAGAAAAGAGAGTTGTAAATTTTTTCTCTGCTTCGGGAAAATAATAATCAAACAACAATTGGGGCTGTATAAAGAAATGTTTGGTTGCATATTCCGGCCGTAAATAGAGTGTAAGTGAGAGTGGTTGAAATTTTAATTCATCCTCCAGGTTTACATTGGGGGTATTATAGGTAACGGTTCCCCTTTTTGTAAAATTGAAACCATAAGCTGTTGACTGGTTGGACCCGAATTTTTGCGTGCCCGCAGACATCGCCAGTATCGGGGTCAGCTTTACGTAGTTGCTGGTATTTTTAGAAATATTTAACCAATAAAAATTATGTCGGAGAGAAGCGGTCATTGAAAAATCAGAAACGCTTTCTTCTTTCGTCGTCACCACGGGGACGAAAACCCCCAATCTTTGCAGGAAGCGCACCCTCTTCTCGTATTCTGTACGGCTGCCCCAGCTATAGCCCACTGCAATGCCCGGCTGCAGCCATGGTTTCCTGGCGATAAAATAAGCGCTGACCTCATTTTCCACCGGCGATGTATAAAAGGATACGGAATCTTTATTGATAAACTTGGTATACGTAATGCCTCCAATGAAATTGCGGCTTTGTATAAAATCAAACGAAGGACTGATCGCTGCCTGGTATAAACTTCTTTTATTACCATCATTGATCATATTCCCGGACATCGTAAGCCCCAACCCGCTTTTATGATAATAACCAATGACAGGTGAAAGCACCAGTTTCTTTCTTATATCAACACCCGTGTTATTTGTTTTTTTAAAATTAAAATAGCTCGTGCCGGCAGAGGCAGCCACCAAAAAATAACTTCTCGGCGCTAAAATAGAATCAAGAAAACTATCAAATTCACTCAGCAGGTCATCATAATCGAGCAAGGTATCAATGCCAAGGCTTTCATCATGTACAGGCGAAATAGTATCGACGGGGTTCTTTTGCGCAGTTGCGGTAAAAGAAAAAAAGATAAACAACGGCGCTACCAGTATAATTTTTTTGCAAAGCATTGGCGGAGTATGATGGTTTACCCCGGCTATGACCATTCCATTTTCACAATGTTTAATAACGCATTATCGGGAATATAATTATACCAGTTCCAGCAAAGTTATTTCGGGTAAAATCCCTACCCTGCCGGGGTAACCAATAAAACCATAACCCCTGTTTACATATAGTTTCTGGGCGCCTTGCTCGTATAGCCCTGCCCATTGCTTATAAATATATTGCACCGGGCTCCATTTAAAGCCGGGCAGTTCCACTCCAAATTGCATTCCATGCGTGTGGCCAGAAAGCATCAGGTCAACGTCTTTATATTCTTTAACAACTTCCGCATCCCAATGCGAAGGATCATGGCTCATTAATATTTTAAAAGGGTGCGCTTCGGAACCTGCATGCGCTTTTTTCATATCACCATAACTATGAAAACCCCTTCTCCCGCTGATATTTTGCACACCCAGCAAAGCGATCTGTTCACCGTTTCTTTCCAAGACAATATGCTCATCCATCAGCAAACGCCAGCCCAGGTCTTTATGCACTTTCGCCAATCGTTGCAGGTTCTCCGTCTTCTCATCTTTATTTCCCCACGTTACATAATCACCATAATCATGATTACCAAAAGTAGAATACACACCCAGCGGCGCTTCGAGCTTACCAAACACATCCATGAAATCTTCCATTTCATCTGCCTTGTTATTGACAAGGTCACCGGTAAAAAGAATGATATCCGCTTTTTGTTTTAAAATTTTCTCCACGCCTTTCATCACCGCTTTTTTATCGGTAAGACTGCCGGAATGAATGTCGGAAATATGAATAATCTTCAACCGTTTGAATGCTGCCGGAAGATTGCTGAAGGCTAATTGCACTTTCTTTAATTGGTAGCGGTATTTATTACCAAACCCATAAATCAAAGTGCCAAACAAACCTGTGCCGGCGATCATACCCACCCAAGTGAGGAATACTGAACGTGATATTCTTTCCCCTTCCTGTAATTCACTTTCCGTATTCTTAAAAAAAAGTTTACCAGCGACCCATTGAATGCCGCGGCGTATATCATCTATCAAAAAGAAAACAGCGGCGATCAGTTTGGCGAAAAACAAACCCGCGATGATCGCAAAGATGGTTGTCTTAAAAAGTTTCGCCTGGTGTTCAAATTGCAGGTAAGGAAGAATAAGCAATACCACAATGGCGAGAACAGAAACGATCCAATAGCCATAAAAAATAAACGTCTTCGTTCTTGAACCCGCCGGGGAGGCGACGACTTTTACCGCCTGGAACACATACACATCCAGCAATACCATAAAGCCAATCAATATCCACCAAAAAGGAGAGTTACGCATAGATCAAGTTGTAAAATTAATGAGGTTACAGCGGTTAAAAAATGATTTTTTGTTACCAGTAGTGAGCGAAGTCGAACTGCGGTTCCCTGATCGGCTTCGTTGCGACGCTCCGTTCATCTTCCTGTTCTTTACTCGGCAATTGTTGAAAACCCCGATGTTTGTCGGGGCGTCGATCCCGATTACTATCTGTCTATTTAGCATTTACGCAGCCGACCTGCTAGATTGTGCTATAATGCATTGGTGAAAGCGCCCCTTAAAACTGTGGCATAACTTTCCCCAAAACGCTCAGTCTCTAGGCTTTAGCATCCCGGCCTAAAATTTGATCTTGTATCGGAAACAATAAGTTATGGATACTAAAAAGAAAGATCAACCGATCTCCCAGCCAGACCCCGAAACAAAACATACAACTGATCCACAGGAAAGAATGAAAGGCCCGATCTCTTCCTTGGTGCAAGATGTAAAAGAAACTGTAGAAGAAGATGATAAAGAAACAAAAGAAGAGGCTGATGCAAGAAAAGCTAAGAATATATAATTCTTATTCCCTTTAACAGCCCCTCCTGTTAACGTTTTACCGGTGCGGGTGCGTTTTGGAAATGCTTGTACTTTCCTAAAAGTTTCCCCACATAATAAGTAACGGGGATGATAACTTTTTTAACAAACCCCGGCAGCTCCGGCAAATCATATTCTGAAGAATAACGCTTAATAAGATAAGCGCCGTCAAATTGTTCAGGCTGTGCTTTGCCGGATTTATTTTGCGCAGCGTAAATTGAACTGAGATAAAAGACGATGGTGTTGGCAGGTTTTAGCCATCCTGTACAATGCAACACTTCTTGCCCGTCATTCCAAAAACGGTGTGGTGTACCTTTCTTAAACAATACTGTTTCACCTTCGCCTGCATATTGTTTCGGTTGTCCCAGTACCTGGTAACCAATCTTTCCTTTAACAACGGTTAATGATTCATCCTGCAACAAATGTGTATGCATTACAGGACCGCTGCCGGGAACTACATAATTTTCAACCAGCACCCGGTCGCCATCGGGTTCTTTTTCCACTCCATGAAATATGAGTTTTTCTCCAATGCAATTCTCAATGATATGAGGATAAGTGATATCCCGCAAGAGCCGGACACTGTTTATAAATCGTAATATATTTTTTTAACCAAGTAGTGAGCGGAGCCGAACTGCGGTTCCCTGATCATCTTCGTTGCGTCGCACACTTGTACTTCCTGTTCTTTTACTCAACATTTTTGCGGCGGACTGCCGCTATGGAAGCCGGAACTCTGTTCCGGCACTTACGATCTCTGGTTTTTTGCCGGAACAGACCCGATAGCTATCGGGTTCCCGGCCTCCAAATTTCACAATTCTGCAACAGCATCTCTCGTAGTTTTGCCCTTTTCATCCGCAGAAATATTTTGTAAATTTATAGTAGAATGATTCGCCCGGTTACATATAAATTATTAGGATTTGCCTTGCTGGTGTTTTTGCTTTTTGCTAGCAATTCATCTTCGGCGCAGATCGTTGGCCCGGAAGTAATGGATGATACAATTCCACCGATGCCTTCTTATGCGGAGCGTTCAAAGAAATGGGGCCCAAATGATACGATCATGACGATGCCATCTGGTACCAGCGTGAAATGCTGTCGTATAAAGAAGAGCCGCTCGTTTGGATATCTAACCTTTCCCCGAAAAAGTTAGAAAAATATATGGCCGAATGGACAAGGTTGCGCAACGCCGTGTACGTAACTTATCCATATGCAAGAACAGCTGGCGGCACGATCAATGACATCAATGCGAAACTTGCCGGCGTTACTTCTAAAAAAACAAGAAAAGAATATATCAAAACGAGGGAAAAAGAATTACGAAAACAATTTTCCGATCCGCTTTCTAACCTTTCGGTGTACCAGGGGAAAGTATTGATGAAACTGATCAACCGGCAAACGGGTAATAACTGCTATGAAATAATAAAAGAATACAGGGGCGGCATGAATGCAAGAGTTTACCAGACAGTCGCTTTCTTTTTTGGGAGCAGCCCTGAAACAGGATTGGGACACCAATGATAAAACAGATCGCCAGATCGAAAATTTTGTAAAGGAAATTGATGATGCCTGGTATGGAAATCCGTACAGGAAATAGTCCTAACCCCCATCCCTGCCTACCGGCAGGCAGGCCCTAAAGGGGTGTTTGGAAGCTTGTTTACCTTTGATATATTCACCAAAGTTGTTATCAATACAATCTTACATTTGTCCTGTCTTATTTTATTAATCATATTCATATACAATAATGGCTGATAATTCTTTTTACGAAACCTCAAAGCACCCCTTTAGGGGATGGGGTAAACTAGACATTCTCGCTATTGGCGTACACCCGGATGATGTGGAACTGGGATGTTCCGGCACGCTGATCAATGAAATAAAAAGAGGAAAGAAAATCGGCATCGTTGACCTGACACAAGGAGAATTGGGAACGAGGGGCACGATTGAAACGAGATACGACGAAGCCGCAAACGCCCGCGAAGATCATTGGCGCCGGCATAAGAGAGAACCTGAAAATGAGAGATGGCTTTTTTAAAAATGATGAAGCGCATCAATTGCAATTGATCCAAACACTTCGCAAATACCAACCGGAAATTGTTATCGGGAATATTTTAAGCGACCGTCATCCTGATCATGGTCGTGCCGGGCATTTGATCAGTGATGCCTGTTTTCTATCGGGTTTGGCCAAAATAGAAACGAAAGATGAAACAGGGAAGGCGCAACAAAAATGGCGGCCAAAATATTTTCTTCAATACATGCAGGACTGGTACCATGAACCTGACCTGTTAATTGACATAAGCGATGTGTTTGAACAACGAATGAAAGCGATAGAAGCTTATAGCACACAGTTTCATACTTCCGGCAGCAGCACCGATGGGCCACAAACCTATATCTCCACACCTGATTTTTTGGATAGTGTGATTGCCCGTGCAAGAATGCTGGGTAAACGCATCGGGGTGAAATTCGCGGAAGGGTTTATCACGGAAAAGAAGATCGGCATCAGCCATCTTGATGCGTTAATTCAGATCGAGACCTAAACAACTACCATAGAGGCCTTTCGAGTTCACTAATTATCACCGCATTGTCAGTAACTTCGCTTGTTAATTTAACAACCGGAGCTGTGTTTTGTGCTATAGATGATCTACCTTTGTTTTCACTATAAATTCAGTCTTAATGTCCAGTCCCAAATTTCCAAAAATTGCATTGCCTTTTCATAGCGAATTAAGAAAA
The DNA here is from genome assembly GCA_037200685.1 of Chitinophagaceae bacterium. Classification (GTDB taxonomy): domain Bacteria; phylum Bacteroidota; class Bacteroidia; order Chitinophagales; family Chitinophagaceae; genus JAJKIP01. Next base: position 83,708 of record JBBCIG010000004.1, read on the forward strand.
GAATAAACGAATACTTTAAGCAAAAAGGAAAGGCTACAACTGGCAACTTCAGTCTTCATTTTAAAGCGATCCTGTTAGTTACAGGCTTACTGATAACATATACGCATCTTGTTTTTTTCACACCACCGACTTTGTGGGCCATTTTAGAATGCGTTCTTTTAGGATGCTTCACAGCAGCAATTGGTTTTAATGTGATGCATGATGGAGCTCACGGCAGTTTCAGCCGTTACAAATGGATCAATACAGCGGCTTCCAGTTTTGCAAATTTCCTCGGTGCCAGTCAGCACATGTGGAAAATGAAGCATAACGTTTTCATCATACTTATACGAACATTCATGGTGTAGATGATGATATAGAAGCCCGTCCGTTGCTGCGCCTTTGCGATGAACAACCGCATTATAAATTCACAAGTACCAGCATTTTTACTTTTGGGCGGCTTACTCTTTGTTATACATCTACTGGATTTTTGTAACTGATTATATAAAATATTTTTCCGGTAAGATTGGTTCTATCGCCCTTAGAAAAATGACACTGAAGGAACATCTTGCTTTCTGGTTTTATAAATCAGCCCACCTTTTTATTTTCGTATTGATTCCAATTTACATGGTAGGCTTTATGCCCTGGCTGATCGGATTCTTAAGTATGGGCCTTGTAGCAGGATTTGTACTGAGCATTGTATTCAGTTAGCACACACGGTAGAACATACGCATTTCCCAATGCCTGATGACGCTACCAATAAAATGGAAGATGAATGGGCTATTCACCAGATAAAAACAACAGCCAACTTTGCAACAAGAAACAAATTAGTAAGTTGGTTAGTTGGTGGTTTGAACTTCCAGGTAGAACATCACCTTTTTCCTAAAATATCTCATATACACTACCCTGCCATCAGCAAGATCATTAAAAGAGCTTGCCAGGGAATATGGTATTGTATATCTTGAATATCCCAAAGTCAGATTAGCTGTTGCATCGCATGTAGCTTTCCCTGAGACAGATGGGGAAGAAATAATTCTGAGTCAAGATTTAAAATTATTAGAAAGAGCCTCAGCAATGAGGCTCTTTTTCTTTTATAGCTGCTCAACAAACTTTAGAACCAAAACTTCAAAACTTATTATTTTTGCATCTCATTTAATAAAGTAAAAAGAATGTCAATAGTCAAAGTTGGCCTGGTGCAGATGAGCTGTTCGAAGGACAAAGCGGCAAACCTGCAGAAAGCAATTGATAAAACAAAGGAAGCGGCAGCTAAAGGTGCACAGATCGTTTGCCTGCAGGAACTGTTTACTTCGCTTTACTTCTGCGATGTGGAAGATTATGACAAACTTCAAACTGGCGGAATCCATTCCCGGTCCTTCTACAGAAGCATGAGCAAATTGGCAAAAGAACTGGGTGTTGTCATCATCGCTTCTTTATTTGAGAAAAGAGCGGAAGGCCTTTATCATAATACAACGGCTGTACTAGATGCAGACGGAAGTTATTTAGGGAAATACAGGAAGATGCATATCCCGGATGACCCGGCTTATTATGAAAAATTTTACTTCACGCCCGGTGACCTCGGTTATAAAGTGTTTAAAACAAAATTTGCGACGATTGGTGTATTGATTTGCTGGGACCAATGGTACCCTGAAGCAGCAAGAATAACATCGCTGATGGGTGCGGAGATATTATTCTACCCTACTGCTATTGGCTGGGCTACCTCGCAAAACGAAGCAAACGAATACTGAACAATACAGTGCGTGGCAAACGATTCAGCGCAGCCATGCTGTCGCGAATGGTGTTCCCGTGGTTAGTGTGAACCGTGTTGGCCTTGAACAAGATGGCGCTATGAAATTCTGGGGCGGTTCTTTTGTAACCAATGCCTTTGGAAGTTTGCTGTACAAAGCATCACACGATAGTGAAGAAGTAGTCGTGGTGGATATTGATACGGAGAAAAGTGATAGTTACAGAACGCACTGGCCATTTTTGAGGGATCGCAGGATTGATTCCTATGCGCCGATTACTAAACGATTTATTGATGAAGAATTATAACATTCAATAATCATATTCAACACTCAATAATAAAGATCCTTTATACTTGAAAATTGAATATTGATTGCTGAGTATTGAATATTTTATTTTACTATGAATCATTCATTGCCAAAATCCCTGGGCTATTACTTCCCCCGCTGAATTTGCTCCCCATGTTGCTACATGGCTGAGCTGGCCGCATAAAGAAGCGAGTTGGCCGGGAAAGATTGAAACTATTTATTCCCCTTATGTTCAATTTATAAAAGGAACTGAGTAAAGGCGAGATCGTTCGCATTAATGTGAATGATGAAGCCATGAAGAAAGCTGCGATTGATCATTTGCAAAAAGGAAATGTTAACCTTGATAAAGTTGAATTTTTCTTTCATCCAACGAATGATGCATGGTGCAGGGACCATGGGCGCATTTGTAATTAATCCTGCAGAAAAGAAAAAGCAATCGTTGACTGGGGTTATAATGCATGGGGCAATAAATATCCGCCGTATGACCTTGATGATGTAATCCCTACTTTGATCGGTAAATATTTTGATATTACCGTTTTTCACCCGGGTATTGTAATGGAGGGCGGTTCTGTTGAATTTAATGGAAAAGGAACGCTGATGACTTCGACAGCTTGTTTATTAAATCCGAACCGTAACCCACATTTGAATCAACAGCAGATCGAAGAATATCTTATTAATTATTATGGAGTGGAGCAAATACTTTGGGTGGATGAAGGGATAATTGGTGATGATACTGATGGACACATTGATGATACGGTGAGATTTGTGAACGAAGACACCGTAATAACAGTTGTTGAAGAAAAAAGAAAGATGAAAATTATGATTTACTTCAGCATAATCTCAAGCAATTAAAAAAAATGCGTTTGCTGAATGGGAAACAATTGAATATAGTTGAGTTACCTATGCCGGATGAATTATCATGGGAAGGGCAACGTTTACCTGCCTCTTATGCTAATTTTTATATTGCTAACAAAATCGGTGATTGTTCCTACTTTCAGGTCAAAGAAAGATGATAAAGCGCTTGACATCATCGCTGAATGTTTCCCGGGAAGAAAAAACGGTTGGTATTGATTCTACAAATATTATCTGGGGGTTGGGAAGTTTTCATTGTTGAGCCAGCAGGAGCCTCAAGTCTGAACCACGATTATTAAAAGGATTTGACCTTCATCATTGTATTCATTCCTAAACATTTCCGGTAAAATGCAGACGCTTCGAATATGCTGAGTAGAATTACTGAACGTACAAGAGTGCGACGCAACAGCCGATGATAGTAGTAATGCCGTTTGGCCCATAATCAGCTTTCTTTTTTGATTTTGTTTCCATAGTAAAGCCGTGTAACTTGCACCGTTTTGTAAATAAAAAAGATGACAGATCTCTCCAATTATAATCCGAACGAAGTCAGCAACCCTGAGTTTAACATTTTTGGCCTGCGACGAATGAAGAAGATGCAAGGCTGATCATAGTACCCGTTCCCTGGGAAGTAACAGTGACTTATGGCTCGGGCACCTCCCGTGCACCGGAAGCAATTTGTAAAGCAAGCCTGCATGTTGATCTTTATGACCCCGATGCACCGGAGGCATGGAAACAGGGGTATTATATTGCGGCCCAGCGACAGGAAAATCTTGATGAAGAGCGACTATCTACGCAAAGAAGCGGAGCTATACATTGATTATATCTCGAGGGATGAAGATGTAAGTGCGAACCAGTTCATGACGAAAACATTGAAGGATGTAAATGAAGGCAGCAAATTTTGAATACATGGGTGTATGACCAGACAAAGGCTTTGTTAGACCGCGGAAAGTTAGTAGGCTTGTTGGGCGGCGACCACAGCGCTGCATTAGGATTTTTTAAAGCGATTGGTGAAAAGCATGGCGATTATGGCATTTTACAAATAGATGCGCATTGCGATTTGCGGGATGCTTATACCGGTTTTAATTACTCGCATGTCAGTGTGATGAATAATGCCCTGAATGAAATTCCTGAAATAAAAAAACTGGTGCAGGTGGGAGCACGGGATTTCAGCCCTGCCGAATGGGAATATGTAAAAACCAGCAATAACCGTATCGTTACATTCTTTGATGCGGACATTAAAAAACGCCAGTACGAAGGCGATACCTGGAAAAATATCGCTGATGAAATTGTAAAGAGTTTACCGAAAAAGTATTTATCAGTTTTGATATTGATGGACTTGACCGAAAACTTTGCCCGCATACAGGAACCCCGGTACCCGGTGGTTTTGAGACGGAAGAAGTATTTTATATTTTTCGTAAAGTGATGGAAAGCGGGAAGCAAATCATTGGGTTTGATTTGAGTGAAGTGGGCATCAGTGATACGGATTGGAATTCGAATGTAGGTGCGAGGGTGTTGTTTAAACTGTGTAACCTGTTGGTGACAAGCAATACGCCTTAGGAATGATTATGAGAGAATTTCAATTGACGCCTAAAAAATGAAAAGATAAAGATCTACGAGGTATTGCTCCTGTTCATTTTTATTTTAAACCTCGTTGCCTTCCTGTACATATCACCTTCTAAGAATTTTCCTTTTCATACCCTGCCATGGGGCGGCATATTCATTTTAATTTTCGCCTATCGTATGTCCGGCACGGCTTTTAAAAAAATAGTGTTTTTCTGGTTATCGGTCATCGGTATCGAAGTTTTCTGGCTATGGATAGGCAATTGGAAGATTGCAGGGGTGATGCTGATACTTTTTTTGCTTTCCTCGCTGTTTCTAAAAGAAAGCTGTCTGTTCTTTTCAACATGGATTATATTTTATACCCTTCTTTTTCCGGTCAAAAAAATTGCATGGGACGAACTTAATAATGTAATATTTAAAGACCAGTGGTTAACGATTGATTTTAAAAACAATAAACTAATACAGCAAAAAATCGAAACCGGCGGTGCTGGCATTAATGAGAAAGAATTTAACGACTTTTGCAGTTGGCGGCTAAATCGTTGACCTTTGACGGTTGAATTATTGACCCCATTTGACTTTTTGAACTTTTATGTCCCTATCTCACTCACCATACATTCTCTACTCCGACGGCAAAGGAAACATCTTTGAAGACACTTCATTATATGTAACCGGCCGCAGTGGCTGGGATGCCCTGCCCATACCGGAAGATGAATGGATCGAATTGCCGGATGGCGGTTCACTATATGAATTGCCCGGAAGGAAAGGAATCGGCATTGATGTGAAAACCGGCGAAATGAGATTGTGCGAAAAAGGTTGGGCCGTTGCCGCATTTATACCCCCGGCGCATACAGGTTTGTACCTCGCCGCTTATGAAGCTGCGAAGGACGCTCCCACCCTTCCTTTGTTTTGCTATACCGCTGCCGGATGGCAGGACGATAAATTCTTGTTCCCGCTGTAAGAATAGAACCGGATATCCGGCAGGATTGTGACGGTTATGACCAGGAAAAAGTAAAAAGCGGCGTGGAGGACTTATTGAAAGCTTACCCTCATAATCGTTTGGTGAACCATTTGGGAAATAACTGTGCGCTGACTTATCAATGCCCCGCTGCAAGAAATTATTTTTTGGGAAGATGGGAATGTCCTGTGCCTTCATCGCCTGCGTGTAATGCAAATTGTGTGGGTTGTATTTCGTTGCAGCCTGATGAAGAAACGATTGTTTCCACGCAAGATCGGCTGGCTTTTAAACCAACACCGGAAGAGATTGTCGAATTCACGGTACCCGCCATCTTGAAACTGCTCCCTACCCCGATTATTAGTTTCGGGCAAGGTTGCGAAGGCGAACCTTTGCTGATGTGGGAAACACTTTGCGAAGCGATAAAGGAAATAAGGAAAACATACTTCAAAAGGAAGTATAAATATCAATAACCAATGGCTCCAAACCAGATGCGGTAAGAAAGATGTGCGAAGCGGGATTGAACTCCATTCGTGTAAGTACCAACTCGGCGAGAAGGGAAATATACATGCCCTATTACCGGCCACAACAATCGACTTTGATGATATTATTGAAAGCCTGAAAGTGATGCGCAGTTTCGGTGGCTGGACGTCGATTAACTATTTTGTTTTTCCCGGTATGACGGACAGTGTTGCAGAATACGAAGCATTAAGAAAAGCTGATCAAAGAAAACTGACCTGTGCATGATCCAATGGCGCAATTTTAATATCGAACCTGATTGGTATTTAGGTAAAATCGGCGTGACAGATACAGGTGAGTGCATGGGTGTAAAGCAATTACAAGAGTTAATCAAAGAAGAATTTCCGCATTTAAAATATGGTTACTTTAACCCGCCGATTGAAAGATAAAGGGAAATTTTGAAATGGATTTTGCGCATTAATCAATTTAATTAAGCATGAATGAATTAATAATTCCTCCTGCTGTACAAATGATCCCCCAAGCATTTGAGATTCTGAGAATTTGGGCAGCCCCATAACGAACAGCATGTCACTATCCATTCTAATTTAAAGGGTGAAGCCTACGATTTGGAACTATGTTGGCTGAACTAGCAAGACATGCTTCTATTCTTTATGCAGAACGTTTTAATATATCTACAGAAGATAGTTTATCAAAAAATTATAGCAGGTTTTAAAGATGAGATAGATGATCCAGCAGCAGATGTCTCAGGGGAAATAATGAAATAAATCTATTAGTGCAAAACTCTACCTCGTCAAAAAACAATACATTCATTGGCATCGCACTCGCCACGCTTACATCCATGATATGGTCGGTCAATTTTATTATCGCCAAAGATGTATTTCATAGTATTCCCGCCGGTAAGCCTGGCAATTTTTTCGCTGGGGAACCGCAACACTTGTTATTATTCCGTTCACTATTAAAAGTTTTATCGCCGACCGGCATATCATCAAGCAACATCTTTCTTTTTTCTTTTTAGCAGCACTGACAGGCGTTTCTTTATTCAACACATTGGTGTATGTCGGCGCCCATTCTACCTCTGCCATCAACCTCGCATTGCTCGGCACTACTACCTCTCCTGTTTTTTCAATCGTGCTGGCCCGCATTTTCCTGAAAGAAAAAGTTGGCCTGCCAAGATCATTGGTTTGCTGGTATGTATCGTAGGTATCCTGTACTCTTATCAAAAGGAATATTCAATAACCTGACGCTGAAATTTAATGAAGGTGATGTGTGGGTGATCACCGCGGCATTCTCTTTTTCCTTTTATAATATATTGGTGAAAAAGAAACCAGCGGGCATATCCACCGGCAGTTTCCTCGTCGCTACTTTTTTTATCGGTACGCTTTTATTAGTCCCCCTTTTTCATTTGGGAGCAGGTACATGCGGCGCCCATACAATGGCAAAACCAAACTGGTGCTTGATATTTTATACATCGGCATCGCCGCATCTGTTATTTCCTTTCTTCTCAGGGAACCTTGCAATTAACCGCCTGGGTGCCGGCCGTGCTTCTTTATTCGGCAACCTCATTCCAGTGTTCAGCAGTAACGGCGCCGTGCTTTTTTTTGCATGAGCCATTCACCACAGAGCATATTGTGAGTATGATTTTAGTCTTTATCGGTTTAGTAATTGCCAATATTCGCTTTTCACGCTAACGATATCTTATGCAAAAAAGGTCATCGTCGGGGGCAACATCGGGCATTGGAAAAAAAATGGCTGAACTTTATATTGAAAAAGGATATAGAATCGGCATCACAGGCAGACGACTCGAACTATTGCAGCAAATACAACAACAAAGCGCTCAACAAACGGAATATGAATGCTTTGATGTAACAGGAAAAAGAAAACATATCCCGCATTGAAGCACTTGTACATAAACTTGGTGGCCTCGATATTACTCATCATCAGTTCGGGTACAGGTATAGTATCCAAAGAGCTCAGCTGGCAGATAGATAAAACGACTGTTGATACCAATGTGAACGGATTTATAGAAATCGCCAACTGGGCTTTCAACTTTTAATTCAGCAAAGCCATGGTCCAACTACGCTTCCATTTCTTCCATCGCGGGCCATTCGGGGTGGCAGTTGGGCGCCGGCATATAATGCATCGAAAGCGTTTCAAAGTTCCTATCTCGAAGGGCTGGCAATAAAAGCACTACGATTGAAAAAAGATGTGACCGTGACTTGTATCGAAACCGGGCTTTGTAAAAACAAAAATGGCGCAGGCAAAAAACCTGTTCTGGCTAGTGCCAGTGGACAAAGCCGCCAAACAGATCATCCGGGCGCTGGAAAAAAAGAAAACGAAAAGTATACGTCAGCAAACGCTGGTGGCTGATCGCCAAATTGCTAAAGTGGATGCCGTATTGGATGTTGAAGAAGATCGTGTGAGTTAGTTAGCATCAAAATTTTTTGTTGCAAAAGCTGTATTGCTATTATCATCGTCTGTTGCGTCGCACTTTTCATCTCTCTGTTCTTTACTCAGTATGTTAGATGGCCGCTGACATCATATTGATTTTTCAGCAATGCCCAATAGTTCGGATAATTATCGGAGTAACGCAAATGCTGAATAGTGAACAGGAAGTCCCGCCGATATTCATCGGGGTGCTGCATAAAATGCTGAGTAGAAATCATGCAGTACAAGAGTGCGCCGTCCGCCCGGCCTTGGCCATTCGGACGGGGAACGAAGATGATTAGGGAACCGAAGCCGGGCTAATAAAATCTTACTTCACATTTAAACCCTTCCAAAATTTTGTATAAAATCTCCACTGCGGAAACGTTCATCCTGCATGAGTTGGAGATGAAACGGAATCGTGGTATGTACGCCTTCGATCACATATTCACTCAATGCACGGTACATGGTATCGATTGCTTTCGTTTCTTGTTCTTGCAACAGTGATCAACTTACCGATCATCGAATCATAATATGGAGGAATGACATAACCCGGCATAGGCATGACTATCTACCCCGCCACACCATGTCCACCGGGCTGGTGTAGTGTAGTGATGCGGCCGGGTGAAGGGCGAAAATCGTTATAAGGATCTTCGGCATTGATGCCGGCCATTCGATGGAATGCATTTGCGGGAAATAATCATCGCCGGATATTCTTTCGCCCATGGCGATCTTGATCTGTTCTTTTATCAAATCGAAATTGATAATCCTCTTCAGTTACGCAATGTTCTACCTGGATCCTCGTATTCATTTCCATGAAAAAGAAATTGCGGTGCTTGTCGACAAGAAATTCTATCGTGCCGACACCCTTCATAATTAATAGCACCTGCTGCTTTCTTGGCCGCTTCTCCCATTTTGAGACGCAGCTCTTCCGTCATAAAAGGAGATGGCGATTCTTCCACCAAACTTTGGTGACGGCGTTGGATGGAACAATCCCTTTCACTTAAATGACAAACATTTCCGTATTGATCACCGGCAACCTGTATCTCGATGTGACGTGGCTCTTCCACGAATTTTTTCCATGTAAATACCATCATTCTTAAATGATGCAGCTGCTTCTACTTTCGCTGTATTGTAGGCTTTTTCCATTTCGCCATCTTCCCATACAATACGCATTCCTTTACCGCCACCACCTGCTGTCGCTTTCAGGATGACGGGATAACCCATATCTTTTGCAAGCTCTTTGGCTTCTTCAATACTTTGTAATAAAACCCTTGCCGCCGGGAACTACAGGCACCCCAGCTTTAATCATCGTTTCTTTTCGCCGTGATCTTATCGCCCATGGCGCTGATCATATGCGGCATCGGCCCGATGAATTTTATTCCATGATCCAAACATATCTGTGCAAACTTTGCATTTCTCCGCTAAAAATCCATAGCCGGGGTGAATGCCATCGGCGTTGGTAATTTTCAACAGCCGCCCATGATATGAGGTATATTGAGATAAGAATCGCTGCTTTGCGGCTTGCCAATACAAACTGCTTCATCGGCAAATTTAACATGCAGGCTTTCCCTGTCTGCGGTAGAATAAACGGCGACTGTTTTTAATACCCATCTCCCTGCAGGTCCTTATCACACGAAGGGCAATCTCCGCCGCGGTTTGCAATCAATATTTTTTTTAAACACTGGATTGAATTAAAAATTAAAAAATCAAAAGTCAAAAACAAGAGATAACGACCCCTTTAGAATTTTGACTTTTTACTTTTGAAATTATACTTAAGCTGGTTCAACCAAAAACAATGGTTGATCGTATTCAACTGGTGAAGCGTCTTCCGCGAGTATCTTGACAATTTTTCCTGTCACTTCACTTTCGATCTCATTAAACAGTTTCATCGCCTCGATGATGCAAACCACTTTACCAACGGTAACATCATCGCCCACTTCCATAAAGTTTGGTTTATCAGGAGTAGGCCTGCGGTAAAAAGTTCCGATCATCGGACTTTTAATGGTGATAAGATTTGATGTGGAAGGTTCGTTTGATTTAGGTTTATCAGCCGGCGCATTGCTGATGGAAGGTTGCTGGCTGCTGACAGGCTGCGGCGCCGAAGTGTACAATGGGTGAAGACTGTACGGAACCACCCATGATCTGTGTTATCTTCTCTTCTTTTTGTTTTATGGTTACTTTAAAATCTTTTTGCTCAATGGTCACTTCGCCGATGTTTGATTTGTTGATCATTTTAATCAACTCCTGGATCTGCTTAAAGTCCATATTTTTTCAATTTAACTGGTTTTATTGGTGGTCAAAAGGACGGCTAAGGTAAGCAATAGAAATCAGATTGAAATCAGTATTTTTTGGCCATTTAGGCAAATTTCGGTCATAAATCAATACAAAAGAGCCCAAAATCGTTCAATTTTGGGCTCTTTTTATTAGCTGGTTTTATTTCTTTTACTCTTTCCACATACTCGCCGGTCTTTGTATTTACACGGATCAATTCACCTTCATTTACAAACTAAGGGCACATTCACTGTTGCAACCGGTTTCTACAGTTGCTTGTTTCAATGTACGGGTGGCAGTATCGCCCCTGAGGCCCGGTTCTGTATAAGTAACAAGCACCTACTATTTTATCTGGCAGCTCAACGCTCATCGGTAGGTTCGGTTTCCGTATTGATCAATACGCCTACTTCCTGGCCATCTTTTAAAAATTGGGGGGCATCCACCAGGTTTTTCCTGCAAGGCTATCTGCTCAAATGTTTCGGAATCCATGAAGTTGTAACCGGAATCTCTTTATACAGGAACTGGTATGTCCTTTTCCTCCACACGCACCGGATAAATGTTATCTCCCGAGTTCCATGTTTTTTCAATAGACCGGTTATTATCAACACCTTTCAGTTTCGCCCAAACTTTCGCAGCGGCACGGGCTGTTTTATTCTCACCAAACTCTACTACGGAATACAAGCTTCCATCCAGTTTAATAATCATTCCACGACTGATATCTGCAGTATTTGCCATAAACTCATTTTTTGTGGCGGCAAATATACGGCTTACCGGCAGGATGGCAAAAGAAGCACATTTACTCCGTGCTTCCGTGGCAATACTTAATCTTCAGGCAATAATTATTTACCCGGCTGCATTACTACTATCAGCTTCGTTGCGACGCTCCATTCATCTTCCTCTTCTCTACTCAGCATTGTTGAAGCGCATGTATTTTTTGTAACATCACAACTATCGCAAATGACTTTACACTTTTTAGTCCACTCTTATGACTTTTAACCGGCTTAACAGTAGTCTGAACTTTTACAGGAAATGCATCAGTCACTTTTACAGAGACAGGAGCATCAACTTTTGTAACAACACGAACAGGTTCAGTCACAGATGGCGATACAAAAGTTGTTGTTTTCACAACAGTATTAATCTTAGTCACTACTACTGTTGGCTTAACTGTTACCGAATATTATTCATGGAAGAAACAGGCTCTAAAGGCTCTAACAGTTCTAACGGTGGTGGCGGCGGCGGTGGTAATAACTCTCCATATTTCTTTTCATACTCAAGCTTTTTCTTTTTTCATTATTGAAATCATAGTTTTCCGTATTTCCGTTCTTTAATTTTACAACAACCTGGTTATTATTAATCTTTATGTTGCTGACATTTTTTGGAAGATGAATCACTTTCGGGGGAACCGGGGGATGCGGTGCAATAGGCGGCGGTGGTGGTGAGCGGAGGAGGAACTAGTATCTCACCGTATAAGTCTTCGTACTTCTCTTTTTTCTCGTCCCATTTCGTTAATAAAACTCTTTTCCACTTCCTTACGGTCTTTATCCCTTACGATAACAATGCAATTACTTTGTACAACGATGATGTCGATATAATAACCTTTGCTATTTATTGGTACAGGTGGTACAGTATCTTTTATTTCATTGGGAGAAATATCTTTTTTATCAACTATATAACGCTTCAAAATACCTGAGGCTTCGTTAACACCTACATCAGTATTTCCAGCATACTCTAGAAAGGTAGCCGGCCTGCAGCCCTGGCAGGGTTGTGCCTCGTCACCTTTCCTCCATTCCCCATAAGCTAACAATTCCGATGGATTTTGGCGTATATTTTTTCCCAAGGATGTGAGCTGAAGAAAAACTATAATAACCTTCCTTTTTCAGGTTAAATTTTATTTTCTGTTTTTTCCTCTATCGGAAAGGTCATTTCGAAATAACCTTTATTATCCGAAACTACAGTGGTAGCAGAATTTTCGTCAGTAATAGTAACCCCACTAATGGGAAGTTGGCTCGCTTTATCATATACAATAGAGGCAAAACTTTACATGAAGTTCATCTATCTTTTTGTTTGCCGGAATCTCTCTTCTGAAAGCGAGCAGTATCACTGCCCCTAACGGGAGTATAAAAAGAAATTTAATTAAGTGCAATTTCGCACTTCGCATTTTGTTCATCATGGCTATACGTTTTTTAAGTGAAGAAAAATTGAACTTTTGGGCTATACTAAAATGATTGTTACCAATTACTTTCAATAATAGATACTGGTATTGCTTTTTATCAAAACCGTTCTCTACTACTTTATTGTCCGCAATAAATTCGAGGTTCTGGCGTATGGCTTTGCGTAGCAACCATGCAAAGGGATTATACCAGTTGAGTATACAGAGCAATTCCGCACAGAGAATATCTATTGTATGTTTTTGTTTTACATGAACAAATTCATGCCGGATGATTTTCCTGTAATTCCTCTTCCCTATGCAATTGCTGGTTAATGAAAATAGAATTGCCGAAAGAGAATGGAATAATGTTTTTGTTAACCTGGTAAAGTTTTAAATCGCCGCTTGAAAGCAAGGTGGCCTGCCTTCTTATTTTCAGGAACGATATATAACGAATACAAAAAAGAAATAAGAATAATGCAGCACCTGCTGCGAATAGTAATAACATCCAGCTCCAAATGCTCCATGAACTGCCAGCATTAACAGCCAAAGTATTATTCTCCGTACTTTCTATACCAATGGAAGGAATGAAAAGGAATACGCTGTTTCTTACTGTTTCGTTCTTTTCAAATGCAAAAGATATGTTGACGAAGGGAATAAGAAATGACAACAAAGAATACCCCAGCAGGTAATACCGGTTCCAATTATAAAAAGTAAGTTTTTGCAATACCAGTTGATAAAACAAATACACTACCGAAAGGGAGATAGAAAGTTTTACGATGTATTCAAATAAAAATGGCATACAAGAAATTGAAGTGATGATTATTTTTTATTCCCTTCGATCATATCAATAATCTCTTTAAGCTCTTTAGCCGAAAGTTTTTTCTGCTCTACAAAAAAATTGACCATTTCTTTATAAGAGTTATCAAAATATTCCTTCACGACGCTTCCCATAAATTTCCTTTTATACTCTTCTTCACTCACGGCCGGCTTATACAAATAGGTATTGCCAAAGAGGCGGCTGCTGAGATAACCTTTCTTCTCCAGGTTTTTAATGGTAGAAGCCACGGTGGTATAAGGATACTCTTCATCCAGGTTTTCCATAAAAGCTTTGATATTGCCTTCGCCGGTACGCCATACCGCCTGCATGGCTTCTTCTTCTGAGTGGGTTAATTTTTCCATTTCTACGAAATTTTCGTAAATATTACGAAATTCTCGTAGAGTGCCAAATTTAATTGCCCTTTTTTCACAGTTGGAATATAAAAGGTCGAAAATTCGTTTCTTTGGTATATGAAAAAAATAATCGCCCTATTGTTATTGTCAGCAGTATTCTTTTCCGCTTCTGCACAAAAGGATTCATTGAGGGTAGCCTCGTACAAACGATTTCCTTCACTGCCCCCCGATAAATTTATTATTAGTTGACAGCGTATCTACGTTTACAAAAGATAATATTTCAAAGAAAAAGCCAACGATGATCATGCTGTTTAGCCCTGACTGCGATCATTGCCAGCATGAAACGGAAGAAATCATCAAGCATATGGATGAATTCAAAAAGATACAGATCGTTATGGCCACTACCCTTCCGTTTGATAAAATGAAAGAGTTTTATGCGAAATATAATTTGAAACGCTTTGAGAATATCACAATGGGCAGGGATACGAAGTTCGTGTTACCCGTTTTTTATGATATTCGTAATCTTCCTTTTCTTGCTTTTTATGATAAAAAGGGAGCGCTGATAGATAGTTTTGAAGGCTCTTTGCCGGTGGAGAAAGTGCTGGAGAAATTTAAGGAATGATATATGGGCGAATGGGAAATGGAAAGTGGCGAATGGGTTCGGCTTCCTGATTTATTTTCCATTAATAGCCTGTACGATAGATTCCTGATACTTCGACATTGCTGAGTAGAGAATAGGAAGATGAAGAGTGCGACGCAACGAAGCTGATAGTAGCACTGCAGCCGGGTTCATAAAATTATTTTTTAGATACTTTAGTAGCGCCTAATCTTGCTTTGCAAACATTATCTTTGCCGCGCAAATAATTTCCTCAATCGATAAATATTTTTCAATGAAAGTTACAGTAGTTGGCGCCGGTGCGTCGGAGCAACCTGTCGCTGATAATATTGCCCGTAAAGAACTTTGCGAAGAGCTCGTATTGCTTGATATTAAAGAAGGCATTGCCGAAGGTAAGGCGCAGGATATGATGCAGACCGCCGCCCTCCTTGGCTTTGATACAAGGATTGTTGGCAGTACAAATGTTATTCGAAAACAGCCGGCAGCGATGTGGTGGTGATTACTTCAGGCCTGCCCCGCAAACCGGGTATGACACGTGAAGAATTGATTGGTGTGAATGCGGGTATTGTGAAAAGGCGTTTGTGAAAATATTTTGAAACATTCTCCCGATGCGATCATTATCGTGATCAGCAACCCGATGGATACAATGACTTACCTGGCGCTGACATCAACAGGTATTGCAAAAAATAAGATTATTGGAATGGGCGGTACGCTGGACAGCGCAAGATTCAGGTATCAATTGAGCCAGCGCCTGGGTTGCAGTCCCGGTGATTATAATGCTGTGGTTGTAGGTGGACATGGTGATACCACAATGATCCCATTGATTAGATTGGCAACATGGAACAGCGTTCCTGTAACAAAATTCCTGAGTGAAGCGCAACAAAAACAAATATTGTTGCTGACACGATGGTGGGTGGTGCGACCCTTACTAAGTTGATCGGTACTTCTGCGTGGTATGCACCCGGCGCTGCCGGCGCTGCAATGGTGGAAACGATTGTGCGGGATGAAAAGAAATTATTTACTTGCTGCGTTTCTTTGAATGGTGAATATGGACAAAAGGATATTTGCTTAGGTGTTCCCGTTATCATTGGAAAAAATGGATGGGAGAAAATCCTTGATTTTGAATTGAATGATGAAGAAAAAGCGTTGTTCAGTAAGAGTGCGGAAGCTGTGAGGACAATGAACGATGTTTTAAAAACTTTATAACACCAATTAATACGAACCTGCCTACCGGCAGGCAGGTTACACGAATTAGCGGCTTCTTTGAGGCCGCTTTATTTTTTTATTAAAAAGCAGTAACGAAAAAGTTTTCCTTCGAAGTCAAAAGGGGTTGTCGACTTTGTGATGTCTTTTATTTCTTTGGTATTGATCTTCTCTTTATCCAATTCAAATTTCCTGAAATTGGTGCTGAAATAAAGTAAACCTCCGGGCTTTAATGCGGCGAGGCAATCATTGATAAGTTCTGTATGGTCTCTTTGTATATCGAGGAAATCATCCATCCGCTTGCTGTTGCTAAAGGTGGGCGGATCCATGATGATGATATCAAAATGTTCTTTTGGAAATTGTTTTTAAATATTGTTTTACATCGGCGTGAATGAAACGGCCCCTATCTCCTAAAGGGGAATACGAAGCATTTGATTCATTAAGATGAAAATTTCTCTCCGCCCAGGTTAAATATGTTTTTGAAAGATCAACAGTAACAACTTCTTCTGCACCACCCGCAGCGGCATAAACAGAAAAAGAACCCGTATAGGCAAATAGGTTCAATACTTTTTTTCCAGCGCTTTGTTCTTTTACCATTTGACGGGTAAGGCGGTGATCAAGAAATAAACCCGTGTCTAAATAATCGCCGAGGTTTACGATAAATTTTAACCCGTTTTCTTCAACAATAAATTCGTATTTCTTTTCATCAAACTTTTGGTATTGGCCCAATCGTCCCGGTTTGCGCTGACGTAGTTTTAGAAAAATATTATCGGCCGGTACCGATAAAACCTCGGTGATCACATTCAAAACTTTTCTGCATCCATGCTTCATGCTCGTCTTCTGTCATATTGTGCCTGCGCTTGTATTCGGCCACATATAATTTATCCCCATAAAACTCGATGCAGAAAGGAAATTCCGGGATGTCATGGTCGTAAACCCCGCCAGCAGCTTATGTTTAAGCGTTTCGCCTGCTTTTGCAGATGGCGATAGGTTTTGCTGAGCATGTTGCGGAACATTTCCATTCTTTCGTCCATCATACTCTTAAAAATTTACGAAATTCGCAGTTCGCATTTAAACGCCGGATTTATTACATGTATGCAATTGTGGACATAGAAACGACAGGCTCTTACGCTGCGGCCAATGGCATTACTGAAATATGTATTCATGTTTTTGATGGTGCAAAAGTAACCTCAACATATCAAACATTAGTAAATCCCGGTCAGCCTATCCCTTATTATATCCAGGCGATGACAGGCATCAATGATAAAATGGTAAGGGATGCGCCACGTTTTGAAGAGGTAGCGGAGAATATCTATTCTATTTTACAGGATAAAGTATTCATTGCGCACAATGTAAATTTTGATTACTCTTTTGTAAAAGCCCATCTCGCCGCATCAGGATTTGACCTGAATGTAAAAAAAATTGTGTACCGTAAGGCTGAGCGGAAATTATTCCCGGGATTTGCTTCTTATAGTTTGGGCAATCTTTGTCATTCATTAGGTATCACGATTAATGACAGGCACAGGGCAAGTGGTGACACGGAAGCAACAGTAAAAGTATTCCGGTTGCTTTTGGAAAATGATAAAGAAAATTTTATTGAGAAGAGCCTGGTCCGCACTTCGAAAGAACAAACATTACCGCCCCAACGTTCCCAAAGAACATTTTGAACAACTGCCCTATACTCCCGGTGTATATTATTTTCATAATGCTAAAGGAAAGATCATTTACGTGGGAAAAGCGAAGAATATACGTTACCGGGTGAGCAGTCATTTCAGTAATAACTCGCAGAGCAGGCAGAAACAAAATTTTCTCCGTCATACACATGCGATAAGTTACCAGCCTTGTGCTACAGAACTGATGGCATCCATTCTTGAATCAACAGAAATAAGAAAGTTATGGCCCATTTTTAATTATTCGCAGAAAAGATGGGAAGATAGCTATGGCATTTTCTCTTACGAAGATCAAAATGGTTATCACCGGCTGGCGATTGAGAAAAATAAAAAGCAATTGACACCTGTTTGTACGTTTCATTACCTGGCAGACGGACATGCGATACTGCGAAAAATAATCCGGGAATTTGAGCTTTGCCCCAAACTTTCTTTCCTGCAAACAGATGATGCGGCTTGCGAAGGCAAACGGGAAAAATATTGCAATGGCGCCTGTGAGCAAAAGGAAAAACCTGCACTCTATAATAATCGTGTACAAAACGCCATTGACTCTCTCATGCAACAACCTTCTTATGCCATTATAGAAGATGGGCTGCATGTGGAAGAACAATCCTGCATTTTGGTATGGAAAGGAAAATTTTATGGCATGGGTTATATCCCTTCAAGTACACAATTATCGGAACCGGAGGATTTAAAAGTTTGGTAACTCCATATAAAGAAAATATTTCAATTCAAAACCTGGTAAGCGGCTACGCCGCAAGGTTCCCGAACAAAGTAAGATTTCTTTCCCCTGACCTGGTAAATATGGGCGCTGCAGAAAATAACAGCGATCATGCAGAAATATAGCCCGTGACTTCTATTTTTGCACTTTAATAAAAAATCAGCAATGAATTATAAAATCAAATATATGAAAGCCTTATTCTTTATTATTCTCGTTTCAGCAACAATGATCAGCTCGGCGCAGGTAACGACCAAACCAAAGACAGCAACTACCACTAAACCGGCAGTTGCTACAAAAACAGTATTGAAGAACCTGATAGATTCGGCCAGCTATGCGATCGGGACGAGTGCAGCCACCTTTTATAAACAACAGGGAATTACAAATATCAATACAGCCGTACTAACTGCGGCTATTAAAGATGTATTAAGCGGGAAAAAGACATTGCTGGATGATGCCACATGTAATACCGTGATGAATAAAATAATGACCAAAGTACAGGAAGATAAATCAAGACCGGCTATTGATTCCGGGATGGCTTATTTAGCAAAAAACAAACTCCGCCAGGGAGTGAAAACAACACCTAGCGGTTTGCAATATGAAGTGATTACGGAAGGAACGGGTATCAAACCGGTAGCCACGGATAGCGTCACCTGTAATTATCGTGGTACACTTATTAATGGGTTTGAATTTGATGCATCTTACAAGTATGGACAGCCGATAACTTTCGTTCTTAATGGTGTTATTAGGGGTTGGACAGAAGGTTTGCAACTGATGAGTGAAGGATCTAAGTATAAATTTTATATTCCTTATAACCTCGCTTACGGCGCTTTTGACAATGGTCCTATTCCGGGAGGTTCTATGTTGATCTTTGAAATAGAATTGCTAAAGGTGATAAAGAATTAGCAGGTTGAAAGTTGTGATCTTTCATAGTTTACGGATGGCAACGACATTTGTTGAGCAGCAAACAGAACCCTGAAGAGTGTGACCATTCGACATCGCTCATGGTAGCTCCCGATAGCTATCGGGAGCTACGCAATTGCTGAACAGAGAACAGGAAGATGAAGAGTGCGACGCAACGAAGATGATCAGGGAACTGAAGCCGGGAAAATTATTCTATTTCGCTTTTGTTTTCTCTTCGACCCAGGAAAGGGCTTTACGAAATTGTTCTTCAGGCGTGAGCCTGGTATTATCCAAAACAATCGCATCATCTGCTTTTCGTAAGGGGCTAACTTCCCTGTTGGAATCAATATAATCACGCATCTCCAAATTATTTTTTACTTCTTCTATCGTGATATTTGGGTTCTTTGCATAGAGCTCTTTAAAGCGTCTTTCCACACGAACGGTATTATCCGCCGTCATAAATATTTTTAATTCCGCTTTGGGAAAAACAACAGTTCCGATATCCCGGCCATCCATAACTATCCCTTTTTTCTTTCCCATTTTTTGTTGCTGCGCCACTGCATATTCCCGCACTTCTTTAATCGCCGCCACATCACTCACTTTTTCAGCAACGACCATATCACGTATGACATACTCTACATTTTCGTCATTCAAAAATATTTCACTGGTTTCATTTTTCGCATTGAAATGAAAGTCAAGATGAATTTCCGACAATGCCTGCACAACTTCTTTTTTATCCGTCCAGTCAATATGATTTCTCAGAAAATACAAGGTAATAGCCCGGTACATAGCACCGCTGTCAACATAGACATAGCCTAATTCTTTCGCCAGCTGCTTTGCCAATGTGCTTTTACCACAGCTTGACCATCCATCTATCGTTACAATTATTTTCTTCGTCATATTCTTTACAAAAATCAGTACATTTCTCTAAACAAAAAAGGCTGTTATTAATTATATAACAACCATTAATTTTTGAAAACTTATCAATTCGGATTATTTAATGCATAAAAAAAGCCAGCCGAAGCTGACTTTTTATTCAAAGTTCAATTCAATTTATTTTATGCTTTCGATTTCGCTTCTGCCTTTGTAAAGGAAAATTTCAATTTCCCGTTTGGCTCATCCAGTTCAGCGACAAGCGAATCCCCTGTCTTCACATTCATGTTCAATATTTCTTCCGCAAGAGGATCTTCCAAGTATTTTTGAATAGCCCTGTGCAACGGCCTTGCACCAAACTGCACATCGTAGCCTTTATCTGCGAGGAATGCCTTTGCCTCTTCTGACAAACTGAGCGAAAATCCAAGCGTAGATAATCTTTTCATTACACCCTTCATCAATATATCAATAATGCTGAAGATATTCTCTTTCGAAAGGCTGTTGAATATAACCACATCATCAATACGGTTAAGAAACTCAGGGGAGAAAGTACGTTTCAAGGCTTTTTCTATAACCGCCTTATTTGCTTCGTCCTCGTTTTCAATTTTGGAAGCAGTAGCGAAACCAACCCCTGCGCCAAAATCTTTTAACTGGCGTACACCTATATTGGATGTCATGATGATCAGCGTATTCTTGAAATCCACTTTCCTGCCTAAACCATCCGTCAATTGGCCATCATCCAACACCTGCAATAATATATTGTAGATATCCGGGTGGGCTTTTTCTATTTCATCCAATAGAATAACGCTGTATGGTTTGCGGCGAACTCTTTCTGTTAGCTGACCACCTTCTTCATATCCTACATATCCGGGAGGCGCACCGATCAAACGGCTTACAGTAAATTTTTCCATGTATTCGCTCATATCAATCCGCACCAGCGAATCTTCGGAATCAAACATGTATCTCGACAGCGCCCTGGCTAACTCCGTTTTACCAACACCAGTCGGGCCAAGGAAAATAAAAGTACCGATCGGCTTTTTAGGATCTTTCAATCCAACACGGTTACGCTGTATCGCTTTTACCACTTTGCTGATGGCCTCGTCCTGCCCGATCACCATTTCACGCATGTCATCCGACATCTTCCTCAACTTCTCTGTTTCTGCCTGCACCATTCTCTTTACAGGGATACCGGTCATCATACTCACTACTTCAGCAATGGCTTCTTCATCTATCGGGTAACGCTTGTGTTTGCTTTCTTCTTCCCAATCTCCTTTTGCTTTTTCCAGGTCTTCCGCCAATCTTTTTTCCGTATCTCTTAAAGAAGCCGCTTCTTCAAATTTCTGGCTCTTCACCACTTTGTTCTTCTCGTTCTTTACATCTTCGATCTTCTTTTCGAGCTCAACGATATTCTGAGGTACATTAATATTTTTTAAATGCACCCTCGCTCCTACTTCATCCATCACATCAATCGCCTTATCAGGAAGTAAACGATCAGTAATATACCTGTCACTTAATTTTACACAAGCATCTATCGCTTCATTATCATACAGTACATTGTGATAATCTTCGTATTTAGACTTGATATTATTTAATATCGTGATCGTATCATCCACACTTGGCGGCTCAACCATCACTTTTTGAAAACGACGGTCCAATGCGCCATCTTTTTCAATATACATTCTATATTCATCCAGCGTAGAGGCACCGATGCATTGAAGTTCACCTCTTGCCAAAGCTGGTTTGAAGATATTACTTGCATCAAGCGAACCGCTGGCGCCACCTGCTCCAACAATCGTATGCAGCTCATCAATGAAAAGGATCACATCACGGTTCTTTTCCAACTCGTTCATGATCGCCTTCATTCTTTCTTCAAATTGTCCACGGTATTTTGTACCTGCTACCAGGGCAGCAAGGTCAAGCGATATCACTCTTTTATCAAACAATACCCTGGATACTTTTCTTTGTACGATACGCAAGGCCAATCCTTCCACGATCGCTGTTTTACCCACACCGGGCTCACCGATCAGGATCGGGTTATTCTTTTTACGGCGTGATAATATCTGGGAGACTCTTTCGATTTCGGATTCACGGCCAACTATAGGGTCTAAAGCGCCCATTTCAGCCAGCTTTGTAATGTCACGGCCGAAATTATCTAATACCGGCGTTTTGCTTTTAGCGGCACCGCCTTGCTTAGCTCCTTTTTGCTGGGAATATTTTTTTTCTTCTTCGAAATCGTCATCGTTTTCGTCTGTGTATTCGGCACGGGGGTCATTAGATTTTACTATGCCCAATTCCTGCCTGAAAAGATCATAGTCCACGTCAAATTGATTTAAAATTTGTGTTGCAATATTTTCTTTATTCTTTAGAATCGACAGCATCAGGTGCTCCGTTTCAACAGTCGTGCTTTTCAAAGCTTTTGCTTCCAGTACCGTGACACGTATCACCTTTTCTGCCTGCTTTGTCAGCGGAAGACTGTTGATGTTTGCAATGTTCTTACCTGTCTTATCCTTTACTGCCAGTTCTATTTCCTTTCGCAGTTCGTAGAGGTCAACATTAAAACTTTTAAGGATACGAACGGCTGTATTATCCCCTTCCCGGATCAAACCGAGCAGAAGATGTTCGGTACCGATAAAGTCATTTCCCAATCTCAATGCCTCTTCCCTGCTAAACGAAATGATCTCTTTTACCTGGGCTGAAAAATTATTATCCATTTTAGATAATTGGTTGTTATACAATATTAACAAATAAATTCTGTTCGGGTTAGCTCCTACTTATAAACGAAGTGTTGATAATTTTAGTTGTTCAACTACTTTGTTTTTTCGCACTTTACAAGTAAGAACCTAAATTCATCTAATGGAAGTCAAAATAGATACCAAAGAAAGATTTCATGTCATCACGCTGCCGGGGCCTGCACTTTCTGCTACTCTGACAGACGAAATGGCCTCCTGTTTAGTTCCCTACCTGCAAAATGACGTTAAAAACCTGGTGCTGACTCTAAAAGACATTCAAATCGTTGATTACGCTGCCGGGGAAAAACTGGTAGAGGTTCAGCAATTATTCTATGAAAGTAGTGCTTCTTTCGTGATTTGTGAAATGCAGAAACCAGTTGAGGAATTTCTTGACCAAAATGAACTTTTGGAATTACTGAATGTTACCCCTACCCAAAGCGAAGCGTGGGATATCATCCAAATGGAAGAAATTGAAAGGGAATTGCTCGATGGCGAAGATTAATTAGTTGCCCAGCTGCATTGCTACTATCAACTTCCGTTGCGACGCTCCATTCATCTTTCTGTTCTTTATTCAGCAATTGCGTCGCAGTTTACCCTGAGCGAAGTCGAAGGGTCGCACTCTTCAGGGTTCTGTAATTCTACTCAACATTTTAGTAGAGTTCAAAAGATTTCAAACGTATAATAAATTCAAGGTTCTGCCTGGTTCCCTACTCGCTACTTGCCATTTGTTACTCGCAATTAATATTTTGCCTTATAACTCACCGTAGCACTCCCCGAAAATTTATCAATCGGCGGGTTTAACTTCTCAACAGAAACGGTTATTTCTTTTACATGAGAAAACTTTTCATGCACAGCATATGCAATGGTCTGGACTAAGGTTTCCAGCAAATCCACTGGTTGTTGCATTTGTTCATTCATAATATTAAAAAGAGCAGCGTAATCAATGGTGTCTTCAAGCGAGGCGATAATCCCTGAATTTGATTCATAGCTTACCTGCATGTTCACCACAAAATCATTTCCTTTCTGCCTTTCTTCGGGATGCAATCCATGATAAGCCCGGAAGCGGACATTATTGAGAGAGATAGTGAGTAGATTGTTCATAGATCAATGAAGTCCTTTGGCACTTAAATAACGTTCCGCATCCAGCGCAGCCATACAGCCACTGCCCGCAGCTGTTACAGCCTGGCGATAAATTTTATCCTGCACATCTCCAGATGCAAACACCCCTTCAATATTTGTCTTGGATGTTCCCGGAACAGTTTTGATATAACCGGCATCATCCATATCCAGCCAGTCTTTAAATATCCCGGAATTAGGTTCATGACCAATCGCAACAAAAAATCCATTTATCGGGATAACACTTTTCTCTCCGGTCTTTGTATCCTTTATTCTTACACCGGTCACTGTTTTATCACCAATGATCTCATCGGTCTCCGTATTCCAGTACACTTTTATATTAGGCGTATTCAATACCCTGTCCTGCATCACCTTGCTGGCACGCATTTCACCTTTACGGATAAACATATGCACATTCGTACAAAGCTTGGAAAGATATAATGCTTCTTCCGCAGCAGTATCTCCTGCTCCAACAATCGCTACTTCTTTAGCACGAAAGAAAAACCCATCGCATACAGCGCAGGCGCTAACACCAAAACCGTTCAAGCGTTGCTCGCTTTCTAACCCCAGCCATTTGGCAGAAGCGCCTGTAGCGATAATCACCGCATCCGCTTCTATCCATTTTTCATCATCAATCTCTACTTTATAAGGTTGGGAAGAAAAATCCACTTTTGTCGCCAAACCAAAACGAATATCAGCGCCCATTCTTTTCGCCTGTTTTTCAAAATCAACCATCATTTCCGGCCCCTGCACACCATCGGCATAGCCGGGATAGTTCTCCACTTCTGTTGTAATAGTTAATTGGCCGCCCGGCTGAATCCCCTGGTATAAAACAGGTTTCAGGTTGGCCCTTGAAGCATAAATAGCAGCCGTGTAGCCCGCTGGCCCGCTGCCGATAATTAATACATGCACTTTTTCTGTTATTCCATCTGCCATATTGGTGACTATTCCTTTAAAAACAAATAACTACAAAAGAAAGTTTATACCCCTAACCCCTATAGGGGACAATGTCAATCAACTCTTGCCGCAATAATAAATCATTTAGGTAAATAAAAGTTTCGCTTCTAAAAAAACCTGCATTAATACTGCCTAATAAATATAAAGATACTTGACCTAAGTTCCCCTTTTAGCCCCGATGAAAATCGGGGTAGGAAGGACAGGGGTTTAGCCCAGTCTCTCATCAACAATTTTTTGATCCATCTCTTCCTGGTTCTTATTTTCTTCCTGAAGGCGTTTTAATTTCTTACCGTAGGAAAGTTTAGTAATGAAAGCAAATAAAACAGGAACGACAAAGATCGCAAGTGTAGTAGCCGCGATCATACCGCCGAATACCGTCCACCCGATTGTTTTACGGCTTTCTGCAGCTGCACCTGTTGCAAACGCCAATGGCAATACACCAAAGATGAATGCCAGCGATGTCATTACAATAGGTCGCAACCGCAATTGAACCGCTTGCAATGTTGCATGCACAATATCCATTCCGTGATCCACCCTCTCTTTTGCAAATTCCACGATCAATATCGCATTCTTAGCCGCAAGGCCGATCAAAGTGATCAAACCGATTTGCGCATAGATATTATTGTTCAGGCTGGGAATAAAAGTCAGCGTTAATATCGAACCAAATGCACCGATAGGCACTGCAAACAAGACGGAGAATGGCACCGACCAGCTTTCATACAATGCAGCAAGGAATAGAAATACAAATACAAGAGAGATCAGGAACACAGTCGTCTTCTGGTTACCTGCAGCGATTTCTTCCCGGCTCATTCCTGCAAATTCATATCCATATCCTGCCGGTAATGTTTCCGCAACTTCTCTTAATGCATCAAGCGCCTGGCCGCTGCTATAGCCATCTTTAGGCGTGCCGTTTATATCAATTACACGGTAAATATTATAGTGCGAAATAACAGATGGCGCTTCTATCACTTTTGAAGTTATCAATGATGCGAGCGGCACCATTCCACCCTGGCTGTTACGAACATAATATTTTCCTATATCCGCCAATGAGCCACGATAGGAACTATCGGCCTGCGTCATTACACGGAAATTTCTTCCGTATAAATTAAAATCATTTACATAGCTGCTTCCTAAATATGTCGAAAGCGTACTATAAACATCAGATACCAATACACCTAACTTCTTCGCTTGTTCTTTATTAACATCGACCTGGTAGCTGGGTGTCCGTGCATTAAAGAAAGTATAAGCGGAACCTATTTCAGGTCGCTGTGTCAGTTTTGCAAGAAAATCACGGGCCACTTGCTCAAACTTTTGAATATTGTCAGTGCTTCCTCTTTGCTGCAATTCGAAAGTGAATCCCGAAGTCGCTCCCAATCCCGGGATAGCCGGTGGTGATATCGGCAATACTCTCGCTTCCTTTATATCAGCCGTAATAGCACGGATTTTCGCAATAATACTTTTTACGCTATGCTCTTCTCCTTTGCGTTCATCCCATGATTTTAAATTCACAAACATGGTTCCTACATTGGCTTTACTCGAAAAGCTTACGATGTTCAACCCCGCTAATCCCCCTACTACTTTTATTTCTGGTAATTTACTCACCCGGCCCATGATCTCTTTCAGCATTGCGATACTGCGTGTTGTAGAAGTTGCTTCCGGCATTTCATAAGTAACAAACATGCGGCCTTCATCTTCTGTTGGAATAAACCCTGATGGTTTATTTTTAAATAAGAAAAACAAACCAACAAATAAAGCAACCATCATCACAAGTACATAAGGCGTACCTTTTATCCAGCTATTCACTCCCCTCGTATAACTGTTTGTCAATTTGCCAAAGCCCCTGTTAAAAGCCGCGAAGAATTTTTCAAAAATATTCTTCTTTGCATTTTCATCTTTTGATGGTTTCAGCATCAGGGTACAAAGTGCCGGCGTCAATGACAAAGCGACAAATGCGGAAATAATAACAGACACCGCAATGGTAATAGCGAACTGCTGGTACAATCTTCCTACGATGCCCGGGATAAATCCAACCGGGATAAACACCGCGGCCAGGATCAACGCAATGGCAATAACCGGCCCTGAAATATCTTTCATCGCCTTGCGGGTTGCTGCCGTCGGCGACATTTTTTCATGATCAATATTATGCTGCACCGCTTCCACTACCACAATCGCATCATCCACCACGATACCGATAGCCAGTACAAATGCGAATAACGTAAGCGTATTAATCGTAAACCCAAACGTAGTGAACAAAATAAATGTACCTATCAACGATACCGGTATAGCTAATACGGGGATCAATGTAGCCCGCCAGTTTTGCAAAAACAAAAACACAACTAATATTACAAGGCCGAGTGCAATAACCAGTGTATGTACTACTTCATTGATAGAAACCTGTACCACTGAGGCAGTTTCAAGCGGCACTAAAAAATCAATATCTTTTGGAAAGCTTTTTCTTAATTCTTCCAATGCATTGTTTACTCCTTTATAGGTATCTAATGCATTAGCGCCTGGCGCCTGGTATACCAATACGAAAGCGCAGGGTTTACCATTTACAAAAGCATTAGCCGTGTAATCAAATTTTCCCAACTCCACTCTTGCTACATCTTTCAGGTAAACAATACTTCCATCCGCCGGTCTTGTACGTACGATAATATTTTCAAATTGTTCCTTAGTATTAATCCGGCTATTGGTTAATATGCTGTATTCAAAAGCCTGCACGCCTTGTTGCGGGTTACCACCAATTGTTCCCGCTGCTGTTTGCAGGTTCTGTTCCTGTAATGCCGCATTCACTTCCGCTGGCGTCATTCCCATGGCAGCGAGTTTTTCAGGATTAAGCCACACCCGCATACTGAAATCATCAGAACGGGAAAAAATATCACCCACACCTTTCACACGTTGCAATGCATCTTTCACATACAGGTTCACATAGTTACCGACGAACGTCACATCATGCGTACCATTCGGTGAATAAAACGCCAGCGCCATCATGATGGATGGGTTACGTTTACGAACAGTCAATCCCAAACGCTTTACAGCATCGGGCAATGTTGGTTCGGCCACACTCACCCTGTTCTGCACATCGAGTGTTGCAATATTTATATCCGTTCCTACTTCAAAGTTTACAGTGATCCCGCTCTGCCCGCTACTCGTACTGTTACTGGTCATGTACGTCATGCCCGGCACACCATTTATCTGCGTTTCAATCGCGGTGGTGGTAGTCTGCTCCACCGTTTGTGCATCAGCGCCAATGAAATTTCCTGAGATATTAACCGTCGGCGGAGAAATATCCGGGTATTGTGCGATCGGCAAACCCATCAATGAAATGAGGCCCACCAATACAATCACGATAGAAATTACAATGGCTGTAACTGGTCTTTTTATAAAAGTTTCTGCTATCATTTTAAGTTAATAGTGAATGGTAAGTAGTAAGTGGGCTACAACTCCCATTCAGCATTTTTTTATTAAGTCAACTGCATTACTACTATCGTCGTCTGTTGCGTCGCACTCTTCATCGTTCGGTAATTCTATTCAGCTCTATTCAGCATTTGAATGTCAGCTCTATTTTTTAGCAGCGCTATCAGATGCCGGCGCCACTATCGCCCCTTCTCTCAAATTCTGCACTCCCTCTACCACGATCTTTTCTCCTTCTTTTAATCCTTCCCGTACAATCACATTCATCCCCATCTGTTTTCCCAATGCTAATTTTCTTTGAGACACTTTACTGCTATCTCCCACTACATATACTATGAATTCACCTAACTGTTCTGTAATAGCTTTATATGGGATGACCATTGATTTTTGTGAAGCATTATTCAATACTCTCACCGTAGTGCTCATTCCCGCTTTCAATTCATTTTTTTCATTGGGGAAAGTCAATCTTGTTTTAATCGTTCCTGTCTGCGGGTCAACAGCCCGGTCTATCAGCGCAATACTCCCGTAAAATGGATAAATATCATTTCCAAACGCAATGGAAAAAGTAGAGTCTTTCGCCTTTTGCACTGATTGTAATTGAGAAAAACGATATACTTCTTTTTGATCCACTGCAAAATCAACAGCTATTGGATTATCTGTTGAAATTGTATTTAATACGGTTTGCCCGGCTACAACAGATGTTCCGCTTCTTACCAACGAAATGCCAATTGTTCCGCTAAACGGCGCCACAATAGTTGCAAAATTTACATTAGCCCTTACTGCATTTACATTCGCTTTTGCCGCATCTACTTGCTTCTTCGCGGCTTCGAGTGCAGCATCTGCATAATCCACCTGCTGTTTGGCTATCGCATCTTTTTTATCCAGTTCATGATAACGGTCTGCATCTTTCTGCGCTTTCATCATATTCGTTTCCTGCACCTGCTGGTTGGCCTGCGCCTGTTGCAGGTTGGCGTTATATAATTGCTGATCGATAGAATATAAACGCTGTCCTTTTTTTACTTTATCACCGTCTTTAAAATAAATGCCGGTAACATATCCTGTTACCTGTGCCCGCAATTCAGTTTGGTTCAGTGCTACTACTGTTGCCGGGTATTCATCATAATAAGCAGCGTCAATAGCCTGCACTTCTGTTACCGTGACTGGTGTTGCAGGTGGCGGGCCCTGTGGCTGCTGTTGTTTTGCTCCGCAGGCTGATAACAACACCACTACTACTACTATCGCAACGTTGATCTTAATTAAATCTGATCGCATATTCTTTAATCGTTTGATCTTATAGTTTAATACCTCACATCACCGAGGCTTTGCTGCACATCGATTTTACTGCTCAATACATTGTACAATGCATTGAAATAATTTATTTCCGCTGTACGTAAATCTGTTTCCGCTGCAACCACTTCCAGGTAAGTTTTTATACCGGAGTTGTATTGCAATGTTATTACATCATATACTTCCTGCGCCAATACTACATTCTCTTTTACTGCAATATAATCAGCAAGGTTTGCTTTGTAATCCGCTAAAGCGGAAATATAGGCTGAGTTAATATTGTTCTGCAGGTTTACAATTTCAAGGTCTGTCCGCTTTAAACTCCATTCCGCCTGGCGTATTTCATATTTTCTTTTACCACCCTGGAAAATAGGAAATGCCAACGTGATGCCTGCATACGATTGAGGAAAAGATTGGTTATATAATTTTCCAAAATCATTATTCAAATAATTGAAATTATAAGCGCCATTTGCGGATACGGAAGGTATATAGCTCCACTTATTGTATCTCAAATTTGCTTCCAGCAACTTACGCTGCGTTTGCAGCAAACGGTATTCAATCCGCCTGGAATAATCAATTTGTTGCAATGTGTCCAGCGCTATTTCATTTTCCAATGCAGCGCTATCGTATACAATTTCCAATGAACCATTTTGGGGATAATTCATCAAAGCTTTCAGGTATTCTCTTCTTGCTTTCAATCCTTCCTCATTGCTTTTCTTTAATGCCTTTGCATTATTCAAAGCGATAGTAGCCCGTTTGTAATCCGTTTTATCAACTATTCCCGCATCGTAACGGGCTCGTGCATCTTTGAGACTTCTTTCAAGCCGTATAATATTTTCATCCGCGACCCTGATCTGCTGCTCCGTTGCCAGCACGTTGTAAAATGCCTTTGACACATTTACCACTACATCAATTCTTGTATTTTCTGTTTGCTGTCTTGCTTGTTGTAGTACAGTATTTTTTGTTCTATTAGCCAATAGCACATCACGATCAAAAATTTGCTGCGATGCCGTGAACTGTAAAGCAGATGTGTTATTAACGCCAAGTCTTACCAGGTTGCCGCCAATGATGGTGGTCTGCACTTTGAAATTATGCTGGTACAGGTAACCGAAATTAACCTGCGGATACCATTCAGATAAACGTGACTTGATCTGCAGTTCCGTGATTTTTTCATCGATCAATGATTGTTCAACGAGTGGTTGTTTTTTCAACGCATATTGAACTACATTTTGCAATGTAGCGGTTTGCAATAAACTGTCGGTTCCCTGCTGGGCATAAATAGTAACTGAGGAAAAAAGGAATACAACCAGGAAGTGAAATAAAACAACGATCCTTCTCATAATACGTTCTCTAAACATGATAAGATTATTCTGTTCCCTATGGCCGGGCATCGTTGGTTAATGGTAGTTGGCAAATACAACACAAAATGCAGGACTTTGTTTGAGCGTCCGAAAAATTGAACGGCAAAATTAAGGGTAAATTGATCTATGAAGCCGGTTAAATTATATGAGCGTCTCCATGACAGTTTGAACACAGGTTTTTGATTAAAAAATTAATAAGAATGCTATCCAGGTACCCGGAAAGAAGATCAGTGTTGATTTGACGCCATTCCACTATTATAACCTGCAACTTAGTTTGCTGATACTTTCCCGATAAACGTCGGGATCTTCGACGACAGTGCTGAGTAGAGAACAGAAAGATGAACGGAGCGTCGCAACAGGCGATGCCATGAAAAACCGAAGCTGGTATCCAAAAATTGTTGAAATGAAAACAGCCCCAATCTGAACGACCGGAGCTGCTATCTAAATAAACCCATCGATTTTCTCTCGCCTTGAGACAAGAGATTCTGCTATTTGAATCCCGAAGATTCGGGATTGTAATAAAAGTTCTAACCCAAATACGCTTTTAAAGCGCTGCTGTAACGAGCTTTTTGCAAACGTTTGATAGCCCTTTCTTTGATCTGGCGAATACGTTCTTTAGTAAGATCGTATTTCTGGCCGATCTGCTCGATGGTAACACCTTGTTCACCATCCAGGCCGAAATAAGCGTTTACAATTTCAGCTTCTCTTGGGCTGAGTGATTTGAGTACACGACGGATTTCATTTCTCAATGAATCCTTCATGACATCTTCATCGGTATCATCGCTACCTTCCAGCAAATCGCCCATGGCTACGTCTTCTGCTTCGTGCACAGGTGCATCCAGCGAAGTGTGACGTGTATTGCTTTGGAAAATATTGTTGATCTCCGTTTCACTCATCTCCAATAACTCCGCTAACTCTTCCGTAGAGGGCTCTCTTTCATGTTCCTGTTCGAAAGCCATGTACGCTTTGTTAGCCTTGTTGTAGGTGCCAATTTTGTTTTGTGGCAAGCGGACTAATCTGCCCTGCTCTGCCAACGCCTGCAAAATGGATTGGCGAATCCACCATACGGCGTAAGAAATGAATTTGAATCCTTTCGTTTCATCAAAGCGTTGCGCAGCTTTGATCAAGCCGAGGTTGCCCTCGTTGATAAGATCACTCAGGGATAAACCCTGGTGCTGATACTGTTTGGCTACGGATACCACGAAACGAAGGTTCGCCTGTACCAGTTTGTCCAGCGCTTTTTGATCCCCCATTTTGATACGCTGAGCCAGCGTAGTTTCTTCTTCCGGGGTAATCATTGAAATTTTCGAAATTTCCTGCAAGTACTTTTCAACCGCCTGGGAATCTCTGTTCGTAATCTGCGTAGCAATTTTAAGCTGCCTCATAATGAATGATCAATTTAAGTAACAACGAATAATAGACAGTCTTCGTTTGCAGAGTGTTGCAAAAGGGTAGTTAATAATCAGAACCGTCCGGGTCTGTCTGCAAAAATAACTCACAAACGCCGAATCTCATAGTGATTGTGAATAATTCTTAAAAACAAAACAGTTATGAAACGTCAAAAAATAGTGCCAATATAGAACAGGCTTACGTTTCAGATTGTTTAAAAAAATAAATTATGGAGAAACAGGGAATGTGGATTTCTTTAGCCTGGCCCTTCGATTTAATACGACCCATATTACTAAGCCGGATAGAAAAAGCAACGTAGAAATAACTTCAGCCTGGGTAGGATGAAATCCAAAAAGGTTCAGGGTTGTGTTAACTCTTATTTTTTCAATGAAGAATCTTTCAAGACCGTTAAGCATTAAGTAGAAGGCAAATAAGGTACCCGGAACTTTGAATCTTTTTCGCAAAGACCATATTATAACAAACAAAATGAGGCACATGATCACCTCGTAAAATGGTGTTGGATATACTGGTTGCGGTAATTCATTACAATATTTTCCAACACAATTTGGAATTGGGCTTCCCGCTTCATTTACATTATGCGGATAGGTGTAAGACCACATCCAATCGGGTAGCCAATTGTAAGGATTTGGCTTAGCATTAACAATTCCCCAGTCCCCATCTCCTGCTACCTGGCAGCCGATGCGACCCGTAGCATAAGAAAGCATTAGAGCAGGGGCTGCGGCATCATTCAGGTGCCAGAAGCCAATATTGTGCTTTTTTGCATAAGCCCAAATAGCCAAAGCTGCGCAAATAAGGCCGCCGTAAAAAGTAAGACCTGATGGAGAAAATATATAGGAAGAAGGATTTTTTAGAAAATCACTCCAGTTTTCAAATATGTCGAAAAGCTTCGCCCCTAATAACCCAAATACCAGGGCGAGGATTGTAATTTCTCCTACCCTGTCCTGTGGCCAAATCCTTACTGTTCTTTTTTCTGGCTTGGGAAGCTTTTGTTTGTTCTTATCATACCATTTTAAGCCTGCGAATAGCAAACCGAGGATAATACCTGCGGGCCAGCTACCTATAGATGAAAAGATGAATTCCTGGGGATTATCGGTTGCGGAATTGTCAAGTATGAAAAGGGCTAATATTTTATAGCCTAATAAAAAACCCAGTAAAAAATTAAGGAAAAGCTCTCCCATGGTAGCAGGCTGGCCTACCATTACCTGCATTTCTTTTGGTTGAAGTAAACCCTGCCTGCTTTTTCTTTTCAATTCAGCAGCCAATAAAAGGGCAGCAAGAATAAAGGAAATAGCGACAAAGAACCCGAAAGAATTGACAAAACGCAGGAATTTCCACTCTACTCCAAACAAGTCCTTAAAAGCAAAATAAAGATTGGGATACATGCCGGCGGTTGGGTTTTAAGCAGAGGCGAATATACAATGTAAAAATTAAGCCCCGATAAAATAATAATGGCTCAAAAACGACTACGGACTTCTCAGTATTGCCGTGACTGTCTGCAATTTGTATACAGGATTAGCCAAAATGTATATTAGCTAAACTATCTTAAAGTGAAACCAGGTTTAAAGCGGTAAAACATTCCAATACACCAGCACGATCCTCCGCCTTTCATCATTGTCCTTATAATCGTTAATCTTACCAACCGGCAACTCCTCGCCTTTTCCTTCAGCGAAATAACTAAAAGAAATATCCTGCTTTTTAGGATTGCTGAGTTTCTCTTCCGTTTCTTTTATTGTCGAGACAATG
The DNA here is from genome assembly GCA_037200685.1 of Chitinophagaceae bacterium. Lineage (GTDB taxonomy): Bacteria > Bacteroidota > Bacteroidia > Chitinophagales > Chitinophagaceae > JAJKIP01. The sequence goes on from JBBCIG010000004.1 coordinate 117,584, forward strand.
GTTAAAGCCCTTAACCTTGACAACTCTCTATTGAGTTCACTGTTTGCAGGATCGTCTTTATTTATAATCTTTTTGAGTTCATTATACAACGCACTGCTTTTTTCAAAACCCTGCGCATCAGCATAGCCGGTTACTACTATAATTGCATTCAATTTTTGATTGGGAAATTGTCCTGCGAACCTGTATGCATCACCGATCAATTCAGCAAAAGCGCTATGTGCATCGTTCGCATAAGCCTCGCCTAAAGTATATTGACCAGAACCGAAAAATGCGCCAGTGTTAAACCGTTTTAGCGTATTCAGATCAAAAAGCTGGGAAATAATAGCAACATCTTCGAGGTTTTTTTGCGTGACTTTTGAAAAAAGAATAATCAGCTCTGACGCTTTTTTTCTCTCTTTTTTATTGCTGGCATTTTTTACCAGGCTGTCATTCGTGTTTATATCTTTTATGATGGCAGCGACTTTTTTGTTCACATAATTCTCCGTATAACTATCTAAACTTCCTTCCGCTTCTTTGTTTCTCATTTTTTGAGTAGCAGAATCGAGCCTGGCGAGCAGGCGCTGTTCAATCATTTTTTGAGCGGCTATTTCTTTATTTAATTTTTTTGCGCCTGAGCAGGAAGACGCCCCCAACACTATTCCCGATACAGCAACCAATAATACATTTCTATATGCAATCATAAATCAATCTTTTTAAATGTTACACGATTTCTTTCCGCTTGCTTTGGAACCGCCTTTGTATTTTTCTTTGCAAAAGATGGTTTAACCAGTTGAATTGAATCTGAACTTGAGACCCGATATGAATTTTTTATTTCCGGCAACACGACTTTTACCTTTTCTTCCGTTTTATCATTATCATTTCGCTGTTCAATATTCGGTTTCACTTTAGCTTCGCTTTGCTCTTCTATTATTTTACCGGCCGCTTCCTTTTGCGCTAAGGCGATATTATTTTCAACATCAATAGCATTTACTTTCTCCGAGGAATCAATTAAAGGCACCACCGGATCATTGGTCTGCATGTTAGTATTATTATTTACGACAGCCGAAGGCTTCGCACTTATTGAAGTTTTTTCTTTAGTGTTTATCACCGCTTCTTCTTTATCTGTTAAGGAAGTTTCCTGGTAATAAAAAAATGCACCCGCACCTAACAGCACTATCAAAAGCGGAAGAGTGATTATCATTATCTTTCCCCTGCTCTTTTGCTTAAAAACAGGACTATTATTTTCAGGCTTTACTTCTTTCTCTGCTGTTGGGGCTGGCGTTATTATTTTAGCAGTCTCCCCTATTATTTTTTGTTTGGCAACAGCATTTTGTATCTGTTCTTTGTGATCATCATTCGCCTCCGCCAAAAGATCAGCCAATGTTTGCTCATGCGAATCATTGAAAGCATCATCGGGAGAAATGAAGTGTAATAAGGAAGGCACTTCCATATCTAACTTCAGCAGGCTTATTTGCAGAAGTTGTAAAAGATTATTGATATGGGGATCTTTTAAATGCTTTAATGAAAGAAATACAGGTGTCAATGTAAAATTGGCCAAATCTCCCCTGCTGAAAATAGTGCCGTTCGGCTGCAGGAAAGTGCTGACAAGTTTGGGATCTTTACTTCCTGCATATAATGTAATCAGCATACATAAGCCCGGAAACTGATCGGTATTAATATGATAGGGATACTTTACTTTTTTCGGATGATAAAGTGTAATACTATCATTGAAATCATGTTTAGACGCGGCCGGAACGTCCGTATAAGACGTGTTATAGTCAATTAATACAAGATCATTATTACTATTAACAAGTATATTCCGTGAGTGAAGATCGCCGTGAACAAAATTCACCTCTTCCTTTATCGCTGACACTAAAGCGGCAAACTGTAAATAAAGCTCACTTAATTTCGCCGTGTTTTTCTCCGCGACAAGTGTTTCAATTGTATTGTTCAATAAATCTCCATTCATCCAGGGCATAACAATGCCATCCAGGTTATTGTTAGGATTGCTCCTGCTTTCCACCGTTACAAGGTCAGCAAACCATTGCGCATCTATTAAGAAAGGAGGACGTACTTTATTATAATAATTATGATAAGCAAACAACTGATCTTTTATGAGCAGGGATTGTTCTTTTTCCAGCCACTTGATTGCAAAAAAATTACCCTTTGCATCTTTTGCTTTTGAAATGATACTGTTCTCTGTATTGCTAAAAGGTATAAAATCATCACAATGCTCCAGGTGCATTTCAGGATGATGATAGATAAACTTACACTCTGCAGTTTTAAAACGTGCAAAGTATTTAGATGTGTTAAAATCTATAGAATACATAGTGCCCCGGATATACCGTATCAGTAACGTTAATAAATAAACTGAGGGGGCCTACGAAGAGGTGGATAGTAAAACTATACTATTTTATTTAATTCCTGAAGAAACCTCTTTTAATTTTCATTGATGTTTTACTTGAAATGATGGAAGATTCTATTATAAAAATTTATAAATTATATTCTACAAGAAAATAGAAATAAAATCAACAGCAAAAGGAAATATCGAAAAGATTCTATTGTTTTATATCTCTTAATAAACTAGTACAAAACAAAAGCCTGCCGGAATACGGCAGGCTATATATAAATTACCTACAGAATGATTTTTAATTGCAATACTGCTCAAAAGCGCCTAAAAGATTATTTGCAATCATTTGTGGCGGTCTGCCTTCTATCTGGTGACGTTCGATAAAATGCACCAACTCTCCATTTTTAAATAAGGCGATAGCCGGTGATGATGGCGGGTAAGGCAATAAGTGCTGGCGCAATTTATTTACCGCTTCAACATCAAAGCCTGCAAAAGTGGTGGTGAGATGGTCAGGTTTATTCTTTGCGTTGGCCACAGCCATTAATACGGCCGGGCGGGCCGAGCCTGCTGAGCAACCACAAACCGAATTGATCATAATGAGGGTAGTACCTTCTTGTTTTAACTGGATGTCCACTTCCGATGCTGTTAATAACTCCGAAAAACCGTTGTCTGTTAACTCCTCTTTCATGGGTATTACTAATTGTTCAGGATACATATATCAATGAGTTTTTTTTTATTAACACAAAAGTAGTTAAAAAGTTGGGTTGATTTAAGCAATACATTAAAGGAAAATTACAGTAGCAGGTTCTTACGTTGGAACTGATTCATAATCCCAGCATCGCAAAAGCTAACAGGCTTTAACAAAAAAGAAATTATGACAGCAAGAACCGCAATACGCTGAAATTATGTCGCCTTTCCAATAGCATTTTTGCATCCCTTGTCAGCAAAACGATCCCCAAAAGTGGTTGGTACATGCTTTGAAAACATACAGCGAGATCAAAATTTTTAAAAAAATAAAAAAAGAAGGCTATGACATACTTGAATTTCAACCGTAAACCTTTTGAAAAATCTTTTAACAATTTAGTGGACGACTTTTTCTCAGAACTGCCCGTCCTGTATAAGAATGATGCAACCCAGGATTGGAAAGGATTCGCTCCTGTTAACATTAAAGAAAATGAAGGGAATTACAACATAGAAGTTGTTGCTCCGGGTTTTGAGAAAGCAGATTTTAAGATCAATTTGGATCAAAACATTTTGACCATTTCTGCTGAAAAGAAAAACGAAGTAAAAAACGAGAACGAAAAGCAAATCCGGAAAGAATATAATTACCGTTCATTTAAAAGATCTTTCACATTGGATGAAAAAGTAAATGCTGAAAACATCGAAGCAAAATATGCAAATGGTGTTTTAACATTAAACCTTCCGAAGAAAGAAGCAGTCAAAGTATCAGCAAAAGAAATTACAATACAATAATAAAAAGCTTTCTCATAAGCAGTTGGTTTTGGTTTACACCCTGTCGTTTCCACGACGGGGTTTCTTTTTTACACAATATTTTTTTCAAAAAAGCTTTAATATAAATCTGGTAGTTTTGCCAGCTTTCAGCCACCTTTTTAGCACGATGAAAAAACTATTTTCCCTTCTCACAGCCTTCGTTTTAGCTACAGGAATAGCCCGGGCCCAAACACCGGTAGATTCTACAATTGCACCCGTTGTAATTGACAGCACGCTGCGGATCGTGAACCTGAACCCCTACTTCACCCTTCATGTAGATTCCTTGCTGTTTTATCGCCTCTCTATTAATAAAGATGAATCTAAATATTACTGGTATTTAAAAAATTCCCCGATTGGGCTGAAGATCAATAAAGACAACGGGTTGCTTACTTTCAAAGCGGAAAAATCATATTTTCTTTCCGGAAAATTAAAATATGATGTTGAATATGCGGTGAAAGTAGGCGTACAAAACCTGTCTGATCCGAAGGAGAAAGTAGATACCAGTTTCACCCTCGTCTTTTATAATACAGAAGTTATTCTCCCGAAAATAAAACCGACGGTTGCCAGTTCGTTGACGATCGAGGAAGGAGAATCCGTATCATTTAAAGTTCAATGCGAAGCAGGAAATTTCCCCATCGATGAAATTCTATTTACCAGCAGCATTCCCATACATAATTATACATTGGTGAAACAATGTAACGACGAATTTAACTGGACGCCAACTTTTGATTTTGTGAAAGAAACTGATTCGGCAAGAGTGAAAATATTGAACCTGAGTTTTATCGGCTCTTCGAAATTCAAGATCAGGGATACCGCCAATGTCCGCATTGTTGTAAAAGATGCATTGAATTATCCTGTCGCCAAACAGGAATATGATATTGTAACCTATAACATCAGGAATTATATTCTTCGCCTGAAGTACACCTTCCTGCAATTGGATAAAAAATTGAAGAAGACAAAAAACACCCGGACAACTTTCGATCTTACTTCCGCCACGACTGCATTGACTGGTACCATTCTTTCAACAACAGGTGGCGAGTCTTCTCAAACAGCAGGCAAAATTCTGCCCAGCGTCGGTGTTGCACTGGTACCTGTGAAAGAAGCTGCTTCTCCCAATAAAGTTGTTGAGCAAAACCAGGCATCGTTGATCCGTTCTTCGATAAAAAGACTGGAATATATGATGTATGATTACACATTAGTTGGCGATAAAGATCCTGCTATACTCACCAAAATCACCAAGCTGAAAGAAGAAATGAAACAAAGCCAGATGCAACTAATAGATTTGCCGGTGGATGATATTTCGAATGAAATGTCGGAAGAACAACTCAACAATTATTTTAACAGCCCTAAAGTGAATAAAAAATATCGCATAACAGGCAAATAACAACTGGGAAAGATTTAAGAAATTTTTTGCCCGACTGCACCTGCCTGCCGGCAGGCAGGTTGCTACTATCAGCTTCGTTGCGACGCTCCGTTCATCTTCCTGTTCTCTACTGAGCACTGGCGAAGTATCAGCAATTGCGAACTACCCCGATTGAATTGCACATTGTTAATAAGATGAAAAAATATCGCTTATTAACAGAGTTTAAATTATCCTCTACAACCAATAGCCGTCATACTAAAAAATCATTTAGTATGAAAACAATAAGAATTGTACAAACAGCGATGGTAGCAGTAATAGCAGTTAGCCTGGTCAGCTGCAGCTCCGGCCGCAACTACCAAACATATCCTCCACGCAGTTCTGTTTCCCTGATTATTGACGCCGGCCCCGGCATGATGATAAACAGGTATAATGACGGACGATATTATTACAGGGCGCCAAATGGTTACACGTATTGGAGAGGTTATAATAACCGGTATTATCTCGACCAGAGATATATCAGGCCTTATTCTCACCACAACCAGTACAATGATTGGAGACGGTATCACCGCAGAAGGTAAAAAAATAGCACGCAGAGGACGCTGAGATCGCAGAGATTTCAATAAATATGCTTTGTGAATTTTCGTCCTCTGCGTTAAAAAACTTATTTAACGTAACCGAGAATTTTCAGCATGCTCTGTGCGCTTTGTTCCTTTGCATAAACCCAGTCAACCATCTTCCCGTTTTTATCATGATCAATAATAATATGTTTGGGAGATGGAATAAGGCAGTGCTTAATACCACCATACCCGCTTATCTGGTCCTGGTAGGCGCCGGTATGGAAGAAACCAACATACAGTGGTTCTCCATTATTTATTTTGGGTAAAAAAACTTCGTTGATATGTTCTTCGGAGTCGTAGTAATCATGACTATCGCAGGTCATGCCGCCCAGCACCACACGCTGGTATTCCGAATCCCATTTATTAATCGGTAACATTAAGAACCGCTCTCCTATTCCCCATGTATCCGGCAATGTGGTAATGAATGATGAATCGATCATGTACCAATTCTCCCGGTCATTTTGGTTCTTTTCACCAATAACACTGTATATATGCGCCATGCTTTCACCAACAGTAAAACTGCCAAACTCGGTGAATATATTCGGCATTGGCACTTTGGCTTTTTTGCAGGCCACTTTGATATTGCGAACGATCTCGTTGATCATGAACTGGTAATCATAATTAAAACCCAGCGAATGTTTAATAGGAAACCCACCACCGATATTGATAGAATCCAGTTCAGGACATATCTTCTTTAATTGGCAATAAAGATTGATGATCTTATTCAATTCACTCCAGTAATAGATATCGTCTTTGATACCTTTATTCAAAAAGATATGCAGCATCTTTAACTGGAACTTACTTTCATAGCCTTCTATCCTGTCAACATAAAATTCCAGGATGTCTTTGGCACGAATGCCTAATCTTGATGTGTAGAAAGGGAAAGTTGGTTCTTCTTCCGCTGCCACACGGATACCTAATTTGAACGGCACTTTTACTGACTTAGCGTACTCTTTCAGTTCGTCTTTATTATCCAAAACAGGAATTACATTAGTAAACCCGGTATTTAGAAGATTAGCAATACGGCGTGTGTATGTTTTTTGCTTGAAGCCGTTGCAAATAATATAGGTATCCTTCGTGATTTTCTTTCTTTCGTATAATTTTTTTACAATTTCCAGGTCGTAGGCATAAGAAGTTTCGAGATGGATATCACTTTTCAGCGCTTCCTCTACGATAAAGCTGAAATGAGAGCTCTTGGTGCAATAACAATAAAAATACTTGCCCTCGTACTTATGCTTCTTAAAAGCAGCGGCGAACATTTGCTTTGCTTTTTTGATCTGCGCCCCGATTTTTGGCAGGTAGCTTATTTTCATAGGCGTACCGTACTTATCAATCAGGCCTTTGATATCAACACCATTATATTTGAGGTAGCCGTCTGTTACTTCGAAAACCTTCCTGCGGAAAATTGAAAGTTTGCTGCACAAGGTCGTTGTATGTATTGTTCATTGATTCTTCCAAGGTATTAACTATGAGTTGGGACGAATGTTTTTAACAGGTACAAATGTAAAGATTGAAAAAAAAATTAAGGGAAAATATTTTATTGGCGGCTCTTTAAAGTCAGATCAGGATAACTACCAAAATGCAGTAAAATACCGGCACTTCGACAATATGCATGTCTTAATAGCAACAGACGCTTCGCAATTGCTGAATAGAACCTCACCTGGCCCTCTCCCTAAAGGAGAGGAACAACACACAGCCCTTGCTTTTAGAAGAGTATGAGACAATAGAACTTTTCTAAAATGCTGAATAGCGAACAGAAAGATGAAGAGTGCGACGCAACGAAGCTGATAGTAGCAATACAGCTGGCTAAATAATCAAATTGTCCTGAAAATAAAAAAGCCCCTTGTTTTCACAAGAGGCTAAACTGTTTCAACAGATGAATTATTTTACTGAATCAATAAGAGTCTTAAACGTTTCAGGATTGTTCATCGCAAGATCAGCCAGCACTTTACGGTCAAGCGTGATACCTTTTTTCTGGAGTTTGCTGATGAACTGGGAATAGGTCATTCCTTCCGCACGGACAGCCGCATTGATACGGGCAATCCATAATGAACGATATTCTCTTTTTTTCAGTTTACGGCCTACAAACATGTAGGTCATCCCTTTTTCAACAACGTTCTTGGCGACCGTTAATACGTTTTTACGTTTGCCATAGAATCCTTTGGCTTGTTTTAATATTTTTTTTCTGCGTGCTTTGGAAGCGACAGCATTTTTTGAACGAGGCATATTTTAAGAAGTTTAAAGTTGTAAATTTTTAAATCAGAAAGTCAAATAAGTCATAAAAGTCAGGTTGGTCATTTTGACTACTTTGACTTTTTTGTCCTGCTTACTTACTTCAGGCGCAATAGTCTTTTCACAAAATCCATATGAGATTTTGATACTTCACCGTCTTTGCGCATGTTACGTTTACGTTTTTTGGATTTCTTCGTCAGGATGTGACGCTTGAAACTTTTCTGATGCATGATCTTCCCTGTCGCCGTAACTTTAAATCGTTTTTTGGCGCTGGAATTCGTTTTTACTTTAGGCATTTAACCAAGTATTAATTGTATACCCTTGAGGCGTTCCCCACAGGGGGATCCTTGTCGAACCTCTTCAGGAAATATTAACCCGCTTTCGCAGATTTGGAAAAGAAACTCCCGTTTTTTAACGGGCTGCAAAGATAAGGTAGTGTTAGCAAGCGGCAAAGGCTATTATAAAAATAAATGCGGGCCGTTTCATTGCGGCCCGCATTCTTATAAATATATAGACCAGGCGTTTTAATCCTTAGGATTCAGCGATTTATCAATTCTAACAAGAACATCCTGTAAATGGTATTTGCTCATTACATCAGTTGTGCCCGAAACAGCAGCCCTCACTTTGCTTTGCAATAAAACCAAATTGGCCCTCACTACTTTTAATATCTGACTTATCTACATTGGTTGTTGACCCCGCTCCCAGGAAAATAATCACACTTGTGCCGCCGCTGCCTGAAGAAGGATTGAGCAAACCATCGAGAATACTGATTATAGATTTCTGCAAATTCCTTCTATACACATCTATCTTTTTTCTGCCTGGCAGTTCACTCCATATCCCCTTTTCAAGGTCGGCAAAAAGATCAGTGATCGTATATGCACTGCTTCCGTGTTCCGCTTCGGCATCAATGAGCTTGGATAAGTTCCGGCTGCCAAGCACACGGTTTAGCATATTATCCTGGATATTACCATAATGCTAATGGGGTTGCCACCCGTCCTGTCAAACACCAGGTTATTGATCAGCCAGGCAGGTGTAGTAAATAATTCTTTATTTAAAAAATCAACTGCTTCCTTCTGTTTCGCTTTGGAAATAGTTTCGTAAACCGCGGTTTTTCTTCTACTGTTCTTGGCGTTTCTTCAATACCTCCAATATACTTTGCCACATGACCCACATATTGCGTGAATTGACCTGTCAGCTGGCTGTACATACTGCGCAAACCGCTATAATCCTTATTGGGTTCTTTTGTCCATTCAATTAAATTAGGAACAATGCGCTGCAAATTTTTTATACCATACATACTTCCTTTCATTGCATCGCCACCTACCTGCTCTCTTTGCGAACGAGGATCATCCGGGTTGGTTTCCGTGCCAAACCAAAGACGGTTGTTCTTTAGTTTTTCAATTACCCATGAATTGAGATAAGTTTTTTCATCATCCGCGGATTTGTATTGAGGAAAAATTTTGTACCCCCATTCAATCGCCCATTTATCATAGTCACCAATGCGGGGAAATAAACCGGCACGGCCGACATGGTCTTCCGGCTGCGCTACATAATTGAAGCGGGCATAATCCATAATCGAAGGAGTATGTCCGTTTGCTTCCACCCATCTTTTGCTGCGCAAACTATCAACAGGCACGGAGGATGAAGAACCAAAATTGTGACGAAGGCCAAGTGTATGTCCTACTTCGTGAGAAGAAACAAAACGGATCAGTTGTCCCATCAATTCATCATCAAACAGCATTTTACGTGCATCCACATCAACAGGGGCACATTGTATAAAGTACCAGTCACGGATCAACTCCATCACATTGTGGTACCAGTTTATATGGCTTTCCATGATCTCCCCGCTGCGAGGGTCACTTATGCTCGGTCCGCTTGCATTTGCAATATCTGATGGCTTATAAACGATTCCGGAATAACGGGCATCTTCCAAACTCCATTCAGGGTCTTCCTGTTTTGTCGGTGCAGTTCTTCCTATAATCGCATTTTTAAAACCGGCTTTTTCAAAAGCAACCTGCCAGTCATTTATTCCTTGTATTAAGTAAGGCACCCATTTTTTTGGGCGTTGCAGGATCAATATAAAATATGATCGGCTTTTGCGGCTCTACCAGTTCTCCCCTTTTATACTTTTCAACATCTTCCGGTTTTGGCTCCAGTCTCCAGCGTTTTACAATGTTGATTGATTCTACTCCCTGCGGGTTCGCATCAAAGTCTGTATAGCCTACATTAAAATATCCTACTCTCTCATCATAATATCTTGCCTGCATCGGGTTTTTGGGAAGCAACACAATTGAACTGTTCAGCTGTACTGTAAAATTTCCACCACCTCCGCCACCACCGAATCCTCCAATGCCAGGCCCCGCCATTCTTCCATAGGTTTTCACAGTTGATATTTCGATATTCACCGGAAATGCTTTTACACTTTCGATATAAGATTTATCAGATTGCTGCGAGCCGACACGCATTGCACTCTTGGCACCACTGCCAAAGAAAAGTACATCGTTATCACTGTTAATATAATCAGTCACATCAATGACAGAGCCTGTTGAATCTTTTGAAAATGCTTTTATGTCAAATGCAGCGGCGATGGGCTGAATGTTTGAATTCATTACCGCCATAAACATGGGAGAAGTAGAATCTTTCGCATACTCCGAATAAGATATTGTACGCAGGAATATTTTATTGTTAGGGCCTTTTTCAAAACGGATCACATTCTGCCCGATCGGGTCACCCGCATACCCGGTTGTACCATTACGCATACCTGCTGCGGCTTTAGCAATACGGTTTACCACTAATATCTCGCGGCCCAGCATAGAATCACCAATCTCGAAAAAATATTTATCATCCACTTTATGTACATCAAACAGGCCTTTATCTGTAATAGCTTTTGCTGTAATTACTTCTTTATAAGGACGGGGTGCAGCCGACCTCCCATTTAATCCTCCAAAAGGAAGACCTCCCGTCACAACAGGCCGTGTTGTATCAGGTCGCTGCTGGGCTACAGCCGTAGCGCAGGTAATAAAAGAACAAACAATAAATAATGTCTGCTTAATAAATTGACGCATGTGATCGTAATTAAATTTTATTTTAATAGCTCAAGATAAGAAAAGCCGTCTTCCGGTTTTACATTCAAAACACATTTTGTATAAGCGGCAGAAACAGGTTGTAATTTTATTTAGACGATAACCATAGAAAAACCCCGCATGTGGTGCGGGGTTTATAAATATAAAGATATTTGTTTATTTCTTTTTGCCTTTGGGAGCAAACATGGCCAGCATTCTTCTTCCTTCCATTTTGGGCATACTTTCCAGTATACCGACTTCGGCCAGCCGTTCAGCAAATTTAAGTAACAACAACTGTCCTCTTTCCTGGAATTGTATTGCACGGCCTTTGAACTGTACATAAGCTTTTACCTTATTACCATCTTTCAAAAAGCTTTCCGCATGTTTAGCTTTAAAATCAAAATCGTGGTCATCTGTATTAGGGGTAAAACGTATTTCCTTTACTTCAGAGGCTTTTGATTTCGCCTTCATTTCCTTTTCCTTCTTCTTCTTGTCGTAAAGGAATTTGTTGTAATCGATAATCTTACAAACCGGTGGATCTACCGTCGGGGAAATTTCTACAAGGTCAAGCTGCTGCTCCTGGGCCATGCGCAATGCATCCGCGGTATTATAAATACCCACTTCTACATTGTCTCCCACCAACCGGACCTGGGGAACACGAATGAAATGATTGATACGATGTTCTGCTTCTTTGCGAGGCGCAAATCTTCCGCGGTTGAAGCCGCCTCCTCTATTAAATCCTCCGCCTCCGCCGCCGGGCCTGAAGCCCCCGCCACCGCCAGGTGGCCTGCTGAACCCGCCGCCACCGCCGGGTTTTTGTGGTACTGCCATATTACGTCACTTTCTTTCCCTGGTCGAAAGCATTTATTTTTTATAATTAAAAATCCTCAACAGGGCTTGAGGCTTAAAAAATTTTATGTTCCAAGCGACATTACTACTATCATCTTCGTTGCGTCGCACTCTTCATCTTCCTGTTCTCTATTCAGCATTTATCGAAGACCCCGATGTTTGCCGGGGCGTCGCTTCCGATAGCCATCAACATTTTTCTAAAAGCAAGGGCTGTGATTAGCAAGCCTCCCTTTAGGGAGGTTTGGAGGGTTTTTACTCCGCTCTCCTTTCTTTGATCTCACTAATAGTATCTGCAATAAACTCATCCACTCCTTTCACACCCAGATCTCCTTTTCCTTGTCTTCTCACCGCCACTTTATTTTCATTCATTTCTTTTTCACCCACTACCAGCATATAAGGCACTTTCAACATTTCGGTATCACGGATCTTCTTACCGATTTTCTCCTGGCGGTCATCAACCTCTGCACGAATATCCGCTTTTTTCAGCTTCTGCGAAACAGTTTTAGCATAGTCTAAAAACTTATCGCTTATCGGCAGCACTTTTACCTGCACAGGCGCCAGCCATGTCGGGAACTTTCCTGCGTATTGTTCCAGCAAAAATCCAATGAAACGTTCATGTGTTCCCAATGGGGCACGGTGAATGATCAAAGGCGTTTCCGATGTATTGTCCTGGGTAGCGTATTGTAATTTGAAGCTGCGTCCCTGCGAAAAGTCAACCTGGTTGGTAGCCAGGGTAAATTCCCTTCCTATCGCACTGTATATCTGTACATCGATTTTCGGGCCATAAAAGGCTGCCTCATCCTGCACTTCCACAAAAGGAATATTTGATTCGGTCAGTACATTGCGCACCATCGTTTCTGTTTCTTTCCACAATTCCGGTTCATTCACATACTTAATACCCCAACTTATCCGGTGAGTGCAACGAAAGCCGCATCACGTATTTTTCTATACCGAATATTTTAAAATACTTCAGGTACATATCATTTACCGCACGGAATTCATCGTTGAATTGATCTTTCGTACAATAGATATGCGCATCGTTCATGTGCAGGCAACGCACCCTCATTAAACCAAATAATTCACCACTTTGTTCATAACGGTACACCGTTCCGTATTCAGCGATCCGGTAAGGAAGGTCACGGTAACTTTTAGGTTCCGCCGCAAAAATCTTATGATGGTGCGGGCAGTTCATCGACTTGAGATAATATTTCTCGCCGTCCATTTCCATGGGCGGGTACATACTATCCGCATAATAAGGTAAGTGCCCGCTGGTAATATACATGCTCTCTTTAGCGATATGCGGCGTTACCACTCTCTTGTATCCTGCATCTGATTCAGTTTCTTTGGCGAGTTTTTCCAACTCTTCAATAATAACAGTCCCGTTCGGCATCCACATGATGAGGCCCTGGCCTACATCATCATCCATGGTATAAATGCCTAATTCTTTTCCCAATTTGCGGTGATCCCTTTTCTTCGCTTCTTCCAGCATCAGGAGATATTCATCCAATTCTTTTTGCGAAGGAAATGTTACACCATATACACGGGTCAGCATTTTATTTTTTTCATTTCCTTTCCAGTAAGCCCCTGCTATGTTGGTCAGCTTAATCGCTTTGATCGGCGCAGTGCTGGGAATATGAGGGCCACGGCATAAGTCGGTAAAATTTCCCTGTGTATAAAATGTTATTTCACCGTCTTTCAAATTCTGCAAAAGATCGAGTTTATATTCATCACCTTTTTCAGAAAAATATTTTATCGCCTCCCCTTTTGACATTTCTTTTCTTATATACCCGCTATTGACCTTTGCGAGTTCATTCATCTTTTTTTCTATTGCCAGAAGGTCTTCTTCGGTTATTTTTTTATCGCCGAGGTCCATGTCATAATAAAAGCCATTGTCCACAGGCGGGCCTACCCAAAACTTTACGCCGGGAAATAAAGATTCGACCGCTTCCGCCAGCAAGTGGGCGGATGAATGCCAGAATGTACTTTTTCCTTCCGCATCATTCCACGTCAGCAGTTTCAATGTCGCATCGTCATTGATCGGCCGGGTGGCATCCCACACTTGCCCGTTTACATTGGCGGCAAGCACCTTTCTTGCCAAACCTTCAGAGATTGATTTTGCGATATCCATTGCAGTAACACCTTTCTCGTATTGTTTTACTGCTCCATCCGGAAGTGTAATGTTGATCATGTGCCTTTTAATGCTAAATTTTAGGTTGGCAAAATTAACGAACTCTGACTGATTATGCGGGATTTAAATCATGTATGCTGTTTGTACAAGGTTATTGGACTGTACATTTTTGCTGGGCCCTTTTGCCAAACGAACACATAGTTTCAGAATAGTTAAAATTACCAAAGTATTTTTGCCTGCATTCTTCCATCCGCACATATTCATTAGTTTTGAATTGCATGAAATGTTGTCCAGTAAAAATGAGGTTGCTTCTTTTAATTTTAGCCTGTGCATTTTCCACTTTTTCTTTCTCTCAATCCATTACAGGAATCTGGCGGGGTTATTTTATTTCAGAAAGTGGCGACCAATACAAACTGGAATTCCAGGTAAAGCAAGGCGCAAGCTTTGCTGTTTCAGGCGTTTCTTATTCTTATCTCGATATCCGTTTTTATGGCAAAGCCACCATGACAGGAAATTTTGTAAAAACCTCTAAGAATTTTCGCATCAGGGAAATAAGAACGGTAGAAGTTAAGAATGTTGGCGGCAGCAGCACCTGCATCATGAACTATGACCTGGAATACAGCACATCCGGTAAGGAAGAATTTTTGGAAGGAACTTATTTGGGAAGGCCCGAAGTGAAAGGAAAAGAAAATCCTTACGATTGGGGTGATTGTGGTGGCGGTAAAGTTTTCCTGCGCAAAGTGACAACTTCCAGTTTTTACGTCGAGCCTTTTTTACGGAACAACCTGGTGAAGACAAAACCTACCAGCACTCCACCGCCGGTAGTTAAGAAGCAACCCATAACAACAAATCCCAATACAATTGTTCCGAAAACTAATACAGCCACAACAAAACCTGTTACAAAGACTACTAATACAACTACAAGAACAAATACGACTATCAACAATAAACCTCTTGTAATAAAGTCTAAAATTGATTCCGTCACCAAAATACAGAAAGAAGATATAGCTAAATTGCCACCTGTGGCAAGACCTCCGGTTTTACCTGCACCTGATGTAATAAAAAACAGGCAGAATGAATTGATGAAATCACTCACGATCAGCAGTCCTGATGTAACTGTAAAATTGTATGACAATGGAGAGATTGACGGTGACACCATTTCCGTTTATTTAGATAATAAACTGGTGCTTTCACAAAAAAGGCTTTCCACGGTGCCGCTTATCGTTAAACTTAAGATGGATGATATCAATCCTGGTCATGAATTGGTAATGGTCGCTGAAAATCTCGGCCGCATTCCGCCCAACACTTCATTGATGATAGTAGAAGCCGGTGAAAAAAGATTTGAAGTCAGGATTACCTCGACCGAACAGAAAAATGCGGTGGTGCGATTCAGGTACCAAAAACCTGATTGACCGTTTCTGTAATTTTTAAGTTTGCTTAAGTTATTTTCCTCTATTTTCAATTTTCATGCACCGGTCAACCACACTCCTTATAACACTGCTATTTATTTCCTGCATACAGGCACAGGAAATAAACGGTTTTTGGAAAGGTCGCTTAGTGATGGAACCCGGTGGCTGTTTCCCTGTTTATAATATAGAGTTTCAATTGCAGGTATCGGGTACGAAGGTTACCGGTAATTCTTATCATTATTCAGACACCAGTAATTACGTAAAGGAAGAGTTTGAAGGCATCTACGATCCGGCGACAAAAACACTGAATATAGAAGAACAAAAAGTTTCTATATTTCATATCCCCCCGGATTGCATCCCTTGTATAAAAAAATATGTGCTCTCCTATCATATTGGCGATCAAAAAGAAGAACAGTTGCGCGGATCATGGACAGGAAGAACAATGGATAATAAAAATATTTGCCCGGCGGGTACGATCGTAATGAACCGCATTCAACAATCCGCATTCAAGCCCGAAGTTCGTTCAGTTTTAATTGAAAGAAAAAATGAACTGGTAAAAGAAATTTACGTGGATACCGGTACCATCAAACTTGATTTTTACGATAACGGGCAAATAGATGGTGATACTATTTCTGTATATGTAAATAACAGCCCCGTTCTTTCTCAAAAAATGTTAACCGCAAAGCCATTGACTATTTATATAAAAATAGATGCGAAGAAAACCCAGCAGGAATTGATCATGGTGGGTGAAAACCTTGGTTCTATTCCCCCGAATACCGCATTGATGATGGTAAATACTTCTGATAAACGTTACCAGCTTTATCTTTCGTCAGATGAAAAGAAAAACTCAATGGTACGCTTCATATATGCAGATCCCACTAAACCACTACCACAGAGTGTAAATAAATAAAAATGAGACCATCCGTAATTGAATGATCTCATTTTACAAAAATTATTATCATTTTAATTGCCGGCAGTAGAACGCAATTCTTTACGTGGCAATTTTTCATCCCGCATCGCGGCATTGTATACAAAAGATGCGACAATAACGGAGATCTGTTTCAAATCTTCAGCAATCAAATGATCATACGAATCCATATTGCTGTGGTGCGTTCTTGTATCATACTCAATCGGGTCTTGTATAAATTGAAACCCCGGTAAACCAACCGCATCAAAAGACTGGTGATCGGTGCCGCCTGTATTCGATATCGTCACCGTTTTCGCACCCATATCATTAAACGGCGCCAGCCATTGCTGAAATATATCTTTTACTTTATCATTTCCCTGCAAATAAATGCCCCGCACTTTGCCGGTACCATTATCAATATTAAAATAAGAAGAAAATTTTTCATGCTCAGGCTTCATCTGCATCGTTGCTGGGTCACCAAAATGATTCTTCACATATCCTTTAGAACCCAGCAGTCCCTGCTCTTCGCCTGTCCATAAAGCGATACGGATCGTTCTTCTTGGTTGAATACCGAGAGTTTTCAATATGCGCATCACTTCCATCATTACAGCAGAACCGGCAGCATTGTCAGTTGCGCCTGTTGCACTTTGCCAGCTGTCCAGGTGGGCGCCGAGCATCACTACTTCATCTTTTAATTGCGGGTCAGTTCCTTTTATTTCCGCAATTACATTATATCCTTTTGTATCTTTTGTTTGAAAAGCGGTTTTAACATCCATGTCTAATTTAACAGGATAACCGGCATCGGCCAAACGGCAAAGCGTCATATAATCTTCTATAGCCAGCATAATATCCGGGAAATTTTCAGGAGATTTCGCATCGTAAGTGCCACCACCCTGCACAAAAATAGTTCCATCATGACCACGAGGGCTCGTACTCAACACAGCAACGGCTCCTTCCTGTGCAGCCATGTCCCTGATAATATTTACAATCTGGGGCATACGTCTTCCCGTTAATACTGTGGTGCGCTGACGTTGCTGTGCAGGCGCTTTAGCCATCCTTTCCAGTTCTTCATCCGTATAGCGGGAAGCGTCCGCTTTAAAACTTTGTTTCAATGTATCGTTGCGATATAACAAAACGATCTTTCCTTTGAATTTTCCACGATAGCTTTCCAGCTCAACAGAGTCTTTGGCTTTCACCAATAAAATATCTGCACTCTTCAAGCCCTTTGTTCCTTTTGTCCATGTTTTTGGAAAAGCGATCAGTGGTTTATAATAAGGGGCGGTCATTGCCACATAGTTTTTTTCTAATTCCCAGCCTTTTCCAAATTCGCCCCACGCTTCGAGGTTTGCATTTACCAAACCCCATTTTGTCATTTCATCTTTCGCCCAATTTGATGCTTTCAAGAGTCCGGGTGAAGCACTGAGCCTCGGGCCATTCACATCAGTAAGATGGAAAGCGATGTCCATTACTTTAGAATTCTTCGTGCCTTCTTCTTTGATTTTGTTGATAACAGCCAGATCAATTTTTTCCTGGGCCGAAACAGCTAAAAGGAAGAGAAATGAAATGAGTGAAAAGAAAATTTTTCTCATGTTGCGATTTTTTTATGTGAGTGTGAGGTGATCCTAATTGATCATGATGGCAAGCAGGAAAACAAATCTACGTTATTAACTAATTCATTTTAGCCGCCGTATCCTTCACCATAAAATTAATCGTGTCCTTCGGCCCACCGCATTCCAGCATACCATCTTTGTATTGCGGATGTTTTAAGCCAAGGTAAGGATTGCGTACTGCATTTGTTTTACTCAGCCAGTTACCAGGTTTCTCCTCGCCAAAAGCCATCGGGCATTCCTGCCAATATAATTTCCCCTGGTCATATTTAACAACAATCAGTAACAGGCGAAGATTTTCTGACAAAAGGTTAAATGCCGTTCTTTTCGCATCAATAGATGGATTATTTAAAATATCAGCCGTTGAAGTTTTGGCATTCGCTAAAGGATCCAATGCAGATTCGTAAATACCTGTCGTATCCACTTTCAATTCTTCCACTTTTAAACTATCCAACGACGTTTTTAATTGACTTGCATTTTTATTAATATCAACCGTATCCCAGTTCACAAAAGCTTCCGACATAGTATAATAAACGGTCAGTAGTGATTGCACAGATGTATTGAATATATTGCTATGCTTGCTTACAGACAACGGTACAGGATCGGGTTCAGACGGACGATTTGATTTGCCACTGAAAAAAAGATAACGAATGACACCGATCAAAAGAAGAAAAATGATCAGCAAAATAGCGAGACCATTCACCGCTTTGGATTTTGCCCGGAAAATAAATAAAAGCAATAGCAAAGCCGGCAGCACCATACCCAGGATATCAATAATTCCTTTCATCTGTAAGTTTTTTTATTTTTTAATAAGGTCAGATGGAATTCCCACAAATTGTTATTGTTTGTTAACAATAAACTTTATACAAAGATAATAGCTGCTGTCACAAATAGTAATGCGTTATTTTTGCAAAAAATAAAAAGTCAGCACGTCGCAATAGTCATGTTAGTCAGTGACTTAATGACTATTGACCTGTTTGACTTTAAAGATAAATTAGACTTATGCTAGCTGGTTTACAAGACGTAACATTCGAATTTGGAGCGAGGATAATAGTGGAAGATGCGACATGGCATATCCAGCCCGGGGAACGTATCGGCCTGATCGGTTATAACGGTACGGGCAAATCCACCCTGCTAAAGCTGCTGGTCGGTGAATACCTGCCATCAAAAGGTACAGTGGAAAGAAGCCGCACCACATCTATTGGTTATTTACACCAGGACCTTTTAAGCTTTGATACCAACGATTCTATTTTACAAGTTGCCCTCAGCGCTTTCGAAAGAGTAATGCAATTAGAAAAAGAAATTGAGGAGATTGGCAAAGAATTGGAAAAAACGGGCGATGAAAAAACATTGCTGGAATATACAGACCGCCTGCATGAATTGGAAACACTCGGCGGTTATAACATTCATCATAAAACAGAAGAAGTTTTGCAGGGACTTGGTTTTGCCAATGCAGACCTGCAACGACCGTATAAAGAATTCAGCGGTGGTTGGAGAATGCGGGTATTGCTGGCGAAAATGATCTTGCAGCAACCTGATCTTTTATTATTGGATGAGCCGACCAACCACCTTGACCTTCCATCTATCGAATGGCTGGAAAAATATTTGCTGCATTACCAGGGATCAGTCGTGATTGTGAGCCATGATAAATATTTCCTGAACCGCATGGTAACAAAGATTGTGGAAGTATACCAGCAGGAGTTGCACATCTACAATGGTAATTATGATTATTATGAAAAAGAAAAACTGATCCGTGTAGAAATGCAGCAAAAGGCTTATGAAAACCAACAGGATTATATACGCCAGAATGAACGCCTCGTAGAACGGTTCAGGGCAAAAGCGAGCAAGGCTGCGATGGCGCAGAGCATCATGAAGAAATTGGACAAGCTGGAAAGAATTGAAGACGCCGAAATAGAACGGCCCAATATCCGTATCAATTTCCGGGTAGATAAAACACCGGGAAGAGTGCTGGTAGAATTAAAACATATTAGTAAATCATTTGGCGAAAATGTGATTGTAAAAAATTCTACTATAGAAATTGACCGTGACGACAAGATTGCATTGATCGGCGCTAACGGAAAAGGAAAATCAACCCTCCTGCGCATCATCGCCGGTGTAGAACCATTTGACAGTGGCGAAAGAAAATGGGGACATAATGTAGAAGAGAGTTTTTATGCGCAGCACCAGTTAGAAGCATTGAACGTAAACAATACCATTCTTGATGAAATGAAAGAATGCGGCAGCCAGATGACAGAAGTAGAACTGCGTGGATTACTGGGTTGTTTTTTATTCAGCGGTGATGATTCAGATAAAAAAATAAAAATATTAAGCGGTGGCGAAAAAGCAAGAGTGGCGCTGGCGAAAACAATTGTGAGCAAAGCCAACTTCCTGATGCTGGATGAACCGACCAATCACCTTGACATGCACAGTTGCGACCTCTTGATTGATGCATTGAATAAATACCAGGGGAGTTTGATATTAGTAAGTCACGACCGTTATTTTGTTGCCAAAACAGCCAATAAGATATGGGAGATCGTTGATCATGAAGTAAAAGAATTCAAAGGTGGCTATGAAGAATATGTAGCGTGGAAGGAAAGAATGGCGAAGCAGGAACTGGAAAACAAAAAGTCAGAAGCAAAAAATCAAAAGCAGGAAACCAAAGGCCAGAAGTCAGAAAAGTCAAATGAGTCAAAAGGAAATGCCCCGGCTGCTCCTACTAAATCCCCGGCAGCTCCTATTAATAAAGATGAAAAGAAAGAACTGCAAAGATTGCAAAAACAGTTTCAGCAATTAGAAGAGCAGATCGCAGGAGTAAAGAAAAAAAGAACGGAACTGGAAGCTGCGCTTATTGACCCGTCGGTTTATTCTGATAAAACAAAATTCAGGGATGCGGAAACTGCATTCAAAAAATCAGATGATGAACTAAAGCGTTTAAACACCCAATACGAAACTATATTTGAAAAGATAATGGAGATGGAATCAAAAGCAGGTAACTAATTTTTTTTAAAATCCTTTTTCCCGTAACTTTTATTCCTAAACCACACAGCATGAGATTCAGGTTATTGTCTCTCACAGTACTTGCATTTATTACAGCGTTGATGGCTTTTCGATTTGAAAAAGCTGCTACAAAAAATAATCTCACACCCACCGCATTCAAAAACAAAAATATCATTCGCTGCGGCCCTGATTGGGAATCACTAAAAGACTGGCTTGAAGAAGCGGACATCCCTCCTATTCCCGGTGCTGGAAATTATAAATGGAAAATCACTACCAAAAACGACAGCGCCCAATTTTATTTTAACCAGGGCATCAACATGTATTACAGCTTTCATATTATTGAAGCGATGGCATCATTTAAAAAGGCGGCGAAGTTTGACCCCACTTCCGGCATGTTACAATGGGCGCAGGCTTTAGCCTATGGCCCCAATATCAATGACCTTGGTTATGCGGCATCACCCGATGCATTAACTGCTATTAAAAAAGCAATGGAACATTCCGCCGGTTGCACGGATAAAGAATTAATGCTGATAAAGGCACAGCAGGTTCGCTATTCGAGTGATTCAACCCAAACAAGAGAAAAACTCAACCAGGATTATGTTGACAAAATGAAAGAAACCTATGAAAAATATCCCGGCGATGCAGATGTCGCTGCTTTGTATGCAGATGCGTTAATGCTGCAGCATCCCTGGGATCTTTGGAAAATAGACGGCACTCCCAAACCGTGGACACCATTGATACGTGAAGTGCTCGAAAAATTATTAGTCAAAACACCTAATCATCCCGGCGCTAATCATTATTACATTCATGTGATGGAACCCTCACCCTATGCAGATAAAGCATTGCCCAGCGCTGATCGCTTAGGAAAATTAACTCCCGGCCTCTCGCATACCGTTCACATGCCTTCACATATTTATTTACGTACCGGCCAGTATGACAAAGGCGTTGCCGTCAATGAAAATGCGGTGAACAGTTATAAAAAATCAATTCCCTTATATGCACCAGTAACCAGCAACGATTTTCTTTATATCATTCACAACCTTCACATGCAAACGAATAATGCGATGCTGGAAGGAAAAGCGGCCTATTCAGTTAAATCTGCTATTGAAACGGTAAACAGTATTCAAAAAGATTATCTCGGAATTCCCGGTGCGTTAGGAAATTTTGTACAATATGTTTACATGACACCAACATTGGTTGATATCCGTTTTGGAAGATGGAATGAATTAATGAAGAACCCCAAACCAGATGCAACGATGATCTATGCAAGCATTATTTATCATTTAGGCAAAGGCATGGCATTGGCGCACCAATCAAAATTGAATGAAGCAAAAACAGAATTATCATCATTACTGGAATTAATGAAAGACAGTAGTCTTTACATTCCATTCACACCTTTCGCACCTGCCATTGATGGTGCCGTCATTGCGGAAAATTTACTGGCAGGAACTATCGCATTAAAAGAAAAAAATTACAACCAGTCAATCGCTGCATTTTTAAAAGCAGTGACGACAGAAGAAAATATGGTGTACAACGAGCCAAGAGATTGGATGCTGAACCCAGGTCATTATTTAGGCAATGCGTATTTGCAGGCTGGCAAATGGAAAGAAGCGGAAGCCACATTTTTAAAAGATCTCGCTAACAATAATGGAAATGGCTGGGCTTTGTATGGTTTGTATCAAAGTCTTTCGGCGCAAAAGAAAAAAACAGATGCGGCTAAAACATTGGC
Source organism: Chitinophagaceae bacterium (assembly GCA_037200685.1). Taxonomy (GTDB): domain Bacteria; phylum Bacteroidota; class Bacteroidia; order Chitinophagales; family Chitinophagaceae; genus JAJKIP01. The sequence continues at coordinate 140,304 of JBBCIG010000004.1, forward strand.
ATTATTTAAAAAAGCCTTTGCAAAAGCGGATGTACAAATTACATCCCCGGTTTTTTAACGCTATATGCTATTCGCTTTTATAAAATCACTTACCAGGTGACTGATCAGTTTTCCCGTCCCAGCATCCGTTCTTCCATCAGTAAGTCTCGTAGCTCCTTCACAAATATGCAGGTAAGCAGGTTTTGCATCGGCGGCTGTAAAAGAAATATATTGCCGTGCATGAACAGGCGTAATGCCAACTGGTGATGCAGCGCTGCTCAATGTATTTTGAATAGAGTCGAGGTCGAGTTCAATACCCGTCATCGTATCTTCTGTATAACCTGTAGCATGCGCCACCGCTTGTATGAAAGATCTTTTCTCATGCACAAAAATGTCTTCAAACGTAATGCAATCGAAGAATACATTATTTACAATATCCATCCACACATTTTGTGGCAAATAATTTTCCTGCACGCCAATCACACAATATTTTTGCAAGTAGCCATCTTCTTCCGCGTAGCGAAACGCATTACCGCTATGCCGTCCTTCCATCGGGCGATAATCCGCATGCGCATCGAGGTTCACACAATTGATCTGCGCCAACGGAATCGCTTCCGCTTTATACCAACCCTTCGCCGCGCCTTTTATCAATGGATATGCATTGTTATGTCCGCCGCCGATCACCAAAGGAATTTTTTTTGTTTCGGTGATCATCTTTATCAATTGTTCCACTTCATCATCAATCTTATTCACAGCGTGCCGGTATGCTTCTATCTTTTCCTCATCCGTTTTCGCCGTCGTATCAATCAGGTATTGTATATCGCCAAAATCAAAATGGCCCAGCAATAAAATATCGCCGCCATCTAAAAAATCATTGCTCTGTATATTTAAAAAAGATTGCAGGAAAGATATCCATGCCGTATCAGCGCCACCCACACCATAGTTCGCTTTCACCCCTATGTCTTCTGGTATTCCTAACAATACATATTTCGCTTTCGATCCTTTAATAGATGCCGCCAACGCGGATGCATCCGCGACGATTTGCAACCGCTCTCCCATTTTTGTTTCAAACTTTCGCAATTTTGTCAATGACAATATATCCTGCTTGTTATAAACTTTTAAATGTTGCATCGTTAGAAATTGGATGCTAAGATATTGTTTGTGTAATTAACAGAAATTATTTATTAACCAAGCTGCATTGCTACTATCAACTTCCGTTGCGTCGCACTCTTCAACGTTCTGTTCGCTATTCAGCATTTGTCGAAGACCCTTATGTTTGTCGGGGTGTCGCTTCCTATAGCTATCGGCACTTTTCTTTGTCATGCCGAGGAACGAGGCATCTAATGAATTCTTCCTTCGTTGGAATAATAAAAATCACCTTTTCCCAAAAAGAATCACAGATTTTCAATCCGAATCAGTATTTTAGTTTTAAAATAGCTTGTATGAAAAAGAATTTATTGAAGCCTATGACCGCCTTGTTTTTAGCTTCCGCATTACTTTTTTCTTTCATTTCAAAACCAGAGCGTTCTAACTTCTCCGGTGAATGGAAATTAAATGAAGGCAAAAGTGATCTTGGGCAGTTTGCCGGCTTTGCCACACGTACTATAAAAACCGACCAAAAAAATGATTCGATCGCCATTGCAAGAACAGCACCCGGATTTGATGGTAATGAAGCCACCTCAATGGAAACACTGACATTTGATGGTAAAGAAAAAGAAAGCACCCTCTTTGGCAACTCAAAGAGAAAAGCTACCGCAAAATGGTCTGACGACGGTCAAACGCTTACATTTAATTATACACTTATGCTCGATTTTGATGGCCAGGTAACTGAAGTAAAAGGCGTAGAAGTATGGTCACTTACCGATGGCGGTAAAACGCTGGTAGTACAAAATAATTCAAGTTCTTCTTTCGGAGATTTAGCAACGAAATCAGTATACGAGAAGAAATAAATAAAGAGACAAAAGTTTCTGTCAATCCTGTCCTGCTCACAGCATGACAGGATTTTTTTATGATTAGTTAGTTTATACTGGTTCTGCTTCTGCAATCCTTTTCCGTGGCCGTATAAAATCAAGCGGGTATTTTCTAAAATACCGCCATAGTATTCCCAAAAATTCCGGGTAATCTTTTAACCGAATGCCCCTTGATTTCACCGCTACAAAAAATGCAAAAAAGAAACTTACCAAAAAATTTAAAATCCCGATACCCAGCACACCTGCAAAAACGATCATTAAATATCTCAATGAAATATAATCAAGCCCGATGCCGTATACGCCAATGCCCGTGTTACCGGCCGCGATAGTGATATGCCGTATATCAAATGGCACCCCGAATATTTTACCAATAGTACTCGCCATTCCCAAAAAGAAACCCAACGCAATATTACCAATCAGCGCACCTGAATTTCTCTCAATAAAACCAGCCAATTTTTTTCTCCTTTTTTCCGTCATCGATACCTGCAGCGCCGGGTGCATGATCAGCCTGTCACCTATCCGGCCGTATTGTATTTTATTTTGTACATAACCCGCAATGATGCCACTTAGAAACAAAAAGAAACCGGTGTTGCAAGCATATAATAAAGAAAGGCTCTCCCAAGGATGCTGATCTTTTAATAACTTCATCGCAGCAGCGCCTTCAGCGATCTTTTGTCCAAACATGGCGTCGTAAGCCCATGCCAGCATAAACGTTCCGGGAAAAACAATGATAAGATTTCCAAAAAAAGAAGCGATCTGGCTGCGTGATACTTTTGCAACGGTCACCGCAAGATTATGAAGATTGGGTTGGCCTTCATTCTTTTTTATATCAAGGGAAACAGCAACGGCACTTGCAGTGAAAGCAGGTTGTTTGGTCGCCAATGTAGAACCTGTTTGTTCAATAGCGATAAACCCGACACTGTAGTTAACGCTATATACAAACCCTTGCCAGAACGGTGCTAATGCCAGCTTGCCCAATAAATTTTTAAAAATAGCAATGAAAGTAATGATCACACCGCCTCCCATCGCACTCAATATCATATTGCGGTATTGCGGTCGTGTAGCTGTGATATACTTACTGCCTTTCTGCCCTTTATGTTCCGCTATCTGGTAAGCGAGGTAACCAACACCCTGTGAAATAAATTCACGGATACTGTTCTTCCGGTTTTCATTTCTTACAAGAATCCTGAAAAGGTCTACAAAGCGGCCTGTATCAAATTCATTATCCATATCCAGAACATCCGTCAATATTTGCATTCGCTGCAAGCGATTGGAAAGTATCAGTAATGCATAAGTTTGCCGAAGGCTCGCCCCTTTTTCTGTTTGCTTCAGGCGGATATATTCAATCTCACTTTCACATTGCTGTAAAATATCCTTGGCTCTTTTGGAATATTCCTGGATATTATTGCCAGGCTGGTTCAGCAACAATTGCTCTTCCAGTTCATGAATGATATAGCTTTGTTTTATAAAAGGATTATCATGCCCCGCCCCTGCATTTTGAATAAAATAGTTCACCTGTTTTTCCAGGCCCATCTGCGCCACCTGGAAGGATAATATCTTCATCGCATTCAGCAAGTGGGACTGCAACCGCTTATCCTTACTGCCTATCGGCATTTTTAAATCAGCGAAAAATGAAATCCATGTTTGCCTCGGTATTGCTTCCACCCAACGGTAATCACTCTTCCTGAAAAAAATACGGTTCAGGACATAGAGGAAATCATGGGTATCTTTTTGCTGCGGCAATATCTTATGCTTAAGCCTGTCGCTTAGCTCCTGCCAGAATCCACCCGCCAAAGGGATGCCACTCTCCGTAAGCGCCGCATCAAGACTGGTATTGATTAATTGAAGTAACAGCGCCCTTTTCAATTTCTGCAACAGGATATCATGCTGGGCAAGATTGGCAACGACCATCTTCAAATTTTGTTCCGCATCAGCTATGCTTTTACCATCCGCGGGGCGTATTTCTGTAAAAAAAGAGACAAGAAAATCAAGCCCTTCTTCTTTCGTAAGAAGGGGGAAACTGCTTTCGTTTTGTAAAACAGTTTCAAAAAAACTTATTTTCTTTTTTTTCTTTAGTGAAAACATGTAGGTTAGTATAACTCAACGCCGAAAATACGAAATAGCTGTTGCCTGAATATTAATACATTTATATGCGAAGAAAAAAACGCATAAAGTCTTCCAGGAAATCAAAAGATCACAAAAATTCTCCGGCGATCACGACCTTATCAATAAGGTTATCACCGAATGCATATGGCAGGTAAGCAAGAGAAGGAATTGGTTTGGTAAAAATCAGGTTTGCTTTTTTACCCACGGTAATACTTCCCACTTCGTTTTGCAGCTCCATGGCAAAAGCACCATTAATGGTTGCGGCGTTAATCGCTTCTTCGGGCATCATCCGCATCTGGATACAACTTATCGACACAATTAAATTCATATTGCCTGATGGCGATGAACCGGGATTAAAATCAGTAGCGATAGCAAGGGCGCAACCGGCGTCTATTAGTTGCCTGGCAGGTTGCAACGGCATATTCAAAAAGAAAGCGGCGCCGGGTAAAAGTGTTCCAATCGTTTCAGCAGTCGAAAGTTCTTTGATGACTTTTGCATCTATCGTTTCCAGGTGATCTACCGAAATGGCGCTGAGCTTCACTCCTACTTCCACACCACCTGATAAATTCAATTGATTCGCATGAATTTTTGGTTTTAATCCATAACTCATTCCCGCACGGCAAATTGTTTCTGTTTCTTCCACAGAAAAAAATCCTGTTTCGCAAAACACATCTATATAATCAGCTAATTTTTCCTTCGCAATAACAGGCAGCATTTCATGGATGATAAGATCAATATACCCTTTATGATCGTTTCTGTACCCCAACGGATAAGTGTGGGCGCCAAGAAATGTAGCTTTGATAGAAAGGCTTGATTTTTCTTTTAATCTCTTAATCACCCGGAGCATTTTCAATTCTCCTTCCACTGTTAACCCATAACCACTTTTGATTTCGATCGCTCCCGTACCGAGTTTGCTCACTTCTTCCAACCGCTTCCATGCACTGGCAAATAATTGGTCTTCGCTTGTATCCGCTAATTTTCTTGCGGAGTTAAGAATACCGCCGCCTTTCGCCGCTATATCCGCATAGCTCATTCCTTTTATTTTATCGACGAATTCTTCTTCGCGGCTCGCGGGGAAAACAATATGTGTGTGGCTATCGCACCAGGCAGGAAGAACGAATTGACCGGAAGCATTAATGATCGTTGATGGTTGAATGACGGCTACATGCCGTTCTTCCATTTTACCATAGCCTGCTATTATTCCATCTTCAATAAGTAAATAGGCATTTTCAATGGCCGGCAATACAGCCAGCTCCTTTCGCCGGAGCAATTTATTTTCTGTTCTAACCCCGGCCAATAATTTTATATTCTCTACTAATGTTACCACAGCCATTCTTCTACTAAGATAGAAGTAAAAACAAAAACCGCAACTAACGTTGCGGTTTTATTAAACTCATTTTATAAACATCCTTATTAATAAGGGAATATAACCATTCGTGAATTTCCTGCTAAACCAGTCCATACTACTTTACAATAGTAATGGCCCGTACCGGGACAACTTGTAGCATCACCATTTGCATTCAAACCAAATGTTGCAACAGCGGTAAATACAGGAACCTTATGTGTAACCTGTCCACTAACTAACCGGAAAGCGCAATCTTGTCTGATAACCAAAGGCTGCGTAATAGCGGAAGTAAATGCACGGCCGGAACGGCTAATGCCCCATTCTGCAATACCTGTAACTGTACCTTCTGTATGTGTACCGGTTGTTGTAATAACAACACCATTATTATAAGTAAACACTCTTTGCTTCGCTACCTGCCATGTCCGTACATCACTGTTCGGAAACTTAACAGTCATACCGCTGCTGGTAATTGTATGTGTAATTGAACTAAGGTTCGGAAGATTATACAATAACCCGCCGCTTACGTTGGTGATATTATGCGAACCATTGATGGTAATGCTTTTATTATCGGCAATCCTTGTAATAACCATATTCTGGTATTGAAGCGTGATAGTAGCGCCTGCATTTTTCCAATGCACACCTGCCGGTATAGAAACAAGGATGGTGCCGGTACGGGAAAACTGGCCCAAACAATCAGCGCCGTTATATGTAATAGTCAACGTTCTTATATTACTTATTGAATCAACAACTACAGTAGCATTGCAAATAATGGTCTGGATATCTTCACCACGCTGGGCGATAGTGCCGGCCGCTTCCAAAACAGCGCTGGTTTCATTAGCTGAAGCATCTATTTGAGCGGCGAATTCTGATTGATCATCTGATTGTTCAGAAGCTTCCGTGTCGAAATTATCTTTACTGGTGGAAGCATCTTTCTGGCAGGAAAAAAGTGTAGCGGCCAGGAAAAAAGTAGCGAGAAGTGAACCAAAGACCTGTTTTTTCATAAAGTTTGATTTTGTTGATGTTCAGCCATAGACTGGACTTTGTCAACAAGGTTTAAAATAGGATGTACTTATTTAAGAGATAAAAATAAGGTGCGGAACAGACAAACTTTAGTAAAGCTGGCACATTTAACAATTAGCCTGCAAGTACAGGGAACTTTACGATGAAGGTTTACGCAGAAATTTATTTAGCGATAAACTTATCAATGAGTTGCATTACGGTCACCCCTTCCTCCGCACTATTGGGATTGGGGCCACCTCCCAAAAAATAGTCGACTACCTTTTCGATCATGGGCTGCTGAACATGCTGCAACGGATCAAATGTGATTGTTTCCGTTTTACCATTTATTGTAAGATAAACCGGCTTCTGCTCAAAAAAAGTAAATACTATTTTTCCTGTACTGCCCATGATCTCGCATTGATCTCTTTCTTCCGGAGCATTAAAACACCATAATCCATCAAACACAACTTCATTCTTAAATAAAATATGCCCGGCGACAATATCATCTGATTGATAAGCGCCGCCTTGGTTGGTGGCATAGCCTGACACTTTTGCGGGTTCTCCAAAAAAATAATACATCAGGTCGAGCTGGTGGGGAGAAATATCATTAAATAAACCGCCACCGGCAATCGCAGCGTCCACCCGCCAACCGGTATGTGCCGCGGTAAGATATTCCTGCGTAGCTGGTTTTCTATACGCTTCCGATCTTACAAACAATATATCGCCGATCGCTTTTTCATCGATCAATTGTTTTATTTTTCTAAACAATGGTTGGGCACGGCGGTAATGTGCGACTGTAAGTTTTACATTCTTTTCTTTTGCAGCTTTGGCCATATTATTTGCTGCCGCTGCATTTAAAGACATAGGTTTTTCAACATACACCGGTTTGCCGGCGTTGATAGCAGCCAGTGTATATTCCTCATGCGAAGATGGCGGCGTTGCAACATAGATCGCATTGACATCGGGATCATTGATGAGTTGAGCCGCATCGGTGTACCATTTGGGAACGTTATGACGGCGGGCATAATTTTTTACTTTGTCTTCGCTCCTGCGCATGACCGCAACCAACTCAGAGTTTGGAACTTTATTAAAAGCAGGGCCACTTTTTACTTCCGTTACATCGCCGCAACCAATAATGCCCCATTTGATTTTATTCATGAAATGATTTTACGCAGACTAAGATAGGCTAAGAGAGGGAAACAATATGCAATTGGCAATGGGCAAAAAAGTCAAATGGAGAACGGAACTCTGTTCCGTTCAGTTGCGGAGCAATCCCGATAACTATCGGTAGCGACGCCCCGACAAACATCGGGGTCTTCGACAATTGCTGAGTAGTGGATAGAAAGATGAAGAGTGCGACGCAACGAAGCTGATAGTAGTAATGTCGTTTGGCCCAAAAATTATTTTAACTATCTTCTTATTATTTCACCTTAATTTTAGTTCTCAATCGCTTGCAACATGAAATCACTATCTCTATCGCTTCTTTTTATTGCAGGATTTTTTTTATCCTGCCAGTCACAAACAAACACCAGCAAAAGTAAACCGGCGCCGGTAAGAAAGGGCCTTAGCGTAATGGCGACGGCTGCGAATAAATTCATACAACTACTTTCAGACAAACAAAAAGAAAAAACATTATTTCACTTTGATGATAAAGAACGGTATGACTGGCATTACATTCCCAAAAGCAGGAATGGAATACCGCTGAAAGACCTTACAGAAAAACAACGCACCGCGGCGATGGCATTGTTGCGTACGGCGCTTAGTGACACCGGTTATAAAAAAACAACAGCGATTATTGAGTTGGAAAATGTATTGCGGGCAGAAGAAGGGCGCCCGGCAAATGATGAGTACCGTGATCCGACCAATTATCTTTTTTCCATTTTTGGTGACCCGGCCCGTGATACCATTTGGGGCTGGCGTTTCGAAGGCCATCATATTTCTTTTCATTTTTCTTCTGATGATAACCGTTTGATATCCGGCACACCGGGATTTTTAGGAAGCAATCCCGCTGTCGTTTTATCGGGGCCGGAAAAAGGAAAATATGTTTTGAAAGATGAAACTGAATTGGGCTTTGCTTTATTGCATACATTAACTGCAAAACAATTAGAAACTGCTATTATCAGTAACAATGCACCGGGGGATATCGTTACTGCATCGAGCAGGAAAGCGATGATACAAAACCCGAAAGGAATTTTATACAGCGACCTTGATACTGCCCAGCGAAAAGCATTCTTACAATTATTGAGCCTTTATATTCATCGCTACACTCCCGTGTATGCTGCGGATATGATGCATGATATTGAAGATGCGGGATTAAATAAATTGCAATTTGCATGGGCCGGTGCGCAGCAACCCGGCGTTGGCCATCCACACTATTACCGCATACAGGGGCCGACTATTATTATTGAATACGACAACACGCAGAATAATGCGAACCATATTCATACTGTAGTACGGGACTTGAAAAAAGATTTTGGTGGTGACCAGTTATTGGAACATTATCAGCAGGGCCATCATCATCATGACTAAGTTCCTCCTGGTTTTTCTTTTCATAAGCAGTATTGCAAAAGCGCAACTGATCGACTCGTTACATACAGCAAAGAACTGTATGTACATGACGGCGGAAGAACGGTTAATGATTTACGAGATCAACAGGGTACGCAGCAATCCTGCATCTTATCTGCAATACATACAGCCAATGCTAACTGCCGCAAAAAAGACTTTGAGCAAATCTGGAAAGGGTGCAAAAAATTACAGCCTCACCTTTACTACCAACACGGAAAATGGCAAAGAGAAAAAAACAATTGATACCACCTGGCATTATGGCAATGAAGAAGAAGTGAAAGCGCTGACATCGCTGGTGAAAGACCTGACTAAATTAAAAAAGCTATCGGTGCTCCAACCCGACAGTGGCATTTATAATGCAGCCAAAAAACATGCGGCCGACCAGGGTGCACATGAATGGGAGTTGATGCATACCGGCAGCGATGGATCGCAACCATGGGATAGAATTCTTAAATTCTCCCCGGCCATGTCTTTCGGTAATGAAAATATTGCCGGCAATTCAGCCAATCCTACTCCAAGAGATATTGTTATTCAACTATTGGTTGATTCGGGAATACCCGGTTACGGGCACCGTTATAATTTGCTCGATCCCCAATGGACGCATGCCGCCTGCGTAGGAGTTATTTATAAAGAATGGATGCACTGGTGGATACAAAATTTTGGTAGAAAGAAATAATCACGAAAGATTTTTCCATTCATCACTTGTCATTTCAAATTTCACTTCGCCACTTTTCGTCATGCCGGTGTTCCTCCATCCTGCTCTGCGGTAAAACGATTCGGCCCTTGTGCCCGGCGCCGTACTCAACCAGATATCCGCATCGGTTTTATTAAAATACCAATTCATCATTTCGTCATGCAATCTTTTTCCAATGCCTTTGGCTTCGTGATCCGGGTGAATAAACAATGCCCATACATTTGTATCGGTTATTGAAACAATAGAAAATCCAACGACAACATCGTGGATTGTACAAACCCAACCTTTACCACGACGGGTGATATAATCTTCTACATCTTCATCCGGCACTAATGCAGGATTAGATAAACGGTTTTCTTTTACCGCATTTCGCACTATTTGTATTTGTGGAATGTCTTGTATAGTTGCTTCCCTGAAAATCATGTTTAATGTTTTTTGCCCAACTGCATTACTACTATCAACTTCGTTGCGTCGCACTCTTCATCGTTCTGTAATTCTACTCAGCATTTGTCGAAGGTCCCGGCGTGTATCGAAGCGGCTTCCCTCTCCACTTGTGGAGAGGGATAAAGGGTGAGGTCCTGCCCGCACTTTAAAAGTGTATCAAATTAATTACACGAATTCAAAACCTGCCTTAAAATCGCGGTAATCTTTCTAACCGGGATATCTTTCCCCGCATCAATTAAAAATATTTTCATTCTTGCCCGTTTCTCTTGTATTAGCTCCGGGTCATTGATTTTATTTCCGTCTACAATGCCAATATAAGGCTGTTTATATTTCTTATGTATCCACAGGTAACAAAACCGTTTACCTTTATAATAAAAGAACGGCATCCCGTACGACCATCCTTCTGTTATATTTTTATCATGTTTGAGAATATATTCCCGCAAAAAATTGCAAACAACTTTTCACCGGTTCGTCATGCTGCAAAAAATAATTGTCGATTGGCCTCAGCATGATCAGCGGGATGTTGGCTCCAATAATGAATAAATAACTGTATCCAAAAACTTACCCCGGAAAAAGAAATCTTCTTTAAAGTATGCTTCTCTTACAAATCCAACAGATTCCAGTATCGCCGCAGAACCTGCATTACCCGGGTTGATATTGGCATCAATGCTATGCAATTTCATTACCGAAAATCCATAATCAATTACTTTAAGTATCGCTTCTTTCATGATTCCTTTTTTCCAAAAATCCGGGTGCAGTGCATAGCCTATTTCCCCACGGGCATGTTCCTTTCTTATATGCCACAGGCAAATAGTACCAATCAACCTTTCGGGATTTTCTTTTAAAGTAATCGCCCATTGAATGACTTCGTTCGCTTCAATATCGTTGTCTATTTTCATGATAAAAGCCTGCGCTTCTTCCACCACCTTCATTCTTTCTTTATCAATAAATTCCATTACCCTTTCATCTGACCGCATAAAAAGCAATTGACCGGCATCGTTCATGGTTATTCTGCGCAGCAACAATCTTTCTGTTGTTAATTCGGGGAAGGGATGAAAATTAAGCTGTATCATATATTTAAAGTAAGCGGCAAAGCTAAGTTTTTAACCAGTTCATACTATTTTATAAGCAGCAAAAATTGCAATCCATCCGCTGACTGTCTCAATTCACACACAAGCATATTGTCAGCAGGAAAAGCTCCCCGTTATTTTGTACCTACTAAAAACCAAAAACATTATTCATTATGAAAAGGTCAATCTTTATTTTATCCCTTATCACTGCTGCTGGGTTATTTGTGATAGTAGCTTGCCAAAACAGTTCAGCCAATCCACAATCAGAAGTCATCCTCAGCAAAGACAGTTTAATCAAACGTGGCTCTTATTTAGTAACTGTTTCCGGTTGTGATGATTGTCATTCACCAAAAAGGTTCAGTGCCAATGGCGTCGAACTCATACCGGAATTACGTCTTTCAGGTTCTCAACATAATAATACGCTTCCTAAAGTAGATAAGTCCCAGGTAAAAAATGGCTGGGTTCTATTGGGTGGCGATTTCACTGCCGCAGTTGGCCCCTGGGGAGTATCGTATGCAGGCAACCTTACAAGTGATGAAACAGGTATCGGTATCTGGAGCGAAGCCCAATTCAGTAAAGCATTACGGGAAGGCAAATTAAAAGGAATGGATGGCACACGGCCGCTATTACCATCAATGCCCTGGGAAAATTTCAGAAACTTTACTGATCTTGATATAAAAGCTATTTATACATTTTTACAATCTACAAAACCTGTAAGCAATGTAGTCCCTGCTCCGAAGTCATTAGAAGAACTGTGAACCATTAACCATAAACTAATACTAAAAACTATTAACCATTATCAACCTTAATCATTTACCATGAGCCCCAAACCAATCATCTTAGTAACAGGCGCTACCGGTGCACAGGGCGGAAGCGTAGCAAGAGTATTGCTTCGCAGTAATAAATTCGCCGTAAGAATTTTTACCCGCAATGCCGCATCATCAAAAGCATTACAATTAAAATTTGCAGGTGCAGAAATAGCAGAAGGCGACCTGGAAGATATTGAAAGTATTAAGAGGGCATTAGAGAATGTCTATGGTGTATTTGGCGTAACAGATTACTGGGAACATTTCGAAAACGAATACAAACTTGGAAAAAATCTAATCGATGCGGTAGCCCAATCTGAAGTAAAACATCTTGTATTCAGCTCCCTTGCTAATTATAATAAATTGAGCAAAGGCGAATTTTCCGTTCCTCAATACGACACGAAAGCATTGATGGAAAGTTATATAAAAGATTTACAGCTGCCCGCATCATTTATCCATGCTTCGTTTTATTATGAAAATTTTCTCGATGTTTTCCACTTGCAAAAAGATGAATATGATAGTTTCTGGTTTGGTTTCCCTCAGGGAGATGGTAAACTGGCAACAGTAAGTGCAGAAGATATTGGCGGCATCGTCTCGTCCATATTCAATCACCCGGATCAGTATATCGGCAGAACCATGCAGGCAGTGGGCTCAGACCTTACCTGTGAAGAATATGCCTTCACCATAGCAGAAGTATTGAACCATGATGTGTATTATAAACATATTCCAAGAGATGAATATGCAGCGTACGAAATTCCGCACGCCGAAGAAACAGCCAACACATTTGAAGTACAACGATTATATATCACTGAGCGGCTATTCGATATGATTGAAAGCTATGCATTAAACCCTTCTATGCTGGAATTTAAAAAATGGGTAATAAAAAATAAAGAAAAATTCAGGAGGCAAGTAAATAAACAATTACAGGCGGTTGTTGATTAGTAAGGCGCCAAAAACCAACGCCGGCAATGTTCATCAAAAATTATTTGAATGAGCTTGCCGGTTTTTCTTTTTCCAAAGGAAGAAATTATTGTTTTAAAAAAATAAAGATGGCACCAATGATCGTTAGCACAATGACTACTTTCCTGTAACTATCATCTTTTATTTTAGCGACCAGTTTAATTCCCGTCCAAAACCCGATGACCATCGCCGGCAGCAATAACAGGTCTGTGTATAGCGTCTTACCAGTAATATTATTCCAGTAAAATACCTGGAACGGAAATTTGAAAAGGTTAATCACTAAAAAGACCCACGCAGCCGTGCCAATAAAATTATTCTTCGGCATTCGCATAGCGAGGAAATAAATACTGGCAAAAGCGCCGGAAAGATTTCCGAGCATGGTTGTAAATCCAGCGACCAATCCCATGTTTGCCACAAATAACTTATTGTCTGGTATTTTAATACGCTTCCTGAACTCAAGTACCAGGATGCTACCAACAGTGAGTATAATGATCAGCGCCATCACTTTCCGGAAATAGGTTTCATTCATATCCTTACCTACCCATACGCCGATCAAGATACCAACGACCATCCACGGGATCAGTTTCCAGAAATACGTCCATTGCGCATGACGGTGATAATAAATAACAGCCATAATATCCGCTACACATAAAATGGGTAATACAATGCCGGTAGACGCTTTGCCTCCAAATACGATCGCCATGATCGTCACATTGAGCATATCAATTCCTTTCAGTCCTGCTTTGGAAAGCCCGATGATAAATGCACCTAAATAAATAAGTAACCAATTTGCTGTGGAAGGATTGAAAAGAATGTCTATGATCATTAACGGGATTGTTTAAAAAACATTTACCCAATGCGATGATTATGTACAACCAGCCAGGAATCTTTACAAAAATTCTTTGATATCCTTTATCAACCTTGCGGCGATATTATTCGCCTTTGTCTCAAAATCACTTTCAGAGTAAATGCGGATGATTGGCTCTGTGTTGGAAGTGCGGAGGTGTACCCAGTCATTATCAAATTCTATCTTCAGCCCATCTTCGGTGTTAACAGGATGGGTTTTATATTTCACTTTTATCTTCTCAAAAATGTCTTTGACATCAATACCATTCTGTCCATTAGAAGGCAGCTCTATTTTATTCTTGGAAATAAAATAATCGGGGTATGATTTGCGCAGCGATTTAATGCTCCTTTTAGAAGCAGCCAGGTGGCTCAGGAAAAGCGCAATACCGATCAGCGCATCACGGCCATAATGAAAGTCGGGAACAATAATTCCACCGTTGCCTTCACCGCCAATCACCGCATTTACTTCTTTCATTTTGCTTACTACATTCACCTCGCCGACTGCGGAAGAAAAATATTCAGCACCATATTTCAACGTAATCTCTTTCAGCGCTTTAGTGCTGCTCATATTGCTGACAGTATTGCCTTTCTTTTTACTTAAAACATAATCGGCAACAGCCACCAACGTGTATTCTTCTCCGAACATACTTCCATCCTCACAAACAAAACAAAGGCGATCAACATCAGGGTCAACTGCGATGCCCAGGTCGGCTTTTTGCTTCACCACTTCGTTGCTTAACTGGATAAGATGCTCGGGTAATGGCTCGGGGTTATGTGCAAATTTTCCGTTCACTTCAGCATTCAAAACAGTTACGTTTTCAACACCTAATGCTTTCAACAAAGCCGGGACAAAAGTTGCGCCGGTTGAATTAACAGCATCCACTACTATTTTGAAATTTTTTCCGGCAATGGCTTCCTTATCTGTTAAAGGATATTTTAAAATAGCATCAATATGTTTTTGCAAATAGCTGTCATCAATTTTTATGCTGCCGAGTTTATCAACAGGGGCGAAAGAAAAACTTTCAGCCTCAGCAAGTTTCAATATCTCCTCTCCTTTTTCTGCTGAAATAAACTCTCCTTTTTCATTTAACAACTTCAGCGCATTCCATTCTTTTTGATTATGGCTGGCAGTAATAATAATACCGCCATCCGCTTTTTCCACTTTCACAGCCACTTCTATTGTTGGCGTAGTGGAAAGGCCCAGGTCAATAACATCAATGCCCAAACCGCTCAATGTACTTACAACAAGGCCGCGGACCATTTCACCACTGATACGGGCATCACGTCCTACAACAATTTTTGCTTTTGGTTTTTTTCCTGCAATAACAGTTCCGTATGCCGCCGTAAACTTCACCACATCTGAAGGAGTAAGGTTTTCGCCGGGCACGCCGCCAATGGTGCCCCGTATGCCAGATATACTTTTGATCAATGCCACAATGTAAAGTTGAAATAGTTAAAAGGTTATCAGAGGAGCACAAAAATACGTCATTAGCGTCAATCTCTTTGTTTATGATGCATTTCAAATTTTTGCGTTTGCCCCTATCCCCTAAAGGGGAATATCAAACTTTAAAACTGTGGCTCCCCTTCAGGGGATGGGGGCTAATACAAACGGAAGATGCTAAAATTTGAAAAACACCCTTTGTTTATGCATCCTTACATTTGCTAAATATTTATGCCACAAAAAGAATGGTACCAGGAATGGTTCAACTCGCCTTTTTATCATAAACTTTATTCGGAAAAGAATGAAGTAGAAACTAAGGGTTTTATACAAGGCCTTGTTCAGCATATAAAACCTGCTGCCGGCAGCCTTATATTAGATACGGCCTGTGGCAAAGGGCAATTGAGTAAAACACTTTCCTTATTCGGGTTTGATGTCACGGGCATTGATTTATCCGGGGATAGCATTGCCATCGCCCAAAAAATGGAAACGGAAAAAACTCCATTTCTATCTTCATGATTTGCGCCTGCCTGCATGGATCAATTATTTTGATTACGCTTTTAATTTGTCTACCAGCTTTGGTTATTATAAAACAAGGCGTGAACACGATGATGCCATCCGCACCATTGCCGGGAGCCTGAAACCCGGTGGCGTTTTTATTTTAGATTATTTAAATATCCGTTTTACAGAAGAGCGTTTGCTGCATGATGAGATCAAAACTATCGGGCAAACCACATTCGATATTCATCGCTGGGATGATGAAACGCATTTTTATAAAAAAATAAAAATAACCGATCCTTCTTTAGAAAAGCCGGTGGAGTACACGGAAAAAATTGCCAAATTCTCTTTGGGAGATTTTACTGAAATGTTCAGTTATCACTCATTACAAATAGAACAAGTATTTGGTGACTACCACTTTGCTGGTTACGATGTAAAGAAAACGCCGCGACTGATCATAATAGCCCATAAAAAAGGCGGCGATCCTGAAGATAAATTAAAGAGATTGTATAGCGACGGGAGAACTACGGATGCATTGACTTAGAAAAGGAAACAGATTTGACAACAAAACACAAAGACCATCACTCAAAGGATTATTTGACCCTTTGACCCTCTGACTCCTTTTAGTCCTTCTTATTATTCATAATCATATACCTCGCCGTTTCAAAATAAGCGGAAGTAAATGCAGAAAGCCGCTGGCGGATAGAATCCTGTTGCGTTTGTGTATACCAGCCCTTGTTTCTTCTTACAGGGAATAATTGCTCTTCAGGGAAATTAATATTGGTAACAAAATAATAATCATCTGTCACCATGCCTATTTTGCCCGCTGTGTTAGTAATAAAAGCAAAATTATTTTTCTTACCAGGATCAAGTAAATCCCTTCCCAATGTTGTATTGACATAAGGTTGTTGTAACATACCGGCGATGGTAGGCAGTACATCTATCTGCGACACGACTTCACTTCTTTTTTGCGGTTGCAACAAATAAGGCGCATAGAATAACAAAGGCACATGTTCATCCGTCAGGCGTTGCTCCGTCCATGCAGCAGGATACATTTCATCAGCATAGCCCGCTACGCCGTGATCGCCAACAAAAACAAAAATCGTATTATGGAAGTAGGCTTCTTTCTCTGCAGCCTGTATAAATTTCCTGAAACAATAATCCGAATAACGGAATGAATTGTATTCACGAATGGATTCAAAACCATATTTTTTCAAAACATCTTCTTCCACATTTTCCTGGGCAAAAGCGCTGTCTACTTCCGGTATCATAAAAGGCCGGTGATTATCGGAAGTTTGTATATACGCAAAGAAAGGTTTCGTTTCTTTCTTAAATGTCTCATTGGCTTCCAGGAAAAGATCTTTATCGCTGATGCCCCATACATTCACCTTCGGAGATTTGAAACTTCCTTCTGAATGCATCTGCAATCCGTCAATATTTTTTAATAAGCCTTCAAAGTTGTTGAATTCAGGACTGCCGCCAAGAAAATAATGTTTATCGTAACCGGTGAAACTATTAATAATAGTATGTTGTTTTAACGCCAGCGGGTTGCGGCTGGAAAATTTAAATAACTGTGCATCGGGAATGCCAAATAAAATGGCGAACAAACCTCTCGCCGTTGAAAAGTGCGGCGTAAAGCATCGTTCAAAGAAAATCCCATTTTTACAAAGCGAATCAAAATAAGGCGTAGCGTTAAGTGGGTTGCCGCTCATGCTGCTTTTATACATGCTGAACGATTCACATTGCACCAATACAATATTCGGACGGCTTTCTATCGCATTGCTGCCGGGTAATACTTCACGTCGGTAAGAAAAATTATTTTCAGGTGGTAGTTGCAACCATTCTTTTACCAATGGAAAAACATCTCTCGCTTTTTGTTCATTGAATTCTGGTTTCCTGAACCGGAGCGTAGTGAAAAAATTTTGCAGAGGATTTAATGCGAGGTAAGATTTAAAATTATCATGAAAAACAAAACATTGTTTCCATGTCAGGGGCGTTAGCGCCACGTTGCCATAAGTAAATACGCCGAGCACCAGGGCCGTGATGATAAAAAATTTTCTTCTATAAGGAATGCCAAGCCCATCGGTCTGGCTGATCACCCGCCAATGGCTTTTATGGTACATCCAGCGGAAAAAAGCAACACCGGCAATCAATCCTGAAATCATCCAGATCATCGGGTAGGTTTGCCACATCATTTGCATAGAAGTTTTAAAATCTTCCGCAAAATTCATCGCACCGGCATCGAGCCTTGTTTGATTATAAGAAAAACTACCAAAGTCAGCCGCAAAGAAAAAGAACACCACGAAAGTGACAGTGGCAAGGTACCACGTCCACCATCTTTTATTCGCCGGGGAATAAAATGGCGATAACCGAGGGTACATACTGATCAATACAACCGGTAATAAAATAATTGCGATCCAGCGCAAGTCATACCGGATACCCATTAAGAAAGAAGGAACCAGGTCACCGAAAGAAGAACCGGCTGGTTTAAAAGCAAAATAAGTAGCGAAACGGAATACAGTAAAAATCAAAAAGAAGATGATAAACAGGTTGATCACCCATAAAATAGTCTTAGGTATTTTATACCTGGTAAGCATGAACCTTTCTTGATTTTTGTTTAAAACGGGAAAGACTGCAAAAAAAGACAATTTCCGCGGTTCAGGCAACAGTTTGCTGTTAATCTTTACCCTGATCAATTTAACCGTCAATCGGTATTTTTGAGGATGTTTTTCCTGGCATCTTCCTTTTTACAAAAATTAGAGCAATGGGACCAATGGTTATTTACAAAGGTCAACAACGATCTCACCAACCCATTTTTTGATTACCTCTTTCCGGTGATGCGTGCTAGCCGCAACTGGGCGCCACTCTATTTATTCTTTGTCGTTTTCGCCATCGCCAATTTTAAAATCAAAGGTCTTTGGTGGGTTGTTCTTCTCGCAGTTACTGTTGCGCTGACGGACATGAGCGGCAACTATCTATTCAAAAAAATGTTTGAAAGGCCCAGGCCGTGCAGTGATCCAGATTTCTTTATGCATGTCCGCCTGCTGGTAAACCATTGCTCGTATGGCTTCAGTTTTGTTTCCAATCATGCCGCCAATCATTTCGGTGTGGCTACTTTTTTCCTTGTTACTATGAGGCCAATTTTTAAAAAATGGACGGCGATTGCGCTGATATGGGCCGGTCTTATCTCTTATGCGCAAATTTATGTCGGTGTGCACTATCCTTTCGATGTATTGGCAGGTGCTTTGCTGGGATTAACTTTGGGCGCTTGCACCGGCAGGCTCTTCAACAAGCGCTACGGATTTACTATCTTCGATAACAAACCAACGACATCTTCCTGATGGAAATACTGATTCTGATCTTTCTCATTTTATTGAACGGATTATTCACCATGTCGGAAATAGCGCTTGTCTCCGCCAGGAAATCGAAACTGGAAAGCCAGGCCGAAAAAGGTGACGCCCATGCAAGGACTGCATTAGAGCTTTCCCAAAATCCGGAAAAATTTTTATCCGCTGCACAGATAGGCATTACATTGATCGCCATCTTAACGGGTGTGTACTCCGGCGAACGCTTCAGCAAACAGCTTGAACCGACCATTGCCCAGATAAAATTATTTGAACCTTATGCCAGTACAATAGCGATGACCATCATCGTTATCATCGTCACTTTTCTTTCTATTATTTTCGGTGAGCTGATACCAAAACGTATTGGTTTGCTGCGAGCGGAAAGAATTGCGAAGCTCGTGGCAGGGCCGATGAACCTTTTTGCAAAATTCACCCACCCTATCGTATGGCTGTTGAATAAAGTAAGCAATATATTTTTCAAAATATTCAATATCCGCCGCTCAAAAGATGATGCGGTAACAGAAGAAGAAATTAAAACGCTGATAACGGAAGGAACGGAAGCCGGAACTATCGATGCGGCCGAACAGCAAATCATTGAAAGGGTATTCCATCTTGGTGACCGCAACATCACTTCGATGATGACGCATCGCAGTGACATCATCTGGTTTAACCTCGATGATAATGAAGAAAAGATAAAAGAAAAAATAGTTAACGAGCCGCATTCCACTTATCCTATTTGCGATGGCGAGGTAGACAATATAAAAGGCGTCGTTTCCATCAAAGATCTTTACGTAACGAGTGATGAAATTCCTTTTAAAGACATCATGCAGCCGGCGTTGTTCGTACCGGAAAACAACAGCGCTTACCAGGTGCTGGAAAAATTCAAAGAATCGCAGCTCCACTCCTGCTTTATCGTAGATGAATATGGAAGCGTACTCGGGTTAATAACATTGAATGATATACTGGAAGCGATCATTGGTGAAATACCGCAGGTGGATGTGCCGGATTATGAAATCAAAGAAAGAGAAGATGGTTCTTATCTTGTAGATGCGCAGATTCCTTTTTATGATTTTCTCACCAAGTTTGAAAAAGCGGAATGGATGAATGAAGGCGAACAGGAGTTTGATACACTCGCGGGTTTCATTCTTCACCGTTTAGAACGCATACCGTTGACGGGAGATAAGTTTGAATGGAAAGGTTTCAAGATCGAAATCATGGATATGGATGGTCATCGCATTGATAAAGTATTGGTGAAGATCAGCGAAGAGATCAGAGAGGAAATGGAAGAATAAAATGAACGGGAGTCATTCAAATAAATTTTATTTACCCAACTTCAGTTTTTCATGGCATCGCCTGTTGCGTCGCACTATTCATCGTCCCGTTCGCTATTCAGCATCGTTCTCATCTCTCAACTAATTTAAAACTGGAAGAACAATGTTTAAAAAAATATCTCTCGCAGCCATAATCATTTCTTCATTTTCTTTTAGCCAAGCGGCTACTGTTGACACAGTCGCTATTTACAGCAACGCCATGCATAAATCCATTAAATGCGTTGTGATTGTACCGGATACAAAAGATAAAGTACCTGTTGTTTATTTATTACACGGTTACAGCGGCAATTACGGTGATTGGATAAGAAAAGTTTCCTCACTGAAAGATGATGCGGATGAATATAAAATAATGATCGTCTGCCCTGACGGTGGTTATAGCAGTTGGTATTTAAACAGCCCCGTTGATTCAAGTGTTCGTTACGAAACCTATGTAAGCAAAGAAATCCCGGAATACATCGATGCGCATTATGCCACGATCAAAGACAGGAAAGCAAGGGCCATCACAGGTTTAAGTATGGGTGGTCACGGCGGATTGTTTTTAGGTTTTCGTCATATGGATACTTTCGGCGCATGCGGTAGTATGAGTGGCGGCGTGAACCTTCGTCCCTTTCCAAAAAACTGGGAGCTCAATAAAAAATTGGGCGACACGATTGAACATGCGGACAACTGGATAAATTATTCCGTCATTAATATAATAGACAATTACCCGAAAGATTCACTGGCAATTATTATTGACTGCGGAACAGAAGATTTCTTTTACGATGTCAACCATGCACTGCATGAAAAAATGCTGAAACTGCATATCAGGCATGATTATATCGAACGGCCGGGAAAACATGATTGGGATTACTGGAGCAATGCGGTGAAATACCAGTTGTTGTTCTTTGCGAACTACTTTAAAAAGAAATGATGTACGATGTCAGAAGTACGATGTACGACATCTCTAAAATTAAAGAGGTTTGAATTACAGGCTGGCGTACATCGTACACCGCAAATCGTACACGCTTAATACCCGGTTCTTCCATCCCTCGACTTCACTTTCTTTTTGCCGGAATTCTTTTTTTCATAATCAAGAATTGCCTGCGGCTTGGTAACTATTTTATTACCCAATGAATCGGTCTTGGGTTTTGAAGCGCCGGTAACATCCAAAGGTTTTAATTCATCTTCTTCACCTCCGTTTGCTTCAGTGCCTGTTTGTAATTTATCGAGAAAGTATTTTTCTGTCTTTACTACTACACCTTCTTCCGGATCATAATATTTCCAGAGTCCATGCTTATAGGTTTGACCCGTGAGTTTTACCACTACCCTGTCCACTACTTTAGTCGGATCATTCAGGTCAAACACATCTACGGTATCCATATTCTTATTGGGATCAACCGCCCGCCAGTTTTCTTCCCGCATCAATCCGCCAATTCTTGTATAATATCGGCTCCGTCCGTTCAAACTGCCCCAGTGAAAATTTTCTTCAGCGATCTTATCACCCATCAAGGAAAAACGAACCCACAATCCATCTTTCACGCCGTCGACGAAATAACCTTGCTCATCATAGCCGGGTTCACCACGTAATGTTTCTAAATGGATAACCCAGGGGCCTTGCTTTTTGCCGCTCATGTCCACACGGTTCAGTGTATCACCTCTTACACTAATGATAAAATCCTTCCATTGAGCGGAAGCATTGAGAGAGATAAAAAGAAGCAGGAAAGGAATAAGTTTCATATCAAACGGATTTCTTCAACAAAATAACGGTAAAAATGCTCTTTTATGTTTCAAAAACCAAACCAATTGATCCGGGATAAGTCCGGCGCTTTGTTTTTAACATCCCTGTGCCGGAAAAAGAAGGAGTTATTACTTATTTTGCAGCCTT
>JBBCIG010000005.1:0-189069 GCA_037200685.1 Chitinophagaceae bacterium
ATGAAACCAGCAAAACAAAAAATGAAGACGGACCTCGCTGATTCGCCGGATGATAAAAAACATCTCCGGTTCGAAGAAACAACTCGATCTCCCTGATGTAAGCGATATCCCCGGGCAGGAACATATTCAGGTGCCGCCACTGGGCGAACTGGCAGATATAACTATTTCATCTGATGATGAAGAAGGAAAAGGATTATTTGACGAAGACGAAATTGAAGACTTGAACAATGATCTTTCTTCTACTGAAATAAAGGCATTGCATGATGCCGCTGAAAAAACCGCTGGTAATACGGACGAAGATAATCTTCGCAGTGCCCGACTTGATCAGCAGGACGATGATGATGAACCACTCAATGAAAAAATAAACTTTAGCGGCAACGCTGCAAACTGCGTAAAATAATTTTACAAGTTTATTTTAGCGTACTCAATTCTGTGCACCGCCCCGCCGGAGGTGGTTCGCACCATCGGTGTACGTGGGCCTTATAAAAATCCTAACCGGTGCCGTCTTTATATTATTAGTAATGCATCCTGCGAACTTACGCAACACTATTATAATATTTATTATGGAGACAACTGCTATGATAGTATCATTTGATACTATCAAAAATCATTGACCCCTGTTTGATTTCCCGGCGAGTGTTGCGCCCTTCCAGTTCGGTTATAATTTCTGTATTCGATTTTGAATGATGCCGCTGTAGCGTCCTCCCAATCTTTTTCTTTCAGTTTAATGAAGGTCCTTTAACCTTATTTCTCCCGACTCGGGAGCATCTATTGAAAAAATTTCTTTACCTGTGACTCCATATTTGCTCTACAAAATTACCGTACGATGTTTACATGCGTGAACAAGCCCGTGCTCTTACATTGACCTTGTCCTTTACCACATTTTCTTTTTATTGCACGATAGTTTTTTGGAAATAACAATTGACATGATTACTTAATTTTTGTTAGAAAGTGTCCGACAAAAACACCGAAATAACCGGAACATAACAGGGAAAAACGAATCAATTACGAATAAAAAAAACTCGTATCAATTGATTAACAATTTATACGAGTTATATTAAGTGCCCGGGACTGGATTCGAACCAGCACATCCTTGCGAACGCTGCCACCTGAAGGCAGTGCGTCTACCAATTTCGCCACCCGGGCAGAATTGATTTTTACGGGCATCAAAGATAAGGCAAAGCCATTTACAACAATATCCGGAATTACAATTATTGGCAATGTATATAATGAGTATTTGAATAAAAGTTGAAGCTCAATTTTACCGGGTAAGCATTTTGCAACACCGGATTAGTCGAGTCACCGGGAATTTTATTTTAAGTTATCCCCAAACATAGTTTTGTCAGGAGTACGTTCACTATCTTTATGTTACCGCATAACTGCAGGAACAGTACATAAAGCCACCGGTGACCTTATCGTGATTTTGTGCTGTTCCACCAACGCAGCCCTTACCAAGTCTTTAATACCAAAGTATTTGACCGGAATATTTAGCCGGTAGCCTTTTGCTGTTCATGCATCAACAATGTAGTGTAGGATTTATTTGTAAAAATGGAATTGTTATGATGAGCCCTGATCCTTTATCTAATAACCTGTACGAAGGTACGGACCGCAAGTTTTTAGATGCGATTTTTGAAACCGTCCACAATGGCCTGCAGGTACTGGAAGTAAAGTATGACGATCAGCACAAGGTGGTTGATTTTAAATATGTTTTAGCCAATAACCCTTTACCCGGTAATGATAAGAATTCTGTTTTTTCAGCCCAGCCCGATGCCAGGAAAGGACGCTTATTCCGGGAACTGAACAGGGTAATAGAAACAGGTAAACCTTTGGATGATGTATTGCAGTATGGGGACGAAGAGCCAGCTAACTGGTTTCATATTAAAGCGCAAAAATTCGGCGACTACATTCTTATTTCACGAGAGGATTTAACCGGGTCGAGACATGCGGAAGAAAAACTGACCCATCTTAATCGTTCGCTTTTTACAAAGAACCGGGAACTTGAAACAATGAGTTCGGAGTTAAAAACATTTACAGCTATTGCGGCAAATGATTATAATGAAACCTTGCGTAATCTTTACACCTGCCTTGAGTTTATCATCAGTAACGACGCAAAAAATTTATCTGATCCCGGCAAAGCCAATGTGAGAAGGGCACAGGCCGCCGTGCAAAAAATGAAATTGCTGACGGATGACATTGTTTCATTTTCTAAAATAACTTCAGATGAACCCGTATCAAGAATTGAGCTGAATAAGCTGGTAGCGGTGGTATTAAATAATCTCAATAAAAAGATTGCGGAAAACCAGGCTGACGTCACTTATGCTGACCTGCCTGTAATAAATGGCTACCCGCTTTTATTGTCCGTTCTTTTTACTCATCTTATCGATAATGCTATTAAATTCCGGAAGGAAAATGTCCGACCGAAAATTTCGGTTGAATATACTAAACAGGACGGCGTTGATATTGACCATGCCGCTGCTATAAAAGATATCAATTATGATATTGTTTCCATCATCGACAACGGAATAGGAATAGATATAAAAGATATCGAAAAAATATTCACCATGTTTTACCAGCTTAATGAAAAAGGTAAAAGCAAAGGTTCAGGTATCGGCCTTGCCATTTGTAAAAAAATTATGAACCTGCACGGGGGATTTATTGTGGCTGGGTCTGAAACTGGTTTCACTACGTTCAGTTGTTATTTCCCGATAGAAAAAAATTAAATTTTTATTTCGATACCATTATTGTCTTCAGGTGCTGCGTCATCGTGGTAGTAAAGTAGGGCTTTTTTATAAAAATGGCGCCCATTGATTTCGCTTTGCTGATCATATCCTGGTCGATTGTATCTGAATACGTAATAAAAAGGGTGTCTTTCAACTTCTTTATTTTTTTTAACTGCTGTAAACATTCCACGCCTTTTCCACTTTCCAGGTTTAAATCAATAAAAACAAAATCCGGGTTCAATTCTTTTGATAGCCTGACGGCTTCTTCCGAAGTATGAACATGCGTATACGTGAAAGGGTCGGCAAGGTTTTTCAATGCGTCATTAAAAATCTTCCATTCGGTCTTGTCATCATCGATTAACAGTATATGTTTTTCCATAAAAATTTTTTGGAGGTGGCCAAAAAAATTATTGAAATGCTGATTGCTTCAATAGCGAACACTATTGCGGGGATAAAAATAGGAACAAAAGAAGTTCCTGTAACCGGGGATGTATAATCGACTCTCTCGGGAGGTCGGGGATAAAAATAGGTTTTTTTATAATAATCAAAATTAAATTTCACTATTATAATTAACAAGATATCCCTGTCTTATTCAACAGCACTTTTATATTTCCAGCCAATCAATACCACTCCTGAAATAACGAGGAGAGTGCCTATGACCTGGGCCATGAAAATGGGTTCATTTAATATAAAATGCGCCTGCAAAATAGTGGACACAGGCCCTATACTGGAAATGATCGCTACATTATTCGACCCGATCTTTTTCATGCCGGCGGAAATAAGAAAACTTGGGATCACCGTCGCAACAACAGCCAGCAATAATCCATACCAGATAAATTCAGAAGAACGGTGCAGTATTTCATAATTACCTGCCAGCAGGAAATGAGTGAAAACTCCTACGGTAGAAGCCAGCATTGCATAAGCCGTAAATTTTGTTACACCCACGGTTTGCACCATCTTGCCGCTACCTACTATATAAATAGCGAATGTAATAGCGCAAAGAAATATCAGGAAGCTACCTAAAAAGAAACCGGGATTGTGTGTATCAATGGTGAGTTCGCCGATATAAGCGATAAGGATCCCGCTATAAGTAAGCAACAAAGCTATCCGTTGCAATTTTGAAATTTTTTCTTTGAATACAGCTGCATTGATCAATACTGAGAAAGTAGGGTAGAGGAAAAGTATCAGCCTTTCTAATCCTGCGGAAATATATTTAAGCCCCATAAAATCGAACAGGCTGCTGAGATAATAACCAAACAATCCAAGCCCGATAATAGCAAACCATTGTTTACGGGTTAGTTTGATGTTGTCCTTTTTGCTGCTCACAAACCATGCGGCTGCGATATAAAATGGTAAGGAGAATAACATCCGTATCGCCAGCAGCGATACGGCATCGATTTCTGTTTTAGAAAAAGTGAATTTTACAATCACCGCTTTCGTGGAAAAAAACAAGGAGCCGATCACGGTAATGATAATGCCCGCCCAGGATAATTTTTGATATGTTGTTGCTGTCGCCAAATAATGAACATTAAAAAAGCCTCAGTAAGAGGCTTTCGTTTTTTATACTGAAACATTAAAGTCCCTTAGTGCATCATTCAGGCTTGTCTTTAGATCAGTGCTTGGTTTTCGCTGGCCGATAATCAATGCGCAACCAACTCCATATTCACCTGCCGGGAATTTTTTAGTATAGCTGCCTGGGATCACCACGCTGCGGGCAGGCACCCGTCCTTTGTATTCTTTCGGTTCGTTACCGCTTACATCAATGATCTTGGTGGATTGCGTTAATACAACATTGGCGCCGAGTACCGCTTCTTTTTCTACGATCACACCTTCAACAACAATACAGCGGCTGCCGATAAAACAACCATCTTCCACGATCACCGGCGATGCCTGCAATGGTTCGAGTACGCCACCGATGCCCACGCCACCACTTAAGTGAACGCCTTTGCCTATCTGCGCACAACTGCCAACCGTCGCCCATGTATCCACCATCGTTCCTTCATCTACATAAGCGCCGATGTTTACATAGGAAGGCATCAATACAACATTGCGGGCCAAAAATGCACCGTACCGGGCAATGGCATGGGGCACGGCCCTTACACCAAGATCTTTATAATTTTTTTTCAATAACATTTTGTCATAAAACTCAAACGGCTCTATGTTCCATGTTTGCATTTGCTGGATACCGAAATACAATAGGATCGCCTGTTTCACCCATTCATTGACTACCCATCCATTTTCGCCGGGTGATGCCACACGCAGCCTGCCTTTGTCCAATTCTTCAATAACAATTCTTATGGCATCGGAGTATTTATTTTCCTTTAATAATTCACGGTTACTCCATGCAGCGAGTACCAGTTCTTTCATTTCCATAATGATCAATTTTCGGAATTGCAAAATAACGGATAAAATGTTGTTCACTGACTATATATTTGGCGGATCAAAATGTCTTCATGACGAAATTGTCAGTAACTATTATCACGTTTAATGAAGAGAAGAATATAGGCCGTTGCCTGGCCTCTGTAAAGAAAGTAGCTGACGAGATTATAGTAGTTGATTCTTTTTCTACGGACAGAACAAAAGAAATTTGCCTGGCTCACAATGTTATTTTTATTGAAAACCCGTTTCCGGGGTATATTGAACAAAAGAATTTTGCATTATCAAAGGCCTCCAATATTTATGTGTTAAGTTTGGATGCGGACGAAGCATTGAGTGAAAAACTGGCCGCATCAGTAGCGAAAGAAAAAGAAGAGGATTTTCGGGCTGACGGCTATACCATGAACCGCTTTAATTTTTATTGCGGCCAATGGATAAACCACGGGACATATTATCCTGATAGAAAATTACGTTTAGTAAATATCCAAAAAGGAAAATGGGACGGACAAAACCCGCATGATAAAATAATAATGCAGGAAGATGCTGTGGTAAAACAATTAAAAGGTGACCTGCTGCATTACACTTATCAAACGCCGGAAGAACATGCACGGAAGATGGAGAAATTCAGTGAAATTGCGGCACAGGCCTTGTTTAATAAAGGGGAGAAGCCATCGGGTTCTAAAAAGATCGTAAATCCCGCCTGGGCTTTTGTAAAAGGATATTTTATTAAATTCGGGTTTCTCGACGGTGCGGCGGGCTTCCGGATAGCGAAGTTCACAGCCCGGCAATCGTATTTAAAGTATAAAAAACTTATTCAGTTATATAAAGAAACTAAAAAATAAATGACCCCGGATTTTAATAATGATATCGAACAATGTTTGTTCGCATTGCGCAGAGGCGGAATATTTTATACCCCACGGATACGGTTTGGGGCATTGGTTGCGATGCCACTGATTCAACAGCAGTGGAAAGAATTTATAAATTAAAAAAGCGGTCTGATATCAAAGCGATGATCGTTTTGGTGGCGGATGAAAGAGATGTGATGCGCTACGTGGTGGATCCCGACCCGCGGATATTTGAATACCTCGAGGAGGCCGAAAAGCCGACAACCGTCGTATACAGCAGCGCCATTGGTCTTGCCGATAATCTTACCGGCAAAGATGGAAGCGTAGCGATGCGCATTTGCCGCGATGAATTTTGCAAACAATTGATAAAACGTTTTCGCAAACCGATCGTTTCCACTTCAGCGAATATTTCCGGTGAAAATATGTCGGGGCTTTTTACAGACATCCCGCAGGAAATTAAAAACGGCGTTGACTATACCGTCAATTACCGTCAGGATGATACAACTGTTGTTCCGCCTTCATCTATTATAAAATGGAATAAAGATGGTGTGCCAACAGTCTTAAGGTGATAATTAAATTATTTAGCCGGCTGTATTGCTACTATCAGCTTCGTTGCGACGCTCCGTTCATCTTCCTGTTCTCAATTGAGCACTTTCGAAGTATCAACAATAGTGTCGCTCCCGATAGCTATCGGAATTACCCTGAGCGAAGCCGAAGGATCGCACTCTTCGACTTTCTGTTCGCTATTCAGCTTGTTTTGAAAAGTCTGTCTTTATTAATTATTGTTTTATTCAAAAAATATTGCGCCATACGGAATATAATTATTCAAAATCCTCATACAGCAAATACTTCTTCCGCATCTTTTTAAATTCACGTAATGCTGGTTCCCAGCTTTTTCTTATTTCTTCTTCGCTTTTGCCTGCTTTTATTTGTTGCCACAAATCATTATTGCCCGCAAGATGTGTGAAATGCGAATCTTCCATTTTGCCTGAAGCGGGGAGAATGAAAAACTTTTCTTTATTAGGAAAAATCTTGTAAGCGTTTATCAACCATTTGAGTTGAATCCTTCCATTTACTTCCCGCAAAACTTTTTCGGGTGTATCATGTAAATTCCAACCGTAACATTTTTTACCATAATGCTTGGAACTCTTGGCGCCTTCATTGGGTTCCGGGGTAAATGAGTAAAGGTTTTTTGGTAACGAAGGATCGCCAAAAATTTGAAATGGTTTGGGTGTTCCTCTTCCTTCACTCAAAACTGTTCCTTCGAAAAAGCAAGTAGAAGGATATAAATAGATAGATTGTATTTCCGGCAGATTTGGTGATGGCTTTACAGGCAATTCATATTTACTTTTATGGTTATAGTTGCCACATTTGATCACCTGGAAATGAAATGGCGTGTCCGGTGAATTTTGAGCGACTTTATAATAATCGTGTTTCAGGTTTGCTTTTACGCTGAGCCATTTTTCACCGGCAAGCATGAACGCATATTCGCCAATCGTCATGCCATATACAACAGGAACCGGCTGCATGCCGACAAATGATTTATACTTCCGGTCGAGTACGGGGCCGTCAACATAAAATCCATTCGGATTAGGCCGGTCGAGGATCATTAATGGTTTGCTGTTTTCAAACGCCGCATTCATAAAATCTTCCAGCGATGAAATGTAGGTATAGAAACGGGCGCCGACATCCTGTATATCGAAAATGAGAATGTCAACATTCTTCAGGTCGTCGGCTGAAGGGGCGTGTTTATTACCGTATAATGAAACAATGGTGATCCCGGTTTTTTTATCAATATAGTTGCCGACTTCTTCCCCGTCGCTCGCATTACCACGAAAACCATGTTCAGGCCCAAAGATGACTTTGATATCAACGCCTAGCTTTTTTAATGTATCAACAAGATGGGTGTCGCCTACCATAGAGGTTTGATTGGCGAATATGCCAACCCGTTTTCCTTTGATCAATGGGAGGTAAACATTTATTCTTTCAGCACCGGCTAAAATTTTGGGTTCATTGGTATTCGTGGAGGCATTTTCTTTTTGCGCATGGCAACTTGTAAATAGCAACAGCAGGAATAATGGGGACGCTGGGAATTTCATTGGGTTTCAATTTTAATATTGTTCTTCAAAAATAATGAATGAAGCCCCTTTTTAAGGGAATAATTTACAGTGTTCAGTCATTGTTTCTTTGTGTTCCGGAGGAAAACTTTATGGGTAGGAATATAAAGCAAGCGTCGAACAGCGTTCCGTAGGAACGCATTGTGCTTGTTTTTGAATTTGCATAAAACGTTCCGATGGAACGTGGGCAATTATATTCCATGTGTCTTGTCCTGAAATAGGTTGACACAAAAATCTATTAAAATGGGAAAAAAACAGCAGATTATCAATGAGTATTTGCTTGGCAATCTTAGTTATCGTGAATTAGCCAAAGTTTATAATGTTGGCTCCACTACGATTCACAGAGGGGTTACAAATTTTCAAGGCAGGTCTTACAAAGCAGGCGCTGATTATAAGAGAGTAACTTTACCAGCGATGAAACAATCAAAAGTTAAGACAGTAATATCCGATGAAGTGGCGTCTTTAAAAAAAGAGTTGGAGCAGGAACGTCTGCGTAATAAGCTATTGACAGCTATGATTGATATCGCAGAAGAGCAGCTTAAAATTTCTATCCGAAAAAAGTCCTGGCACCAAGCAGTCGAAAAAGTAAGGCGCAGCGAAAAGCGAAGCTTGTCATCGCTGTGTGCACTGCTTGGTTATTCCCGTCAAGCCATACATAAGTACAGAAAAAATAGTCTTGTTCAAGCCAATGAAACTGAATTAATCATTCAGGAAGTACTAAAGCATCGGAGATTACAACCCCGGTTAGGCACCCGTAAGTTGATAATATTATTACAGGATTTTATCAGGTTGCATTCAATAAAAATAGGAAGAGATATGCTCTTTAATATATTACGTGAAAATGGCCTGCTGGTGCGCAAACGCAGAAATAGGGTACGAACAACCTGGTCTAAGCATTGGCTGAAAAAGTATCCCAACCTAATAAAAGAGAAGATAGTTAACAGGCCAAATCAATTATGGGTAAGCGATATTACCTATGTACAAACCGGCAACCGCTATTCTTATTTAAGCCTGATCACAGATGCTTATAGCCGGAAGATTATGGGGTTTTTTCTATCGCCAACACTGGAAGCTATTGGTTGTATAAGAGCTTTAAAAATGGCGTTGCAAAATGGCGGCAATAAGGATGAATTAATCCATCACAGTGATCGTGGGGTACAATATTGTAGTACTGATTATGTGAATATGCTTGTTTTTAACAATATTAAAATCAGTATGACTGAAAACGGAGACCCATTAGAAAATGCAATTGCAGAACGTGTAAACGGAATTTTAAAAGAAGAACTTCTTAAAACAAAGTATGATTCCTATGAAAAAGCTCAAAGTAGTATTGCAATAGCTATTGCAGTATACAATTCTCTAAGGCCTCACAGCAGCTGCAATATGCTAACTCCTGATAAAGCGCATCTACAACAGGGTAGCTTAAAAAGACACTGGAAAAAACTATTACAGAAAAGAACAAGGAGCATCAAAAAATAGCTGGCAACAAGAAATGTAAACCTATTTTAGGATTACATTTGATTTGTCAACTCAAGACAGGATTAACTATTAAAAACTGTCAACTTATTTTAGGACGGGTCAATGCTTCTACCCATAAGATGTTCCTACGGAACATTGAAAACAACTGCATGCAATAATGCCGAATAGAACCTCACCTAGCCTCTCCTAAAGGAGAGGAACAGCACACAGCCCTTGCTTAATGAAAATGCAAATAAATCACTGGTACTTCAAAAATGCCGAGTAGAATTACCGAACCCTGAAGAGTGCGACGCAACAGACGATGATAGTAGCACTGCAGCCGGGCTCATAAAAGTTTTTTAAATAATTTTTGCAGTAAATATTTTACAAGCTGGCATTACCAAAATTGGGCTAAATTGCAGCGTTTTTTAAATTATTTATCTAAATCAATACGATGCAACAGGTAAAAAGCGGTGATAAAATTAAAGTACATTATCATGGGAAATTAACAAATGGAGAGACCTTTGATTCTTCTAACGGCCGCGAGCCGCTCGAGTTTGAAGTAGGCAGTGGTATGGTGATAAAAGGTTTTGATGATGGTGTGACCGGGATGTCGGTTGGCGAAAAGAAAACAATTAATATTCCTTTCGTGGAAGCGTATGGCCCCCGCAACCCTGAGATGCTGATTGAAATGCCGAAAGACCGCTTTCCTGCTGATATGGAACTGGAAGAAGGGATGCCGCTGATGATGAGCAATGGCGGCGGACAAAATTTCCAGGTGGTGGTGACAGCTATTAAAGATGATGTGGTGATGCTCGATGCGAACCACCCGCTGGCAGGCAAAGACCTGATATTTGATTTGGAACTGGTGGAGATTGTTAATAAGCCATTGATCATAATGCCGTAGTACAATAGGCAATTGGCAATAGGCAAGAGAGAACAGGCAAGAGAGAACAGGCAATAAGCAAGCGACTAGACAATAATTATAAGCAAAAAGCTCACAACATAAGTACTGTGGGCTTTTTGCTTATTGGCTATTGCCAATTGCCTATTGTCGTCGCCTGTTGAATAAGTCGTATATTCGACCCCCCAAAAAGACACCATGTTTGAAAACTACAAATTCACCGCAGCAGAGCGTTTTATCCGTTACGTGCAGGTAGATACGCAAAGCGATCCGCAGTCTTCCACTTTTCCTTCTACAGAAAAGCAAAAAGATTTGAGTAAGCTATTGGTGGAAGAGCTGAAAAAAATCGGCGTTAAAGATGCGCACTTAGATGAGTTTGGTTATGTGTACGCCACCATTCCTTCCAATTCGGATAAGAAAGTGCCTGTTATTTGTTTTTGTTCGCATGTAGATACGGCACCGGATTGCAGTGGTACAGATGTAAAACCAATTGTTCATAAAAATTATAATGGAGAAGATATTGTGTTGCCCGATGATGCGACACAAGTGCTGCGGCCGGGTGAATACCCGCATTTGCAAACGCAGATCGGGAATGATATTATTACCGCTTCCGGGAAAACATTATTAGGGTCCGATGATAAAGCGGGTGTGGCGGAGATCATGGACCTGGCTAATTTCTTAATGACCAATAAAAAAGTAAAACACGGCGAAATAAAAATTTTATTTACACCAGATGAAGAAGTGGGTAAAGGAACATCGAAAGTGGATATGAAAAAATTAGGAGCTGATTTTGGTTATACATTAGATGGGGGAGAAGCAGGAAGTTTGGAAGATGAAACATTCAGCGCTGATGGCGTACAATTAATTATTCATGGCGTAAGCGCCCATCCCGGTTATGCAAAAGGAAAGATGATCAATGCGATGAAAATTGCAGGACATATATTAGATGCATTGCCGAAAGACCGTTTATCCCCGGAAAGCACGGAGGGCAAGAGAGGGTTTATTCATCCTGTTCGTGTAGAAGGTATCGCTGAAAAATGCACGGTTGATTTTATTATCCGTGATTTTGAAACACCGGGTTTGAAGAAGAAAGAAGATTTTTTAAAAACACTCGTGGAAGAAACGTTGCGGACATACCCCTCCGCCAGTTTTGAATTTAATGTAATAGAGCAATACCGTAATATGAAAGAAGTGCTCGACGTGCATCCGCAAGTGGTGGAAAATGCGAAAGAAGCGATTCAGCGTGCAGGGCTGGAAGTAAAAATGGAGAGTATCCGTGGCGGTACCGATGGCAGCAGGTTGTCATTTATGGGGTTGCCCTGTCCTAATTTATTTGCAGGTGAGCAGGCTATCCATTCCAAGCTGGAATATATCAGTGTGCAGGATATGAACAGGGCAGTGCAGACAATGGTACATTTGGTGCAGATTTGGGAAGAGAAAAGCTAACAATATCAGGTTCTTCTTTTCGTTTAAACATTTCATGAAACTATTCGTTTCGGTTTTACTTTTATTTATTTATTGCGGTACAGCTGCTCAAAACCTTTTGGTGAACATGGGTTTTGAAGAAGAGAATATTTGCACAGAATATAAAGTAAACTGTGCGCCGGAAGGCTGGCTGACAAATGATGACGTTTTCTTTAATTATTTTAAAGATGCCAACAGGGCTTATGATGGGGTTCATTGTATGGCTATCGAAGCAGGTCACGCCAATAAACCATATAAAAGGACTTTTATCCGCAGCCAATTACTTTGCGGGTTACGTAAAGGCAACCAGTATGCAATTTCTTTTTTTGTAAAATCACCGCATTTAATATTAGATAGTATCGGTGTGTGTGTCACTTACTATGATTTATTGTTTGAAAGAACGCCGCTTCAAAATATAAAGCCATCATTTTATTTAGCCGATGCAAGGAAAGATTTTAAAAACGACAGTAGTTGGCAAAAAGTAAAATTTATATATACGGCGAATGGCAACGAGGCTTTTGTCAGCATTGGTAATTTTTCAAAAAGGGATATTACAGGATCAACCAATATTGAAAAAGAAAATAATTTTTTCGTTTTTATTGATGATCTATCGCTTTTGCCAATGCATCCTGGTGAAAAATTGTGCGATGGCTGGCAGTTAGCCAGGGAGAAAATTTATGACCAGGATGAGAGACATGAATTTTTAAGAAGAAAAATACGAGGTGGTAAAGCCAATCCCCGGGATACGGTAAAACTTGCAAAGAACAGTGTAATTATTGTTGATACACTTTTACTGCCGGATATTTTATTTGAAACGGGCAAAGCTGTTTTACGAACCAGCAGCTATTTATTATTGGATAGTTTTTCCCGGAAAATAATGAACAGTCATGTGGATTCTATAATAGTGGAAGGTCATACTGACAGTACGGGCAGTTATGCCATGAACGAGCAACTTTCGATAGACAGGGCTTTGGCTGTAAAGAAATATTTACAAGATAAAACTGGTCATTCTTCCATTATTACCCGGGGATGGGCTTTCCTGAAGCCGATAGCTGGGAATCAAACCCCGGAAGGCCGGCAGCGGAACAGGAGAGTGGAAGTTTTTCTATATATCCGGGAATAGTACAACAAGTCGTACATTGCATGCCAAATTTTTAAACTATGGAGATAGCTCAGATTTTCGCTAAATATTGGTGGGTACTTATTGTATTGATCATTTTCTTCGGATCATTCTTTACTATCAACCAGGGATATATCGGTGTGATAACCATGTTTGGTAAATACCGCCGCATTGTCCGCCCCGGCTTGAATATGAAAATACCGGTATTGGAATCTGTTTCGAAAAAGGTTTCTATACAAAACCGTTCGGTGGAACTGGAATTCCAGGCGGTGACGCAAGACCAGGCGAATGTTTATTTTAAGAGCATGTTACTTTATTCCGTGCAAAATGCGGATGAAGAAACAATTAAGAAAGTCGCTTTTAAATTTATCGCGGACCGGGACCTTATGCAGGCATTGATCAGGACGATCGAAGGGAATATCCGTTCTTTTGTCGCTACAAAAAAACAAGCGGAAGTATTAGGGCTTCGCAAGGAAATTGTTGAGTATGTGAAAGAACAAGTTGACCATTCCCTGGAAAACTGGGGTTATCATTTACAGGATTTACAAATCAATGATATCACATTTGATAAAGTGATACTCGACTCGATGAGTAAAGTGGTAGCAAGTAATAACCTGAAAGCCGCCGCTGAAAACGAAGGACAGGCTATGTTAATTACTAAAACAAAATCCGCTGAAGCAGATGGTAATGCTACCAAAATTGCAGCAGAAGCAGAAAAAGAAGCAGCCCGTCTTCGCGGACAGGGTGTGGCGCTTTTCCGCCAGGAAGTAGCAAAAGGTATGTCGGAAGCAGCCGAGCAAATGAAGCAAGCTAATCTCGATACAAATGTTATTCTCTTCAGCATGTGGACGGAAGCCGTGAAGAATTTTGCTGAATACGGCAAAGGCAATGTGATCTTCCTGGATGGCAGTCCTGATGGTATGGAAGCCACTATGCGACAAATACAAGCGCTGATGGTGAAGCAGGCAGGAACGAGTGATACGAAGTACAGGAACGAATAATACAAATAACTGAGAAGTCAAAAAGACAATAAGTCAAAGTCCGAAGGGATGTTACCAAAAAGGTAATAGTTCTTTCGGACTTTTGCGTATACTTGGTTTTCTTCTTCGCTTGTTAAAGAACTCTAAAACTTAAATGCCATACACAACGTGGCATTGTTTTTTTTCGTTCAATGCTGTGTTATTCAGGGATGTTGATAATAACGGGGTAACTAATCATTCATCTTACCCTACTTTTACGCACCAAAAGAAGATAATTTATGTTTCATCTTTTACAGATCGTTGATTCATTGAGCGGGGCGGCACAAACAATCGCCGCAGACAAGGGAGATACCATCCGTTTTTTTGATCTTATTTATATGGGTGGCTGGATCATGGTGCCATTGGGATTGATGCTCTTGCTTACTGTTTACTTTTTTGCTGAACGGCATATCGCTATACGCCATGCATCAAGGATCGACAGCAACTTTATGAATATTATCCGCGATCATATTGTAAGTGGCAATGTTACGGCGGCAAGAAGTTTTGCAAAGAATACCAATAACCCTGTAGCCCGCATTATTGATAAAGGTGTTCAACGGATTGGTAAGCCGCTTGATAGCATTGAGAGAAGCATGGATAATGTTGGTCAATTAGAAATGTATAAGCTGGAAAAGAATATTGCTGTTTTATCTTTCATTTCCAAAGCGGCGCCCATTTTTGGTTTCGTTGGAACATTGATCGGGCTGATGCAGCTTTTTTCCAATATTCATAAAGCCAATGAAGTGGAGATTGGGGTTATCTCACAGGGTATTTATACAAAACTTATTACTTCTATTACAGGTCTTGTTATAGGATTGCTGGCTTATCTCGCCTCCAGTTATTTAAATACACAGATTGATAAAACAGCGAACAAAATGGAAGCGGCGTCCGCTGACTTTTTGGATGTATTACAGGAACCTACAAGATAAACCGGTAGCCGAATGAAGTTCAGAAAAAAACATAGAGAGCAGTCCGAAGTGTTCACTGATTCGTTGAATGATATTTTATTCATTCTGCTGATGTTCTTTTTGATCACTACTACGATGGCGAACCCTAATGTAGTAAAAGTGAACAATCCCCGCGGCACGAAGGATACAAAAGCAAAACAGAATATTGTTGTTTCCATCAATAAAGACCAGAGTTTCTTTATCGGGCAAAAACAAGTAGATCCTACGATGCTCGATAGCCTTATAAAAATGGAAGTAGAACGACTGCGTAAAGTAGTGGATACACCTTCGGTTGTTATTAATGCTGATACTATTTCTTATTACGGCGAAGTTTTCCGGGTGATGCAATCTGCGAAACGGGCGGGAGCAAAGGTGGTGGCAAATGTGAAATAATAATCAATAACTATATAATTAATGCTTTCATCATCCTGTCTTTTCCCTGCATATCTTTCTTAATCTCTATCTCGTAATTTCCTGATTGGAATAATTCTTTTATCTCATTAGCAAGGTTCTCATGTATTTCCGCATAAATAATCCCATCCTTGTTCAAATGTGTTTTGCCAAAATCAGCAATGGCTTTGTAAAAAATCAATGGGCCACTGTCAGGAACGAATAAAGCTTTTGCTGGTTCATATTCCAGTACGTTTGATGCCATCTGGTACCTTTCTTTTTGTGGGATATAAGGTGGGTTGCTGACAATAATATCGAATAAAGGAAGTTTCTCCCGCTCTTCTTTATTTAAAAAATCAAGCGTCATGAAATTTATGTCTGCACCTAAGTTGAGGGCATTTTTTTTAGCAACCTGTAAAGCCTGTTCGCTGACATCGCAACTCCAGAGTTCCGCTTTTCTTAATTTTCTTTTTAAGGAAACAGGAATACAACCGCTGCCGGTGCCTATATCTAATATATTAAGCTGGTCAATAGGGAACTTACAATCTTTAATGATCCAGTCCACCAATTCTTCTGTTTCCGGACGGGGTATTAAAACATTTTTGTCAACATAAAATTTTAATCCATAAAACCAGGATTCATTTAGAATATATTGCACCGGTTCATGCTCCATCAGCCTTTCGGCAAACTGTTGTAATTGCAGCTCTTCTTTTTCAGTAATAGCTTCATTTTTATAAATCATGCGTTCTGTTTTTGCAGAACCGGTTACATTTTCCATGATCCAATCTGTTATTTTGAGCGCCTCGCCTTCCGAATAGATCGTACGGAGTTGGTTAAGGATAAAATAAGTAGCTTCCTGTGTCGTCATAGGACAAACTTAATTCTTTTACTTTTGCCTTGTATGTATGAAGAATATATGAAGCGGTGCCTGGAGCTGGCAGAACAGGGTGCGGGATATGTTGCTCCGAACCCAATGGTAGGTGCTGTATTAGTGTATAATGACCGGATCATCGGGGAAGGGTATCATCAGCGCTATGGCGAGGCCCATGCAGAAGTAAACTGCATTGCTTCTGTGAAAAAGGATGATGAGAAATTAATTCATCAAAGTATTTTATATGTTTCGCTTGAACCTTGTTCTCATTTTGGTAAAACTCCGCCTTGTGCTGATTTAATTATTGAAAAAAAAATACCAACTGTTGTTATCGGTTGCCGTGACCCTTTTGAAGAAGTGAATGGAAAAGGAATGGAAAAATTAGAAGCGGCAGGTGTAAAAGTAGAGTTAGGCATATTAGAAGATGAATGCAAAGAATTGAATAAACGTTTTTTTTACATTTCATGTTCAGCATCGTCCTTATATTGTTTTAAAATGGGCGCAAACTGTTGATGGAAAGATCGCCTCCAGTGGAAATGAAAGGCTACTCATCAGTAATGAGTATTCCAATCGACTTGTGCATAAATGGAGAAGTGAAGAAGCTTCTATTTTGGTGGGAACAAACACGGCTTTCCTGGATGACCCTTCACTGACAACAAGATTATTGGAAGGAAATTCTCCTGTGCGGTTAGTAGTTGATCTTAGACTTGAATTGCCCTCTTCGCTTAAAATTTTTAACAAAGAGGTAAAGACAATTGTTTTTAACAACATTAAGAATGAGGAGGCCGATAACCTTATTTATTACAAGATTAAGGAAGATGTGAACCTCGTAAGGCAAGTTGTCGATGCGTTATACCAATTGAAAATCCAAAGTGTAATGGTGGAAGGCGGTGCTAAACTATTGCAATCCTTTATTAACGAAGGAATGTGGGATGAAGTACGGACAATCAGCAACCAGCAATTGACAATTGGTAAAGGGTTACAAGCCCCGGAATTTACCGCCACTAATAAAATAAAAGAGTTGAATTTTCTTTCTGATAAAATAGAAATATACAGGTCATTAAAATCGGTAATGATTTAATGACCCCTGACTTTTATTATACCATCGAAAATCCTTCAATAGCTGAATTTAAAGATAAAGGCAGCAAATTCATTGCTTACGCTTTTCCCGTAAACGAAGTGAAAGATTTCAAAGAAAAATTGGCTGCGATAAAGAAAGAACACCCGAAAGCCACACATCATTGCTTTGCATATCGAATCGGTACGGACGGAACTACTTATCGTGTCAGCGATGACGGAGAGCCATCTGGTTCTGCGGGAAGGCCGATCTTGGGGCAGCTTGATAGCAAACAGCTGACCAACGTTCTGGTGATAGTAGTCCGTTATTTCGGGGGAACATTACTCGGGGTGCCGGGGTTGATCAATGCCTATAAGAGTTCAGCGGCCATGGCCTTACAACTGGTAGCGATTATTAAAAAACCGGTAATGATCCATTACCGGTTAGAATTTGATTATACGCTGATGAATGAAGTGATGCGGGTACTAAAAAAATACGATTGTACTGTTCAACAACACGAAAGTCAATTATTTTGTATGATCGAAACAGGAATTCCTAAAGCAAACGTGGAGGAAGCGGTAACTAAATTGACAGCGCTTCAACTCACGGAAATAAAACCTGTTTAAGGGATTTTTTTCTTGCGTCTCCTTATTGCCCAAACGATAAGAACGACAACGACAATAAACCCGATCAATACGGGAACGGCATTTCTTTCTCCCCAGTTGTATTCTGCGCTATGCTCTTCTTCTTCCTGGGCGAAAGCGGCGATGGAGGTTAAAAGTAGTAATGCCTGCAATAAATATTTCTTCATGGTGGTTGTTTTAGGATTGTAATTAATGGAATGTAACCGGGAGAGGAAATACTTAATTTGATGTATTAAGGTTTAGCAGGATTTATTTCTTAGGCATATTCTTTAATCGCCAAATCGCTAAAAATAATGCAACCAACAGCGTAACAAAGCTTACGATCCTAAAGCTATTATCGGGTTTATTATCATTACCCTGTGCCATGACAGGTAATGCAATAATAATTGAAAGGATACCAGTATAGAACTTTAACATGGAAAAAATTTTGCCAGGCCCGCCTGTTTTTTAATTATTTTTTTAACTATATATCAATTAATGCATTGGTCTCATTAAACTTCATTTTTCTTCCACCAATATCAATGGAAAAAACGAACCTTGAGTGCAAGGCAAGACTTATAAAAGCGACTGTATCTTCCTGCACCGCATCATATAATTCCTGGTTGATTTTTATTCTTAATTTATTTTTAATAGGTGTAACAAGATAATATTCTGCAAAGAAGGGTGTCTTATATTTTTCAGGTTTGAAGAATACGATTTCTTTCAGGCCTTGTTTTGCATCCTTTACATAGGGGTGTACAACTTTTAAATAATAATAAATGAAATACCCGGTAAGAAGCGCTAGTATAAATGCTAAAAACCAGGGAATGACTTTATAAAACCGGACCCAGTCTTCTGCATTAAATTTATGCCTGCCGGATCCTCCTTTCAAAAATGTTCCAATAACTATTATAACTAAAAGAATTAAGTAGGTTGAGATAGTATAAAATAATCTTTTATCCTTGATTTTTTTTATAATATTTTTCTCTGCCTCTTCAAAAATCAAAGGCTGTGACGGGTATATTTTTTCAACTATGGAAATATCTTTCATAGCTCTTTTAAAATGACCGTAAGGCAAATGGTAACCTCTAAATTACTTAAACCTCTCACTCACCACCAACTCCTTACTCCCCGCAGTATAACTATAAAATCCTTCGCCGCTTTTCACGCCCAATTTACCAGCTGTTACCATATTCATCAATAAAGGACAAGGAGCATATTTAGGATTTCCGAAACCATCTTTCAATACATTTAAAATAGAAGCACAAACATCCAACCCGATAAAATCCGCTAGCTGCAAAGGCCCCATGGGGTGCGCCATACCCAATTTCATTATGGTATCTATTTCTTCCACACCGGCTACACCTTCGTACAAACTATAAATCGCTTCGTTAATCATCGGCATTAAAATACGGTTAGCGATAAAACCGGGATAGTCATTTACCACGCAGGGAATTTTATCAAGTTGCCTGCTTAGTTCAACGATGGTATGCGTCACTTCTTTTTTAGTAGCATACCCATTGATCACTTCTACCAGCTTCATCACCGGCACGGGGTTCATAAAGTGCATGCCGATCACTTTGTCCGCTCTTCCTGTTGCTGCCGCGATTTTAGTTATAGAAATAGAAGAAGTGTTGGTAGCGAGAATCGCTTCCTTTGGCGCCATTTTATCCGCCTGCTCAAACAGTTGAAGTTTCAACTCGATATTTTCTGTGGCGGCTTCTATTACGAGGTCTGCATTCTTCACGCCTTCACCCATGTTGGGGTGAACGGTAATATTTGCCAGCGCCGCTTTTTTCTGTTCTTCAGTAACTGTTCCTTTGGCTATTTGCCTGTCAAAATTTTTACCAATATTGATGACAGCCCTGTCCAGTTGCGCCAACGAAACATCAACGATGGAAACGGAAAAACCATATTGTGCAAAAACATGGGCGATGCCATTGCCCATCGTGCCGGCGCCAATCACCGAAATATTTTTTAAAGTTGAGTTTGCCATACAATCATTTTATAATAGAGGAACAGGAATCTATTTATATTCTCCAAATACTTCCCGCAGCGTATCCGCAATTTCGCCAAGCGTACATTTATTTTCCACGGCTTCCAGCACAGCGGGCATCAGGTTTTCATTGGCCGAAGCTTTATCATTCAGCAGTTGCAGGCATTGATCCACTTTCGCATTGTCCCGGTTGCTTTTTAATGCTTTTAATTTTTCCGCCTGTACTATTCTGATATTATCATCTATTCTAAAACCGGGCACAGGTTCTCCTTCTTTTGATTGAAATTTATTGACGCCAACAATTACTTTTTCTCCCGATTCCACTTTTTGCTGGTATTCATAAGCGCTTCGGGCAATTTCATTTTGAATAAATCCCTGTTCAATAGCCGCTACGCTGCCACCCATCGCATCAATCTTCGCAATTAATTTCCATGCGGCTTCTTCCACTTCATCCGTCAGCGATTCGATGAAATAAGAACCACCCAGCGGGTCAACTGTATCAGGAGCGCCGCTTTCAAAAGCAACGATCTGTTGGGTACGCAAAGCGATCCTTGCCGCTTCTTCCGTCGGCAAACTCAATGCTTCATCATAACCATTAGTATGCAATGATTGCGTACCGCCCAGCACAGCCGCCAGTGTTTGCATTGTTACTCTCGCAATATTATTTAATGGTTGCTGCGCCGTCAATGTGCTGCCGCCGGTTTGTGTATGAAAGCGGAGCATCATTGCTTTAGGATCAGTAGCGCCCAGCTCTTTCATCATCTTCGCCCACATTCTTCTTGCCGCCCGGAACTTGGCTATTTCTTCAAATAAATTATTGTGCGCATTAAAGAAGAAGGAAAGGCGTTTGCCAAAAACATTTATATCCATGCCCTTGCTCAACGCCGATTGCACATAGGCTTTGCCATT
Organism: Chitinophagaceae bacterium; assembly: GCA_037200685.1. GTDB lineage: Bacteria > Bacteroidota > Bacteroidia > Chitinophagales > Chitinophagaceae > JAJKIP01. The sequence continues at coordinate 20,817 of JBBCIG010000005.1, forward strand.
GCTTAATGTAAAAGCGATTTCCTGTACAGCCGTACTCCCGGCCTCACGGATATGATAACCAGAAATAGAAATCGTATTCCATTTGGGAATTTCAGTACCACACCATTCAAAAATATCAGTGATGATGCGCATCGAGGGTTTGGGAGGATAGATATAAGTTCCCCGTGCGGCGTATTCTTTTAAAATATCATTTTGTATCGTGCCGGAAATTTTTTTCAAATCAGCGCCTTGTTGTTTGGCAAGTGCAACGTACAGGCTTAATAAAATAAATCCGGTTGCGTTAATTGTCATCGAAGTGCTCACTTCTTCCAGGTTGATGCCATTGAAGAGCGCCTGCATGTCTTCAATACTATCAATCGCCACACCTACTTTCCCCACTTCACCTTCCGCTAAAGCATGATCGCTGTCATAACCAATTTGCGTAGGCAAATCAAAGGCGACACTTAATCCATTCACACCCTGCGATAATAAATAGTGGTAACGTTTATTACTTTCTTCAGCCGTGGAGAAGCCGGCGTATTGCCGCATCGTCCACAGTTTACCACGGTACATGTCGGGTTGTATGCCGCGGGTAAAAGGAAATGTTCCTGGTTCCAGGTCACTGGTTGCCGGTAAGTCTTTGCTGGTATAAACTCGCTTTATCTCAATTCCAGAATCCGTAATTTTTTTTTCATTATCCGGCATAGTCAGTCTTTATCAATAATGAGTGTTTCTTAACCAGGAACAAGAAACCAGTAACCAGCTACTATTTCATAATCTTCTTCGCTTCATAATTCAACGCCTCCATTACCACTTCATGCAATACGCCTTTTTTTTGCGTCACTGTATATTCCAGTAATCTCCTGTTAAGATCAATACCCGCTGCTTCGGCAGGCACGGTTGATCCAATCTGGTTGATGATAAGCATATTCTGGTCTTTGAGATTTTTTACTGCTTCCCATGCTAAGGGGCTTACATAGATCTGTTGCGTGGTATTGTATTCGTATTCCTGTTTAATGCTATCGATCAGCAGCATTTGCATTTGTCTTGCATTCAATCCCTGTTGCTGATTGGCCCGGCTCACCAGGTTGGGGATGGATAACCTTTCCGCCAGCATCACCAATCTTTCATAGGCCTGTAGTTGCAGGGGACGTGTATTGAAAGTATCGCCTTCCGGTTTTTGTTTCTTTTTGCGAATATCATTCACCAGGTAAAAACAATAAAACGAGACAAGCAATGCAAGGAGGGCGACAAGAAGGGTGATCATACTTTGATCCATAGGAAATGTATTTAGAATGGGCAAAAATAATAATAAGTTCCATGTTTAAGGTTTAAAGTTTAAGGAGAGTAAATAGCAACAATGACAAGGTTGTTTGTATTTTATTTTTAGCCCAACTGCATTGCTACTATCAACTTCGTTGCGTCGCACTCTTGTACTGCATGAATTCTATTCAGCATTTGCGACGGTTACTCATTATTTACAATCTTTTTATTTCACGCAAAGACGCAAAGGAGGAAAGCTGCAAAGGAAGAACTCTCTTTGCGCCTCTGCGTTAACTTATGCGTCTTTGCGTGAAGCCTTTTGTTGAGCAAAGAACCGAACGATGAAGAGTGCGACGCAACGAAGATGATCAGGGAACCTCAGTTCGGCTCCGCTCACTGCTGGGTACAAGAAAATTTCACAAATTATAAGGCATATCACTCTTTTTCTCATTTCCCTCTTAGCAAAAGAATGTTTATTTTTGCCTTATGGAAACAACATTGACAACACCGGTGACATTGACACAGGGCGCCATCATCCAGGTAAAAAGATTAATGGAGGAAGACGGTTTTGATACCACGCAGGTATTAAGAGTAGGGGTGAAGGGCGGCGGCTGTTCCGGCATGAGCTATATACTCGGTTTCGATCACAAAGAAGACAAAGATTATGAATTTGAAATAGACGGCATTCCATGCGCCATGAACAAATCACATGAAATGTATTTGTATGGTATGCAGGTAGACTGGCAGGATGGTTTGAATAACCGCGGCTTTACTTTTAAAAATCCCAATGCGGCTACAACCTGCGGTTGCGGAACTTCTTTTGGTGTGTAATCATTAAACACCCAGCGCCTGGTATACTTCGTTCAGCACTTCCTTATTATTAGCAAGCACTAATAGTTTATCGCCTTCTTCCAATAGGGTTGATCCGTTGGGCTGGCTATATTTCCCATCTCTTATCAATAATACGATCAACGCTGATTTAGGTAATCTTAATTTTACAATTGCCCTTCCGATAGCAGGACTGCTGCCCGGTAAAATAATTTCTATAAATTCTGACCGCACCGTATCATACAACTCCATCTCCAGTGTAGTGATCTTTTTTATTTTTTTAGGAACGGTTACTTTCAGCCAATCCGCCACCAATGGTAATGTATATCCCTGCAATAAAACTGAAGAAGCGGAGATGAAAAATACCAAATTAAAGATGGTGTCCGCTTTACTAACGCCAGCCAGCAATGGATACGTTGCAAATACAATCGGCACGGCGCCCCGCAGCCCCACCCAGGAAATAAATAATTTTTCCCTGATCTTCATTTTAAAAAACGAAAGGCTGATGAATACACCAAGCGGTCTCGCAATAAATATTAACACTAAAGCGATCAATACACCTGAGCCTGCGATAGGTGCAATGTGCGAAGGAAAAACAAGTAGTCCCAGTGTAAGGAACATAATGATCTGCATGATCCACGCCTGCCCATCAAAAAAACGAAGGATACTTTTTTTATGAAGAAAGTTTGAATTACCCAATACTAATGCCGAAAGATAGACGGCAAGAAACCCATTTCCTCCCAGCACATTCGTTATCGCAAAGGTGAAAAAGATCATCGCTAGCACCAGTACGGGATACAAACCTTCTGTTTCCAGCGCCACTTTATTAATAGTAAATGACATCAGCCAACCCAGCACAAGGCCCAATATACCACCAATGATCATTTCTTTTATGAACTCAAAAATTAGGTGGCTGATCTTGGTGTCACCATGTGTAATTAACGAAATAAGGCTGATGGTTAATAAATAAGCCATCGGGTCATTGCTGCCGCTTTCAAACTCAAGCAACGGACGAAGATGTCCTTTGAGGCCAATTTTTCTTGTTCGTAAAATAGAAAACACGGCCGCCGCATCGGTGGATGATACAATAGCGCCGAGTAGCAACCCTTCCAATAAAGTGAATTCGCTGGTATAATAGACAAAGAACCCGATCGTGGCCGCAGTAACCAATACACCTATCGTGGCCAGTGAAATACCATGCTTCAACACCGGCTTTACACTTTCCCATCTTGTATCCATACCGCCGGAAAACAGGATGAGGTTCAACGCTACGATACCCAGCAATTGTGCGGCATGCGGGTTATCAAAATAAATACCACCAATGCCTTCAGAACCCGCCAACATGCCAATACCTAAAAAAAGAATAAGAACCGGGATGCCGAGCTTATAAGAGGTCTTGCTGGCGAGTATGCTGGCTATAAGCAAAATAGAGCCGATCAGGATGATATTTTCGGTAGAATACTGCATGAGTGCGATAGTTCTAAATATACTGAATCATCGCCGTAAAAAAACACCGTTGTAGAAACAAAAAAGCCTGTCTTTCGAAGACAGGCTTTAGTCAAATATTTTTATTTTTTTATACCGTGGTTTTTGATTTTACATCCGGTTTCGTCGTTACTGCGGCTTTATTTTTTTTAGTTGTAAGGTCAACTAATATCGGCGCTGCTACGAATATAGATGAATACGTCCCGGTAATAACACCGATAAGCATGGCGAAAGCGAAACCTTTTGTTACCTCACCACCTACCAGGAATAAGATAAGAAGCGTAAGGAACACCGTTAATGATGTCATGATCGTACGGCTTAATGTTTCATTGATCGCCCTGTTGATCGTTTCTCCCAGTGGTGCAGAAGGATACAACTTCCTGTCTTCACGTATACGGTCGAATACGATCACTGTATCATTCATCGAGAAACCAATTACCGTTAATATCGCAGCAATAAAATGCTGGTCTATTTCCAGCGGGAAAGGAAGCCCGATATCTTTTGCAAAAGAGAAAACAGCTAAGGTTACCAATACGTCGTGCAACAATGCTACAATTGTTCCAAAAGAATATCTCCAGTCGCGGAAGCGGATAAAGATATAAAGGAAGATAACGAGGATGGCGAAGATGGTCGCTTTTATAGCGCCTGCTTTCAAATCATCTGAGATTGTTGGTAATACTTTCTTAAAGCCGATGATGCCTTTGGCATTGTACGGCTTTAACCCGTCGAGCAATTTCGCTTCAATCGCATTATCTACATTATCACCTGTTGAGTCGATAAGATAAGATGTTGTAATATCTAATGTAGAACTATTACCTACTGTTTTTATAACAGGGGCTTCATTAAAAGTCTTTTCCAGCCCGTCTCTTATTTCTTCCACTTTTGCCGCTCCGTTAAATGCAACTGTATAGCTACGGCCTCCTTTAAACTCCACGCCTTCATCAAAACCATGGAAGAAAGAACCAATACCAGCAAGAAGCACTACTACGGAAATACCATAAGCGACTTTGCGGTATTCTATAAACTTGAATTTCGCATGTTTGAAGATGCGGCGGGAAATACCGGTGAAATATTCAAGGTGTTTCTTTTTATTCGTAAAAATGTCACTCACCCAGCGGCTTACTAATATTCCGCAGAATAAGGACAAAAGAATACCGAGTATCTGTGTGGTCGCAAAACCTTTTACCGGTCCTAATCCGAAATAGAAAAGGATGATCGCAGTTAAAAGGGTAGTGATGTGCGCATCCAGTACCGGTGGCAATGAACGTTTATATCCTTCGTTGATCGCAGGAATATAGCCTTTGCCTTTATCCAGCTCTTCTTTGATACGTTCATAAATAATTACGTTGGTATCCACTGCCATACCGATGGTCAGTACCAAACCGGCGATACCCGGAGCGGTTAGTGTAGCACCTAATGCAGTTAATACACCGATCGTAAAGAGCAGGTTTAATATCAATGCGATATTGGCCACCCAGCCGCTGCTGTTATAATAAATAAGCATCAGCAGGAAGATGACGATGAATGAAATACCAAACGCCATGATACCGCCTTTGATGGCTTCAGCGCCGAGGGTAGGGCCTACCTGCTGTTCCTGTACAATCTTTGCGGGAGCGGAAAGTTTACCTGATTTTAATATGTTAGCAAGGTCCTGTGCTTCTTCTACTGTGAACCCGCCGGAAATGCTGGACGTACCGCCTTCTATCGCTTCATTTACCACAGGTGCGGAGTAAACAATATTATCTAATGAGATCGCTATATGCTTGTTATCGGTGGGATCATTTGGCCTTCCGGCTGCCAGTCTTGTCATTTCTCCCCATATTCTTGCACCCGTACCATTCATGGTCATGCTAACATTCGGCTTACCGGATTGATCATAATCCTGTGCCGCATTCGTAATAACGTCGCCTTCCAGTTTCGCTTTTTCTTTTCCGTTTGTTTTGATAGCGTATAAAGTAACATACGCTGATTTCTTTTCCTGTATGCCATACATCCAGGTGAGATCGGAAGGGAAATTTTTACGAACAGCGTCAGATTGTAAATAAGTTCTTACATCTCCTGTATCTCTTACCTGTACATAGCCGATCGTTCCGTTATCAATATATTTTTGCGCTTGAGGGTCAATCGAAAAACTTATATAATTACCCAGCCGCTTTTGTGCATCATTATTTGCAGCGGTAAGGCTGTCAGCCTTTTTAGTGGTATCGGTAGTGGTAGGAGTGATATCGGAAATCTTACCTGTTGCACCACCCGAAGTATCTCCAGGTTGTTTTGCAACTGCTATTGTATCAGTTGCCTTTTTAGTTGTATCAGGTTTTGCAGCCGCTTTTCCACCCATCATGGTAAAGAATGCGTCATCGGCTTTCATGATCTGCGGCCATATTTCTGAAATGTTATACACTTCCCAGAATTGCAGGTTGGCGGATGATTGCAAATATTTTCTAACTCTTTCTTTATCCTGTATACCTGGTAGGTCGACTGTAATAATTCCCCTGTCACGATCAGGATTGATGTTAGGCTGCGCTACACCAAACTGGTCAATACGTGTATTCAGTACACGGAATGTATTGTCAAACGCAGCTCTTGACTGCGTATTCAGGTAAGTTTTTACCTCGCCGTTAGATGAATTTAGATTGATGAGATTTCCACTCGCGGCGGCGAACAAAGAAGAAAGCTTGCCATTGGGGTTGAGCTTTTCGTATTCTTCCGTGAAAAGATTTATAAAGTTCGCATCACTGTTTGCTTTGCGTTTGTTAGCATTATCAATAGCTCTTAAAAAGACGGGATCTTTGGAATTATTGGATAATGTTTTTAACAAGCCGGTCATTTCCACTTCCAGTGTCACGTTCATACCTCCCTGCAGATCGAGGCCAAGATTTAATTCTTCACTTTTCGCTTTCTGATAGCTCACAGGCCCGGTAATGCCATACGTGATGACTTCATCTTTTGTGCTATCTAATAAGCGTTTTAGTCTTGCCGCTTTGATAGTGTCTAACTGTAGTTGATAGATCGCCTGTGAGTCTTTGTTACCGGGATATTTTACCGCGGCAGCAGGGTAATTCACTTTCATGAAACTCTCAGCACGGGCTTCCATCTTCTTTTCATGGCTGCGAACAAACCATGTAAAGGAAAGTACATACAGGGAGACGAGTATCAATACGATTGTAAAAAATCGAACTAAACCTTTCAGTTGCATACGTGGTGCATTTACAATTTCAGACCGTTACAATCGCTATGGCAGGCGGGGGTAAAGGCCAATGGGTATTTTTAAGGACGGCAAAGATAGTGTTTTCGGGCTTAAATCTATAGCTGTATTTCAGACCGTTTTATGGGGGCGGAAACGTGGATAAATGGTTGTAAGGCAATATGTCAAATGCGTACATTTGCATCCGCAAATACAAATCTGAAATCAACATGAGCCAAACAAGTTTTTTAACGGATGATAAACCACAAACCATGCAGTTATCTTCTTTGTTGCAACGCTTTAGTGAACCAGAAACACTGAAAATGGCCAAACTCGGCCGTGAATTGAGGGCAAAAGGAATTGATGTGATTGACCTTAGCCTCGGCGAACCTGACTTTGACACACCCGAGCATATAAAGGAAGCTGCTATCAAGGCCGTCCGTGACAACTGGAGCCATTATACGCCTGTCGCTGGTTTTTTTAGACTTGCGTGAAGCCATTTGCCATAAATTGAAAAGAGATAATAACCTCGATTATAAGCCCGAAAATATTGTCGTATCCACCGGCGCCAAGCAAAGTTTGGCCAACGCCATTCTTGCATTGGTAGATGAAAATGATGAAGTGATCATTCCAACACCGTATTGGGTAACGTACAGCGAATTGGTAAAGATCGCAAGGGGAAGGGTCGTAGAAATCAAGACCGCTGCCAGCGATGGATTTAAAATAACACCGGAACAACTGGAAGATGCGATCACGCCGCATAGCAATGTATTTCTTTTCTCTTCGCCCTGCAACCCGAGTGGTGCGGTATATACAAAAACTGAATTGGAAGGATTGGTGAATGTATTCAGGAAATACCCGAACATCACGATCATCTCTGATGAAATATATGAGTATATCAATTTCGTTGGCGAACATGAAAGCATCGCACAGTTTGAGGATATAAAAGACAGGGTGATTATTGTAAACGGATTGAGTAAAGGGTTTGCTATGACGGGCTGGCGCCTTGGTTATATCGCAGCAAGCCCCGAGATCGCAAAGGCATGTGAAAAATTGCAGGGACAATTTACCAGCGGTACTTGCTCCATTGCGCAAAAAGCAGGCGTGGTCGCCCTCACTTCTGATCTTCGTCCAACGTTTGAAATGACAGAAGAATTTACAAGGAGAAGAAAAAGAGTGCTGGAGTTAGTAAAAGATATTCCCGGCATTGAATGTTCAGAGCCCGACGGTGCATTTTATATTTTCCCCGATATCAGTTCGTATTATGGTAAGAGCGATGGAAAAACCGTCATTCATACTTCCAATGATTTCTGTATGTATTTATTGAATACAGCGAATGTATCTTCTGTGATGGGTGAAGCATTTGGCGATCCTGATTGCGTACGTTTTTCTTTTGCCAACAGCCTTCCAAAGATTGAAGAAGCATGGAAGAGGGTAAAAGAAGCACTGGCGAAGTTGAAATAAGGCAAAGAGGAAAAAAAGAAAAAGATAGGAAAGAGGGCTCTGTGCGAATAACTAATAAGAAATGAGAAAGTGCGAAACGCTTTCTCATTTCTTATTTAAGAGAAAATATTTTTTATCCGCAGGATGTCCACAGGATGTCCACAGGATTCAGTGAACTGTGCATTTGCCGGGCTGCAGTGCTACTAGCATCGTCTGTTGCGTCGCACTCTTCATCGTTCTGTTCGCTATTCAGCATTTGCGAAGTTTCTTTCAATTTATTATGTCAATATTCACATGGACAGATGGGTCGTTCCTCGCCATAACAAAAAAAAGGTTTCTATTGCCGTACTATAACGCTAAATGAAATTGCAGGTTAATCATATCTTTTCCTTGTTACTCTGAGGAACGAAGGGTCTTCGACTATAAAACAGGAACAAAATCGAAAGTATATCGGTATTAGATAGTTTTCTCTTTCGCAGAAGATTTCGATAACACCAAAAATTGCTCGTGCAGTTTCATCACTTGAGGAACCACCAATTGATGTTCATCATTAGTAATAACAAAATTGCAGAGCTTCATTTTTATTTGCTCGTCAATCTGCCGGCCGATTCTCTTTATTACCTCTTCACGGGTGGTATTGTCCCGTTCTATAGTTCTTTTTATTCTCAATGCCGCCGGTGCGTATACTCCGATAACAAGGTCGAGGTATTCCATTGAACCGCTTTCAAATAACAGCGCCGCTTCTTTGATAACGTAAGGAGATGTTTGCTCCGCTATCCATTTATTAGAATCATTAATAGTGGCCGGATGTGTCAATGAATTAAGCAAGGCCAGCTTTTCTTTATTATTAAAAACCTGCGAAGAAATATAAGTGCGGTTAAGTTTCCCTTCTGTGTAGTTTTCTTTTCCAAAGTGTTTTATGATGGATGACTTTACTTCTTCATCTTCATTGATCAGCCTGCGGGCGGCTTCATCCGCATAGTAAACAGGAATGCCCAGTGTTTCAAATATTTTAGCCACGGTGCTTTTACCGCTGCCAATACCGCCTGTAAGACCGATTTTTAGCATAGTCCTAAAATAAAAAAAATCGAATGAAAATCCAATGCGAAAACAGGAGTAATAAAAAAGCCTCAATGAGAGATTGAGACTTTTTTTATTTATAGTTTCTATTTCGTTATTTCTTGTCGGTAACAGCGGGCTTATTCAACGCGGCCGTCCATTCCAGGCTGATCGCATTTCTTTCCATCTTGATATAACTGCCGGGGCTGATTTCAATATTCAATGTGCCGTCTTCATTTACTTTATTAATAACGCCATGTATGCCTGCGGTTGTAACTATCTTATCACCCTTCTGCATTTCTTCGATGAATTTTTTCTGCGTTTTAGCTCTCTTCGCCTGCGGACGAATAAAGAACAACCAGAACACAACGATCATTAATCCCAGGAAAATAAACTGAAAACCTCCGAATCCGGGGGAAGATGCTTTGCCATCCTTGCCTGTTGAGGCGGGGCGGCATACATCCTGAAAGAAAAAGAACTAAACTAACTGCGAAAAGGTGAAAACGTGATTTCATAATAAATAGAAATTTTATAGAGCCTGTTTAATATAAACTGTTTAATCTGTGATCTGCACCGTGAAATTAAGTTCTTGCTGGTGCTCCGCGGTATTTGCATTTACATACACCGATTTTCTTGCTTCGCCATGAGGCCTTCCTTTGCTGTCAAACTTTGCTTTGATGACGCCTTCTTCGCCCGGGGCAAATGGCTTTTCAGGTTTTTCAGGGACTGTACATCCACAACTGGCGCTTACATCGGAAATGACCAAAGGGCTTGTTACCACTGTTTCTAAAACGGTAAGTTACTTCCACTACCTGGCCTTCTTTTACCTTGCCTAAGTCCAATGTTGTGGAATCAAGCCATTCAATACTGGTGAAATTAGCTGAATCGGTTAGCGCTTTTTCTCTATCATGCGCTGTAAGCGTTGGTCCAGCTTTTTTGTCGGAAGAGGTGCAGGCTGCAAAACATGCAGTAGTAGTTACCAGCACGATAAATAAATTCTTCATACACATTGCTTTTTAAATTTCCCGCCTGAACTTCCAGGCAATCCTGACAAATATTCCCGGTCCAGATCGGGGAGGCAAATGTAGAGAAAAGCTGCGAGCTATGAGAAATGCTTTTTTTACGTTTCGAACTATGCTTTTTTGTAGTCTACTTTATGCATTTTGCCTTGTAACACAAGCTCTTTATGATATTATCTAATATCCCGTTCACGAACTGGCCGCTTTTGCTGGGTGCTGTACTCTTTTGCCAGGTCGATGTATTCATTGATCGTAACTTTTGGCGGTATTGTTTCAAAGTATAAAAAATTCCGCGACGCCCATTTTCATGAGTATCATGTCGAGTAATGCAATACGATCAGGGTCCCAGTTTTTTAATTTAGGAACGATCAATTCCTGGAGGTATTCTTTTTTATCTATTACGGTTTGTAAAAGACTTTTTGCAAATTGTTCCTTATCAGCGCTGAGCAACTGGTCAAAATTATAAGTGCCCGGCTTTTGCATATAGGCCACCAGCAATTGCACGATCATTTCCCCATCATCATCCCAGTTCGTGAAAACTTCTTCGATATGCGAAAGAAATGTTTCATTAGCCAGCAACATATCATTCAAAACGAATTCCAGTATTTTTTTCTCTTGTTGTTTATCCCTTGCCAGTGCGGCGATATACTCCTTTATATTCAGGCGTAGCTACAAAGTTTAAATAGACTTTGCGGATTATTTCAGGATCGCTTTTAAGTTTGGGCTTTTCTTTATCTATCTGTTTTTTTAATGCGGGGTCTTCGAGCATTTTCCAAAGCAACTCATTACCCGCGGTCTTAATATTTACATTCAGGTCTTCCACAGTGGGCAGGTGCTTGCCTGCACGTTTATGCGCTTTCGGTTTCCGCATAACGCATAACTTCCGTTAAAAACCATGTGAGGTAAATAAAGAGAGAACGGGTTTGATCAAAATGCGATTGTAATATTCGCTGGGGCTCACCGGGTTTCGCTTCTTTGTCAAGAGAGGTCACAGTATATAAGGCCTGCATCACTTTTACCCGGATATTTCTTCTACTAATCATTTGCTAAAGAACTTTATGAAGCAAAAATAATGCAAAAAGAAAAGCCTCCATCAAAAGAGGCTTTATAAAATTATTATGAACAAGTGTTATTGTTTCACGAGTTTGATCGTATGCGTGTCAATACCTGTATTTATTTGTAGAATATAAGTGCCTTTGCTTATTGCTTTCATATCAATGCTGGCGGTTCGCTGAACGGACACGCCGTTTATTTCTTTGATCAGTTTTCCTTCCATACTGATAATCCGGAAAATTACGTCTGCCGCGGGTTTAGCGAAATCAATGGTCAGTTTATCTTTTACAGGGTTTGGATATATCGTAACAGGAGAACCAGTTTCAGCAAAATCAATGGAAATGATTTTACTGTATGTAGCCTTGCCATCAATATTCTACCTGTTTCAATCGGTAATAGTTTTTACCTTTTGCAGGCAACCGGTCTGTGAACGTATAATCCTGTACGGAAGATGAATTGCCTTTACCGGCGACCGTCCCGATTTTATAATAATTATTTCCGTCTTTGCTGGTTTCGATGTCGAAGTGATTATTATCGGTTTCGTTGGCTGTTTGCCAGTTTAAGATATTTTTTCCATTTTGATTATGGCCGGAAAAATCTAAGAGTGATACGGGCAACACTGAACCCGAAAGAAAATAAACTGAATAATCTTCCACCTGGCCCGCAGCAGGATCATGGCAAGACGATATGGAGCCTCCAAAATCTCTTGCAATAAGCCTTGCTCTCAAAAACTGGTTAGTTACAGGGGGAGTTACAGGGGTTGTAAATGTAAAAGTCCGCTCACCCACATAAGCTGAGCTGCCAGATGAATATACATTTTCATTCGCATCTGCAAAATCTCCGTCATTGTTATAGTCTATATAGAAAAGTATGTGATTGAATATATGAGGCGGTGTAGGATTAGTTGCGGAAAAGTAGCCAACATTCGTTAAAGCTGTATAAGTAGTGTTGGCTGTCAAACTTGTTACATCGCTGCATGAAAAATCCATATACTTATTACCATCAACAGTAGTGTTGCCAGAGACTTTATTAATATTATTCAACACAAACATTTTTATACCAGCTTCACTGGAAATTGTTCCGCTATTGACACAAGCCGTAGCGGGGGTATTACTTACCAGTATATTCTTTGAATAAAGAGTGCCTGTACCATTTCCATTGGACGCCACAAGAGAGATTGTTTTTACACCACTCGTAGCATAAGAAACAGTTGGATTCCTTATAGAAGAAGATGCGGGGGAACCTCCTGTCATTGTCCATGCCCAGGAAGTCGGCCCTTGTAAACTATGATCAGCCAATTGTATAGTAGCACCTGTACAGATACCTTCCGGAAGGCCAATAAAATTTGTAACAGGCACACCAGAAAGGTCGCAATCGGCAAGGCATCCAAGCCCCGGCACGTAACTATTAACCGAAGCTATGCTTGCAGGGCTCCATGTGATAGTATTGTCAACACTGGGCTGCATAATAAAACCGGAATTGCTTGCATCATGAGAGCAATTAAAATTATGACCTATTTCATGTGATGTAAGTACTCTTAATTTGTAGCCTGATCCGGTTGGATTGCTTCCTCCAAAATCCTCGAGAATATGATACCTGTTAGGACTGCAGACTTCTCCTATATATGCTAATCCTACAATACCGGCATCAGTGCCGGCTCCGTCACCATCGATGTTTCTTGTGGTCCAAAACTGTCCAAGATCATAAGTAACCCCGAAGTTTCCAGCCTCACCCCATGTTGTGAATTTTGGAAGTATATTATAAGCATTGGTTCCCGGATCAGCCGGAGATAGCTGATCAGTGCCAACTGAAGTAGAAACGTTTTGTGCTACAATCACAAATTCAATGTTGTCATTGAACTGCGCATTCACGTAATCCCATATTACGTTATTCATAACACCGATGTTATGATTTTGTACCGCTGCTGCTGAGCCATACCTGGTATACATTGATGCGTCAGAAGCGATAGCTAATTGTGTCTGTACGCAGTTGGTACCCGCCTGCAATCGTTGAAGATTAAGATTATTGCGCCTTTTAAAAGTTTCTGTAACTCCACAGGTAAGCGAAGGATCGGGTACTACATCTTCTTTATCATATATAACAAACTGATCGTTGGATGCCTGTTTGCTAAAATAGCGAAGCGGTTCGATGTAATATTCTTTATCGCCATTTTTTACAATACCATATATAAAATCGTTATCCAATGTGAGCCTTACTTTGTTAGCGGGTGAATTGCCAATGAAGCCTTCGTAGGTCATGCTGGCTGGCCTGGGTAAAACGCTTTTTCCGTTAGGTCCATTAACCGTAAGCGTATAATCTTTGCTAAGAATGTCGTGTTCAGTAAGAGAAAAATTCCAGTTTTCAAAACCGGGTAACACTAATTCAAAATCAGAAACAGCTCCCTTTTTATTCTTTGTATAGTCCGCTATTTCAGCGGCATTAATATTAAAAAGGGAAAATTTGGAAAAGTGTTTTTTGAGGAGAGTGTCTGAGCCGCCCCGGTTCATGATAGCGCTTGCGATGAATTGTTTTTGTGCGGAGGCCTGCTGGAAAATTAAAAAAATACAGGCAAAGACGGTGGTAGGGATCTTTTTCAAGTACGATTTTTTAAGGATTAATGGAATTTTCTGACTTTAAAGATACTCAGATTTATAAAAGATGCAAATCCACAGGCTTTAGAAAGTGAAAATCTGGCACAGGCGGCAAGCGTTTTTGTTGGTCTTTCCTCCCAGAAATGTCAGTAACCTGAAAATTTTGCACATCCCCCTCCGGCGGCATGTTATTTCCTATACCTTTGCCGTCCCAAATCAAATCCCGATGACTGTCGGGAGGGTTTATTTTAAAAAAATCAAAAACAGATACGACTATGGCTAAAAAAGTAAGTGTTACCCCACTGCATGACAGGGTAATCGTGAAACCGGCTGCTGCCGAAGAAAAAACCGCAGGTGGCATCATCATCCCGGACACTGCTAAAGAAAAACCTCAACGCGGTACTGTAATAGCTGCAGGCCCGGGTAAAAAAGATGAACCTGTAACTGTAAAAAACGGCGATACCGTTTTATATGGTAAATATGCAGGAACAGAAATCGCTATTGATGGCGTGGATTACCTGATCATGAGAGAGTCGGATATCCTGGCGATTGTTTAAACCCCAAACCCCTAAAGGGGCTTACGAACAGCTTTTTCTAAATCGTGCTTGTTTAAACCAGGAAGGCTTTTCGCCCCGACAAGGATCGGGGTCTTCGACAAATGCTGAATAGCGAACAGGAAGTACAAGAGTGCGACGCAACGAAGCTGATAGTAGTAATGCAGCCGGGCTCATAGAAATCAAATTGTAAAACATTTCAAACTAAATAAAATGGCAAAACAACTCTTCTTCGATATTGAAGCAAGAAATAGAATGAAAAAAGGCGTTGATGTGCTTGCCAACGCCGTGAAAGTAACACTTGGTCCTAAAGGACGTAACGTGGTACTGGAGAAAAAATTCGGTGCACCTGCTATCACGAAAGATGGTGTAACGGTTGCAAAAGAAATTGAACTGGAAGACCCTATTGAAAATATGGGCGCACAAATGGTAAAAGAAGTAGCTTCTAAAACCGCGGATATCGCCGGTGACGGTACTACTACTGCTACTGTTTTGGCTCAATCCATCATCAGCGAAGGATTGAAAATGGTAGCTGCGGGTTCTAACCCAATGGACCTGAAAAGAGGAATTGATAAAGCGGTTGATAAAGTAATAGAAAACCTGAAAACGCAATCACAGGCTGTAGGTAATGACAGCAGTAAGATCCAGCAGGTGGCTTCTATCTCTGCTAATAATGATAACGAGATCGGCAAGCTGATCGCTGAAGCAATGAAGAAAGTGGGTAAAGAAGGTGTGATCACTGTAGAAGAAGCGAGAGGTACGGAAACTGGTATCGACATCGTAGAAGGTATGCAATTTGACCGCGGATATATCTCTCCCTATTTCGTGACCAACAGCGAAAAGATGGAAGCGGAACTGGAGAACCCTTACATTCTTATTTATGATAAGAAAGTAAGCAACATGAAGGACATCCTTCATATCCTTGAGAAAGTAGCGCAAAGCGGCCGTCCTTTGCTGATCATTGCTGAAGACCTCGAAGGCGAAGCATTGGCAACATTGGTGGTAAATAAATTACGTGGTACATTGAAAGTAGCTGCTGTAAAAGCTCCTGGTTTCGGTGATCGCCGTAAAGAAATGCTGGAAGATATCGCTAAGCTGACCGCTGGTACAGTGATCAGTGAAGAACAAGGATACAAATTGGAAAATGCTGACCTTACTTATCTTGGCCAGGCAAAAACAGTAACGATCGACAAAGACAACACGACTATCGTAGGTGGTAAAGGCAAGAAAGAAGATATCAATGCCCGTATCAACCAGATCAAAGCTCAGATAGAAGTAACAACTTCTGATTACGATAAAGAAAAATTACAGGAACGTCTTGCTAAATTAAGCGGTGGTGTTGCTGTGTTGAATATTGGTGCTGCTACTGAAATGGAAATGAAAGAAAAGAAGGACCGTGTTGACGATGCATTGCATGCAACAAGAGCTGCTGTAGAAGAAGGTATAGTTCCAGGTGGTGGTGTAGCATTTATCCGTGCTATCGAATCTTTGAAGAATTTCAAAGGCGCTAACGAAGATGAAACTACCGGTGCTGCTATCGTAAGAAGGGCATTGGAAGAGCCACTTCGCCAGATTGTAGCGAATGCAGGTATCGAAGGTTCTATCGTTGTTCAAAAAGTGAAAGAAGGAAAAGCTGATTATGGCTTCAACGCAAGAACAGAAGTGTATGAGAACCTGTTGAAAGCGGGTGTTATCGATCCTACAAAAGTGACACGTATTGCTTTGGAAAATGCCGCTTCAATCGCCGGTATGCTGCTGACCACTGAATGTGTGATCGCAGATAAACCGAAGAAAGAAGAAGCTGCTCATTCTCATGGCGCTCCTGATATGGGCGGAATGGGTTATTAATAGCTGAATTCGAAAGCTGAAATAATATGAGCCTCATCACACTATTGTGATGGGGCTTTTTTTATTATATGATTTTAAACGAATCCAGCCCAAAATTTAGGGTTTTTACCTGATTTTATTTGACTGTTTTTAGTTTGCTGCGCTAGCAAAATATCAATACTTTTATCAGATATACTCAAATCTAAGAAGTGAATATGAGAAAAATTTACAAGCTGGTTGTTGCTTTATGTGTGGCAATGACGTTAACCTTTTCTGGATTTACTCAAAATAATTTTTTTACTGCAGCCGGTGAAAACCGGGTTATGCCCACCACAGGACAAAGAGTTATTATCCCCGAAAAATTTTATACATCTTCACTTGATGTGGCGGGAATAAGAAATTTCTTATGGTCATTGCCATCCGAGCAAAGCCTTGGCAGTAACCGGGGTGGCGCACCTGTGCTGACATTGCCGATGCCTGATGGATCTGTAGCAAGATTTAAAGTATGGGAAAGCAATATACAGGAACCGGCATTGCAGGCTAAATTCCCCGAGATCAAAACATTTCTCGGGCAAGGAATAGATGATCCATATGCGACTGTGCGGTTTGATTATAATCCCTATTTTGGATTCAGCGCTCAAATATTATCTCCTAATGGAAGGATTTATATTGATCCTTATGCACGGAGGGATATTAATACTTATATCAGTTATTATCACACAGATAATAACCGTGTTGCCCGTTTCAATTGTCGAACAGAAGAGAGTTTAAATATTCCTAAACTTGGACGGGAGGAAAATATTTTGGCAGGGCCTTGCCGGGGTACACAACTTACTGCATACCGTTTGGTGATTAGCTGTGCCGGGGAATATGCACAAGTAATGGGAAGCGGGTTAGCAGGCCCTACCCATGCAGCCATTGTCACCACTGTAAACAGGGTAACGCAGGTATATGAATTGGAGCTTGCGGTAAGGTTGGTATTAGTTGCAAATAATAACCTGGTTGAATTTCTCGATCCTGCTACAGATCCTTACGCTAATGATGGGGATGATGATTTAGACGTAATTACAGGTATAATTAATAACGCCATAGGTGTAAGTAATTACGATATAGGCCATCTTTTTTGTACGCATGAATCAGGAGGTGTAGGTGCAGGAGTTGCTTATCTAAGAGTAGTGTGTGACGCTACTTTAAAAGGAGGCGGGCTTACAGGCAGAGCTAATCCTACAGGCGATGGATATGATATAGACTATGTGGCTCATGAAATGGGTCATCAATTTGGAGCGAACCATACCTTTAATTCCAGCACTTGCTTTAGTGCAGGGGGCTCTTATGAACCAGGTGGTGGCACTACTATTATGGCATATGCTGGTATTTGTGCACCAAATGAAAATATTCAACCTAACAGTGATCCTATTTTTCATGCAAAAAGTTTTGATGATATCAGTACATTTTTATCGTCAGGCGGTGGTGCTGGCTGTGGTACTCCGACAGCAACTGGTAATACCCTTCCTCTTATTACTTCTATGGGTACAAATAATTTCAGCATCCCGATCGGCACTCCGTTTACGCTTACAGCAACTGCAGTAGATCCCGATAATGATCCTATTACATATAACTGGGAAGGCTGGGATGTAGGAGCTCAGGGTTCTTCATGGTTAACCGCTGCCAATAGTACTACCCGCCCTCTTTTCCGGACAAGACTTTCAAAAACAAATGGCAGCCGGACATTCCCCGATATCCGGGTTATTGCCGCTAATTATCCAGGTAATACCGCTCCTTCCGCTATGGATGGTTTAAGAGGTGAGGTGTTACCAAATGTGGCCCGTGTCATGAAATTCCGTTTGACAGTGAGGGATGTTCATGCAGGTATCGGCGGTATTGTCTCGGCAGGACAAGGTTGCCAGGATGGTACAACATTCCAGGTGAACGCTGTTGGAACTTTACCATTCAGGGTAGCATCACCCAATGGAGGAGAAAGTTTAACCGGCGGCGGTTCACAAACAATTCTTTGGGATGTAGCAGGAACAGATGCAGTACCTATTAATGTCTCCACCGTAAAAATATCTTTGTCAACTGATGGAGGATTAACTTATCCCACAGTATTAGCCGCCAGTACGGCCAATGACGGTTCAGAATCATTAACGTTACCAAGCATATCAACTACTACGGCAAGAATAAAAGTAGAAGCGTTAGGTAATATTTTCTTTGATATTTCTAATGCCAATTTCACAATCACTGCTTCTTCTATTGGTTTTGATTTTAATACTCCTGCTGCAGCTACGGCTTCTTGTCCCGCACCTGCATCCATGGATATTGTTTTAGGAACTACTTCTTTCTTAGGATTTTCAAATACAATAACACTTTCATCGAATAACCCTAATATCACATTCGTGCCCGGTAATACAGTTACCCCCGGAAATAGTGTTACGGTAAGACTTACTGGTACGAATATTTTATCTGCAGGTTCTTATGCAGTAATCATAACCGGAACTGCTACCGGCGCAGCTACACGTACAAGGGAACTTACTTATATTATACAACCAGGCGCCGCACCATCTATTACTTTACAACCACAGGCGCAACAAGCTTGTATTGGCACTAATGCTACTTTTACTGTTACTGCTCCTACGGCTTTATCTTACCAATGGCAGGTAAACCCTAATGGTACGGGAACATTTTCTAATATAGGCGGTGCAACAGGAGCATCTTATACACAGTTGGCAGTTGCCACGGCTATGAATAATAACCAATATCGTGTTATTGTAACAGGGCAATGTAATTCGGTTACTTCCGCTTTTGCAACATTGACGGTGCAAACAGCGCCTGCGATTACGGCTCAGCCGCAAAGTGTAACCTTGTGTACAAGTACTAATAATACATTTAGTGTAACCGCTAACGGAACGAATCTTACTTATGAATGGCAATTAAGTACAGATGGCGGTGCGAATTATAATCCAGCCCCTGGTGCAAATACGTCGTCTACATATACGGTTTCTTCTCTTACTGCGGGAATGAATAATAACCGGTATCGTGTGGTGGTAAGCGGAACCTGTGCTCCCGCGGCAATTTCTTCTGCCGCCATATTAACTGTGATCAGTCCTGTGACCATTACTACGCAACCGAATAATGCGGCGATATGTGCAACCATCGGCACCACGAACTTTACAGTTGCCGGCAGCGGAACAGGAGTGCTTTATCAATGGGAAGTAAGTACTAATGGTGGCGGTGTTTATACAGATGTTCCGGGTGCTACGGCTGCTACACTTACAGTTAGTAACCCAACGGATGCCATGAATGGTAATCTTTACCGTGCTAAATTATATAATGCTACCTGTACTATACCTGCCGTTTCTAATGCAGCGGTGCTAACGGTGTTAATACGTTCTTCTATTAGTTTGGCGGCAACATCGACTAGTTTACAACCGGGACAAGTATCCACCTTAACAGCTACTGCAGCCCCGGCTAGCGGTGTTACTTATGCATGGTATAAAGATGGGGTTTTGCTACCTGCTGTTACAGGCACGTCTTACCCGGTTGACGTTACAAAACTGGGCGCCTACCAGGTAAAGATCATAAATCAAAGCGGTTGCACCAATGAATCGAATGTTGTTACGATTGGTGCATCTGCAAGCGAGCGGTTATTCATTTTCCCAAGCCCGAATGACGGACAGTTTACGGTGTCTTATTATAATTCCGGTGGCGCTACACAGCAGAGATTGGCTATTTATGATTCGAAAGGGGCAATGGTGTACAATAAGAGCCTTGCTGTAACAGGGCCGTATCAATTGCATAGCATTAATCTCAAAGGTTCCGGAAGAGGTGTATACATTGTAGTAATTGGTGATGCGAACGGGAAGAGATTAGCGAAAGGAAAAGTGGTGATAAATTAATAGAGATATTTCATTGATAGAAAATCCTGCTTCTTATTGAGGCGGGATTTTTTTTTATATTCAATCACCTTTCTTCTTTTAATTCTAATAGGGAAAGAAAATCAGGATGTATAGGCTAGCCATTGTCATCTAGCGTCTTTTAATCGATCTGCTAAATTTTCTATATCTTCCTTTCTTGCAATTTGCTGTAACCAATTTTTGGGAATTGTCTCAAATCCATAAAGTAGTCCTGCAAGTCCACCTGTAACAGCGCCTGTAGTGTCTGTGTCGTCCCCTAAGTTTACTGCTTTTAAGGTTGCAGCTTGATAATTGCCGGTTGTCAGTATGCACCAAATGCTTGCTTCCAGGGTGTGCAAAACATATCCGCTGCTATAAATTTCTTTGTTTTCCAAATCGTAAATATTCGTCTTTAATAACCGATCGAATAATTTTATTTCTTCAGGATTTATTGAAAGAGAATGCAAGTGTTCAGGTACTTCAGTTTGAAGATTTTTATAAATTTGGAATTTATCGGTTCTATTTACTAGCTGCCTTGCAAATTCAAGATAATAAAAGCACGCTATTACAGAACGGGTATGACCATGTGTAATTGAAGAAACTTGTTTTGTAATTGCATATCTTTCTGAAATTGGTTTGTCTTTAATGTAAACAAGCAAAGGTAAAATTCTCATTAATGAACCATTGCCATTATCTGTAACGTCCATTCCGCCTGCTAATTCGGGGTCACATCCTTCTTGTATTCGTTTAATAGCCCGGCTTGTTGCAATGCCAACATCAAAGACATTTCCTCCCGGTGTCCAAAAACTATTGATAAGCCACGCAACAAAATTATTCCCGATATTTTGTAAATTAAATTTTTCCGTCAAAGCTTCCGCGAGACAAAAGGCCAATGAGCTATCATCAGAAAATGTTCCTGCCGGAAGGTTATATGTTCCATAACCTTTCATATCGGTTACCGGATTTGAGGCAATTGATTTTCTGCTTTTAAATTCAACTGGAACTCCCAATGCATCTCCAATTGCGAGTCCAAATAATATATCCTTAGAAATGTGTCTTTCTATCATTATTTCTTGCTTCAATATCCTCCATTATAAAAATGGCGTTATTATTCAAATCATAAAAGCCGAATTCGTTGGTTTTCCAGGCTGTATCAGCTCTGAATTTGTCCTTGCTAATTGTTCCTCTATTTACAAACTCGTCAAAAAGCGATTGTATGTTTTTTACATAAAGCCGGATAACAGAACCACCAAGCAATGGATCGTCTGCAGTGCCGGCATGCCATTGCAGGTGTATACAAAGGTTCTTACGGTAGATGACCGCATACATGTTGTCTGAAAAATGAGTTTCAAATCCTAGTTTTTCCTTGTACCAGTTGATATCTCTTGCAATGTCAGAAGAGGGAAGTACGGGAATGATACTTAGTAATTCTGTTTCCATCAGTCATTAAATTATATAATGATTAGAAATGCGTTTTATAGGTTTAATGTAACAGCCAATTAATTTTAGATTGCTCTCCCAGCTTTCACTTTTATTTCCGACCCTTCCGCCAAAAACACGGACTTAGGTATTTCAGTTTTTAAAAAACTAAAATCTTGCCCGTAAATGTCCCCAAAGTCTACATCTACCTGATAGCTCTTTATTGGATAAACTTCCCATCGCGGATGTTCTACCTGGTATTCCGAAGTTTTTGAGCTTGTAATTTTTGTATATCCCCAATAATGTTCTGTTATAAATTCTTCTTCACTACCTGTTACAATCGCTGCTGAACTTTTATCAGCGATAACTTTTAATGAATGCCACTGTTTCTTTTTCCATTTGTATTCAGCGGTTAACGTGTCTGCGGAAGTTGTCCAGGAATGCCTTATCGGCATTGTCTCGTAATTTTCTTTATAAATTGTATTGGCTACAAATGTCAATGCGGGCTTTGGTACGATTTCTTTGATAAATACAACGCCACGTTTCCAGTTTCCATTGTCGTTGAACCGGACATAGAATCTGAGATTGATTTCTTCAAAATTTATATGAAAGGGGATTTTAAATCCTTTAATTCTTGTGTTTTTGAACAGGAACCCGACCAGGCTAACATAACAGGTATCATTCCATAAATCAATCTCTGTTTTATAAGGTAAATACTTTATAAGCTTATTTACATCAACAGCGTAATTGGCCATTGCTAATTTTCTCCACTCAGCTTGTAAAAAGGTTTTTGTCATTTTTTAACCTGGCTCTCAAAAAATTGCACGACAGAGTTGTGTTGTGATTGTTATACGAAGCTACTATTTTTTTTAACCAGTGAATGTCTGAAAAAACAACTCACGAGGTTATCAGGAGTCTGCTTATTCAGTGGAGTGGCAGGTGTTGACGTTTCATATATATGATAACGCCAACGTGCTTTTTTAAATTTATTTCGGTGAACTGGATTGTCTTTTGGGCTGACAGCTCTATTAAGTGAAGACCGGCTGCGGGTTAAAAATAAAAACAATATCGCCTATTACTGGTTGCTCGGGAGTAGTTATTGGAATAAGACTATTTTTTTCAACATAAAAACTTTTATATCCTAATGTCCACAGCAATTGCAACATTTTTCTTTTGTTATCGCCATTTGTTTCAATTTGAAGAATAGGATGATGCTTTTCAATGAGCGACCGCATGAGCGGTATTACAGGTATTTCATATCCTTCTATGTCGCATTTGATATAGTTGATCTTGCCAATATTAGTCAGTAAAGAAACCGGCTCTTTCATCTCTACTTCGTATGTTTCATTTTTTTTAATGTCGGCGTTTTCTATTTTGTTTAGTATATGCATGCGCCCATGGCTGTATTTATCTTCGGCAGTGTTGACCATTGTTCTAATACCTTCTTTCTCTCCCAAAGCATAGGGGAAAATAGTAACATTACTTAAGCCTTTCATGTTATTATGTAATACTTGCGTGTATAATGGTATGGGTTCAATGGCGTACACATGGCCGTTATTCCCTGTGAGCCGAGAAAATATTTTTGTATAATATCCTAAATTCCCGCCAATATCAATTATAGTATCACCAGGTTTAATAAACTTTTTAAGATAATAATGATTGAAGTAGGACGAATTATTTTTCAATAACCCGTTCTTATAGTAAAAGAAAAAAGTTTTGCTTACCAGCTGTAAATATTTTTTTTGCCCCAATACCTGCCTTAATAAAGACTTGATCAGTTTCATTATAGTGTATGTTTTATTTACAGTGAGATCTTTCTTGATCGTTCGGCAGGGGCCGACACTGATCAATGAACAGTATATTCAACTGGACTCAAAGTTGTATTGAAGAATAATTAAAGTTAGTCGGCGATACTTAATGGACTAGTAGATGAAGATTTAAATACAATAGAATTCTGGCTACTTATTGATCACCTCTTATTTGTTCGGAGCTTTATATATCGGGGATGATATTTTAATATATAACATTTTTAGTGGTATAAATAAATTCAAGCGATCTGCATTGATCAACAGGCAACGAGAAAAAGAGCAAGAAGATTACAAGAGTAGCTAATAAAATTCAGCCGGGAAATTGTGGGGCACTATCATTTTTTAATACCTGGTATTGTTCTATTTTATTACCGGTTCATAAAGAAACTTATTAATCATTGCAACCGTCGCCGCAATTAAAGCGCTGTCCTGCGGAGTTGTTAATTCCCCGATATACTCACCATGTCCGCCAGGAATAATTGCAATTCGTGAATTGGAAAGTAAATGGTGCATTTCGCCGACATGTTCAGCAGTTGTAACATCCCTGTCGCCAATAATAATAAATGCAGGTGCTTTGATCGATTTCATTTGCTCGTCTGAAATATCGGGGAAAGACTGCATCCTCGCTACATCTCTCTCATACATCCTGTGCAATGCATTTGTGTCAGGATTGATCTCCAGGAAGGCATCTTTGTAGGGCTGGGGCATGCCTTCAAAAGTAGGTTTGGACATCATGTCCCAAAACCAGCCAGGCGCACCGGCCTTTTTGTAAAATGAAGAAGCTACAATTATTTTGTTAGTAATTTCCGGGTGGCGGATAGCGAATTGAAGTGTTGTGCTTGCTCCGTTACTAAATCCAAAAATGTCGGCCTTGTCAATGTGAAGTTGCTTTAACAGTTCAGCAATGTCGTCTGCATCTTGCTGAAAACTTAAAGGCCTGTCAATATCAGCGGTATGGCCGTGCGCCTGCATCTCGACTGCGATTACTTTGTGGGTTTTTCCAAAGTCATGCAGCACCCGTCCAAAAGTTGTCTGCAGGGTAGAGCCACCTCCATGAATTAAGACCAACGGTGTTCCTGATCCGTGGATCTCGTAATACATTTTTAACCCGTTCACGAAGGCATAACCGCTGGTGCTGTCTTGTTTTGTTTGGATGGTTGTTGTCGGTTGAGAAGTCATTGTTTTATTATCTGCATTGTTGCAGCTTGTAATTATCAAAGCTGTCAACGATATGAAGATCGTTGTTCTTTTCATTTCGCAAAGTTAATTTCTTGCAGTTAATTCCCGGCCCGGCTGATATTGTGCGCAGGCTTTTCACCTACTTTAAAAGAGCTTGTGATAAATGATAACCGCCTCCAACTACAATGAATGGCATTGCAATCGCCATTAATATTATTGTCCAGCTAAACGTTCCAAAGTAAGTTAGCAACCTTGCAACGGAAGGATTATTGGGATCATAGGCAATCGTGGCTTCTTCCCCGATTTTCCAACCCGGCGGGTTGCTGGATGAAATGGGCCTGTAAATAAATTCCTGGTTGGAGATTGTCTTATACTTAAAAATTGGCTTAAACGTATCCCCGTCAGAATCCCTGATCCTTTCTAATTCGATAACAGTTCCAACAGCTCTTTCACTTGACCGTAAGAAAGCCAATGATTTTCTTAATATGGATAAGGAGATTATTAGCAAGATTATTCCTACGGCGAGGGTTAATGTGTACCACATAGATGTGAACGAGATTTTTTTACAATTTAATTCAATTTGCTTCGCTACGTCTTTAATATTCTTAGCAACGGGCCAGGTTGATATATTACCGGGCCAGAAGACTCTGTCTGGAAGTTTGATATTATGTTTTGTTACCCGGCTGCATTACTATGCACAGCATCCTGCGGACTATCATTGCTAAACCATATTATGAGCAGCTTATAATTCTGCACTTGGTATTTCCATACCTGCTGAATGAACTTTTGTGTCTATCCCGTTTACTTTATTTTTTTTGACAAAAATTATTTAAATGGAATTATAGTTTTGCGGCTTTGCTAATGATTTTTTAATTGACAAAGCGATTCCTTTTAATTGGTTGCTACTACTGTCAACATTGTTTGCCGAAGTAGCTTTATTGCTATTTATTAAGCAAACAGTTAAGCAGGAGTCGGTTGCGTCTTTTTCTGTCCAATTGTCGTACTCAATGCTTTCGCAATTATAAATTTTTTTTAGACTGTCAACGGTCTTTCCATTGTCAGCGAACTCAGGTTGTCTGATTTCTGTTAGCTCTTTATTTTTTGTGTCGTTGTTAGAACAGCTGTAAAAATAAAGTGAAGTGGAAAAAAGATAAAGAAGTCCAATAGTTAGTTTCATAATTGTAAGATGTTAAGTTACACATAACGTTTAGCTATTACCGATAGTGAGATTTAATAAAGATAAATAGTACGAACTAAAGCTCGGCTTGTTCATCAAGCCCTGGAACTGGCGCTCAATAAAATTATTTATGATGAAGTTAAGAACAAAGCTCAATAGAATTACGTCAGCTCAAAGTACAGCTAATGAGTTCATGTTCGTTCAGCCGCCGTAGCCCAACCAATGTTAGCGGTAGTACATTACTTTGTCATACAGACTTTTTAATTGAGTGTCACCAAAGCCATAAATGCTTTCACGCTTCCAAAATTCTTCGAACACTTTATGAAAATCAGTAGAAATATTTTTTGTGATGTCTTCAATAACTTTTTCAGGCCTTCCTTTTGTCCCATCTTTTGGAAAGCGGTCGACATGCGCCTTTACTATTTCCTGCAGGTACGGAAAAGCTGGAGATTGATGCGTTGAGAGATTTGTCAACTCTTCAAGGTTACCATTTTTGTATGATTTCCACAACTCTTGACCGAAATTTAGGTCGGCGTCACTTAAAGGAATTCTATCCGCATAACAAACTTTAAGTTCCTCTGACTTTGCTGGCCCAAAGCCATTCCAAAACTGTTTATTGGTTTTGTCTAAGTAAGAAGTATAAACAGCAAAAACTTTTTTCTTTATTGGCAAACTATTGATAATTGAAATAACGAACCACATATTTACCTGGCAAAACAAGTCATACTCAAACCAAAGATTAAACACTGAGTTATCCGGCGCACTCATTATTTTTTCAAATTCTTTTACAACAGAATTATTGTATTCGGTTTCTGTTATTCCTATGTGTCTTGCCCTTGATTGCCAAAAGTCATGGAGGTTATCGCCTGATAATTCTCCGTCAATAAGAGCTTCTCTGACAACAATAATCTCCCCTTCAATCTTTGCGCCTGGAAAACTGTAAGCAAGGGAGTCGCCGTTTAAAATATTGTATACCATACTGTAAGGTTTTTTGCATTTCTGCTAACGGGCAGGACTTTTTTTACAACCCGATGTCGCGGTATAGTTTCCAGTTTCCATCTTCCTGTTTCCACACTACAAGATATTTTCCTGTATGTTTTGAATTGCCTTTGCTATCCTTAAGTTCATATACGCCCAACTCAACTAAAAATTCTGAGTCAGCTGAGAGAGAAGTTGTTGTAAATAGTAAGTTACGGGTATCATTCTTAATTGAATTTCGTATTTGCTTTCCCCAGGATAAAATGATCTCATTACCCTTTAAGCTTTCAAATTTGGCATCTTTTGTATACATCTTATATATTGCAACAGAGTCTCCATTAAAGTAATATTGAGCAAATTGCTTGTCAAGGCTGTCTATCAGCATTCTTGCTTTTTGCAAGTCAACTATTGCACGTTCTGAGTTTTGGCCACATACAGGTAAAAAAGAGAAAACCAGGTAAAGGCAGAATAGTGTTGACCTGGTCTTTAAATAGCACTTATACATTTGCTTTTTTGATTTAAAGTGACTTTCAGCCCGAACCGTTGGTGAGTAAAGTTAATGAAGATGAAAATATATTCATCGCTCTCCATATTGCCAAACAGCCTGCTGTAGCAGTTTTTAGAAGCTGATCTTATCTCTCTTACAATACCAGTGTGGATCGCAATAGCTTATTTCACATCCTGCCAAAATGAATTTTCTGCCGTTGCCTTTAGTTGGGTCTCTTCCATCCTTCGAATAAGGTAGTCCATAAATAATGGGGATTACTGTATTCTTCTTATGGCATGCGGGGCATTTTTTATTCTTTAATGAAAGATCATACTGACAATAATTACTATAAATCAATAATATAGTTGTATCTGTTTTAACGGTAATCTTGTTGAATGTCGTATCCGCGTATCCAATAGAGGAAAAAGTTATCAAATAATCTCCTGGCTCGACGCAAGGGAATCGAAAAAGACCATTTACATCAGACAGTTCAACTAGCTTTTTTTTGTCAAAACCACTAAGTGTAATTAGTCCGAATGAAATTGATTTATCCTTTTTGCCGTCTACGATCCTGCCTTGAACTATTTGCCCAAAAGTATAAAAACCGGGAAGCAGGAATAATATGAATAATAGTGATCTCACTCTAAGAATATTTAAAATAAAGTTCAACAAGTTGCCCACAACGTTCAGGGTTTATTGCTCCCGTATAAACCGGGACAAGTTGTGCCGATAGGGGGGTAACCTAATTGAATAACATTGCCTGGCTTTGTAAAATCTGAAAGAGTAAGTTTAAAAGATGAAAATCCGAATTCGTTTACAGTCTTTAAAATTAATTCGGCATTTTTAGGTGTGGGATTTAGCCAAATGTCTAAGTCGCCTGTATATCGGGGATGCCCGTGTATCCCTACGGCATAACCGCCAACAATTAAGTACTCAGCTTTGTTTTTGATTAACAATTCTATAAACTCTCTGAAGTCTTGACTGAACATCTTTCTTATAGTTTATGTACTGTTGTCTTAATATTTCAATAGCCTGAAGTCTTTCAATTTCACTCTTAGACATCCAATACATGAAGTCAGTGCTTTTATCTTTTAACTGTACTATTTTCAGGCTTTTGTCCATATTCAAATTTAACGAATTTTCGATCATTATTGCCAAACCGACTGTTAACTGCCGTTAATATTGATAAACGACTTTCCCTTGTTCGATTATGTTTCCAGTCTTGGCGTCAATGTCTAAATATAAACAGTCGTCACAATCATTTTTACATTCCCAATAAAATTTTCCGGCTGAGCATTTGAAAATTAATTCCAAGTCTTGTCTTTTCATTCCATTATTTAAAGCAATAGTGGTTGCCCCGGCTCTTTTTACAGGCAGTTTTTTATCTATGAATTGCCGGAAGGCAAGTAAATGAAAATTACGATAGTCTATAATTTTTGTGACAGAATCAAAGTCCGCCCGAAATGATGTAAGTGTGTCACCTTTGTACACAAAATCATAGAAAATCTGATAAGTCTTTGGTAGTTGAAACAATGTGTCTGATATATGTTGGACAACATAGTCATATTCAAAACCTGTCGCGTTTTTGCTTAAACTAAAATATTTTGAAAACTCTTTGTCGCTAACCTGCGTCTTTATTAATTGCTGTGTCAAACGTAAGCAACTGTCAAAGTTTGATTGTAGTTGTTTATTGGAAGTTTTAAGTTTAACAGGGATATCCACAAGTTCTATCGATGTGTCAGTTGAGCAACTAACAACAAAAAGTAGTATAAAAAATGAAAGGAGTAAATATAATTTCAATGTTGTTTTGTAAGTAAGATGCTTAATTGGAATGTTTCCATAATGGCTGCTAACTCAGAAATATCCGAAAGTATGTATTAGTCATAGCCTTCATTTCTTTAGCGCCGAGTTCACGCTGCACACATGCCCAGGCTGTGAGACTCGGCTGGGAAGGGAACAAAAACTACAAATCTTCATCAAGGTTAAAATCCTTTACTTGCTGCTTCAAATTTTTAATCCATTTGGTCCAGATTTTAAAAGATAAAAGCATCAGTTGAAACAGAACAACTATAATCCCTACCAGTAGTAATCCTTTTTCTTTTGTAAAATTTATTACTGAAGTAAAAAAAATAATTATTGAGATGCTATATAGAAAGGAGATTATTAATGAAAAAACTGATAGGCGCTTTATTCTCATTAAATAATTCTGAATTGACAGCTTCAAATTTGTCTCCATAATAAGCCGTGTTATGGAAATATAACCAATAACATCATTGAAAATATATAGTAATAAGCCGACTACCAATGCCAGATTTGCATAAAATGGTTTTTTATCTCCATCAAACCAATCGTAGTAAATAAATAAAAACAATACCAAACCAATAGTTTCAACAATCAACTTAGTCCTTATCCTTTTTAAGGAAGGGTGATTGGTAACTTTGGTCATTCGTTGCAAGTCGGCTTCACTTTTGAAAGCTGCACCGGCTTTTTGCCAGCCTGATTTTAAATCATTTAGTTCCATAATTTTTATTTTAGTATTTCTTTCAATTTATTTTTAATTCTGTTTAATCGTACACCTACATTACTTTCACTTAACCCTGTTATTTCTGCAATTTCCTGATAATTGAAGTCTTCCAGATAAAGGGATATGACGGCTTTCTCTGAGTCGTTTAATTTTCGTAAAGCCCAAAATAATCGTTCTTCATTTTCTGAAATTGTCTTTTCGTCAGAAGGGTGAATTTGTTCAGGAAACTCCTGGTAATAATCAATAAGTATTTTTGATTTTCGATAAATAGCGATGGCGGTATTTAAAGCAATCCTGTATATCCATGAACTTACTTTAGATTCTCTTTTAAAACCCGGATAAGATTTCCAAAGTTGATAGACAATTTCCTGGAATAAGTCTTCCTGGTCTTCTCTACTATCCCGGTATACTCTGCAAATCTTAAATATGATTTTTTGATAGTCATGGATGGCCTCTAAAAATTCCTTTTCCATACTATCGTTCTTTTTTAGTCATTAAGTGTTTCTTTATAACGTTTTTGAAATTAAGTTGTATAATGGATAGGTTGCTTAATTAGTGGGAAATCTTACAGGTTTATAAAATAAATTTAGTGGTTAAAAATGGGAGTGTGCGATTTCACGTCCCACTAAAGCTGTGTCAGCGATAATTGAACTACTGGGACAGTCTGCCGAAGACCTTACTGAGTTGCAGGATGGCAGTTTAACATAGCAGGCAACGGGCAGGGCTTTATGCAGGTTGGGAATTAGAATTCCGTCTGCCCATAACCGCTGCTGATTGAAAATATGTTGCTGAGGTTAAGTAAAAAAGTTGATAGGTATTCGTCGTCCCAGGAACTGAAGCTGGGATTTGCAATTAGCTGATGTTACAATGTCAAGCTCAACTTGCATAAAACCCAATGTTAGTGGCAGTTTATATCTTTCTGTTTGTCTACCGAAGCAATAAATTTGGGTCTTGCAGATATATATCAATAAATTCACTAAACGAGCTAGTCACACATTCAATACCTTCTATTGTCTGATAATGAGTATATACTTTCTTGTCCGTTTTATGGAAACCAAAAGAACAAAGATTGATCGAATAGTCTGCAAACCAAATTACTTCTTTGGGGTGTGAAGCATCGCCATTTTCTTCTTGTATTCTATTTTGCGACCAAAAAGAAAACCACGCTTCATCAGAATCAAAGTCTTCAAATCCATTCACTTTTGTCAAGTAAGTATAAAAATCTTCATCAAACGAAAATGAAAAGTCAATTTCTAATTGTTTCAAATTGTCAATTGAAATACCTGTATTTAATTGAACTCCTTGCTTTGTCCAATGTGGAATTAGTTTATTCAGTTTGTCTGTAAATTCTTCTTTAATTTCCATTTTAAATGGTCTATATGGTCGGTCTGCAAATTGCCGCCAACTCAGAAATATGCGAAAGTATTAGCCGACTAAACTTTCGCTTTTTTTCTTATGTTGTTTATTGTTAGAAAGTAAAAAAAATTGTCCGCTCTTTTAAAACTTTCGCATATACAAATCAGAATTAATAGGGAGAAGGATAGAATAAGGTTGTGAAGCAATCCTAAATTATGTGTTTTTTAAAACCCGGCAAAGAAAAAGAAACACTCCGAAAATGCTGAGTAGAACCTCACCCTTTATCCCTCTCCACAAGTGGAGAGGGAAACTGCACACAGCCCTTGCTTAACGAAAATATAAACAATAACAGGTGCTACGAAAATGCTGAATAGAATTACCCGACATACCGCCGATATTCATCGGGGTGCTGCCATAATGCTGAGTAGAATTCATGCAGCACAAGAGTGCGACGCAACGAAGCTGATAGTAGCACCGCAGCCGGGCCCAAAATCCTCTCTTCTTTTTGTTTTAAAACCCCTTCGCTGTCCGGAACAGATAGCGTACCTTTGCGGCTTCAAAAAATATATACATGATCGGTGTAAGAGATATCAAACTTGCCTATGGCAAACGGGTATTGTTTGAGGATGTGAACCTTAATTTCACAAAAGGGAATTGCTATGGTGTGATCGGCGCTAACGGCGCCGGCAAGAGTACCTTGCTGAAGATACTGAGCGGTGAGATAGAACCGAATAAGGGTACTGTCGAAATTACGCCGGGTGAACGTATGGCGATTTTGAAACAGAACCAGTTTGAGTTTGATGAACAAACGGTGCTAAATACAGTGATGATGGGCCACAGCAAACTGTGGAAAGTGGCGAAGGAGCGGGAGAGCATTTATGCGCTGGCTGATTTTACCGAAGAGGATGGTATGCGTGCCGGTGAACTGGAGGGTGAGTTTGGCGAGATGGGCGGCTATACTGCGGAAAGCGATGCGGGCACTTTGCTCGGCGAACTGGGTGTGGATGAGCAATACCACGGGGCATTGATGAAGGATATTCCTTCTAACTTAAAAGTACGTGTGTTGCTGGCGCAGGCGATTTTTGGTAACCCCGATATTTTATTACTGGATGAGCCGACGAATGGTTTGGATATTGAAACCATCGCATGGCTGGAAAATTTTTTGGCTGATTATGAAAATATCGTGCTGGTGGTGAGCCATGACCGTCACTTTTTGGATGCAGTGTGTACGCATGTGGCGGATGTAGACCGTCAAAAAATAAAAATCTTTACGGGCAACTATACTTTCTGGTACGAATCATCGCAATTGATGGCCCGCCAGGTTGGTGATAAGAATAAGAAGACGGAAGAGAAACGCCAGGCGTTGATAGACTTTATCGCCCGGTTCAGCGCCAATGCATCGAAGAGCAAGCAGGCTACATCACGTAAAAAAGCATTGGAGAAATTAACGATAGAAGAAATAGAACCGAGTTATAGAAAATATCCCGGTATCATTTTTCAACCGTTGCGTGAAGTGGGCAACCAGATATTGAATGTAGATAAACTAACAAAGTCTGTTGATGGCCGTGTGCTTTTTAAAAACGTAACTTTTACGGTGAACAAAGGCGATAAGATTGCATTGCTGAGCCGTGACCCATTGGCGGTAACGAGTTTCTTTAATATCATCACGGCGGAAACGATTGCTGATAGTGGTTCGTATGAATGGGGTACTACCGTTACGCATGCTTACTTACCACAAGAGAATAGTGAGTTTTTCAACAAAGAACTGAACCTGATGGATTGGCTGCGCCAATATGTGCCTGATCATGTAAAGGATGTGGACGAACCTTTTCTTCGCGGGTTTTTAGGCAAGATGCTCTTCAGTGGTGATGATGTAATGAAGAAAACAAATGTGCTGAGCGGGGGAGAGAAGGTGCGTTGTATGATCAGTCGTATGATGCTGCAAAACCCGAATGTTGTATTGTTAGATCAACCTACCAACCACCTTGATTTGGAAAGCATTCAAAGCTTTAACGAACAATGTACTTCTTATAAAGGGATTGTTTTATTGACGAGCCATGACCATACGTTTATGCAAACTGTTGCTAACCGTGTAATCGAATTAACGCCGAAGGGAATCATTGACAGGTTGATGGAGTTTGATGAATATTTGGCGGATGAAAGGGTGAAGACGTTGAAGGAGGAGATGTATAAGTAGCTAGTGGGGGAGTGGCGAGGAACGAGAAGGGAGTTGCGAGTAAAGAAGCTGCGAGTTGCGAGTAGACTTAAGAAAATAGTTAGTTCCCGTTTCGAAAGAGGCGGGAATTTTTTTATTCGATTTTTATCCAGAAGGGGGAAAGTTTTTGAAATCGACCATCCGGACTAACGGCTCTTATGCTGTCAAAATAAATTTTATCGCCGGAAGTTAGTTGCTTTATATCTTTTACCATTTCCGCTGGAAACAACTCATTGAAATTACTATATGTTGCGATGCTGTCATATCCCTGTATGATAGTAGCCTGGAACCCCATGATATGCATACCATGTCTAAAATAGCAACGTGGTAAGGTGACGGTGATCAATGGGTTCAATAATAAACGGGACAATTTTATACTTGTATCTCTTAAGCCGCTGATTGTTGCAACACGATCAGGAAGAATACCAATTGTGTAGTTTTTTACTAAAACTTCCTTATTATTTTTTTTAATGATCAGCTTGCAAGAATCAATTTTAGATATACGAACCAGGTATTCAGTTGCACTTATTTTGCTCAGCATGCCACCTGCTCCTACGATCGCAACACTATATTCATTTGGGTTTTTAGCCTTCAGCATAATCCTGTTATCCACCCCGGTATAAAAAATATTTACTGAAGTATCTGTGAGGCTTTGATTGATAATCTTCACCTGCCCCGAACACATGGAATTGATAATCACAAATATTAAAACGAAAATATATTTCATGCCGTTATAAACGTAAAATTACGGGCTGTGGTATAAATTTTTCTCTCTTTAAACTTGTGTGAAATTGTTTCCATTATTATCTTAGCGGGGCAACCAAGTTCTTAACATTTTTAACCGATCCATTCCTTCCTTCACCTGTTAATCCCACCGGGAAAGACTACTATCCGGGCCGTGGGTATGTCTCGGAACCAATGAGATATTCGGGCTGAAACCAGAACAGAAAACGAACAAACGAGTTTAAAAGCTTCCCTGTAATTACGGGGAAGCTTTTTGGTTTTTATGATTTCACGTAGAGGCGCCAGGAGAAATTATTTGGAACACGGATGACACGGATAAGATAGATTTTCACAGATTTTTTAATATTCAAAATGGGAAGAAATAATCCGTACTGAGCCTGTCGAAGTATATCTATTTAATCCGTGTTCTTATTCTTGATATTAAAACGTGGGTGAGCGGTAGTATAGCTATCGGGATTGCCCGGTTGTGAGATATTTTCAATAAAAAAGCTATCTCTTACTTCCATCTTCAGACCTCTTACTTCATACCTCCGGCCTCATATCTCCAACTTCTTCCTTATCTTCCTCGTTCATATGCCTGCACCATCTTCTCTTGCACAAAAAATCGGTTTCTGGTCAGCCACTTCTATTATCATTGGCAGCATCATTGGCTCCGGTGTGTTCATGAAACCTGCGTCAATGGCGGCGCAATTGGGTTCGCCTGTCTGGCTCACATTAGTTTGGGTCATCGCCGGTATATTTTCTTTGTTCGGCGCATTGATCTATGCGGAGCTGGGTGCGATGATACCCGAAACAGGTGGCATCTATGTGTACTTCCGGAAAATGTTTGGTGATTTTGTAGCCTTTCTTTATGGATGGTCGGCTTTTTCAGTAATGAATACAACAGGTGTGGCCGCTATTGCATTTGTATGTGCGCAATACGCTGATTATTTTTTGCACTTGCCGAGGTTTGATGCGGTGGTAGAACAATCCGTTACCTGGCATTTACCTTTTATCGGCGACCTTCACCCGCTTGAAAACTTTGGAGTAAAATCATTGGCAATAACGTTGACTGTAGCATTAACATGGCTGAATTACCGGAGTGTGAAAGCAGGCAGTTCCTTCCAGCTTATTTCTACCGTGATTAAAATGGCGGTAATCGCCGCACTGGTATTCGGTATTTTTATTTTCGGACATGGATCATTTGAAAACTTTGTTCATGCGGATAATCCGAAACAGGACGGGGCGTTATTCAGTGGTATAATAGCCGCTATGACAGGCGCTTTTTTCGCCTTTGATGGATGGATCAATATCACTTTTATCGCCGGTGAAATAAAACAACCGCAAAAGAATATTCCTAAAAGTTTATGGATCGGTGTGTTGGTTTGTATCATCGTGTATGTACTCGTCAACCAGGCTTATCTGTATGTTTTACCGGTAGAAAAAATCGCTACTTCATCGTTGGTTGCTTCAGATGCAATCGGTGCGGTATTCGGAAATATCGGTGAAGCGCTGGTAGCTGTGATGATCGTGATTTGTACGCTGGGATCTACCAACGGAAATATAATGGGTACGACAAGGGTTACCTATGCCATGGGAAAAGATAAAGTGTTTTTACCGTGGGCGGGCAAAGAGCATAAGCGTTTTCAAACACCGGGCAATGCTTTGTGGCTGCATTGCGGATGGATCATCCTGTTGATTATAAGCGGCTCCTTTGATATGCTGGCCGACATGATGGTCTTTGTTAGTTGGATTGCTTACGGCCTTGGCGCTGTCGGTATTTTTATATTGCGCAGGAAAATGCCGCATAAAGAACGACCGTATAAAATATGGGGGCATCCTTTTATTACATTACTTTTCATTGCCTTTACTGCATTCTATCTTATCGTTACAGTATATAATGATGTCACTAATTATATTCATCACCGGCAACCGGTTATCAATTCATTGTTGGGTTTGGTGATTACTGCATTGGGTATTCCGCTGTATTTTTATTTTAAGAAGAAAAAACCTAAAGAAGTAATTAATAATTATTAGCCCGGCTGTAATGCTATGCGCAGCTCACTGAGTCCTGCGGACATCCTGCGGACTAGCATCGCCTGTTGTTGAGCGAAGCGAAATCCCGATGTATATCGGGACGACGCATTATTAACCCAGCTGCATTGCTACTATCATCGGCTGTTGCGTCGCACTCTTGTGCTGCATGAATTCTACTCAGCTTTATGGCAGCACCCCGATGAATATCGGCGGTACGTTCGGTAATTCTACTGAGCA
Source organism: Chitinophagaceae bacterium (assembly GCA_037200685.1). Lineage (GTDB taxonomy): Bacteria > Bacteroidota > Bacteroidia > Chitinophagales > Chitinophagaceae > JAJKIP01. Next base: position 57,132 of record JBBCIG010000005.1, read on the forward strand.
TTTGTCGAAGACCCCGATGTTTGTCGGGGCGTCGCTCCCGATAGCTATCGGGGGTTCAGGGTTCTGTTCGCTACTCAGCATCTCGGGACGTTAATCGTCAATCGTGAACAGGCTTTCAATTCAAATAGCTTTCCTTGCCTGAGACGTTTTTTAATTGTTGATTTTTAATATAACCGTCTCATTCAGCAGGTCAACTATCTGCTTGTAGAAAGCTTTGAGATTATTGTATTGGGTATACGGCACTAATGTGTTTGTTTGAATAAATTGTACGTTTGCTATTAGCATATTTTTTTCAACTTTCAGGCTCCGGGATGCTATGAGTGATTTGTCTCCGAATGACAATGTTTTATCCGGGGGAAGCTTATCAATTTTTGATTTTTCAGGCAATTGGATATTTAACTGCAAGTTTATATTGTAAGGATAGCCAAAGTTTATATTTGTAAAACGTTCGTCAGCCGTAAAAGGATTTTTGGTCAGGCCGGTAAACAAATTGTATGTAAGGAAAACAAAGCCACCGCTTAGATTTTGTTCATGATGAAATTCTACATTTTGTACTAAAGGGTTACTGTCATCATCAAGATTGTCGAATTTATAATTGTCAATCACTATTTCGCTGCCAGGATCTTTCAACACTTCGGCAATGAATTTATTTTCATCAGCTCTTATTTTTTCAGTTCTTATTTGCTTCGCATAACTAGCGCTGGTAATTTTCGCAGCTCCTTTGAGAAGCCCGTTACTGTCGATTTTTGCATTAATGATTATCGTATTATCATAAACATCTTTATCACTTTCAATTCTTAACAGCTTAAATTCTTTTTTATCAACTAAAAATGCTGTCGTATTCAAAAGCGAAAATGGAATTAGGTTGGCTGGTGAAAATTTTTGTGTTGCATCTAAAATGAAAACCCTGCCATCGGCTTTCACATAAGCGGCTACTTTGTTAAACCTGTCAATAAAAGGGTAAGTTGTATCTATTTTCCCAAAATCTCTTTCAGCTACCAGCAGGGGATATGCTGCGATATTAAATTTTTGCAGCAGGTTGATCAAAATAAGATTGATCTCCCCGGCATTTCCCACTTTCTTTTCCCATACATTCTTGAGCCCTTCCGTTGCATATTTTGAATGATATCCATTCCATGTAAAATTTTTCCTGATATAATTATATACGCTGATTAGTTTGCCTGAGTCCGTTGTTTCTTTTAATAGGATTATATTGATATCATCTGTTTTTGAAATATCTTTCTTTATTACACCTCCAAAATCCCGGTCATTTACCAGGTTTATAGCCAGGGCTTTCCACGTTTGATTAACTTTTGCCTGGTCACCGAATGCGGTTGTGTATTGTGCCAGCTGAAATTCGACCTTTTGTAAATAATCCCTTACTGCATCCATATACGGCTCAAATTTCAACCCCGGGATATTATTCATTTCAAAATAAAACTTTCCTGTTGTGGGAATGGGTTTTATTACAATTGGGTAGTTTGGTTTTTTTTGAACGATATATTGAAATTCAGCGCCAGGAATGATAGTGAGAAGATATGAACTTTTTAATGTTGGAATCTCATCCTGGAATAACCAGGCTGATAAACCACCATAATGTTTCATATAGCTGTCATACTCATATTCTATTATACTGCCTGCCTTAACATTTGGGAAAGCGAATTTTATACTTGAATAAAGGTTATCTTCTTTTTCAGTAAATATAGATTTGTTGTCCAGGTACGATAAAACGGGGTTATCACCTTCCAGGTTAAAAGTGACCGCCTTCAGGTTAGCGATATATTCAAATTTATCTTTTGAATAAAAACGTATCCTGATATTTCCTCTGTCACTTTCCCGTTGGTGCAAGATCTTGATGCGAATGCGGTGATGTGTTATCAGCCTGTATTCTTCATCGGTATCAGCAATAGCATGGTCGAGTAAAATTACCGCACCTGCATTTTTATCAAATGCACATTCCTTCATATAGATTTCTTCGAGAGTGTAGATACCGAATTGCGGTAAGGGGGATTGCGCAGCGATTAACTGGCAAATGAATAAGCAGCAGGCGGCAAAATAAAGTTTCATGGTCTTATAAAAATAAGACACATTCGGAAGCCAAAAACTATTTTAAGAAAAATATTTTACGTCTGGAAATAAGGACTTTACATCATCTTCCTTATCATCTTCCCCAACATCATCAACCCGTAATCCGCATCTTCATCCCATGGTTTCCCAAAACTGATACGAATGCAATTGCTGTAATTGTTATTGGGCGAAAATATTTTGCCCGGCATAATGGAGATATGATGTTTCAATGCTTCGGTACGAAGTTTAAAGGCATTTACTTTTTTATTTAACTGTACCCACAATACAAAACCACCATGCGGACGGGAAACTTTTGTGTCTTCAGGAAAGTATTGAATGATCGCCTGTATATAGCGAAGGCATTGTGTGTGCAACGCCTTGCGAAGTGATTTTAGATGATATTCATAACGGCCATACTGCAGGTAATGGGCCAAAGCGGCTTGTGTCAATGTAGGACTGCTGATATTTTGTATCCTTTTTAATTGTTTAGCTTCTTCTAAAAATTTGCCGGAAATCGCCCAGCCAATACGATAACCCGGCGTTAATGATTTGCTTAGCGAAGAGCAATGCATCACCCAACCTTTTTTATCATAGTATTTGCAGGTGCGGGGACGGCTTTTACCAAAATATAATTCACCATAAATATCATCTTCGATCAGCGGTACCTGGTGACGGGTGATCATGTCCACCAATCTCTTTTTATTTTCATCAGGCATGCAGCCGCCTAATGGATTATTAAAATTAGGAGTGACGATACAAGCTTTGATTGAAAATTTTTTCAATGTTTTTTCCAAATGATCTAGTTCAACACCGGTTACAAAGGAAGAGGGTATCTCCACCACTTTTAATCCCAAACTTTCCGCTGCCTGGAAAATGCCGAAATAATTAGGAGACTCTATTGCTATTGTATCGCCGGCTGTCGTTACTGATCTCAGGCAAATGGTTATTGCATCAAGGCAGCCGTCTGTAATAACTATTTCTTCGGGTTTTATCTTGCCGCCCCAGTTGAATGATAATTTAGCGATCTGTTTTCTCAGTTCAATATTTCCCTGCGTATGTTCGTAGCTGATGCAATGATCTTTATAGTTGCGCAGTACATGCATTACAGATTTATTGATTTTCGCCGCCGGCAATAAAGAAGGATCGGGTACGGCCATTGCAAAATTGATCAGTTTGTCCGTTGCAATGGTTGAGTAAAGTGAAGCGATCATTTCCTTCACGGTTACATCATGCGATAATGTATCAGGTTGTATCACTTTTGGTAATTCAGGATAACGTTTATAACTGAAGCGGACATAATATCCCGATTTGGGTCTTGATTCCACAAGCCCTTTTCCTTCCAAATGATAATAGGCCTGGAAGGCAGTGCCCATACTGATGCCGTATTCTTCGCTTAATAAACGAACAGAAGGAAGTTTGTCACCGATCTTTAATATATCATCAGTGATCATTTTTTCCAAACCATCTGCTACCTGCATATATAGATGATCGTCGGTCGTGAAATTTGATTTACGCATAAAAAGAGATTGAAGTATGAGATCGGATGTCTGAAGTCCCAGGCTGGTTCTTACTTCTGGTTTCACGCCTCCGGCATCAGGTATCATCTGATCTAGTCAAAAATACAGAAACTGAATCTGTTTTTTTATAAGAATACAAAAGAAATTTGTACAAGATTTAAAACAGGAGTCATGGGCAGAATAAAAATTATTGACTATCGCCCGGAGCATCAGCCTTACTTCGAAGGCCTGAACCGTGCATGGATCGAAAAGTATTTTGTAATGGAACAACGGGATATCGATTCCCTTACAAAACCGGAAGAAACTTTACTTAGTAAAGGCGGCGCTATTTTAATGGCGGAATATGATGGCTTCGTTGCAGGAACAGTTGCCTTAAAGAAAGTGGATGCTGTAACCTATGAATTTACCAAAATGGCTGTAGATGAAAACTTCCGTCGTAAAGGCATTGCGGAAGAATTATGCTATGCAAGTTTTAAAAAAGCGAAAGAACTGGACGCTGAAGTAATCATTTTATTTTCCAATAGTATTTTAGCACCGGCAATTACAATGTATGAAAAGCTTGGATTTCGTCATGTGCCGGTAGGTGATTCCGGTTATAAAAGATCTGATGTGAAGATGATGATCACCATAGAAGATGCAATTCATTTAACAAAAGAGCAGGGAAGGCTTATAAAAATATAAAACAAACACGATGGAAACTTTTGCACAAATACCGGTACGGAAAATAAGCAGTTCAATGATCAATAAGGTAGATTTTAATCATCTTGAATTTGGTAAATACATCTCTGATCACATGCTGATCTGTGATTATGATGAAGGGGAGTGGCAATCACCGCAGATTCTTCCATTAGCCAATCTTTCCATGAGTCCCGTTACGCTGGCTTTGCATTATGGCCAAACTGTTTTTGAAGGGATGAAAGCCTTTCGTATGAAAGATGGTAACGTCAGCATTTTTAGAATGGATAAACATTACGACCGGTTTGTAAAATCGCTGGAAAGAATGTGCATGGCAGTGCCGCCAAAAGAAATATTTACCGAAGGACTTATAAAACTGATTGAAACCGATAAGAACTGGGTGCCCGGCAAGGAAGGAACAGCATTATATATCCGCCCGTTTGTATATGCGAGTGAAGCGATGCTGGGTGTAAAAGTTTCAAATCAATACAGGTTTATTATTATTACAGCCCCGGTACCCGAGGTATATGCAAAGCCGATCAAAATAAAAGTTGAAACAAATTATATAAGAGCAGCGAAAGGCGGAACAGGCTTTGCAAAATGCGGCGGTAATTATGGAGGATCATTTTATCCAACGCAGTTAGCAAGACAACAAGGGTATGATCAATTATTATGGACAACAAGGTGGTGATGATCCTTTTATCGAAGAATCAGGAATGATGAATATAATGTTTGTAATTAATGACAGATTAATTACAGCACCATTGTCAGATTCTATTTTAGATGGTGTAACAAGAGATTCATTATTGACATTAGCAAATGATCTTGGTTATAAAACAGAAGAAAGATCAATATCAGTAAAAGAATTAGAAGTTGCATTTAAAAACAAAACAATTACAGAAGCATTTGGTGCAGGCACTGCAGCAGTAGTAGCGCCGGTAGAAACCATTAGTATAAATAATACTGATTACCACTTACCAAAGTATAGCCATGAAAATATAATGACAAATATCAAACAAAGATTAAGTAACATCAGAACGGGGGAAGAAATTGATAATTATGGATGGAATTATGTGATATGAGTTTTAATTGATATTTAGAGCTAAGGATCGGTCATAAAACCGATCCTTTTTTTATTTATACTGTAGAATTTATTACCCTTATTATATAGAGATTGATAATATTAATATTATAGTATCGTGGTTATAAAATTTCCCACTTAATATGCCTTTTTACGAGAAATAATGAACGCTTAACGTTCTTTTACGTATTCATTAACTCTGGCAAAGTCTTTGTCTTACCATGAACAAATAAAAACTGTACAATTATGAAATCGAAACTATTGGTCCTGTTGCCGTCAGTGATGTTCCTTCTCGCCGTTACTGTTAATGCACAAAAATCTTCCGCTATCCTCAGGGGTGGTGTAAACTTAGCTAATGTATCTGTAAATGATGATGGAGGTATTGATGATGCTAAAACACTTACCAGTTTCCAGGTAGGTATTATAGGTGATATCAATCTTACATCGTTCCTTGCTTTACAACCCGGGCTTATATTTACCGGTAAAGGAACAAAATCACAATCAGGTAATGAAGGCAGTGCTAATTGGTATCGTGCTACCACTAATCCATATTATCTTGAAGTACCCGTTAATCTCGTTTTTAAAACTCCAAGTGCTCCAGTGAAATTTTTTGCCGGTGCCGGGCCCTACATTGCTATCGGCATTGCAGGTAAAAACAAAGTACGTGGTTCTGTTTTAGGAAGTAATTTCAGTTCTGAAGAAAGTATTGACTGGTCTGATGATGATCCAGGCACATTAGATGAGGAAGAAGGTGCTGGCTTTGGTATCCTCAAAAGATTTGATTATGGTCTGAATGGCTTAATTGGTATCGAAACATCGCACATTGTAATATCAGCCAACTATGGTTTAGGTCTTGCAAAGTTGCAATCAGGAAGTGATTCCGGTGAAGACAACAACAACAAACATCGTGTGTTGAGTTTGACACTTGGATTTAAGTTATAATCTTCCATATCTATATAAAACAGGAATTGTGTTCAGGACAGCGCTCTTATGGGGCGCTGTTTTTTTTATAGCCCAGCTGTAGTGCATATGGCATCGTCTGTTGCGACGCTCCGTTCATCTTTCTGTTCTTTACTCAGCACTCTTAACTCCTAACTCATAACTCACGGCTCACAACTCTCAACATTCGCTATATTGCAGCCTCAAATTTTTCTATGCGTTGGATGAAATGGACGGGACTTGCGGCAGCTTTAGTACTTATTATTTCTTGTTTTTTGACCTGGGTCATTATCCTCTCAAAAAATATTGTAGCCACCGGCGTAGATGCTGAAGCTATCGGGTTTGGAAGACCAGGTTATCTGCACTTATTTTTCTCATCCCTCTTTATACTTTTTACATTCATTCAGAAAGTATGGGCCAAGCGCAGCAATTTAATAGTAGCGGCGTTGAATTTAGCCTGGGCCGCCCGGAACTATTTTGTGATATCGGTTTGCAGTTGGGGCGAATGCCCTGAAAAGCACGCAGGCCTCTATCTTATTCCCCTCACTTCGCTGATCCTGATGGTCGCCGCCCTGTTTCCCGATATTAAATTATCTAAGCAGCAAGAGAAGAAATAGCGGAAAAACGGGTTGCTGGTTTCAAAATTGTTTTTATATTCGGCAGAGAATATCCCCACTATTATTTTTCCTCAGTGTAAAATTTATTGATTTGGTATGCATGATGCAGACTTCAACATCTGCTACACTTGCAGTACAAGTTATACTTGTTTCTAATAATTTTTATTTAACCGGATCCGTCCTGTAAAAATTGAAAATCTGTTTTTATGAAAAAAATTTACTTTTTTCTTGCTATATTATTTATAGCAGGTAGCGCATCCGCACAAATTGTTGCATGGAATAATACCAGCTTATCCGGTGTTACTTCAGGTAGCCTGAATGCAACAACGAATAATGCAAATCTTGCAACGTCTGTTCTTTCCCGAGGTAGTGGTATTGTAGCCTCAACATTGGTAAGTGGTTACTCTTCTACTAGCTGGAATATTGCAGATCAAAATGCAGCCATCGCTGGTGATCGCTATTACCAGGTTATCATTAGTGCAAGTTCCGGCTACCAGGTTTCTCTTTCTACTTTGGACGCAAGGCTAAGGCGGACGGGCACCAGCCCCAATGCTTATATCTGGAGATACAGTATAGATGGAACTACTTTTATGGACATTGGCTCTGTTGTTTCATTTACTACAACTGGCACCAGCGGTGATGTACAAACGCAGGTTAATTTATCAGGCATTACGGCTTTACAAAATGTATTAAGCAGTATAACAATTACGTTGCGGTTATATGCATGGGGAGCTTCCAGTTCTATCGGTAGTTTAGCATTTGGAACTGTCAATGCAAACAGCCTTGCAATAGGAGGTACCGTTGCACTTCAATCACCTTTGCCTGTTGGATTACTCAGCTTCGCAGGCCAAAAAGACGGAACAAAAAATATACTTCGCTGGACAACTGCCAGTGAAAATAATAATAAAGGATTTGAAGTGCAGTATTCAAAAGATGGAATTCATTATTCTGCAGCAGGCTTTGTGCCTTCATTAGCCAGGGGCGGTTATAGTGATCATCCATTACAATACTCTTTTACTGATATAAATCCGGAAGGCTTTAAACAGTATTATCGTCTTAATCAAGTAGATCATGATGGCCGCACCAAACTCAGTACTATCGTCGTGGTACGTAGTGACAGGTCAGCAAAATTTTCAATTGGAGGTTTATTCCCGAATCCTGTTACCGTTAATACATTGAACGTATTTGTAGATGCACCGAAAATTGACATGGTTACTTTAGTTATTGCTGATCCCGGAGGAAAGGTATTAATGAAAAAGAATGCAAATGTCGAAGTTGGCACTAATACGATTTCATTGGATGTAAACAGGCTGGGTAAAGGGCTATATTTTATAAAACTATTGTCAAGCGAAAATGGAGAAACTGCTGTAAACAGGTTTATTAAACAATAAACAGGTAGTCGTAGTAGTAGATTTTATTTTTTGGCGTCGCTTATAGCGACGCTTTTTTATACTTCAAATAATTTGGCTACGCCAAATGCACCGCCCGCAGCTAATGCACTAATCAATGTTACACGTAATGCCCCCTGCCATGGATTTACACCAGTGATTTTGCTTTTGAAAAAACCAAAGATGAATAAACAAAGCAGCGTAGCGGCCGCTGAAATTTTTAAACCATCAATTGGAGCATCTGCAAAAAAATAAGGAGACAACGGAACGAGGCCACCGATAGCATAAGACAACCCTATATTCAAAGCAGATTTGGTAGCCCTGGCAGGATCGGGCTTATCAGGAGCTAGTTCATAATTTTTTATCAGGTCAGCCCATAGCTTATTATCCTTATCAATTTCTTCAGTCGCTTTCCGTTGCATTTCTTCACTCAAACCGATATTCGCCAGGAATTCTTTTGTTTCTTCTTTTTCATGTGCTGCGATTTTCTCACCTTCTATATCTGTTCTTACTGGTTTCGCAGCGAAATAACCGCCAACTCCCATTACGATAGCACCTCCGGCAATAACTATACTGACTGCAGTAATAATGATAGAATTGGCAGCAACCGCACCGCTTAATCCTGCTGCTAGAGCAAAAGGTACAGTGAGGCCATCGCTCATCCCGATTACTATGTCAGTAAATACGTCGTTTGTAGTTGAATATTTTTCTTTGTGCATAATGGACAACGGAACCCGATAGCTATCGGGTCTGTTCCGTTATTTTTTACCGGAACAGAGTTCCGGCTTCCTAATCCAGACAAGATAAAGATTTCCCTATAATATCAGCACATTCGATTATTTGCGCTTTATTAATCACGAGGGGAGGAGCAAATCGAATTTTATCACCATGTGTAGGTTTTGCTAATAAGCCATTATCTTTTAATTGCAAACAAAGGTCCCATGCCGTATCAGGATTGATATGGTTGATAACTATTGCATTCAGCAAACCTTTGCCCCTTACCAGGCTGATATGTTTTGAGTTGATCGCTTTTAATTCTTTTCTCAATAACTCTCCCATTGCTTGGGCATTCTCCGCCATCCTTTCTTCTTTGAGAATTTGCAAAGCAGTAATGGTTGTTCTGCATGCAAGAGGATTGCCGCCATAGGTTGAGCCGTGTTCACCCGGTTTTATTGTCAGCATAATTTCATCATCAGCGAGCACAACACTTACAGGCATCATGCCGCCACTCAATGCTTTACCGAGTATTAAAATATCAGGCCTTACATTTTCATGATCGCAGGCCAGCATTTTACCTGTTCGGGCCAGGCCGGTTTGTATTTCATCGGCAATAAATAAAACATTCGCCGCTTCGCATAACTTTTTTGCTTTCGCTAAATAGCCTTCACCAGGAACAACAACGCCAGCTTCACCTTGTATGGGTTCCACTAAAAAGCCTGCGACATTTTTATCGGCTAATGCTTTTTCCAAAGCAGCGATATCATTATAAGGAATGATTTCAAATCCGGGAAGGTAAGGGCCGAAGTTATTTTTTGAATCAGGATCGCTGCTGAATGAAATAACGCCGGTGGTTCTGCCATGAAAATTATTTTCACAAACAAGTATTGTCGCCTTATTAGCAGCAATGCCTTTTACTTCATAAGCCCATTTACGGCAAAGTTTGATGGCAGTTTCCACGGCTTCCACGCCGGTGTTCATCGGTAATACTTTGTCGTAACCAAAATAATCAGTGATGAATTTGGCGAACTCCGCCATCGCATCATTATGAAAAGCACGGCTGGTCAACGTGAGTTTTTGCGCCTGCTCCATAAATGTCTTTAAAATCTTTGGATGACAATGTCCCTGGTTGACGGCGGAGTAGCTGCTGAGAAAATCATAATAACGTTTGCCGTCAACATCCCAGACAAATACACCTTCGCCACGGTTGAGCACCACAGGAAGCGGGTGATAGTTATGTGCGCCATGTTTTTCTTCCAGTTCAAGAAAATGCTGCGTTTTTGATGATATATGGATAGTTGATTGCATGATTCTATAATTGAATAACGAATAATTAATAATGAATAGGAGAATAAGCCCCTGTTAAAGGAGCCGGAAAATTTCTTATCCTCGATGATTGAGGAGATCAAGATTTTGATCCAGGAAGAATGATATGTTGCAATAATGTGCGATGGTTCGAAATTTCAAGCAAGATAAAGAAAAAAAGGCACAAGAAACAAGATTCAAGGTACAAGGCATAAGCAGCAAGAGATAGCATAAGGAAAGAATTCATAAGAAGCAAGGCTTGAAGCTTGTTCCTTGTCCCTTCTTCCTTGTACCTTGTGCCCTGAATCATGATCTTTTCCTGCTTTAAACAATTTTATGTCCTACACTATTCCCGCCGGCACCCGTATCGGTCATGTGCACCTAAAAGTTTCTGATATTGAAAAGGCGCTGAAATTCTACCGTGATCTTTTGGGGTTTGAATTGCAGCAGATGTATGGCGACAGCGCCGCTTTTATTTCGGCCGGTGGTTATCATCATCATATTGGCTTGAATACATGGTATAGTAAAAATGGATCGCCGCCACCGCCAAGATCAACCGGTTTATTTCATACAGCTATTTTATACCCGGAAAGAAAAGACCTGGCTATTGCATTGAAAAGATTGGTGGAAGCCCGTTATCCTATTGCAGGGGCATCAGATCATGGTGTGTCGGAAGCGATTTATTTAGACGACCCTGACGGAAATGGTGTGGAATTATATTGGGACAGGCCGAAGGAAAATTGGCCAATCGATGTGGAAGGAAATTTAGAGATGGGAACTAATCCGTTGAATTTGCAGGAGCTTTTAAAATTAGCTGAGTAATTGTTTTACAAAATAATTTGCCGGGAATGCTAATTGAACCGGGTTACCCTTTTTGAAGATTCCATATACTGTGCTGCCACTACCACTGAGTGAAGCATATACTGCTCCTTTATTATATAGTTCCTGTTTGATTTCTTGTATTTCCGGATACTGTGTAAAAACAGGGGTTTCAAAATCATTGATCAGTTCATCTTCCCATGTTTCAACAGGTTGCTGAATTATTTCTTTTACTGATTTTGCGGGAACAGCAGGAGTGATGCCTGCAAAAGCATTTGCTGTGCTAATATGAATACCGGGATTGACGATGACAATATTATAGGAAGAAAGATCAACTACTGTTTCTTCCAACACTTCGCCTCTGCCGGTGGCGAAGCAAGGTTTGTTGATAATAAAGAAAGGACAATCGCTGCCAAGCTGCAATGCATACTTTATTAATTGGTCTTGCGAAAGTCCAAGAGTGAATTTATCATTTAATAAACGTAATGTAAAAGCTGCATCAGCGCTGCCGCCGCCAAGGCCTGCGCCTGAAGGAATTGTTTTATGCAGGTGAATTTTTGCAACAGGTAAACCCGGAAAATCTTTTTTCAGCAATTCGTATGCTTTGATGCAAAGATTGTTGGCGCCGGTTTCGGTAGTGAGGCCGCTTGTTGTGAATGTTATTGTTTTTTCTGCAGCAGGAATGATTTCCAGTGCATCAAAAAAGGGGAGGGGATAAAAAATAGTTTCCAAATCGTGGTAGCTGTCGCCTCTTTTTCGAAGAATGCGCAAGCCGAGATTGATTTTACAGTTGGGAAATACGATCATTGATGCGGGATGATTTGAATTTGAAATAGAACCTCACCCTTTATCCCTCTCCATCCCGATAGCAATCGGGAGAAAGGGAAGCTGCACACAGCCCCGGCTTTTAGAAGATGTTCATAATTGTCAGAATATTTCATGAATGCTGAATAGAATTACAGGAAGATGAAGAGTGCGACCATTCGACTTCGCTCATGGTAAACTGCGACGCTATTGCTGAATAGCGAACAGAAAGATGAACGGAGCGTCGCAACAGGCGATGCTATGAAAAACTGAAGCTGGGCTAATGCACTGCATCCTGCGGATTATTTTATCAGCGTTTCTTTTTACGGCTGTTGATTTCATCGCGGATGGCAATGGCACGGATGTAATCTTCACTTTCCAGCACGTCATTCAGCAATGTATTCAGGTCTTCGATGGTCATTGTTTTCAGGTCTTCGTAACCCGTGTTTCCCTGCTCTTCCACTACTACTTCCTGCTTCGCCTTTTTCTTTTTCCCTGTTTTTTCTGTGTCTTCCATCAATATGCCGGCGCTTTCTAAAATAGTTTCGTAGGTGTAAATAGGGCAACCGAAACGAACAGCGAGGGCCAGTGCGTCGGAAGTTCTTGAATCAATTTCGATGGTATCGTTTGCCGAAGAACAGACGAGTTTGGAATAAAATATACCTTCCTGCAGGTCGCTGATGATGATCTCGTGGAGGTCAATCGCAAAGGCAGTAAGAAAATTTTTCATGAGATCGTGGGTGAGTGGGCGGCTGGGCTGCATTTTTTCCAGGGCAACAGCAATCGCCTGGGCCTCAAAGCCACCGATAACGATTGGCAAGCGCCGAAGACCATTCACTTCGCCCAAGACCACAGCATAAGAATGCGTTTGCGTAATGCTATGGGATAAGGCAACAATTTCCAATTCTATCTTCTTCATAAAATATCACACGAAACTAAGACTTTTAAATAAAAAAAGAGAAGATAAAAATGCACTTTTTGAATGTGCAATATTGATGCTTTAACGAGTGTTACTATCAAATTATTTCGTAAAAAGAAAGGCCGGATGAAATAAATCACCCGGCTTTTTCTCTTGTGAGTGTGTCGCTCTCAGGCGGCTCCTTTCATTTTCCTGATAGCTTCTGTCAACTTAGGCACTACTTCAAAAGCGTCGCCTACGATGCCGTAGTCGGCTGCTTTGAAGAAAGGAGCTTCCGGATCTTTATTTATAACAACAATTACTTTACTTCTGTTCACCCCGGCGAGATGCTGGATGGCGCCGGAAATACCGATGGCTATATATAAATTAGGTGCGATGGCGATGCCGGTTTGTCCGACGTGTTCATTATGCGGTCGCCAATGCGCATCTGCAACGGGACGGCTACAGGCGGTGGCCGCATGTAAAACCTTAGCAAGGTCTTCGATGATGCCCCAGTTTTCGGGGCCTTTTAATCCACGCCCGGCGCTGACTACGATTTCAGCTTCGGTTAATGGTACTTCGCCGCTTGCTTTGGTAACGCTTGTTACTTTTACTTTTGGTGTATCCACTGTTGCGTTGAATGCAACTACTTCCGCATTTCCGTCGCCTGCTTTTGTTTCATACGCATTAGGATTAAGCGCAATAATTTTTACAGGAGTATTCACTGATACATTGGCGAAAGCTTTCCCGGAGAATACATTTTTCTTTACGGTAAAACCGTTGCTTGTATCTGGTAATGCTACGGCGCCGGAAACTAATCCTGCTTTTAATCGTGCGGACAAACGCGGAGCGATGGCTTTTCCATCTACGTTATTGGAAAACACAATAACCGTTGCGCCATTGGCTTCCGCTACCTGTGCAATAACTTTTGTGAATACCTGCGCATCAAAATGATTTAATGCGTCATTGCTGACCTGGTGAATTTTCTTTACACCATATTTCCCTAATGCAGCAAGGTCTTCGCTTGTTTTACCGAGAATGACTCCTTCGGCTGTGGTGCCAAGTTGCTCCGCCACTTTAGCGCCATAGGTTAAAACTTCGAGGGAAGATTTTTTTATATGGCCTTCAGCAGCGTCTATGAATATAAGTACTGACATGAAAGTTTATTGTTTATGATTTATTGTTTATTGTTTCAAGAACTTTCCCAATTCCCCTTTTAGTCCCGATGAAAATCGGGGTAGGAAGGTTAGGGGTTTATATTGCTTTCGCTTCTTCGTGTAATAACCTTACGAGTTCTTCTACGTTATCCGCAGGTACTAACTTCACACCTGCTTTTGCCGGTGGCAAACCAAAACTTGTAACGGAAGTAAGTGTATCAACATCGGTTGGTTCAACTACTTTTAATGGTTTTGTTCTCGCGGCCATGATGCCCCGCATGTTGGGTATGCGTTGTTCGGCCATTCCTTTTTGTGCACTGACGACTACGGGTAATTCAACTTCATTTACTTCTTCACCACCTTCTATTTCCCGGGTAATAGTTGCTTTTGTTCCTGCCAGTTCAAACTTGGTAGCTAAAGAGACATAAGGCAGGTCAAGTAACTCGGCTACCATACCGCCAATGGATGAACCATTGTAATCAATCGTTTCTTTACCGGTAAGCACCAGTTCGTACCCACCTTCTTTTGCTATGGCCGCAATTTGTGAAGCGATGTAAAAACTATCGTGGCTGTCTGCATTTACACGAATCGCTTCATCACCGCCCAGGGCCAATGCTTTGCGGATGATAGGCTCGGCATCGGCGAGGCCTACTGTTATTAAATGAATAATAGTGGAAGCGTCTTTTTCTTTTAATTCAATAGCACGAACCAACGCATACCATTCATCGTATGGATTGATGATCCATTGCACAGCATTCGTATCGAATTTCGTGTTATTGTCGGTGAAGGCTATTTTTGCCGTTGTATCCGGCGTTTTACTGATACAAACTAAAATCTTCATTATTTCAAAATTTGAGTCGGGATAAGTAGTTGTTTATGCAACTAATGCAAAGATAAGGGAAGCAATTAAAAATTTGTAATTATTAATTAGAATTATTTACAGTGGACAGGATCGAAAAATTGAAAGAATTTTTATTAGAAAACCCTGCGGATAGCTTTGTGCAGCATGCATTAGCGCTTGAATATATTAAGCTGGGAAATGATGCAGAAGCGAGAAAATTATTTGAAGAATTACTGGGCCGTGACAGTGGTTATATCGGTAGTTATTATCACCTGGCGAAATTATTAGAAAGGAATGGTGATGAAGAAACTGCTATAAAAGTTTATGAAAAAGGAATGGAAGAGGCGAAGAAGGCGGGTGATAACCATGCATATGGGGAGTTGAGAGGAGCGTATGAGGAGTTGACTTTCTGATTCCCAAATTTCGATAACTTAAATAAATTCCCTAATTTTGGGAAGGCGAAATTGGTAAATCAGTTATTTAATGGATGTTTACTTCCGGAATATTTACTTAGATAGATTATTTCAGGGTTTATCAAATCCAGGTAAGCCCAAGTATAATGAAAATGTAGTAAAACTATTCAGACAGCGGATAAGGTTGCTGCAAAATTTGCAAAATACTAAGGAGTTGAAACTTTTTCGTGGCTTAAACTTTGAAGCATTAAAGGGACAAAAAAGAGGATTGTACTCTATTCGTATTGATAAAAAATACAGGCTTGAATTTAAGATTGAAAAGAACGTAATTGCATTGAGTGAGATTGTTTTTATTGAAGATTTATCTAATCATTATAAATAGTTAAGATGAAACGCAACAAAATTATTGGTGTAAATGGGAAAGAAATATTTTCAGAAGCCCTCTTACATCCTGGGGAATTGCTGGGCGAAGAACTGGAAGCAAGAGAAATATCGCAGAAAGAATTTGCAGAAGTTGTAGGCTTACGCCCTTCGCACCTTAATGAACTAATTAAAGGCAAAAGAAATGTATCCGCATTACTGGCATTGAAAATGGAGAAAAGTTTAGGTATTGATGCGGATATATGGATGCGGTTACAGGTACAGTTTGATTTGGATATAGCCAGAAAGCAATTAAAAGTTGCATGAAAAATTAATGCTCCTTATCCAATCTTTTGTAAACAATATTAAAAAAGCCAATCTTTTCTCACCAAAAGATAAGCTAATCATTGCTGTAAGCGGCGGTATTGATTCTATTGTTTTATGTGAATTATGCTACCAATCAAAATTTGATTTTAGTATTGCCCATTGCAATTTCCAGTTAAGAGGAGAAGAGAGTGAACGGGATGAAAAATTTGTAAAAGAATTGGGTGAAAAATATAGTGTTGAAGTATTCATAAAGAGGTTTGATACAGAAAAATACGCCGCTGAAAATAAATTATCTATACAGGAGGCTGCGAGGGAGTTGAGGTATAGTTGGTTTGAGGAGTTAATTACCAATAAGCAATTAGCAATTGGCAATGAGAAATCCTGGTTGCTGACAGCGCATCACAGCGATGATAATACTGAAACTGTTTTAATGAATTTTTTTCGGGGCACGGGTTTGCATGGCCTTACCGGTATGCCTGTTAAAACAGCATACATTCGTCGGCCTTTACTAAATTTTTCAAGAGAAGATATAGTTTATTTCGCAAAGGAAAATAATTTACCGTTTGTTGAAGATTCATCCAATAGTTCAACGAAATACACCCGTAATTTTTTCAGGCATGAAATCATCCCGGCTATCAGTAAAAAATACCCGCAGGTAAAAGAAAATTTAAAAGATAATATCAAGCGGTTTAAAGAAATTGAAAGTCTTTATCAATTTTCAGTTGGGGCAATAAAGAAAAAACTTTGTAAGAAAAAGGGTAAAGAGGTACATATTCCGGTTAAACAATTAATGTTATTTAATAACAAAGCGTTGATCTATGAAATTATTTCAGAATACGGCTTTTCAGAAGGACAGGTTGATGAAGTGATCAAATTATCTGAAAGTGAATCCGGCAGGTATATTCAATCAACCAATAATAATTTCCACATTATAAAACACAGGCATTGGTTTATCATTAGTCCTGCTTTACCACAGCAGTCAGAGAATATTATTATCGAAAAAGAGATGGTCAATGTACAACTGCCAACCGGCAGTTTACAATTTTCATTCGTTTCGCCTGTCAAGGGTCAACAGTCAACTGCCAACTATATCGCCACACTTGATGCTAAAGAAATCACTTTCCCTTTATTATTGCGCAAATGGAAAACAGGTGATTATTTTTATCCGCTCGGAATGACAAAAAAGAAAAAGCTTGCCCGTTTTTTTATTGATCAGAAGTTATCCAAAACTGAGAAAGAAAAAGTATGGGTGATCGAAATGAATAAAAAAATTATTTGGGTAGTGGGTCACCGGATTGATGAGCGTTTTAAAATAACTGATCAGACAAAAGAAATTTTAAAGATCAGTTTCATCAGCGGCCAAATTGAATGATGTCTTTCATATCCATGTTCTTTACCTGGTCAATAAATTCTGTTACTACAGGATAATCGACCAATCTGCATGCAATAATGGTAAATGCAATACCAAACAAAGCACCGAAAATATGCGCCGAGTGATTGATATTGCCTTGCCCTTTTCTATCCAGCCAACTTGAAATAAGAAGATAAATAATGCCAAAAAGAAATCCTGCAACAAAAACGGGAATAAAGAAGAGCCCCATTCCCATTAATGGTTTAAAAAGAATACCAGCAAAAATGACAGCGGAAACTGCTCCGGATGCGCCTAAACTGCGATAATGATAATTGTCTTTATTTTTTGAATAAGTAGGAATGATCGAAGCTCCCAGCGCCAGCACATACATTAATATATAAATGAGTTTTCCTTTTGCTCCGAATATGGCGATAAACTGAAATTCAACACCGGTATAAACAGGCCCGCCTGGGGTATTTATTTTTCCTTCGCCAAAAAGATATAAAGCCAGCATGTTAAAAATCAGGTGGCCCCAATCTGCATGTATTAATCCGCAACTAAACAAACGGTACCATTGGCCTCTTTTCACTGCCGGCGGGTAAAAGATCAGGTCTTCCTTTAACCGTTGGTTGCTGAATGCACCAATGGAAATAATCGTGGTAATGATGACAATGACAAGTGTGATTGATAAATCCATTGTTAAATATATATTATTTCAGGAAACCGGGCACCAGAACAGGGTTCAGCCCTCCATTATTTATGATGATACTTTTCATTCTTCAAAATAGTACAAGCCCTGTACACTTGTTCTGCCAGCATGAGCCTTACCATCTGGTGCGGAAAAGTAAGCTCTGATAAACTCCATTTGTAATTTGACCTTTTCAAAACAGCTTCATCAAGCCCGAAAGCGCCGCCGATAATAAACATGATTTTTTTGACACTGTTATTAGCCCTTAACTGTATAAAATCCGCCAATCCTTCTGATGATAATTGTTTTCCTCTTTCGTCCAGCGCTATCACATAATCATCTTTTTCCAGCCATTGCAATAGCAGTTCACCTTCTTTTTTCTTCAAATCCATTTCACTCATCATGCCGGCGTTTTTAGGTACCGGGATGATGGTCCATTTTACCTTAAAGTAATTAGAGATGCGCTGTGTGAATTCTTCCACACCTTTTTTTACATATGGTTCATGGTCTTTTCCTATGGCCCAGAAGTGAATTTGCATGACGATGTTAATTGATTGAAGAAGTAAAAAATCAAAAGTAAAAATTCAAAAACTGCTCTTGAAACTCTTTTTGAATAAATGAGGTGTATCCCCTTTTTACTTTTGAATTTAAAAAGCTTTTTTCACCTCTTCAGTAATCTGCACTTCGGTCACTGGCCCGTATTTCTCAGCTATCTTTTTTATATCAGCGGATTTGCCTACCAGCACAAATTGTAATTTATCTTTTGGAAAATATTGAGCAATGATCTGTTTTGCTTTATCCAGCGTAAGTCCATCAACATTTTTCTGAAAATTATTGATGAACGATTCATTAAAACCGTACCAAAACATTTGCGTAAGTAAACCGGCCAGTTGCCCGCTTGTTTCATAACGTGGAGGAAATTGTCCTTTCACATAGTTTTTTGCAGAAGCAAGCGAAGTATCGGTAATGCCCTTTTCATGCAATTTGTTTAATACTTCCAACGCTTTGTCTATTGCCGCTTCAGTTGTTTTGCCTGCGGTAAAAGTGCTGATCGTAAATGTACCGGCATTTTTCAATGGGGTAAAACTGCTTCTTGCGCCGTATGTTAAACCTGTATTTACACGAAGTTCATCATTGAGCATAGAAGTAAAGCGGCCTCCAAATAACGTATTCACTACTTCGATGGAAACATAATCAGGATTGTTGCGGCTGATGCCCGGTGCACCGATATAAAAAGTCGTTTCTTTCGCATCGTCTTTATTAATTAATAAAACACGGTTGCCAGTTGGCTTGGTTAATGGCTGCGCTGCAAGATTTGCTTGTGCTTGTTTTACCGTGGGCCATGCAGAAAATAGTTTCGTAACAGTGACCTTCATCTCTTTTGCATTAAAATCACCTACGATAGAAATCGCCGAACCATTCGGTATATAATTTTCTTTATAAAATTTTTTCAAATCATCAACGGTAATGCCGGTAACGGTGGAAATTTTTCCTTGCACGATATTGCCATATACATGATCACCGTATAAAAATTTATCAAAATAAGAACCGATAACATTGCGTGGACTTTCCTTCGCCTGCTCCAGGCTTACCAACACTCTTTTTTTCTCTTTGTCAAATTCAGTGGCATCAAATACAGGTTCGGTCATTAGTTCTTTGATGATGTCCAGCACCTTTTCTTTATCCTTAGCCGCGAATTTTGAAGAAAGGCCTGCTGACTCTTTCGATGCGGATGTATTAATATAAGCCCCGATAAAATCTAACTCTTCATCCAGTTTTGCTTTGGGATAATTTTTGGTACCATATTTCAAACCTGTCGCTGTCAATGAAGCCAGTCCTGCTTTTTCCCCGTCATAAATTGCGCCTGCAGGAAAAATAACAGATACATTCATCACCGGCACTTCATGCTGTTCCATCAGGTAAACAGTGAGACCGTTCTTTAATTTAAATTTTTCGTAAACAGGTAATTTATAATCCTGCGCCAGCAATTGAATGGAAAAAAGAATGCCGGTAAAAAGCGAGATATATTTAATGTGTTTCATATTGTTTTTTTTTTGGACAACGAAACTCTGTTTCGTTATGACCGGAACAGAGTTCCGGTGTCCTATTCCGCTGTATTTGATTTTAAAATCCCAACTGTCCTGTTCGATTTAGAAAAATATTTATTCGCCATTCTTTTTATATCATCAATAGTTACTTTATTATAAAGGGAAGGTGCATCAAACATTTTCCGGTAATCGCCAAAGAACACTTCGTACGAACCAATATTATTTGATTTACCATTAATCGTTTCTACCTGGTTATAAAACTCCATCACTTTCTGGTTCTTCACTTTCTGCAATTCACTATCCTTCACACCATCTTTTTTTATTTTTTCTATTTCATCATAAACAGCTTTTTCCAGGTCGGTATCTTTCACGCCTTTGGCCGCCACTACGTAGATGCCGAATAAATAAGGATCGAAGCTTAATCCATAATCTGTAAACACCTGGTTGGCTACTTGTTTTTTATCTACCAGTTCGCTATATAACCTGGAAGATTTGCCGCTACTTAAAATATCGCTTAGCAAAGTCAATGCATAATAATCATTATCATGTGATGCAGGTGTATGATATACAATATTCAAATAAGGCGTCGCTACATCTTTCTGTACCATTATTCTTCTTTCACCAGTTTGCGCCGGTTCAACAGTGTGAACTTTTGGCGGTTCAGGTTGAGCGGGAATTGGTTCAATATATTTTTCAGCCAATTTTTTTACCTCATCAAACTTTACACTTCCCGAAACAACTGCTACGCAATTATTCGGTGCATAATACGTCCTGAAATACCTTTCCAAATCACTTTGCTTCCAGTTTTTCATATCGTCTTCATAACCGATCACCGGCCAGTGATAAGGATGTTCCTGGAAAGCGGTTGCCTGCACAGACTGTCCCAATAAATTCCACGGCGAATTTTCCAGTCCCGTACTTCTTTCAGAAAGCACCACACCTCTTTCGCTTTCCACCATTTTTGGATCAATGCTGAGTGTGGCGATACGGTCCGCTTCAAGATCAAATATCACTTCGGTTGCGGACGCCGGGAACCAATCCGTATACACCGTTACATTTTCCGTAGTGTACGCATTGTTTGAACCACCATTAAATTCCATCGTGCGGTCAAAAAGTTTTGGCCCGTATTTCTTAGCGCCGTTAAACATCATGTGTTCGAAAAAATGAGAAAGACCGGTAATGCCCTGGTATTCGTTGCGGGAACCAACACGATAAAACATATACATATTGGCATTCGGAATCGAATTGTCTTCAATCACCAGGAACTTCATCCCGTTTTTCAGTGTGAAAGTTTTTACATCATCCGCTTTCATCTGCGCCATCGCTGAAAAAGCCAGCAACAGAAAAGCAGGAAGGAAAATTTTTCTCATAATAAAAATTGAATTGAAAGTGTAGCGGTAAAGCTAAAGAATTGGCGGCGCTATTCTTTCCCGTTTATGGAAATATTTTGTGTTCCCGGGAATATCATTAATCCCGTTAGTTTTTTTATCCGCAGGAAGCTATGCATTTGCCCGGCTGCATTGCTACTATCATCGTCTGTTGTGTCACTCACTTCATCGTTCGGTAATTCTATTCAGCATTTGTCGAAGACCCCGATGTTTGTCGGGACGTCGCTCACGATAGCTAGGGACTTCAACTTTCTGCAATTCTATTGAGCATTATTGCAATACTTTATTCACTTTCTATTTTGTCCTCAACGAAATTTCCGTTATTTTTGCCGCCCTGATCGTCTTTTTTAACGGAAGCGACGGGAATGGCTGCGTAGCTCAACTGAATAGAGCATCTCACTACGGATGAGAAGGTTTTAGGTTTGAATCCTAACGCGGTCACAAAAGCTTCATAGAAATATGAGGCTTTTTCATTTTCAATTAGTTATAAACTTTCCTGAATCCTCTACCATCTCTTTTTAGGCTTCTTTTACAGACATGTTACAGTAATTCTTTCACCACAAAAATTTTACTGTAAAATGAGCCTTACATTCAATCTGGAACTGGATTTTAAGCCAAATAAAAAGGGTGAAAAATTGCTTATGATTAGGTGTTCACAGGATGGTAATCATAAACGAATTAATACTGGTATACACCTCTTTCCTAAATATTGGGATAGCACGAAAAAGCAGATCAAAAAAAGCCACCCTTTAGCCTTAGAATTGACCAAAACAATTTCCCAAAAAATGACAGAATTAGAGGAAACATATTTGGCTCTTTTAAGGGATAAAGAGGAAGCTTCACTTGTTGAACTTCTGAATCAAATCCAAAAGCCGAAGTCAGTAAATTTCTATCAGTTTGCTCAGTTACATAAGATGAACCACTTCAAGGCAAACAATAAAATGGGAACATATAGAAGATATGAATCTGTATTAAATAAGCTTAAAGAATTTGCGGGAAAAACTCTTACAGTTAAACAGATAGACTATTCTCTGTTAAAAAGTTTTGAAGCCCATCTACTGGAGAAAAAGAAAAATGGCAGGGACACTGTTTCTTCGAATTTAAGTGTTATCAGAAGCATTCTAAATGAATCTGTGAAGCATGATTTGTATGATAAAAGAAACCCGTTTGACTCCATTTCTCTAAAATATACAGATAATAGTAAAAGCAAGCTAACCATAGAGGAGCTTAAATCTTTTGTTACTGTATCCCTTCCTCCAATTGTATCCCTACAATTAGCCAGAGACTTTTTTATGGCATGTTTTTATGCAGCAGGTTGCAGAGGCGGTGACATGGTTACTATGAGATGGCAGAATATTCAGGGGGAAAAATTTTCATATATCCAAAGGAAAACCGGTAAAAAGCTTGAGTTACCAGTATTGGCTGAACTAGCAAAAATCTTTGAAAGGTATAAGAGCAATTCAGGATACATTTTCCCTTTGATAAAAGCGGATGAAACAGTATCAGAATCATTAATAAACAGTAGGCTTACCTATATCAATAAGTATTTGCGAGAAGTTTGTAAATACGCAGGAATCTTCAAAAAAATAAGTACCCATTGTGCAAGACATAGTTTTGCTGATATAAGTCTTTCAGCAAATCAGAACGACATTTTTGGACTTAAGGACGTTTTAGGACATTCATCAGTGAAGACAACAGAGGGTTATCTTATTAACAGAAATTATTCTAAAGCCGGAGAGTACCTCAAAGGTATACAGCAGCTATTTTTGAATGATGATAATCACTAATATATCCTCGGTGAAGAAATAGATGGGGCTGGGTTATAATCAGCCCCATTTATCTACCACAGCTCAACCTCAAACTTTGGTTTGACCCCTAATAATTTGATTATATTCTCCTCAAATACTCTTCTAACATATTGTACGTTTTCATTGGTGGTGGTAATTGAGTCATGGATTGTATATATAGGGATATTGGGAAATGTTGAGTTAATCTCATCGCATGTTTTGTCAATGACTAAGAAAGATTCAAACCTTTGCAATACACAAGCTAAAGTATTGTACGCAGAGGTGTTCTGGTTTTTTTTCCTAATAGTTAACTTGGTTCTTTCCCCGGTCTTAATAACTTGAAATATTTTGTAAACATTAGGAAAACAAGATTTAAATGCCATTACAATAGGATTATATCTTTCAGAACTTTTTTTATCAAAAAACGATTGAAATGTTGCTGTCTTTGCATATTTACGAATTTTCTTATCCCTCAAGGAAGGATTGGCAATGCCCAGAATTTCTTCAGGCATTAATCCTTTGCTAATTAATATTTCTCCAAACTTTTCATAATATTTTCCCTCAATAACTGCTTTTTTATACTCTTTCACATCATCAAGGGTTTGACTTCTTTTGATCAAATTTACCAGCATAGTATATGTATTACTTGGTTTTATTAGAATCTGTTTGTTATTTATTATTTCTATGTCTTTGTATGATAAATTATATTTGGCAATAAGCCCTTTAATATCAAGCCTATTAAAAATTTCATAATCTAAAACAATTAGGGAAAGAAAAGGCTGTGAGTTTGTAATATCAATATTAACCAGTTTTTGTCCTCTGTCGACATAGGGTCTTAACTCTTTTTTTAATCGAGTCAAAGGTGTATGAAATCTTCCTGAGGTTAAGTCGAATTTTATCTTGTGGCTAAAATCGTGAGTATCTATGATGGTGATATTTTTCATCTTTAAGACGTTTCCGAAGTTAACAACCTCCTCTAAAGGAGGCAATGATGCGATATTTTTATGCCTTTTTCTTTCTCTCTTTTCCCTAGCATTTTTTAGGGCATTGAAATAGTCCTGGTCAATAAAACTCTTCGCCTTCAAGAAGTCGATCCTTAACTCATCATCAAACCATCTCTTTAAATATGAAAAATTGTCTTCTCTCTTAACATCTCTATTGTGATTTCTTTCAACAATGCTTTTAATTAATGAATTACACGTTATTGTAACTGGTCTAACATTCACACGGTATTTTGGAGTAAATTTTAGCCCCTTCGAATAACGTCCAATTACATAATTTGTTCCTTCAATAATAATCCCCCGAGCGACCAAATATTTAATATATTCTTTGTAATGGTAAACTCTTCTTTTAAGAGTTTCTTTGTTAATAGGAGTAAAGCCAAGATTTACTTCATAGTCGAAATCATTAATTCCATAAGGAATTGAAGTAATCAGATGAACGATATAAAGCATTTTATCCCTAATGTTGATATAGCTATTTGGCATCCCCGGAAAGTTAATAGGGCAAGTCCTTAAAATGTCATCTATGTCAAGATTCTCTGGTACATACAGCTTATACGGATATCTTTTCTTTGTACTCATTTTTTACAGTTTTAAATGTTAAAAAATGAGCAGGCGCCTACTCTATAAAATCATGATAGGTCAAAAATATCTAACTCAAAACAGCAGTCAGGTAAGAAGGTAATATACAGGTAAGAAAAAAGGTAAGACTAATTTTACCTAATGAAATTCAGACAAACCGGCTTATCATATTGTCTATATCTGAAGGTAATTCAGGGTCAATGCGAATTTTTTCTTTGAATTTTAATAAACCTTTTGATAAACCACTCTCTTTGAAAGGTCTATTTAGATTATTAACAAAAACATTCTGCTTCTCTATATTTCTGTAATTGAGGTTATAGAAAAGAGGTTCTAATCGCCGAAATATATATGCTGCTTTTTCAACTGAACATGCAACTTTTAATTTTGAATTACCAGCAGTATCACTTTGAAGTGTGAAAATGTTCATAAACAGTTCTAACTGGTCAATACCATAATCGAAAAAACCTACTTCAACTAAATCATTGTAGAGAATGCGAATGCTTCGTGTACCTTTTTTAAAGCCGAAAATGTTACTGAAAGTATCATTAAGCTGATCCTGATGATCTACTTCTTGAATGTCCACCTTTCGTTGTACATATTCTTTGAGATTATTCAATACATTATGTAGTGAAATTTCCTGTTTGAAGATATTTTTCTTTTGTGCAATTTCTTGGAATGAACTGATCAAAGTCAAATGCATATCAAGATAGCTTTGCTTCTCAACTTCTTTTTGTAATTCAGCAATTTTTTTATCCAAGTTAAGAATAGCTAGTCCATATTCGTTTGAAAATCGGTTACTCCAATAATTTCCAAATGAATGTCCTACCATATTCATCTCATTGTTAGCCTCTATATCAGTAAAGAAAATGGATTCGTCATTTAAGCCTGTGTAAGGGTGAGCAGGCATAAAGTATCCACCTTGTGCCTTAGCATACGATTTAAATTCTTCCTGTAAAGGAGTTAAATCCTCAATAAGTATGAGAGATTCAAACCATTCAAGTGGTTTCTCTATGGAAGAAGGGGAGAGCATTATTACGTTTAAATCAACTTTTCAAAACAAATAAAACTAAAATTTTATGCAATTACAAAATGCAGAGAGAAAAAGGGTAAAACTCAGGCTAAATATAGCCTCACCTTCCGGGTTTGGTAAGACTTACAGTGCCTTATTAATCGCCTTTGGAGTTTCCGGAAACTGGCAAAAAATAGCTGTCATTGACACTGAGAATGATTCAGCCTCTTTGTACTCCCATTTGGGAGAGTATAAGACACTTAAACTTGAGCCTCCATATTCCCCTGACAGATATATTGAAGCCATTAGAATCTGTGAAGATGCAGGAATGGAAGTAATAATTATTGATTCCATAACTCATGTATGGAAAGGTCAGGGAGGGCTTCTCGAATATCAAAACTCTCTTGGAGGCAGATATCAAGATTGGGCAAAAGCAACTCCTTTGTATCAAAGATGGCTTACTGCAATCCTTCAAAGTAATGCACATATTATAACTACCAACAGGAAGAAGCAAGGGTATAATATGATCACGGAGGGTAATAAAACAAAAGTTGAGAAAGCTGGTCTTGATGATGAAATCAGAGATGGCTACGAGTATGAAATGACCTTGGCACTTGAGATTATAAATGATAAACACATGGCAAAAGCTTCAAAAGATAGAACTCAATTATTTGCCGATAAGCCAGAGTTTGTGATTTCAGTTGAAACCGGAAAGTCTATTTTAAAATGGGCTAATGAAGGGAAGGAAATTCCAATGACTTCAAAAGAAAACATGGGGATGCAATTTACAATTATTCAAGGCAGAATCTCAGGTTGTAAAACTGTAGATGAACTACTATCGTTTTATAAATCTCAAAATCCCGAAATTCAAAAGCAATTCTCTGCTTTATTTACTCAAAAAAGGCGGTTTCTAGAAGCCTCACTTCCTTCTGAACAAACTCATATATCCAACCACACTAAAACTTCAAGCAATGGAACTATTAGCTGTTAAAAAGAACCAAACAAATGGTCATCTGACAATTGATGAGCCAGTCTTTGAACAAGACTTGATTGATGTATCTACTGATAAACCTTTTATTCAAGCTAACACTGAAGAGTCAAGCCTTCAAGAAATAAAAGACAATCATATTATCCCTGTTTTCATAAAGGATAATGAGCCATTGATATCTCATTCAGATTTCATTGAAGCTACTTTACAGGTAGCTTCAGAGATATATGCTGGAGAAACTATCCTTAGTCCCAATATCAGGGTATCACATCCCATTAAAGGTAGAATCCCGGAGGCCAAGAATAAACCTGCAAATGAGCTTATGGAACATGAAAAGACTATCTATTATGAGAGGATGGCTTTTATCATTGAAGTACCTTCTATAAGCGATGAAATTGATGGAAGCACTTTATCCCTTACGATTGGTGGAATCAAGGCTTACAATTTGGATAATTTATACAGTAAGCAAGGATCAGATGAACACTTTAAAATATTCGTTGGCTTCAAAAATAAAGTATGCACCAACTTAAAAATTTGGAGTGATGGCTATATGGGAGATTTGAAAGTTTCCAGCATTGGTCAACTTGTTGGCTGTATCAGGTCATTATTGGAAAAGCATAATGCTGTATTCAACCTAAACTGTTTAAAGAAGCTCAACGAATATAGTTTATCCGAAAATCAATTTGCCCATCTAATAGGCAGGTGTAGAATGTATCAGCATTTACCTAAGAATGTTCAAAAGGATATACCTCAGCTTCTATTTGGAGACAATCAGCTTAGTGCAATAGTAAAAGACTATTATAAGGATAAAAGTTTTTGCCGGGACAACATCGGGAATATCAATCTCTGGAAACTTTACAACCTCTTTACAGGAACAAACAAGAGCAGCTATATTGATAGTTTCATTGATAAATCGGTTAATGCTTATCACTTCATCGAAAAAATAAAATGGGCATTGGAGGAGAAAAGTAGCAACTGGTACTTGATTTAGAAAAGACGCTCCTTTAATATATGGAGCTCTTGAATTCTTTCACTAACTTGAAGTGAAGACAAGTTCATTTTTCATTTTGAAATTGTCTTTATTTAATAAGTTTTACTTTCTTATATTCCATATTATAGCTTCTAAAATCTTCGTTATCTCGGTAATATCTATTAAAAAAATCTTTTGACCGATAGAAAGCAGCGCTTGAATTGTATTTCTCTTTCATCCACATATATTTTTGCCTTAGGTTTTCACTTTCAGTAACCTTAGAAAGCCTCAGTCCGTTTGTTATAATATTATAAAGAAGGTCATAATAACGCCAGCTTGAGCGATTAAGAATTGGCGGTTCATCCATATGAATTCTGAAATAATCAAGGTAATTTCTTCCATCAATATCTTGTGCGATATAGTTTTCTAATTCATATAGCCTCATATGTCCATTGTAGGGTATTTTATCTCCTTTAATAATTTTCATGACAGGTTCATCAATTATAACTCTTGGAAACTTTGCATGTTTACTTTCCAAAAGATAGGCATCAACTAAAGCGGGCCCGAAAACTACAGTTGGCGTGTGTAAAATTTTTCCAATGGTAATTGCACCTCGACATACAAGACCTCTCCAAAGAAGTATCTCAATCATGTTATGAATTTCCAATAAAACATCCGGCAGCATTGAGATTTCCTTCATTGCAAAGGATATTACAATTGAATCTGAGAAATTCGTGACAATTTTTGTGTTTTTTTTAATCCAAAAATACTTGTAAGGATATTTTCTAGCGGAAGTATAGTATTCTGGTTTGAAAACTCTTTTAAATCTTTTATAGGTAAGTAATAGATAATTTATCATTCTTTTGTTATCACCACCAGAGGGATAAACTGTGGCATCAATAACCTCTTTAAAGCCAAGAATATCAATATAAGCAACAAGTCTCTTGCTATAGCTTTTCTGCATTTTGAAGAGTAAGGGTGTTATTAATCAAATTCTAATTTCAGTCTTTCTTTAAAGTTAATATTAAAACCAGAGATTTCAAACGTGAAAGAGTAGTGCTAGTTTCTTTAAATTTATAAAATAATTTGCGTCCCTATCAGAGTTCTTTTAATAAATATGCATTGAAAGAAAAGAACACTTTGTATCAAATTAGCGAGTCTGAGAAGTGATGTTTTAGGTAAGGGTTGTAAGCCGAACGGCTTACTCCCTTTTTATTTTACCATACAAAGATTTAAATCATTTTATTACTTTTAAAAATATATATATGAACAGGTTAGTTATAATTGGAAATGGGTTTGATTTGGCTCACAAAATGAAGACAAGTTATTATGATTTCATTTTTAGCTATTTGGAAAACAGCTTTATTCAAGCAATGCAAGATAGATTATATGAGGATGATATAATAAAAATAGTAAGAAATTCACATGT
The DNA here is from genome assembly GCA_037200685.1 of Chitinophagaceae bacterium. GTDB lineage: Bacteria > Bacteroidota > Bacteroidia > Chitinophagales > Chitinophagaceae > JAJKIP01. Next base: position 86,298 of record JBBCIG010000005.1, read on the forward strand.
CGTTGTCCCCAACATAGATAAAATGGCAAGTGTAAATGATTTGCTTTCTTTTAATGAAAGTTCAAGAAGTAACGCAATGATTATTGGAAACATTTTAGATGACGATTATAATGAACGAACTCCTAAAAAGGCCTTTACGTTAAAAATAAAACGTGAATTTATTGGCCATTTATTTACTAAATGTTGTGATTACAACTGGGTTGATATTGAAAATGAATACTATGAAAGTCTTATAAAGTTATTAGATTCTACGGACGGCAAAATCAAAAACAAGAAATTGGAAGCTTTAAATGACTCAATGAAACTGCTTATAAGCCTTTTAAATGATTATTTGGAGTTGCAGAAGCCAACACATCTTACGACAGCATACATCTCCATTTTAGAAGAAGAAATCAAAAAACAGGATGTTGTAACTGTTACTTTACCTCAAGACTTTAAACCTGAGTCTACTTTGATATTGAATTTTAATTATACTAATACAATCGAAGCTTATTTTAAAGACAATGCAGGTAATGGTCAAAAATTACAGAATATAAAAGTCAATTTTATTCATGGAAGAGTTAATGATGAAGGAAATCCAATAATTTTTGGATTTGGAGATGAACTTGATTCTGAATATTCAAAAATTGAATCAGAAAAAAGAAAAGAATTTTTACGATTCATTAAGTCTTTTTGGTATTTTAAAACGTCAAATTATCATGATTTAATCAGATTTATTGAATTGAAGAATTTTCAGGTGTATATCTTAGGTCATTCGTGTGGATTATCTGATAGAACAATGCTTAATATGATTTTTGAGCATTCTAATTGCAAGTCAATAAAAATATTTTATCATAAAACAGAAACCGGAAATAATTTTACAGAGCTAACTCAAGAAATATCAAGACATTTTCATGATAAAGGAGAAATGAGAAAAAAGATTGTTCCTTTTAATAAATGCTCTCCTATGCCTCAATCAGAAAAATAATAATCTATGTTTAAAAATATGCTTTACAAAAATTATCAAATCTGCTTTTTATTCCTTCAAGCATTCTCATAGGATTATAATGTTAGTCTCCATAAAATGTCCAAATCAATTTGGATTGTTCTTTTCTTTCGAATTCCTCTATTTTTTGCTTTATTGATTTTCTATGTGAAGCTCCGCAGTAAAATATTGCTTTGTTATAAGTATACTTTTTACTGTAATTATAGATATTTTGAAGCCAGCTATTCTCTCGTGTCTCTTGTTCTTCGTAGAACAATTTGTAAATGCGAGTTTGTTGAATCTGGGTCATCATAAACTCCATAAGTCTTGTTTCTGTCAATTTCTTTTCTTCATGCAATTGCGTAAATCTTTTGCTATTGAGAAAAGAAAAACCATCTGTCTCTGTCATTTTGTATTGTTCAATATCTAATTTTTTATAAACGTCGTATTTTTTAAATGCGTCAAACATGTATTTAATATCGTTTAGGGACAAGTTTGGGTCTGGGTCAATATCTACTGGAATATGTTCAATAGCGTGGTCTTGCAAATACCTTTTAATCGCTTTTATTTCCAATGGTTCAAAAGGGATGTCATTTTTTTTATAAATTCTATCAAATAGGTCAGGACATATTTCCTCAAAAATGACGTCAGGATTTATGGATTCAATGATTTGATGCAATTCAGATGAATTGCATTTGCCGATTTCACTATGTATTGTACAAACCAAAATGATATTATACATAAAGCTCCGATTAAAAGTATCTTGTTACCTTTTGCCAGTTGGATATGGCGAAACTATAAATATAAAGCGTCAAACACAATTACAAAGTGGTGTTTTAGGGTAAGGGTTATTGGCTGTAGGCTTACTCCCCTTTTTAATTTACCTTTAGACTAAACCATTAATTATGCCTTTTATTGATTTAGCAGAACCTTTCATTGGTAAAGAGTTGATTATAACGTCGGCCTCTGAAGCCGATAAAATTCACCAAAAGCTAATTGATTTCAGAGTTGATTTATTTAAAAAAGGAATTGGAGAATTTATGCCTCATTACAGAGGAGAGCAGAAATTGGGTTGGGATATTAGGCCAGGTATTTTCCGGCCACCCTTTCATGGGCTAGATTCTGCAAAAGGAAAACTATTGGAGCAGCAAGGTATAAAAGAGTTTGAAAAAACTATACACGATAAAATTGGAAAAGAAGCCTTAAGGAGCTTATTCAATAATGAGAAGTATGGGAAAAACTGGGACTTATTGTTTCAAGCACAACATGCAGGAGTTAAAACAACATTAACTGATTGGACAGCGTTTATCATTTCAGCTTTGTACTTTGTAGTTGAAGAATCTAAAGACCCAGTTATTGAAAACTCTGATGGCCAGTTATGGTGTTATATGACCCCAGATGAGCAGATTGCAAGCCACGATTCTTTTTTCCCTGAAGGCTCAATCTATAACATCAATCCATTTGATTTAAAAAATGGGGTTTTAATTAATCCATCTTCGTATTTGCATGAAATAGACAAAAGAGTTTTTGAGTCAAGAATGTACAAACAAAAAGGAAGATTCATAATCTCTTCTAATGATTTGTGTGGCATTCCATTGAACAATCAAGAGGAATTTGCACAATATCTTTTAAAGTTTAGAATTCCAAGTGAAAATAAAAAATCAATCAGAGATGAACTTGTAGAACGAGGAATTACAAGGGATTATATGTATGTTGATGAGAGTCCAGTAAATCAAGATTTGATTACTGAAATAAATACAAGGGTGTTCGCAATTTAAATGACCTTTTGAATTTTTCTGTTCGTTCAGTTTTTTGAAGTCAGCATTTCTGTTAATGGAAGTAATGTGAATTAAAGTAAATTTCTTTACCTATTCCAATAACTAAGAGTGGGTTTGGTGAGCTAGAGTGTAAAAATGTTTTACAATAGCTGTTAAAACCTCTTCTATCAAAAAACTGATTATTTAACCGATGGATTTAAAAATTTAATCTAATTGTACTAAAACTAATATGCACCAGTCCAAGAAAAGCTCCGGAGAAGTTGCTGCAATAATGGGCTATGAGTTTCAGTACTCCATTTTTGCCACAGAAATATATAATGCATTACTGAATGATAAAAATCAAATTGAATGGATAGAGTTTGCGAGCAATAATGCAGGAAAGATTGATGATGTATTGATAGGGTTAGAGAATTCAATTCTTGCTTTTCAGGTTAAAGATATTGGCTCATCCTCTTTTAGTTATAAAACCTTCACATATTCAGATACTCAAAGCATACTTGAGGGAATGTTTTCAGGCTGGCAGAAAATAAAATCTACGTACCCCAAGAAGAAGATTGATGTTAGGTTTATTACAACTCAAAGTGTTTCTGAGAATGACAAAATTGAAGCTTATTCTGATAAAAAAAAACCTTCATTTAAAGAGTTCTTGAATAAGTTGTGGAATCCAATAGCTGAGAATAGATATGAAGCTGACAATCTGCCATTAAAATGGCAAGCTGTATTTCAAGAAATGGTTAGTAAAGTAAATTGCTCGAAATTAGAGTTTGTTCAGTTTGTTAAAAACACAACTTTTGTTTTTGACTATTCCTTGCCCAAACAATTTGATTCATATATTGAAAGACAGAGAAGAATTGATATAGAGGATATAACAAAGAATATCTTCCAGACAGTATCAAAAAAAGGTAGTATTAGGTTTGATAAGAAAAGCTTTTTAGAACACTTTGGACTCTTAGGTAGGTATGAAACCTACTATACCCACTCTTTTTTTGTTGATGAAGAACACTATCAACCTATAAATGAAACAATTGCACAGCTAGACAAACTTATAACTGATTATCCAAAAGGATATATTTCTTTAGTGGGAAACGCAGGTTCAGGTAAATCTACACTTTTGACAAAATGGCTCCAGCGTAGCAACTATGTAATACTAAAATACTATGCTTACACAAATACTGACATGAGCTATGAATTTGGATTCAGAGGAGAAGCCAAAACATTTCTACATGACATATTGATACAAATTAGACAAGCAAAGCATTCAATTCAAGAAAGGTTACCCACAGATGATTTTACTGATTTACAAAAACACTTTAACGAAGAACTTAACAAACTGTCCAAAGAAAATACAAAAGTTATTATTGTAGTAGATGGATTAGATCATATTGAACGAGAGCAAGATGTTGCAACAAGCCTTTTGGGGGTTCTTCCTTTGCCTGATAACATACCAGAAAATATATATTTTATTTTGGGAACAAGAACAATAGAAAATTTAGAAAAGCTTCATACCAGAATAAAGAATACCATTAAAGAAGATGGACGAGTTATAATTATAAAGCCATTATCTAAGACTCAAATACAATCATTTTTATCCACTTATCAAATTGTATTGTCAGCGGATTTGCTTGAGATGTTGTTTGTGAATACAAAAGGACATCCTCTTTTTTTGCGTTATACTATTGAGGAAATAAGAAGCAAAGGTGGTGAGCATCTGGAGGAATTAATATCTCAAAGAGTCTTTAGTGGGGATATATATAACGAGTATAAAGTTTTTTGGGAGAGGTATAAGAAGCAAGATGATTTTATTCAAATTCTCGGCATTATATCAAGATTTAGACACTCCTTTTTCAACATCGAAATTTTATCCATGTTTCCAAGAATTTCAAGAGAAAATCAATATAATGTAAATAAACTTTCTGAAAATTACTTTTATAAAATTGGCACTACATGGCAGTTCTTTCACAATAGTTTCAAAGAGTTTCTTATTACCGAGACCTCAAGGAATATTTTTACGGGCTCTTTTGATAAGACAAGTGATATAGGATTTCACCTGAGAATTGTTGAAGCAATCAATGGGATTGAAAGTGATTATAAATGGAATAATATTTATCATTTATACAAAGCGGAGGAGTTTGGGCGAATTACTGAATTAGCTAATCAGGACTATTTCAGAAAACAATGGTTCGATTTTAGAAATCGTAATCTTATTAAAGAGGATATACAATTTTCAATTAATTCGGCTAATAAACTTAAAGATGTTTATTGCTTGTTTCGTTGTTTACTTTCAATTTTTGAATTGAAACAACGCTATACCAACTTCGATCCAAGTCATTATTTTACTACATTCCATCAGCTTGGGAAAATTGCTTTGGCAAACTCCTTTGTTTACGACAATATTGAGCTTTTAGTTTCCCCCAAGAATGCATTAAGCTATTCTGTGATCCTGTATGAGCAGGGTTATAAAGAATTGTCTTACGATATTTATTTAAGAGCTATTCCTTCGTACATTCTGAATCAGTCAAAAATTGTAAGCCCCCGTAGATACGAAAGAAACACTTATCAAGAAGTGAATGAAATTGAATTAGTACTTGCTTGGGTAAGGGCTGCATGCTTGTTTACTCCGCTTGATGATATTTTCTCAAAAATTAGGGAATTAACTGTTGGGGAGGAAAACCAACCGGATAGAGAAAGGGATTTATTTGCAGAAGCATCTAGTGAAATTTTGGGAATAAGCGTTCGAGTAAAAAATTGGGCAAATTTAAAGGCCTTGGAGAAGATACTTCAAACGAGCAATAAAAGATACAATTTATTTTATTTCTATTTTGATATTGTAAATAAGCTTACTGGTGAGGACGATTTTTATGGCTATTGTTTGCAAGTATTGCAATCTTGGGAGATAACAGAGGATAACCCAATAAACAGAAGATTACTTATTGTCAATCTTTTAATTACTAAGAATAGCGAGAAGACGAATCTCATTTTTAGCAAGTTGCTTCCCCCAAATCGAGTTGAAAAACCTGACTATTCTATAAACGAACATGACTATCTATATTACATTTTTGACTACTCCCGTTTTTTTTATATAACAAAGAAAGATTTTACTATTTCCTCTATTTCATTTTTACCTACGGGAAATAAACATACGAAAACGGCTTTCTATTATGCTTTAGCCGAATTAGGTAAGTCTTATGCTTATGTATATCACGATTATAAAGATGCGGCGATTGGGTATTGCTTGAATTTAGAAAATGCTCTTAAGCTGTTTCATTATAGCCATGCAGATTCAGCATTTGAATATTCCGTTTCTGAAAACAAGCCTTTACTTGTTAAACTGATTTTAGAAATTTCATCAAAGGCTTCACTTGATGTTTTTAATAGGATATTGGAAATATTGGGTACGGAATGGGAGGTGAATAAACGATACTGGGATACTAAACATATTCACGAAGTAATTGAATGGGTTTATACTTCAGGTTTAAATAATAAGTGGTGTGTATCTCAATTGGAGAAAATAGATACTTATATTTTTGAGGAAGGTTATCTGGATGATAGAATTACTAATGGCATTGGTCAAATAAGACTATGGTCCAAAGCTGGATTAATAAACAAAGGAGAGGCCATTTTTAACCACATAATGAATATTTCTCTTGATGTTAGAGGAGAAAAGGATTACCAGTTAGACTACATTGTCGAGTGGATCGAATTATTAAGCGCAGACATGTCAAAAGAGATTAGTTTCTATTTGAAACGTGTAAGACTTTTGAGAGAAAAAGTAAACTCTCCATCTCACACTCCATCAAGGGAACTTCTTAGGATGGCTTTAAAATATGGCAATGGCTTTGAAATCTCCAAATATTTATTGTTTGAAGGGTTAGTTGATTTTTGCGATAATATGGAAGAGGTGTTAACATATTTATCTACATCACTTCCCCAATATAAACGGCTTCTGGTGAAACTTTATATTAGAATTATTCTGGCTTACGATAATTCTCAGCATACAAGATATAATTTCTTTAAAAACTTGTTTGAAAGACTGCCTCAAATTTCTACAGATGAACTAAGAGAGTTAGTTAGACAAGTCTCAATTTATTCAATATCTGAGTATAAGAATAACTACTTACTTAAAGTTCAGGAGTATGCTGCTAAAAAAAATATTGACCTAAGTAGCATTGGTTTAAATGACAAAATAGTTATAAAAGAAGAATATACACAGACCAAAACGGATGAACTTAAGCTTGAAGATGGCACAATCTTATCCTTGTCTGATTTATTGGAGAGGGTCACAACTGTCGAACAATTAAATGAAATTAAGCAAAAGGCTATTCCACAAAGTGATTTTAATTGGATAAATCTGTATTCAAAAAATTTCAAATTTATTCTCAGATAATGAAATTAACGAGTTTCTTATCAATGATCGATATGGAGCAAGAGAGGTAGGTACTATTGTGGAAGGATTAATTGAGAATAATAGAATTGATTTCGCAAAAAGCATTTTGTATAAAACTATTCATAATGGAGAAAAGTATGGCTGGGTTACATTTTATGATGGTGGAAGCAAGATAGTGCCGTTTGGCCTTTTAAGTAAGATTGAAAACAAGGATATATTTCAGAAGGAAGTCATGAATGATTTTAGTAATAGCATAGCTTCTCTTGATATCCAGGCAATCGAAATATTGATTAAAGAGGTGCCTAAAATTTGGAAATATTTCTCTGATAACATAGAAATTGAAAAATTGTATAATGAAATTGTTGATTTTAGAAATGAGCTACTAAAAACATATCCAGAGGATAATTATGCACCCTCAATTAAGGGAAATATGGATGATGAAGATTTGTTATTGGAGACTGTATTCTTTATACTAACACTACCAAGTGATTTCAATTATAGCTTATATGAAATTCTTCTAGAAGAGTATGTAATCAGTACGAGTATTACCAAGAGGTTGCTTCAAAGACTATATGTGGAAGGATATTTCTCTAAATACATAAAGTTAATAGCAATTCTAAATACTAAGTATAAGAATGTTGCAATTGAACATAAAGAAAATATTATTATTCTTCTCAATAGCAAGCGGTATGACATTTCAAGAATCTCTTCTCGATTATTATTGGACATAGGGATAACCCCTGCCGATTACATTGTTAATGAAACGAAGGAAGTCCCCCTTGTTTATAGAATGGAAATAGAGTATAAACCATCGTTTTTTAATACAAAGGATTCAGATTTAGACCATATTAACAAAAAAGGATTTTTAAAGGATACTGAAGACCCTTTGGTTTATGTGAGATTGTATTATACTCAAATAAGAATGCTATCGGAGGAAACAGGAATTGATATTATTAACCTTGCTCACCGAGTATTATATTTAGGTAAAGACTTGGAGTTCCCAAGTTGGTGCAGTTCAATATCAGAAGAAGAAATTAGAAATATATATAGCAGAAGGTTTGATTTGGAGGTCTCTTACAAAAGACCCAGAAATCAATTAGTGTGGGATGCCATATATTTTAAAGTGCTTTAAAATGCTGAATAGAATTATTGCAGTGTAAGAGTCGGGAGCTTGCAGTCTCGATACCAATATTTTTGATTGGCATGCGATTATTCGATTTCGGTCTTGGTAAACTGCCCACAAATGCTGAATAGCGAAGTGGAAGTACAAGAGTGCGACGCAACGAAGCTGATAGTAGCAATACAGCTCGCTCCATAATTCTCTTTTTCGGTGAACAGCCGGTGACAAAAAAACTTACCTTTACGCTCCTCAAAATCTAAGACCGTTTATGGCTTTTACCTGGAAAGGTGTTTTTCCGGCACTGACCACTCCCTTTACTGCGAATGATGAAATAGACCTGGCGATGCTGGGTAAAAACCTGCTGGCGCAGTTGGAGGCGGGTATCAATGGTGTGATCATCGGTGGTTCGCTGGGCGAGGCGAGTACGTTGACGATGGCGGAAAAAGAAACATTAACGCGGTTTGCAAAGGAACAAGTAAACAATTGGGTGCCTGTGGTGTTGAATATTGCGGAAAGCAGTACGAGGGATGCGGTGAAGCAGGCGGAACTGGCGAAACAGTGGGGCGCCGATGCGCTGATGCTGCTGCCACCGATGCGCTACAAGGCGGATGACAGGGAAACGGTGGCGTATTTTAAAACCATCGCCGCGGCGACCGACCTGCCGGTGATGATCTATAACAACCCGGTGGATTATAAAATAGATGTGACGCCGGATATGTTTGACGAACTACAATCGTGCCCGAACATTACCGCCTTGAAAGAAAGCAGCCGCGATGTGACGAATGTAACGAGGATGCGTAACCGCTTTGGTGACCGTTACCAAATACTCTGCGGCGTGGATACACTGGCGATGGAAGAATTACTGCTGGGCGCTGATGGTTGGGTGGCGGGTTTGGTTTGTGCTTTTCCTGTAGAAACTGTGGCGATCTATAATTTAGTAAAGGCAGGTGAGATAGAAGAAGCGATAAAAATCTATCGCTGGTTTATGCCGCTGCTGGAACTGGACATTCACCCGAAATTGGTTCAATATATTAAATTAGCGCAATCGCAGGTGGGGTTGGGCAATGAATATGTGAGAGCGCCGCGGTTGGTGCTTGTGGGTGAGGAGAGGGAGAGGGTGTTGAGAGTGATACAGCAGGGAGTTGCGAGTAGGCCGGAGTTAAGAGTTGTGAGTTAGAAGAGGGGGTTTCGAATTTAGAATTATGAGTTATGAATTAGGAATTGGTTTGACTTTCCGCAACTATGAACCATCAACCATGAACTATGATCTACTACAAATTAAATCAACTTTTGAAATAAATATTATGAGCAACAAAGAAGTTACCGTTCAGGACATTGATGCGATACTGCAGCAATCATGGAAAGCATTTACAGCGTACCGCAAATTATCATTAAAGCAGAGAGGTGAATTTATGCGGGCTATCGCTGTGGAGTTTGATGCATTGGGTGATGAAGTATTGAAAGTGGCGAATGAAGAAACGGCGTTGCCGGATGCGAGATTGAGAAATGAAAAAGCAAGAACGATATTTCAACTGAACAGCTATGCGGATGCCTGCGAAAGAGGCGAGTGGCTGGAAGCAAGAATTGATACGGCGAATGCTGAACGTACCCCACCAAAACCAGACCTGCGCAAGATGCTCGTACCGCTTGGCCCGGTAGTGGTGTATGGCGCCAGCAATTTCCCGTTTGCATTTTCTACAGCGGGTGGTGATGCTGCTGCTGCTTTTGCAGCGGGTTGCCCTGTTATCATAAAAGCACACTCCGCACATGCAAGAACAAGTGCATTGGTAGCGACTGCTGTGATAAAGGCGGCGAAGAAAACAAATATGCCGGAAGGAATTTTCGCACATGTGGAAACGAACTCCCGTGAGATAGGAAAAGCGTTGATACAGCATCCATATACAAAAGCGGTTGGCTTTACCGGATCATTTACTGGTGGTACTGCGCTGTGGAAATGGGCGAATGAACGTAAAGAACCTATTCCCGTTTTCTCAGAAATGGGAAGTATCAATCCTGTGTTCCTGATGCCGGATAAATTAAAACAGTCCGCGGCTGATGTGGCGAAGTTGTATGCTGGTTCTATTACGATGAGTGTGGGACAATTTTGCACCAACCCCGGTTTGCTGATCGGTATTGAAAGCGATGACCTGAAAACATTTATCAAGGAACTGGGAAATGAAATTAAAAAAGTAAGCCCCGGCACGATGTTGCACCCCGGTATAGCGAAGAGTTATACAGAGAATAAAGACAGTGCATTGGCGCAGGCGGAAGTGGAAACGGTGGCTGTATCGGAAATAGCACCACAGGAAAACCAGGGTGTGCCGACTGTTGCTTCGGCAAGTGGTAAAGCATTTTTAAATAATCCTGTGTTGCATAAAGAAGTGTTCGGGCCTTATTCACTGGTGATCCGTTGCAAAGACATGAACGAGATGAAAGAAGTGGTGAAGCATCTGGAAGGACAGCTTACCTGCACACTGATGGCGACTGATAGCGATATAAAAGATAATGACGAGTTGATTGACCTGGTGCAGGATATTTGCGGACGTTTTATTATTAATGGTGTGCCAACAGGCGTGGAAGTTTGTTTGAGTATGCAGCACGGCGGACCTTACCCGGCTACTACGGATTCAAGGTTTACTTCTGTTGGTGCGGATGGCATCAAACGTTTTGCAAGACCTGTTGCTTTTCAAAACTGGCCGGATAAATTTTTACCGGATGAACTGAAGAATGATAACCCGCTGGGGATATGGAGAACGGTGAATAATGAGGTGAAAAAATAAGACTAAGAGAAGCTAAGAGATAAAAAGACCTGCCTGCCGGCAGGCAGGGAAAAGGAGAGAAAAGAGTTAAGAGATAGAAAGGAGAGAAAGAGAAGTCTTTTTCTCCTTTTTTGTTTCCTGTAATGAAAGGCGATGAGGCTTTCAGTAGATTTGAGAAAAATTAAACTAACTGCTTTTATGAATAAGATATTCTTTCTTTTTCTTTTGGTTTATTTTTTTGTGATGGATCTGCCTGCACAGCCGCGGCAATCTTTTTCTGATAAGGCAATAAAAACGATAACTGATTTTCGGGAACGGGAAAATAAAAGAGATAGTGTATTAAATCACCCGCTGGGTTCCAATGCTGAAGAAGATTTTTTTAGGCGCTACCAGTTTTATGATTCCATCTATAAAGTTTTAAAAACCGGTGATACGGCCGCTTCCAATTTTACCGAACAGATTAATGTTGAGTTGTTGAAATATGATGTGGAAGATGAATTGTCTGCCTGGCAATACAAATCATACCTGAACCCTATCCTTGCGGATGAAGGTTTTCATACCAATCTTGCAGCGATGGGCTCGCAGGTGATGAGTACAAAGAAAGAATTTGAAAATTATATCCAGCGGTTGAAAGATATTCCCCGCTACGTAGATGAACATCTTGTATTGATGCGGAAAGGATTGGAGTTAGGTATCTCGCAGCCACGGGCTATTTTGAATGGATATGAAAATACTTACCAGCAGCATATCGTCAGCGACGTAACTAAAAGTGTTTTTTATAAACCTTTTTTGCAAAAGCCTTTTGCTATTAGTGATGATGATTGGAAAAAAATAAGTGAAGAAGGAAAGAATGCGGTGCAGCAATACGCTATTGAAGGTTTTAAAAAGATCAAAACATTTTTTGATAAAGAATATTTACTCAAAACAAGAACGACGATCGGCGTTTCTAATTTCCCGGATGGATTGGCTTATTACCAGGAGAGAGTACGTCATTACACAACAACTGATCTTACCTATGAAGAAGTGTACCAACTTGGGTTAAGTGAAGTAGCAAGGATCAAAAAAGAAATGATGGAGGTGATGAAAGAAGCGAAGTTTAATGGGACATTGCAGCAATTTATCCAATACCTGCGAACTAATCCAAAGTTTTACGCAACTACGCCGGAACAATTATTAAAGGAAGCATCGTATATCGCTAAGAAAGCGGATGGCATGTTGCCACAATTTTTTGGCAAACTGCCAAGACAGCCTTACGGGGTGGAGCCGGTGCCTGCGCATTTAGCGCCGACGTATACTGCAGGCCGTTATTCAGGAGCGCCGATCAATAGCAAAAGAGCGGGACATTATTGGGTGAATACGTATGATCTGAAAAGCCGTCCCTTATATGCACTCGAAGCATTGACGATGCATGAAGCGGTTCCCGGTCATCATTTGCAAATAGCATTGACGCAGGAGTTGGATAGTTTGCCTGCCTTCAGGAGAAATTTATATGTAAATACATTTGGTGAAGGCTGGGGGGTTGTATTGCGAATACCTTGGAACAGAAATGGGTTTTTACAAAGACCCTTATTCTCATTTCGGAAAATTGACGTATGAAATGTGGCGTGCCTGTCGCCTTGTACTTGATGTGGGGTTACATACGAAAGGATGGACGAGAGAGGAAGCAGTGAAATATCTTTCTGAAAATACAGCGTTATCATTACACGAAGTAAATACAGAGATCAACCGTTACATTTCCTGGCCGGGACAGGCGCTGGCTTATAAGATGGGAGAATTAAAAATAAAAGAGCTAAGAAAAAAAGCTGAAGATAAATTGAAAGGTGCATTTGATATCCGCGAATTTCATGATCTTATTTTATCGCAGGGAACTGTTACGTTGAAAATAATGGAGCAGATGGTGGACAGGTATATTGCGAATAAATTGAAGTGATTGTTTCCCACAAAGCCACTAAGGCTATTTATTCTTTGTGTCTTAGTGGAAATATTCAGGCTGCGAATAACTGGTGCTGATCTTCCTGCCGGTGTCTCACCACAAAATATCCGGTAACAAATACCGACAATATAAAGTAACCAGTAAGTAAGTATTGAATGTTCGGGATGGTTGCTGATGCGCCAAACCAATCATCTTGTTTATAAATTAAGGCAATGCCCAGCCCGCTTCTCACAGCTTCCCATACAATAGCGAACTGGCTCCTGTCCATTAATTCCGCGAAACTATAAACACTTAGAAATATAAAACCTGCATATATAAATATGTAGGAACTGTCGAGCTGGGTGATAACTGAGATGCTTCCAAAAAGATAACTGACAAATAAAAGTATAATCAGCATCTGTATCCAGCTCCACACATGCAAACCGAGAGAAGCTTTCGTGTCATACTTTTCAAAATTATAAACGTCATCTATTTTGGCGATCGGGTATTTCGCCGCTACATCGGCAGGGCGCCACCCTGTTGGCATCAACCAAATGCGGAATTTATCTTTCCAGCTTTTTGCCCGCCATGCATCTTTCATCAATAACCATGCATGCTGAAAATTTATTTTGATCGGGTTCCATGTTTTTGCCGGTCTTGTAATGCCGTACACTGGCGGCGCTTCTTTTAATTCTTCCTGGTAAGTGCCGAATAATTTATCCCAGAAAATAAATATCTGCCCGTAATTTTTATCAAGGTATTGCGGGTTGATCGCATGGTGCACACGATGATGAGAAGGTGTGACAATAATCTTTTCTAAAAACCCCATTTTATTAATGTGCTGCGTATGGTACCAGAACTGTGCGAATAAATGCAGCGGGGCCACCACGGCGATCACTTGTCCCGGCACGCCCAGCAATGCCGCGGGCAATAAAAAAATCGCAAATGTTTTTACAACCGATGAAATACTTTGCCGCAATGCGCAGGCCAAATTAAATTCTTCGCTGCTGTGATGAATGACATGCCCGTTCCAGAAAAAATTAGTGACGTGTTGCAACCGGTGTACCCAATACCCGGCAAAGTCCAATGCAAAAAAAGCAATGATATAAACAGCGATAGTCGATGGAACATGGGTGATAGCAAGATGACGTAAAAAGAAAGGATAAGAAAGAACAACCAGGTAAAGCCCCACCACATCTTTCGTCACATTCGTTACGCCGCTGCTGAGGCTGGAAATCATATCCATATTCCTTACGGTATCTTTTCCCTTGCGCCAGCCCCACCATTTTTCAAACAGCACCAGCCCGAGAAACGCAGGCATCGCAATCAGCAATATTTTTCCGTAAGCTTCCATATTGCAAACAATGTACACAAATTTAATAAAAGAAAAAATGATGTTGCGGGCTTCAGTTTTTGCTTCATTATTTTTTATTAACCCGGCTGCGGTATTTCATGGCATCGGCTGTTGCGTCGCACTCTTCATCGTCCCATTTTCATGGCATCAAAGGCCTCATCCCTCTTTCCCTTCTCCTTCAGAGAAGGGACGGCGCTGCATTACTGATCCAAACTTCATAACTACCACATCGGCTTCACATCTCTATTCATCATTTTTGTCGAAGATCCCGACGTTTGTCGGGAAAGAGTTCCTATTTTATCAACCTCTTCGAAAAGCGAGGGCTGTGTTGGTGGTCCCGCTAATGCGGGATCGGGATGGGGCTTTTCAACTATTTTTGATCTAAAGTATTATTTCATCTCAATGCCCAAACATATTTTCCATTGCATCGATGCCCACACCTGCGGCAACCCTGTCCGTTTGGTAAAAGAAGGCGGCCCCAAACTGATTGGGAAAAACATGAGCGAAAAACGCCAGCATTTTTTAAAAGAATATGATTGGATACGAACAGGATTAATGTTCGAGCCCCGCGGGCACGACATGATGAGCGGAAGTATTTTATATCCGCCGCATGATCCGCAAAATGATGTTGCTGTTTTATTTATAGAAACCAGCGGCTGCTTGCCCATGTGCGGGCACGGAACTATCGGGACGATAACAATTGCAATAGAAGAAGGATTAATCAAGCCAAAAACCCCGGGCATTGTAAGAATGGAAGCTCCGGCAGGTCTTATTATTGCAGAATATAGCATTGGCGCCGGGATGACTAGCCCCGGCCTTCAGGCCGGGGTAAAAAGTGTGAAGTTTACCAATGTCCCATCCTTTCTTCATTCTTCTGAATTAACTGTTCAATGCCCGGAGTTGGGTGAACTGATCATTGATGTTTCTTATGGTGGAAATTTCTATGCCATTGTTGATGTACAAAAAAACTTCAAAGGTCTTGAACACTATTCCGCTGATAAACTAATAACATGGGCGAGAGAAATAAGAAAGAATATCAATCAGCAATATGAATTTATCCACCCGGAGAATGAAACGATAAAAGGATGCTCCCATGTTTTATGGACAGGCGCTATATTGGATAAAACTTCCACAGCAAGAAATGCAGTTGTGTATGGCGAGAAAGCGATCGACCGCTCACCCTGTGGTACCGGCACATCGGCAAGGATGGCCCAATGGTATGCAAAAGGGAAATTGAAAAAAGGAGAGGAGTTCATCCATGAAAGTATCATCGGTAGTAAATTTATCGGGCGAATCGAAGAAGAAACAAGTGTGGATGGTAAACCTGCTATTCGTCCCTCAATAGAAGGCTGGGCGAAAATTTATGGATACAATACTATATGGATAGATAAGGAAGGTGATCCTTATGCGTATGGGTTCCAGGTTATCTGACAAAAAGGAAGAATGAACAAAATATAGTTAGGCTTTGCCTGTTGCTTATTGCCCATTGCCTATTCTTAATTTGTAAATATGAATGTAACTATTATCGGAGGCGGCGTTATTGGTTTGTGTTCGGCTTATTATTTAAGAAAAGAAGGACATAGCGTAACTGTTATCGAACGAAACGATATCACAGACGGTTGTTCATTTGGCAACATGGGCTATATTTCTCCATCGCATTTTATTCCGTTGGCCACACCGGGAATTGTGAAGCAGGGTATGAAATGGATGCTCAATTCTTCCTCACCCTTTTATATTAAACCACGGCTGAACTGGGATATGATCCGTTGGGGTATGACATTCTGGAAAAATGCGAATACGAAAACCGTAAAAGAACATGCGCCGCACATGAGCCATCTTTTACAATTGAGCCGTCATTTAATGGATGACCTGAAAAAAGAGTTGCCCGATTCATTTGATATGATGGAGAAAGGTTGCTGGATGTTGTATAAAAATGAAAAGACGGGTGTGCATGAAAAACATTTAGCGGAACAGGCGGCGACACTTGGATTAAAAACAGTTGTCTGCAATGCGCAGGAAGTGCAGGACTACGAAACCGAAGTGGAAGTAAACGCCGCTGGCGGTGTATTGTATCTTGATGATTGCCATTTGAACCCTGCGAAATTCATGCGTTCATTATATAATACGCTGCAAAAAGCCGGTGTGAAATTTTGGTTGAATACAATTGTAACAGGTTTCGAAACATCTAATGGGAAAGTCGATACAGTTATTACTGATAAATCTTCATTGCATTGTGAAGAATTAATAATCGCTAACGGATCATGGATGCAACAGATTTCAAAGTTGCTGGGCGTATATGTTCCATTGCAACCGGGAAAAGGTTATAGTGTTGTATATGATGGGTTAGAAAGAAATTTGCTTTATCCTTCGATATTGGTGGATGACCGGGTTGCTATTACGCCTATTAATAAGTGGCTGCGCATCGGTGGTACCATGGAACTCAGCGGGCATAATGATAAGGTTTTACCCAAAAGAGTTTTGGCATTATACAAAGCGTTTAAAAAATATTATCCATCTGTAAATATTACCGAACCCAATACTTCCAAAGCATGGTTCGGTTACCGCCCTGTCACGCCGGATGGCCTGCCTTATATTGGCAGGCATGAAAAATTCAATAATTTAATTTATGCAGGCGGGCATGCCATGCTGGGCCTGAGCGCCGCCGCTGCCACGGGGAAATTGGTGAAGGAAATGATCTCACATCAACCTCTTTCTATCAGCATCGATGCTTTTCGTCCTTCCCGTTTTTCATCGTAAGTCGTTTGTCATTCCGCCTGCCCCGAAATCATCGGGGACAAGTGAGGAATCTAATTCAGATGCTTCGTGCCTCAGCATGACAAACAATCGCTTAACACTGATTTTTCATAGGAACAGTTGTTAGACACTGAGTTAGTATATTTGTAGAACCTAAATGTATTCGCCGATTGCCTTAATCAAAAATTATTTACAAATGAAAAAGTTCTCTCTAAAAATGCTTGCCCTCGCTGCTATCATTATTTGCAATACCTTAGTTGTTTCCGCTCAAACACATCAATTAGTAAAATTGTGGGAAACATCTCCTGTGTTTAAAGTTCCTGAATCTGTTCTATTCGATGCAAAAAATAAGACGCTGTATATCTCTAATATTGATACCATCAATGGATCCGATCCATGGACGAAAGATGGACGTGGTTCTATTGGTAAAATGAGTGCGGATGGAAAATCAGTAACAGCTGAATGGGTGAAAGGTCTCGAAGCGCCAAAAGGAATGGGTTTATACAATGGTAAGTTATACGTAGCGGACCTTGCCGGTATTGTTGTAATTGATGTCGCTTCCGGGAAAATTGATAAAACAATTACAGTCGCAGGTTCACAGGGATTGAATGATATATCCATTGATAAAAGTGGTGTGATCTATGTGTCCGATTCAAAAATCAGGAAAATTTACAAGGTGAAAGACGGCGTTTCTGAATTATACATCGACAGCCTTAAAGGCCCGAATGGTGTGTTAGCAAGGGGAAATGATTTTTATTTAGTAGATAACGGCGGACTTTATAAAAGAAATGCTGACAAATCCCTGACCACGATCACGACTGGTATGGAAGGTGGTTGCGATGGTGTGGAGAATGTTACGGGAGATGATTTTATTGTTTCCACCTGGGGTGGCGTTGTATATTATGTAAGTGCGAATGGTACAAAAGAAACATTGATGGATGGACGCCCCACCAAAACAAACTCTGCTGATATCGGTTTTGATGCCGCTACAAAAACGGTTTTTGTTCCTACATTCTGGAAAAATACTGTTGCCGCATACCAGGTAAAGTAAAGTTAAATTGATAAGCTGAACTCTTTTATTTTTTACTGATCGAGTATTTTGTTGCCCGATATGGATTGTACTGCAAACAGGCTCCCTTACCGTGAAACCGGTTATTTTTCCAAAATCATTTTGGATTATATTGACCAGGCTGATGCTGTTAAACCATTTTTTTCTTATGCGCCGTCACTTGCTGGTATTCAAAAAGCAATCGATGCCCGGAAAAAACTTACCACGAACAGGGAAGTGCTGGTAGCTGAATTAAAAAAACAATACAATACTGTTGCGGTAAATAAAAGAGTTCAGCAAAATATTGAAAGCCTCTTATCGCCTGGTACATTTACGATCACCACGGCGCATCAAAATAATATCTTCTCCGGGCCGCTTTATTTTATTTATAAAATTTTACATGCCATTAAACTGGCGGATCATTTAAAGCAGTCATTGCCTCAATATAATTTTGTTCCCGTATTTTATATCGGTAGTGAAGACGCTGATCTCGATGAATTAAATCATATTTATCTCGCAGGAGAAAAAATAGTTTGGAATACAAAACAAACCGGTGCTGTAGGCAGGATGAAGATTGATAAGGAACTAACTAAGCTAATAGGAAAGATTGAAGGCCAGGTAGGTGTTCTGCCAAACGGTAAAGAGATTGTTGATCTTATAAAAGAACATTATAAAGAAGGGACAGATGTGCAAACTGCTACCTTCCAATTTGTCAATGCATTATTTAGCGAATATGGTCTTGTTGTTTTATTACCAGACAACACTGCGTTGAAAAAGCAACTGGTACCAATTTTCGAAGATGACCTCCTTCATCAAACAGCTTCGGGTATTATAGAAACTACGGTGAAGAAATTGGAAAATGCAGAATATAAAGCACAGGCAAACCCAAGAGAGATAAATTTATTTTATTTAAAAGACAATTTACGGGAAAGAATAGAGCAGGTGGATGTTGAGTGGCAAGTGGTGAATACTGATATAAAGTTTACAAAAGAAACACTACTCAAAGAATTACAAAACTACCCGGAGCGGTTCAGTCCCAATGTTATTCTAAGGGGATTGTACCAGGCAACGATTTTACCCGATATCGCTTTTATTGGTGGCGGTGGTGAAATCGCTTACTGGCTTCAACTAAAAGATCTTTTTAATCATTATAAAGTCCCTTTCCCGGTATTAGTGTTGCGAAATTCTTTCATGATCGTTGAAAAGAAATGGCAGGAAAAAATCAACAAACTGGGTTTTACTATTGAAGATATGTTTCTACCCGCCCGGGAATTATTGAGCCGTGTGGTGATGAGAGAAAGTAAAAACGAAGTGAAATTGAACGGATCGTTGACAGCAATCGGGGATTTATACGAAGGTTTTAAAAAGCAGGCTGCTGCTGTTGATATTACTTTAGATAAACATGTGGATGCATTAAAATCCAAAACAATTTATCGCTTGCAGGAATTGGAAAAGAAAATGCTCCGTGCGGAAAAAAGAAAATTTGCCGATCAGCAGCGGCAAATCGAATCAATAAAACATCATTTGTTCCAGGGCAACGGCTTACAGGAAAGAAAAGAAAACATCAGTTACTATTATGCAAAGTGGGGGAGGGAGTTTATCGAAAAACTCTTACAGACTTCTTTGACTCTGGAGCAGGAGTTTGTGATCTTAAACGAAGCATAATTAATTCGATACTTTCATCTGTATCGTATCCTTTTCCCGGTTCACTAGTTTTTTAGACCGTGTCGGGTCAATACGAAGTTCTATCCGGTGACCGCCATTTCCCGAAGAGAAAATATAAAAGTCCATATTGTCATAAAGCGGGAATGATTCCAGCATTTCTATTCTACCACTGTTTTTATCGGTAGCCGCACTTATTGATCCTACTTTCTTTTCACCGAAATAAATGCCATCTCCTTTGGATAAAGAAATGGTAACAGGTTCCGGTAACAATTTATAATTATAAGTAAATGCAGGTAGCTGTGTTTTTACTTTTTCTGTTCTCAGGTATTTCACGGCGAAGCCGATCATATTATCGTATTGCTTCAGCCGGCCATGTTCCGTTTCGCAATTCAGGTAAGGAATATTTTTTTCACCGCAGTAAATACTTAAAGAGCCGTCCTTTCTTGCATTCGCATTATCCTGTAATATGGTATTGAAATTTCCTTTCACCAGTTTTTCAAAAAACATACTGTCTGTAGTAAGAAAAAGATCATCGGGATCTTCGTTTGGTACGAGGCGGATTGTTTTCGCATCTTTTTCCCTGTCCTCGCCCTTCAGGTAGCTGGTAATGGAAAATCTTCCATTGGTATTATTATGCAGCGAAATAATAAAGACCGGCGATGCAGGCAGCAACTTCAAAACACGGTGAGCGAATTTATCTACTTCATCTCTCGCAGTGCTGGTAATTTTTCCAAACATGGCCAGTGTCTGGTTGATACCCGTGTCTGAAAAAATGCGGTTCGGATCAAACGTATACGGTTTGCCACCCAGTTTGAATTTTATATTCCGTTGTTTGTTATTATCAATCCGCACTAATATGCCGCCGGTTTTCGCCAGCAACTTTTGTGTGCTGGTGATGGCGGTTAGTTCATCGTCGTGCAGGGCGATAAAGTAAGGTTCTTTCGCATCGCCGTATTGGTAAGACCGGATACGGACAAAGCCGTCACCCAGCTTGTGAAAAATAGTGGTGATCCTCGGGCTGAATGCCTTTGGAGCAGCAGTTTTGCTGGTTCCCTGCGCGGACAATAAAACCGGTAATAACAGTAAAATTAAAAGCAGCCTGATTTGCATAGATCTTCCTCAAATGAAAGGTGAAAGATAGTAAGCCTTTGTTAATATTACAATCAGGCGGTAAAACTACCTTCACGGCAATAATAAAAAATAATTAATGTCTTCGGTTAAATATTTTTTATCATTGTAAGGAAATAAATTATAAGATTAATAGTATGAAGCCAAAATTCAGAAAATGGGGAAAAAATATTTTTCTTGCTTTTACTATTTTAATTGTTGTATTGTATTTACTGGTTTGCCTGGTTCCTTTTATTAATGCAGGAACATTTTGGTTCATCTCTCTTATAGGATTAGTATTTCCTTTTTTATTTTTCATCATGGTTTTCCTGCTCTTGTTTTGGGCGATCAAAAGATCAAAGTGGTTTTTTTTAATCCTCGTGGCTTTGCTCCTTGGTTGGCAGCAGGTATCGGCGGCCTTTGGTATTCATTTTTTTAAAAATGAATTTCGGGTGGAGAAGGACGATAATACGTTACGTATATTATCATGGAATGTATTTAGGTGGGATGAGCAAAATAAAAAAGCCAAAGGCGGGGTAAGTTATAGAAATCTCATGCTTGATTTTATTGGCGGGCAAAATGCTGATGTACTTTGTTTGCAGGAATTTTTTGAACCTTATAAGTACGATTATTTTCAAAGCAACATTAATGTGCTGGCGGAGATGGGATATAAGTATCATTTCTTTTACCCAACTGCAAGTGTATGGAATGGTGAATTAAAGTTTGGGATGGCTATTTTTTCACGATACCCGCTGGCGGATTCCGGCCAGGTAAGTTTCGGACAAACCCCTCACTCAGAAGGTATCTGTTATACGGATGTAAAAATGAATAATAATAATATCGTAAGGATATTTTCTACGCACATGGAGTCATCACGAATGGGACAGTATGGATACTTTGCTTTTGATAATGGCGAAACGGGTTCTATTGATGCCACCAAACAAGGTATTCGGACGCTGAGGCAGGCTTATGTTTATCGAAGCATCCAGGCGGATATTGTCCGCGATGAGATTAATAAAAGTCCATACCCGGTGGTGATGTGCGGCAACTTAGGTGACATACCTAATTCGCATGCCTATTTTACCGTAAGAGGAAATTTGCAGGATGCATTTATCAAAAAAGGTGCGGGCTTTGGTGGAACTTTTTCTTTTATATCACCCACACTGCGTATCGATTATATTTTTGCGGATAAACATTTCAAAGTGCAGCAATTCGACCGGCCAAAAATTCCCTATTCAGATCATTATCCTATCATAGCAGATATAACTCTTACTAATTAATAAAATCTTTTCAACGGTTCTTCTTATTATTTTACCAGCGACAATACTACTATCATCAACTGTTGCGACGCTCCGTTCATCTTCCTGTTCTTTACTCAGCATTATGGAAAAGCTTGCCGGCGCCTGGTAAATTGCTAACTGGTCATTCGTTTATTTGTAATGCGGAGATGTAACTGCTGAACCATCCCTTAAAGACATTAACTATAATTTAAAACTCAATACTGTAACAGTTACTTTCAGTGGTTTAAATTCATGGTTCGGTAAAACAGCGTTTGCCGGCCACAAGGATATGTATATTTTTATAGCAGAAAAAAACCGGGCTTATTAAAGCCCGGATCATTATAAAAGTTTTCTCATGTGAACGGTCCAAAAGACCAAGCAGGTGGTTGTCTAGCCAACCTGCTTTTTTTTATTTTGTAAATATAAGAGATTTGTAAAAACGATCGTTAATTCACGGAATTTTTGCTTGGCTTTCTGTTTCATCTTCCTTCCTGTCATCTAATTCATCCCACACAGTTGAGAATCAGTCTTCTGGTTCACTACACATCGTGGTTCTTGACGATAGTAAAGCGTTGTTTTAGTTTTAAAAAGTGCCTTTCATACAGTTCGTACGAGATACCGGCCACTATTGCTGTTGCTACTACGCAGCACAACGGGTATAAAATATCATAATTGAAAATTGTTTTTCCAGGAAGATATTTTAGAAAGAAAGTGATTATAAACTGGCAAATGATAGCATGAAATATGTAAATCCCATAAGAATATTTACCCAACCGTTTCATAACAGCGTTTTCAAGGTTTAAAATAAAATTGCCGGTAGAAGCGCTAAGAATGATAAAGGCGAAAAGTATGGAAGGGAGGGTAGAAGCGATAAACCATCCAGGATGGGGTATTAAATTAAACACATATAAAAATGTAAATAACACTACAACAGCTTGAACAATTTTATTTTCAACAATAGGCTGGATCTTTTGATAAATTGATTTTTCAAAATATAAAAGGGCGGCTAAAGCCCCGAAGCCAAAATTGTCGAAGCGGCAAAGCGTGAAAAAATATACAGGATCATTCCCATGAAAATTATATTCAGCCGATGTTGCTAAATAATAGAAAAGTATCCGGGAGGCCATGCCGATACCAATTAATATCAAAATGAGCAGCAGCATCCTGTTAACTCCTTTTTTTACCAGCCAGGGCGCCACCAGGTAAAATTGCTCTTCTATACAAACAGACCAGTACAGTTCAATGATGCCTTTATTGGGTATGGAAAATAATAGTTGCAAGTTTATGCTAAAAGTACCAAGGAAGAAAAGGTTTTTTAAAACCGGTGTATCAATAGAAAGAAAATAATTAATTCCAATAATTAAAAGCAAACCAAAACCAAAATAAAGAGGCCAGATACGGAGTATGCGGCGGATATAGAAATTTTTAATGCTTATTGTTTGTTTCAGCTTCTGTTCCGAAAAAAGAAGGAAAAAAATCAGGAAACCGCTCAGCACGAAAAATAGAGTTACTCCAAGTCCACCAACTCCGCCTAGCTGTTTTTCAAGCGTATTAGGCAGCCCTATTTGCTGATACGATTTATAGTCAGATGTGTGTTGTAATATAACCAGCAGGGCGGCGATAAAACGAATGCCGTCCAGATTTTTAAAATACACCTTCATGAGCGGGTAAAATAAGGCAAATAGTTTATAAATTCAACTAGCTTACTCTATTATTTTTAAAAGCGATTCTGATTTTTTTCAATTTTCTGATGTTGACAATACTGCACGATTGTCTCGTAATATTTTATATTGACTACTGATAATTGCCTGCTCAAAATAACTTAATTCTGATCTGATAAATTCAAGCTGTTGGTGGAACCTTTATTTTTCTTCCACCATTAAAATAATAACCGCTGAGCTTTTCTGCACAACTGGAGAATGGAAGTTCAATAGATAAAAATTTGAAGCAATCATGTATATACAATCAGTCGATTACTAATAATAAAAAGGAACAAATTATATGAAACCATATAATTATCAGGGGCAATAACTATATAGTCGGAATAATTAGTGTAAATTCAGTTTGCCTTACCCTCCCACCTTCCCTAAACCTTGTTTTATGAAAAAGCATACCATCCTGATTGTTGATGATCATAAACTCATACGCGATGCCTGGGCCTATGTATTTTCTCACTACGACCGATTTGAAGTAATTGAGCAAACCGGCGACGGTGAACAGGCTGTAGAAATTGCCCGGTCCAAACGTCCGGATATTGTATTGCTTGATATCAATATGGCCCCTTTGCATGGTTTTGAAGTATTAAAAATGCTCCGTAAGTTTTCACCTGCTTCTAAGGTGATCGCTGTTTCGATGCATTTGCAGCCCAGCTATGCCAGGAAAATGCTGGGTAGTGGCGCCAAAGGATACGTATCTAAAAATTCATCGGCCAAAGAATTATTAAAAGCTGTAGAAGAAGTAATCAACGGCAATACTTATATTTCTGAAGATGTAAGAGATATGATCGCCAAACAATGGACGGATGGTGATGAAACTATAAACGGAAGTATAGAGTCATTGTCAACCAGGGAATTGGAAATAATAAGATTTATACGGACCGGTCTTTCTTCAAAGATGATCGGTGAGACATTGCACATCGGCGCCAAGACCGTAGAAGTGCACCGTCATAATATTTTAAAAAAACTGAAAGTAAAAAATACAGCCGCTTTAATTCAGCTCATTAATTCCCAGGGGTTATAATAATAATGTACTATCTACATTATTAGGTTATGTCAGTTCCACCAATTTTATTTCAGGCCAACTGGTAAGTGTATATCCTTATTAATGTTATTTTTATCAATAATTTGAAGGGGAAGTACGCTTGTAAACTTCATCGTAATATTGTTATTTGCCCTATCATTTTTGATCCTCCCTTCTGAGAAACTACAGCGGATAATAAACACCTGCTACATTGGTTTATTATATTCAGCACCAGAACACAACAAAATCCATGGAACCTAACAGGAAACCTTTATCACTTCGCGGTCTTTCTATTCAACAGCGGTTACCACTTTTGATATGCATCCTTTTGCTCAGTGTTGTCGCAGCCGTGGGCATTGCATCTTATATCGGCGTCAAAAAAGCATCTCTCCGTATCGCCAGTGAAAGATTGCGGACCGTTACTGAACAGCTAAGTTCTATATTCGGTCAGACGGCCCAGGTTGCCATGTATTCTGCCCATAACGTTGCCAGCGAAGAGCCCGTAAAAAATTTTTTATTATCGGGCGGTACTGGCGCTGATAGTTCGGCGATAACATCTATTCGCAAATTGCAAACGGATAGTCAGTCACTGTATGTTGAATTAGTAAATCTTGATGGAAAACAAGTGGCTCGTTTTGGCAGACCGGAAATACGAATAAGGATAGACAATAAGTCAATACTTACTGACTTGCAAGTGGAGCCTGACTCCAGTAAGGTGACAAAAATGTATCATGTCGGGGATTCATTATTTTATGCTATTGTCGCTACGGTTACCAATAACAAACAAACTATTGGATATCTTTTAAGATGGCGATTGATCTTTGCTACTTCGCAGGGGATGGCGCAGTTCTCGGAGTTATTAGGCGCTGATGCGGAAATATATGTTGGCAATACAGACGGAACTGCCTGGTCAGATTTAATCAAAGCTGTAAAATCGCCGCCGGCTGACATCAGTGATACCGGTAAATATTTTAGTTACTCCCGTCCGCATCGCGGAGAAGTTATTGCGATGGCGAGACCTGTTGCACATACGCAATGGACATTGTTACTTGAATTTTCCCAAAGGAAAATACAGGAAAGTGCTAAAGAGTTTGCTGCATGGATATTGCTCATAGGTGGTATAATAACAATCATCGGTATTATCATTGCATGGATAGTGAGCCGGAATATTACAAAACCGCTGAAAAATTTATCTGCCGCAGCTACATCCATCGCAGGAGGTAACTATACTGCTTCTGTTGAAGTTAACCGTGCGGATGAATTAGGAGAATTGGCCCGTTCATTTAATACGATGGCGGTACAAATAAAAAATTCGCAGGAAAACCTTGAACAAAAAGTAAAGGAACGTACCGCCCAGTTAGAAGCTGCTAATAACGAACTCGAAGCTTTTTCTTATTCTGTGTCTCATGACCTCCGGGCTCCTTTGCGGGCTATAGGTGGTTATGCCATCATGCTCAAAGAAGATTATGGGGAAAGGCTGGATGCAGAAGCCGCCCGTATTACCAATACCATCATGACGAATGCGAAAATGATGGGACAGTTGATTGATGACCTGATAGAGTTTTCAAAGATCGGATCAAAAAGCATTGCACATCAAAAGGTAGATATGAGAAAATTGGCTGAATTGTCTGTGGAAGAATTATTTAAGCAAGAGCCTTTGAGCAAATATTATGATATTCAAATAGATAATTTACCGGCATGCAGCGGTGATCATAACTTATTAAAGCAAGTATGGCTCAATCTTATAGGTAATGCGATAAAATATTCTTCACAGCAGGCGAAACCTCGTATTGAGATCGGCGGCCACGAAGACAATAAAGCCTCGCATTATTTCATCAGGGATAATGGCGTAGGTTTTGATATGCAATATGCGCATAAATTATTTGGTGTTTTTCAGCGTTTACATACTGATACTGTATTTAAAGGGACTGGCATAGGATTAGCACTGGTAAAAAGAATAATCAACAGGCATAACGGCGATATCAGGGCGGAAGCAGAACCAGGTAAGGGGGCCGCTTTTTATTTTCATATACCTAAAATAAATAATCATGGATAATGCTGAGACAGATATATTATTAGTAGAAGACAGTATGGAGGATGCTGAAATGACTATAAGGGCGTTAAAAAAAGTAAATCTTGCTAATAAGTTAGTCCATGCGAAAGATGGAAAAGAAGCGCTTGATTTTCTGTTTGGAACGGGAGAATTTTCCGGAAGGGATATTACTAATAAGCCAAAAGTTATTTTACTGGATATCAAAATGCCAAGGGTGGATGGTATTGAAGTATTGCGCCAGATAAAGTCTAATGACAATACAAAAGCGATACCTGTCGTTATCATGACATCATCTAACCAGGAAAGAGATATTATTACGAGTTATACATTAGGTGTAAATAGTTATGTCGTAAAGCCGGTAGAGTTCGAAGGCTTCGCCAAAGCGGTAAGTGAGTTAGGTTTATACTGGTTGCTTACTAACCGGGTAATAAATACAGTTGATAACAGGTAAAAAAAGAAATGAAGAGACCATTAAAAATACTTCACCTCGAAGACTTGCCTGAAGATGCAGAACTGGTAGCGAGAGCTGTTAAGAAATCTGATATAACAGGGCAATGGCTTCACGTCGATAATAAAAAGGATTTTATTAAGGCGTTGAAAGAGTATTTACCGGATATCATCGTCTCAGATCATTCGTTGCCTTCTTTTGATTCACACGAAGCGCTTAAAATAGTAAGGGAAATGGGAATACATATTCCTTTCATACTGGTAACAGCGACAGTCTCCGAAGAATATGCTGTTAATATAATAAAGGAAGGCGCAAGCGATTATATTTTAAAAGACAGGTTGCAGCGCTTGCCCAATGCGATATGGGCGGCCCTCGATAAATATGATTTAGAGAAAGAAAACAGGTTGGCCAACGAAATACTGCGTTCATCAGAAAGAAAATATAAACTCATTTTCGAGAGTAATCCTATGCCCATGTGGATGGTTGCTGTATCAACACTGGAGATTATTGATGTAAATGACGCGGCTGTTAACCATTATGATTATACTAAAGACGAATTCCTTGAATTGACGACAAGGGACCTTGTATCCGCGGAAGATGTAAGTAAATATGTGAAAGGCATGTCAGCAGCGGGGGAGGGTTTATATAAAACTGGGGTATGGCGGCATAAAAAGAAGGATGGGACGACCATCATTGTCGATGTAATCGCCCATGATATTATGTATGAAGGCGAACCAGTAAAATTGGTATTGGCGAATGATGTCACTGCGAAAATGGAAGCGGAGGCCGAACTGGCGCAGCAGCACATCCTGCAGCAAAAGCTGGTTACGGAAACGAGTATCAAAGTGCAAGAGCGGGAACGGGAAGAGATAGGTAAAGAACTTCATGATAATATTAACCAGTTACTCGCCGCCGCCAAATTGTATTTGGAATTCGCCATGAAAAAAGAAGACCTGCATTCTGAACGTTTATATAAAAGCAAGGAAAATATAAACCTCGCCATCGCGGAGATCCGCAAACTTTCACAGGCATTGGTAGCGCCTTCACTCGGAGATGTTACATTATTACAGGTTATCCAGGCTTTATTGGAAAGCATTCGTATTGCTTCATCGTTGGAGATAGAATTAATCACTGACAATTATGAAGAACATGCCATGGATGCGGATCTTAAATTAATGCTTTACCGCATTTTGCAGGAGCAAATGAATAATATTTTAAAACATTCAAAAGCCAGCAAAGTCGTTGTCAAAATAGGTATAAGAAATAAACAAGTTCGTTTATTGATAAAAGATGATGGCGTTGGGTTTGATACCAGCAAAACTTCTTCAGGCATTGGCCTGCGCAACATGATCAACCGCGCCAGTTATTATGACGGAATTACCCGTATCCTTTCCTCTCCGGGTAAAGGATGTACGCTTGAAGTTAACGTTCCGGCAGCAAGGGAATTAGTTAAGGCTTGAATCCGCTTGTGATTTACTTTCAAATTCTCATATAACTTACTTTTTAACCTTACTACCGGCAAATCGATATTTTCTGATGATTGAGCTAGATTTACAATCAAAAAAATGGGGTCTTTAGCTCCTTTTTTTATTCTGGCATTTCCCTTCGAGTCTTTAATATAGCCGCACTAGCCCCGAAGGGGCAACCTGTTTATAGGAAAATTGTAAATTAGAACCCAGGCTCCAAAGGAGCCACCTGAAAATTAGTAAATCCCAACCTATGGCAAGTACATTTTCCCAGATATATCTGCAATTCGTTTTCGCTGTAAAAGGACGACAATCTTTAATACGCAAAGAAAATAAAGAAGAACTTCACAAATACATTACTGCCCTGGTGCAAAACCGGAAGGCAAAGATGCTTGCGATTCATTGCATGCCTGACCATACACATATTTTTGTTGGATTTAAGCCCAACGTCCTGATTGCTGACTTTGTGAAAGAAATCAAGGTGGAAAGCAATGCATTTATCAATAATAAAAAATGGATACAAGGAAAATTCAATTGGCAGGAAGAGTATGGTGTATTTTCTTATTCTCATTCGCATATTGACAGTGTTGTGAAGTATGTGCTGAACCAGGAATCACATCATCATAGGAAAACATTCCAACAGGAATATCATGAGCTATTGGAAAAATTTCAGATATCCTTTGAGGATAAATATCTTTTTGATTTTATAGAATGATATTTAACAGGACGCTCCTCCGGAGCGTAAAGACTCATTTATTATATTGCTATAAACAGTAGGCTCCGATGGAGCCATTACCTTTTTTTGCGTCTTGTTCAGCTTCATTTGAGATAGTATATTTAAATGAGTGCTCGATTTTCCCACAAACTCTTTAACTTCATCCCTCCCAAACAACGATCCATCATGAAACGATTATTTTTCTTCCTGTGCATGCTTGCACCATTCTTTCTTATCGCCCAGCAAACAGAAACATATCCCGTTGACTCCGCCAGTGTAGAACATCCGGGTGTTCCCAAAGGTGAGTTAATGAAATTCACATTCGATCAATCAAAAATTTTCCCCGGCACATGGCGGGAATATTGGGTGTATGTACCTGCGCAATACAAAGCGGACAAACCTGCTTGCGTGTACGTAAACCAGGATGGCATTCAATGGAAAGCGCCAACTGTATTTGATAATCTTATTTATAAAAATGAAATGCCGGTAACCATCGGTGTATTTGTAACACCCGGCCGTGTACCGGCAGACAGTGGCTCCAATGCATTAAGCCGTTTTAACCGCAGCTTTGAATACGATGGATTAGGTGATGCGTACACGAAATTTATTCTCACTGAATTATTACCCGAAGTAGAAAAGAAAAAAACAAGCGACGGCCGTGCTATCCGTTTATCAAAAAGCGGCAACGACCGTGCTATCGGTGGCTCCAGCAGTGGCGCCATTGCTGCATTTACTGCGGCATGGGAACATCCCGAAGAATTTTCAAGAGTATTCAGTGCTATCGGTACGTATACTGGTTTGCGTGGTGGTGATCGCTACCCGGCTCTTCTTCGCAAATATGAACCCAAACCCATTCGTGTTTTTTTACAGGATGGTTCGGGTGACCTGAATAATAATTTTGATGATTGGTGGAAAGCAAATGAAAGAATGGAAAGGTCGTTGCAGTTTGCCGGTTATGAAGTAGATCATGCATGGGGAACAGGCGGTCATAGCGGTGCACAGGGTACTTCCGTTTTTCCGGCCGCCATGAAATGGTTATGGAAAGACTGGCCAAAGCCTGTTGCTAAAGGAAATTCCAAAAATGATTTTTTATCCGGCCTGCTTATTCCGGGTGAAGATTGGGAATTGGTAGGACAAAATTATCAATTCACCGAAGGCACTGCCGTCAACGCAAAAGGAGAAGTTTTTTATTTGGATATTCCCGCTTCAAAAAATTATAAAGTAGGATTGGATGGTAAAATCACAACGTTGAATATAGATACCAAAAGAGCAAGTGGTATTTCATTCGCCCCCGATGGAAAGCGTTACATGGCTGCCGGCGGTACTAAAGAAATCGTAAGTTATGATGCGAATGATAAAATGACAATCGTAACAGACGCTATTGCGGGCAATGATCTTGTTGTAGCGCACAATGGAAATATATATGTAACGGTGCCGGATGGCGCTGCCAATCCCGGAAAAATTTGTTTGATACGTCCCAACGGCCAAAAAGTGATAGTAGATGAAGGATTAAAATTTCCGAATGGTGTTGCCTTGTCGCCGGATCAAACACAGTTGTTTGCAACAGAATCCGCTTCGCATTGGGTGTGGATTTATAAAATAAAACAAGATGGCACACTCACGTATAAACAACGCTACGGTTGGTTGCATGTACCCGACACACAAGAGAATGCATGGCCGGATGGATTGAAATGTGATACAGCAGGCAGGGTTTACGTGGCTACACGAATTGGTATACAGGTGTTGGATCAGTTGGGTCGTGTGAATGCGATCATTCCCGCGCCACCATCCAACGGGCAAACTTCCAATCTTTGTTTCGGTGGCGCCGATTTTAATATATTATATGTATCGGCCGGCGATAAAATATTTCGCAGGAAATTAAAAACCCGCGGCGCCAACACATTTGATGATCCGAAAAAACCCGCTAACCCGAGACTTTAATTTTTTTTGCCCAACTGTAGTGCTACTATCAGCTTCGTTGCGACGCTCCGTTCATCTTTCTGTTCTTTACTCAGCAATTGTCGAAGACCCCGATGTTTGTCGGGGCGTCGCTCCCGATAGCTATCGGGATTCCTTGAGCGAAGTCGAAGGGTCGCACTCTTCAGCGTTCGGTAATTCTACTGAGCACTGTCGAAGTATCAGCATTTTTGTCGAAGATCCCGACGTTTGTTGGGAAAGCATCATTAATTACATTTTCATTAAGTAAGGGCTGTGTGCAGTTTCCCTCTCCACTTGTGGAGAGGGATAAAGGGTGAGGTTTTACTGAGCATTGTCGAAGTGTCAATATTTATAAGTTACCATAATGTATCTGCATTTTCAGTAAGCAAGGGCTGTGTGTTGTTCCTCTCCTTTAGGAGAGGTTAGGTGAGGTTTTCATTTCTTCTTAACTTAGTACCTATTCATTCTTACCATGGCAGAAAACAGCGCAACAATATTAATCCCCGATATCAGCGGGTTTACAGAGTTCATGACAACTACCGAACTCAGCCATAGCTCACATGCCATTAATATTCTTATCGACGCTATCTTAAAAGCGGTGGATGAAGAATACGAAGTCTCGGAGATTGAAGGGGATGCGGTCTTGCTGATCAAAAAAGGAGCGGCTCCTTCCCAAAAACAAATCGTTGATACTTGTTTAAAAATTTTTAATTCATTTCATGTGCAGCGCATGTGGATGCAGCAGCATGCCATTTGTCCCTGCGGCGCTTGCCTCGGTATTATTAATCTCACATTGAAATTTGTCGTACACCACGGCCCGGTAGCGGAAATAAAAGTTGGTCGTTTTATAAAACAATCCGGCCCGGAAATGATCGTCGCCCATCGCTTACTAAAAAACAGCATTGCTAATAATGAATACCTGCTGATCACAGAGAAGTTATTACAACAATTACCCGATGAAGTAGAAGCGGTTGAAATGGAATGGACGGATTCTTCGGAAGAATATGCTTCTATTGGCAAAATACCTTATCGTTTTACATTGCTTAATGAAGCAAGAAAGAAAATACCTGAACCACCCAAACCCAATAACCAGTATCATACGGACAATACTTCGTTTCTCAAAATGACTGTCGCCGACAATTTCCGTGATGTATACATGGTAGTAATGAATATTCCCGGCCGTCCTGCCTGGTTCCCTGGTTTACAAAATGTGGAACAGGATATACCACAAGTGTTCATTGGAAGCATTCACCGCTGCAAATTTGAAAACTATAACACAGTTGTTTCACCTATACGAATGACATTAACGGAAGAAGGTATTGAATATGCGGAAAGCTGCCGTATTGCAGAAATGGATATTTCTTTGGTATACGAGTTTGTATTTAAAAAGATAAATGAAACAACAAGCAGTTTTGCCTGCCGCTTGTTAAATGCATGCGATGCGCCGATTCCCGAAAAAGTACATGGCGCTTTATTTGATCAAATGAAAAAAATGAGTGAAAACTTAAAAGAATATTGCGAACAAATGAAAGAATCTTTTTTCGAGCCTTCTTTTTAAAAATCCGATGAAATAAAGACGACGGATTTATTATAAATGCTTCTGTATGAAAAAACAATTAACTGCTCTTTTTTTATTTAGCGCAATAACAATATCTTTTACTTCTTCCGCACAAAAAGAAAGGGCTGTCTGGAGCAAAGAAAAAGCAAATGCATGGTATGCAAAACTCCCGTGGATGGCCGGCGCCGATTTTCTTCCCAGTACGGCTATCAATCAACTGGAAATGTGGCAGGCCGAATCATTTGACTCTATCACCATTGACAGGGAATTAGGTTATGCCGCAGGCATCGGTATGAACGTGATGCGTGTATACCTTCATCATCTTGCATGGCAGGTTGATAAACCCGGTTTCAAAAAAAGAATGAACAGTTATTTATCCATTGCCAATAAGCATGGCATTAAAACCCTTTTTGTTTTCTTTGATGATTGCTGGAACGAAACCTATGCTCCTGGTAAACAACCTGCTCCTAAACCCGGCGTTCATAACTCCGGTTGGGTAAGAGACCCGGGGAAGTTGCAGGATATGGATTTGTCTTACATCAATGCAATGGAACTATACGTAAAGGATGTTCTCACTGCTTTCAAAACTGATAAGCGGATATTATTATGGGATGTATACAATGAACCCGGCAATTCCGGTTATGGAAATAAAAGTATGCCCTTATTGAAAAAAGTTTTTTCATGGGGAAGAACGATCAACCCGGATCAGCCACTTTCCGCAGGTGTATGGGATTTAAAACTAAAAGACCTGAATGAATTTCAATTAACAAATTCAGATGTGATCACTTACCATAATTATATGAATGAAAAAGAACACCTGAAATGGATCGATTCTTTTTTGATCAAAATAGGCAAGCCATTGATCTGTACTGAATATATGGCAAGAACAAGGGGTAGCCGTTTTGAGAACATCATGCCTTTATTAAAAGAAAGAAAAATAGCGGCGATTAATTGGGGATTGGTAACAGGTAAAAGCAATACCATCTATGCGTGGGACAAACCCATGCCCGACGGCAGCGAACCCGAAACATGGTTTCATGATATTTTCAGGAAAGATGGTACGCCGTACAAGCAGGAAGAAGTAAAACTTATTAAATCATTAACAGGTAAAGCAGATTAAATGTTGATACAAATGAAGAAGGCTTGTTCATTGTTTGTGAGCATATTATTTTGTTGTCTTTTCTCTTACGCACAAGGTATCCATGTAAATGCAGACAATGCAGATGAGCAAATATTATTTGGCATAAAAAAAATTAAGATCGCTGCCACCGAACGAAAATGGACAGTATGGGAAAACAAGCTCACACAAAATCCAAAGAATGATATCATTTTTGTTGAAATTATTGCAGACGCTGCAAAAGCTGCAAAACTAGTCGAAGCAAACAAATGGAAGACAGCGAAAAGTTTTGATGACCAATGTTACAGCATTCGCATCAGTGATAATGGTAAAAAGATTTATATCCTTGCAGGAGAATCCACCGGCGCTATGTACGGCGCATTTGATGTAGCTGAAGCGATCGGAGCAAATGCCGTCAATCAGTTAAAAGAAAGCGATAACATTCCTTATTTAAAAAGCCGGGGTATCAAATTCAACCTGCCGCTTGATTTGCGGACACCTACTTATTCCGATCCGGGTGATGCCAACCAGGCGAATATTCCTGATATGTGGGATATCAATTTCTGGCAAACTTATTTTGATCAGATGGCGATACACCGTTACAATGTAATGACATGGTGGAGCCTGCAGCCATTCCCTTCCATGGTAAAAGTGCCGGAGTTCCCGGATATAGCATTGAATGATGTATGGCGTACCAAAGAAAAATATGATGATACGTATAGCAGCAGGGGACTTGAATTTGACCGTCCTTATTTGTATAAAAATGTAGAGATTGTAAAAAAGATAACGATTGATGAGAAAATAGTTTTTTGGAAAAAAGTAATGCAACTGGCCGCAGACCGCGGCATTGATATTTATTTATTTACCTGGAACCTGTTTACATACAGTGCCACAGGTAAATCTGGTATTACCAGCAAGCAAAATAATGATACTACTATCGCATGGTTCCGTGCATCCGTGCGTGAAATGATAAAGACTTACCCTTTGTTGAGGGGCATTGGTATTACAGCTGGTGAAGGAATGGAGAATAACCGAAAAGATGAATACTCAAATGAAAAATGGTTATGGAAAACCTATGGCGAAGGTATTCGTGATGGATTGAAGGGCCAGCCCAACCGGCCATTTACATTGATACACCGTATGCACTGGTCATCGCTGAAAGAAGTACAGGATGCTTTTAAAGACCTTCCCTGCAAATTAGACCTGAGTTTGAAATATGCAATTGCGCATATGTATTCCATCCCCAACCCGCAATTTATTTTACCGGCGATGCCATTATTATCTCCGCAGGTGCAAAGCTGGCTCACTATCCGCAACGATGATATTTATAGTTTCCGCTGGGCGAACAATGATTATGCAAGAAGCTTTATTAAGAATATTCCCGAATTAGAAAAGATCGCCGGTTTTTATATGGGGCCGGATGGTTATTGCTGGGGCCGTGATTATTTGAGTAAGTTAAATGGTAACAAAACGCCACCATTGGTGATGGAAAAGCAATGGTATTCTTTTATGCTATGGGGAAGGTTAAGTTATGATCCCAATTTGCCGGATGCTATTTTTTCGCAGCATCTGAAGCAGCATTTCCCGGAAACCAATACAAATGAATTAATGAAGGGCTGGTCAGCCGCATCCATGATATTTCCCTGGATCACAAGATTTGTCTGGGGAGATATTGATTTGAAATGGTTTCCGGAGGCTAATCTCAGTCATCCCTCGCATAAAGGATTTTATACCGTGAAGGATTATATAGAAAGGGAACCGATGGAAGGAAGTAATATTGATAACATTCTTTCATGGGCCGCAAAAAAATTAAAGGGTACAAAAAGCGATTTTCTTAGTCCTTTATCCGTGGCTGATACGCTGGAGAAATTGAGTAATATTTCTTTAGCTTCTTTGAAGAAGTTTTCCAAACCTGTTCATACATCACCAACAGAATTAAATCAAACATTAAGCGATATCGAAGGTTTTGCAATGATCGGGAAATATTATGCGGAGAAAATAAAAGCTGCCTGTGATCTCGCCTTGCTTGATACAACTAAAAATGAACAGTATCGTAAAACTTCATTGCAGCATTTGGAACTGGCAAAAAAATATTGGAACAGTTATGCAGCGATCTATTCGGCAAAAAATAAACCGGCTTTGTACAACAGGGTAGGGTATGTGGACGTAGAAAAATTAAAAGAGAATGTTGATCATGATATTCATATTGTACAAAACTGGAAACCCGGAGTAAACAAATTAAGTATTAACGACCGGACAGAGGTGCCGTTTAAGCAATAGGCCAAGGTCCCTCCCGATCCCGCATTAGCGGGACCACCAACACAGCCCTCGCTTTTCGGAATGCATGACAATGTTGGGCACTTCGAAAATGATGAACATAGATATACAGTTGATGTGATAGTTATATCGTTTGGATTTGCGATGTAGCGCCGTCCCTTCTCTGAAGGAGAAGGGAAAGAGGGATGAGGCTTGCTGAGTAGCGAACAGAACCCTGAAGAGTGCGACACTTCGACTTCGCTCCCACGACATAGGTCGGGGCAGGCATGGTAATCCCGATAGTTATCGGGAGCGACGCCCCGACAAACATCGGGGTCTTCGACAATTGCTGAGTAAAGAACAGAAAGATGAACGGAGCGTCGCAACAGGCGATGATAGTAGCACTGAAGCTGGGTAAATAATAATCTTTCAAAAATTAAGCGCCCTGGCTTTTGTTTTTTTTAGTAAAGAGAACGCATCAGCGGCATCGAGCTTGCCCAACAAACGAAAATCTTTTCCTTCCTTTTGCATATAAGTCGAAAGAAAATCTTCCATCTCCATGATTAAAGTAGGAGGAGTGTCTTCTATAGAAATTACATTTTCAAAAACTGCGGATTGTTCAGGTACGCCGAGAAACCTGTCGTTGCGTATCATCTTATCGCCTTCTGATTGCTCGGCCTGGATGCAACCGATGATACGACAATCCATCACGCAACCGGGGAAACTTGTAAATTCGGAGAGAACCATAATATCGATCGGGTCGCCATCTTCACCTTTTGTTCCCGGGATAAAACCAAAATCAAAAATAAAAACTAAACCAGCAGGCAACGTTTTATGAAGCCGGAAGAGCCGGTGCTCTTCATCATATTTAAATTTTTCCCTGCTGCCTTTCGGCGTTTCAATAATGATGTCCACTCTTGTAGATTTAATAATCGTATTGAGACGAATCGCTCATCTTTAGGATCACATCCTTGATTTCGTGTAATAACAATTATAATACCACCTTGATTGATAAAGATCAAATAATTAAGGACCGAACAATGTTTTTATAAAATAAACGGTGAATTTTTTCTACATACAGTTGTCGATTGTGTAGAATAGTTTGTATTTGACCAGCTGTAGTGCTACTATGATCTATGTTGCGACGCTCCGTTCATCTTCCTGTTCTTTACTCAGCATATTAGGAAATACTGGAAGTAAGCGTTGATGCATTTTGAAAGAAATAAGTTTTTAGTTATCCTTCGTCACGCAATAAACCGCAAACTGTCCCGGCTCAAAAGCAAAACTTTCTTTGCGATGAACCGTGACAAAGTTGTTTGTAAACAATTCCGTGTATTCACCTGACATGGCAGGATGATCAAAATAAAATTGCGCTTTTTCTTTTGAAAGATTTAATAACACAAGCACTTTATCCTGCTGCCTGCGACAGAGATAAACCAGCACATCGGGATTGTTGGAAGGAACGATCAGCACGGATGCGCTTTCTGACAACGCTTTATTTTTTTTGCGTAGCGCTAATAATATTTTATAAAATTCATGTAATTCAGCCGGGCCTTCCCAGTCAATAAAATCTTTTTCAAAAAACGCTAATCGTTTCGTGTTGGGCTTTTCCTGTCCCGAATAGATCAATGGAATACCTGGCCAGGTACAACTAAAGACGGCCATTGCTTTCACCGCGACACCATATTTTTCATACTCCGTTCCATAATAAGTGTTCTCATCATGGTTGGAGGTAAATAATAATTTTCTTGAACCAACAGGATACCTGGAATAAGTTGTTAGTATCCCGATAATGTCTTTTAATGTAATAGGATTTTTTTCTTCCGGGTCAGCTTTGAAATATTTATCAAATGCCCGCATCGCTTCCCACCCGTAGGTCGCATCAAATGCTTCATGGTAATCGAGGATCTCGCACTCGGCCAACCAAAACAAAGGTTTCAATGCATCGCATTGCGCCCTAGCTTCAATCCAAAAATCAATCGGCACTGTTCTCGCCATATCACAACGGAAGCCATCAATATTAAATTCTTTTATCCAGTGCCGCATGGAGCGGATCATTTCATTTCGCATTTCCGGGATATCATAGTTCAGGTCAATTACATCCACCCAACCATATAACTCGATAAAATTTCCTTGCTCATCCTGGCGGTACCAGCCCGGATTAGCTTTTGTCCATTGATGATCGTAACCAGTATGGTTAGCCACCCAATCGATGATCACTTTCAATCCATATTCATGCGAAATTTTTATCAGTTCTTTAAAATCTTCAACAGTGCCGTAAGCCGGGTCAATATCCGTGTAAGAACTGGCGGCGTAATAGCTGCCATAGGTTCCCTGTCTTTTTTCCACGCTGATAGGAGTGATCGGCATGAACCATAAAATTTCAATGCCCATCCTCCGCAGGCGGGGAATATGTTCCATAAAAGCTTTCAGCGTTCCTTCTTTTGTGTACTGCCGGATGTTCACTTCATAGATATTCGTCCCATTGGCCCAGGAAATGATAGGAAAAGCGATACTCATACTGTTCTTTTTTAACTAATCTCCTAATAACTTCAAAAAATCAGCCAATTATGCTGGCTTGTGATTTGTATTAGTAACAATAAAGCCATGCCTGAAGGTCCTTCTCTCCTAATATTGAAAGAATCCATCCTCCACTTCAACGGAAAAAAGATTATTGAAGCCAGCGGGAACGCCAAAATAGACATCTCCTCATTCACGAATAAAAAGGTGCTCGATATACGCACCTGGGGCAAGCAATTGTTTATTTGTCTTAAAGATGTCAACATCCGTATTCACCTGCTGATGTTCGGCTCTTACAGTATTGATGAACAAACAAAGCCAAATAAAAGCTTACGACTGGCGCTTCGCTTTTCCAATGGGACTGTATTTTTTTATACCTGCTCTGTAAAAATACTGGAAGGCGATCTGGATGAACTTTATGATTGGAAGGCGGATATACTCAGCGATAAATGGAGTGCGGCGAATGCAAAGAAAAAATTAAAAGTGATGCCTGGTACGATGGTTTGCGATGCATTATTAGATCAGCAAGTGTTTTCAGGCGTTGGTAATATTATAAAGAACGAAGTGCTGTACCGTATCCACCTGCATCCCGAAACATTGATAAAGGATATTCCGGCTAAAAAATTATCAGAATTAATAAAAGAAGCCCGCGATTACAGTTTCGATTTTCTGAAATGGAAGAAAGAATTTGTTTTAAAGAAACATTGGCTGGCCCATACAAAAAAGACATGTCTCCGTTGTGATTTGCCCATCATAAAAAAATATTGCGGTAAAACAAAACGGCGTACTTTTTTTTGCACGAATTGCCAGGTGAAGTATGATTAACGGACTATCAACTTTTCAATCTGAAGGCGATATACCATCCGCCTGGTTTTTTGCCTCTTGCACCGCCTGCAGCGATAGCTACATATTGTTTGCCATTGGCCTCGTAAGTAATTGGTGTTGCAAATCCTCCCGCTGGTAATTGATATTCCCATACTGTGTTACCCGTTTTTTTATCAATGGCTCGTATCCGTTCATCTTTTGTAGAAGCAATAAAAATAAGTCCGCCTGCTGTTACTACTGGCCCACCATAGGTATCCGTTCCTGTAATAGGGATTCCTTTCTTCGTCAGTTCAGGATATTCGCCCAGGGGAATGCGCCATAGATATTCACCGGTATTCAGGTCAAGTGCATTTAATGTACCCCATGGTGGTTTTATCCCGTTATATCCATCCTGGTCAGTAATCACCTTCCAGACTTTGTAGATGTATGTTGGCTGGTAAGGAAACTCAGCTTTTATTTTTGATGCAGTATCAGGATAATTATCTGCTGTCCGCGGCAACCTGTATTCTTTATTTACTAAATACCCTGTGATTGATTTTCTTTGTTCTTCTGATAAATATTGAAAAGAAGGCATTTTGCCTTTGCCTGTTTTTATTAAACTAATAATTTCTTTCGCTGAATGTTTTTTCTCAATATTAATTAAGCTGGGAAAAATAGTGGTATTCCCTTTGCGGTCTTCTCCATGGCAAGCCGAGCAATTTTTTATATATAAAGCATTTCCTTCCGACAATGATGCAACCGCTTTATCACGGACTTCTTTGTCAACCATTTTTAATATCCAAGGGGCTTCATTAACATTTACATAAAGAATGCCATCCGGATCTATCGCATTGCCGCCCCATTCCGCACCGCCGCTATAGCCAAACAATAAAGTGCCTTTTTCATTTGGTGGCTGAAACTTATTATCCTTTTTTAATTCAAGAAATAATTTCTTAACGTACTCATGTGATTCAGGAGAGATGTTTGAAATATCATCTTCTGTAAATAGCTGCCTGTTCAATGGCGCTGGCTTCAGCGGAAATTTTTGGGTGGGATAGGGGTGCTCTCCTGGCAAACCATTTACAGGCACGGGCCTTTCTTCTACCGGGAACAAAGATGTTCCGCTGTCAAGATTTAGTACATATACCTGTCCGTCTTTGGTCGCCTGCACTACCACATCTGTTTTTTTCCCATCGTGGGTTATGGTAATAAGATTTGGCGGACAGGACATATCCCTGTCCCACAGATCATGATGAATGGTTTGATAATACCATTTTAATTTTCCTGTTTCCGCTTCTAACGCCAGTATGCAATTCGCAAACAGGTTTGCGCCTTCCCGGTCACCACCATAAAAATCAGAAGAAGGCGAACCAGTGCCTAAAAAAACAACACCCCGTTTTTCATCCAGCACCATCCCGCTCCAGTTATTGACAGCTCCTATTTTTTTATACGCATCTTTCGGCCATGTGTCATATCCCAATTCACCTGGCTGCGGGATGGTATGAAATACCCATTTCAATTTTCCTGTTACCACATCAAATGCACGGATATGTCCCGGTGCGGCATCACCTCCTTCGGCAACACTGGAACCCATCACCACTGTATTTTTATAAATAACACCCGGTGTGGTAGCGGTTACAGTAAGGTTTTGTACATCGTGGCCGATATTATCAGCAAGGCCCTGGTGCAGGTCCGCTTTCCCATTATTGCCAAATGTTGTAACAAGTTTACCTGTGGATGCATTGACGGCATACAAAGAAGAGCCTGCGGAATAAAGAATGCGTTTGTCGTCACCCTCTTTCCAATACATTACCCCCCTGTTGGTGTTGAATGTCTGATTTTCTTTAACGGGTTCAAATCTCCATAACTGCTCACCAGTGGCTGCGTTTAATGCAAATAAATTGAGTTCTGCGGAAGTGCCGTATAATATTCCATTAACAACGATAGGTTGGCATTGTGTTTCTCCATTGCCAGTTTTTTTCGTTGTGTCGTTGGCAAAATAAGTCCAGGCGACTTCGAGATCTTTTACATTCTCAATATTTATTTCTGATAAAGGGGAGTAGCGGTTACCGGCTTTATTACCACCGTATACAGGATAATCTTTTCCAGTTTCCATGGAAGCTGGATTTTTATTATCATCAGCATTTTTACAACCAGCTATAAATAGTAATACGAGAGTTAAGAGCTTTAATGTATTCTTCATTTTAAATAGCAAAGCAGTGATACTTATATTAGATTATTTATTCTTCTGAACAGATTCCATTAAACCTTTGATATAACCCCATGCATATAAAGAGCCGATCGTGCTGTAGCCGGGAAAATCATTACTGTCTCCCGCCATCGTAGGTACATGATCAGGTCTTATCGGGCCTTTAAACCCCGCATCATAATAGGCTTTCATTGCTGCGTACATATCAATATCACCTTCGTCATGAAATGTTTCTGTAAATTTTGTACTCGGTTTATTGCCACTCAGGTCATGTACATTTCTGAAATGAACAAAATGAATCAGTTTTCTTTTTCCAAAATATTTTATCGTAGCAGGAATATCGGCGCCCATTAATGAAAAATTTCCCTGGCACATCGTAATGCCATTGCTGGGGCTGGGAACTATGTCTACTAATCTTTTAAAATTTTCTACCGAAGTCATAATGCGGGATATGCCTTTGATATTATCTACCTGCGGGTCATCCGGATGCATGGCGAGTTTCATTCCTATCTTTTCCGCTTCGGGAACAACCGCCTTTAAAAAATATTCAAGGTTTTTCCACATGGCCTCTTTCGTCACTATGCCATATTGCGTTAATGGTTGGTCTTTGATCACATCATAATCAAACGCC
Organism: Chitinophagaceae bacterium; assembly: GCA_037200685.1. Lineage (GTDB taxonomy): Bacteria > Bacteroidota > Bacteroidia > Chitinophagales > Chitinophagaceae > JAJKIP01. The sequence goes on from JBBCIG010000005.1 coordinate 128,877, forward strand.
GTCATCAATGCACCACCACGTCCGGGCCTTGCGTTATCTGTCCGGTACCATCCAATCACCGGCATCCAGTTATAACAAATCACATCAGTACCAGCTTTCGATAAACTCTTCATTAACGTAATAAAATTGGCGATCTCTTCGTCTCTTCCTTCCAAACCTAATTTTGTTTTTTCACCTAACGAAGGCGGCCCTTCCACTACATTAAAATTTAATCCTACTTTTTTCCATGCTTCCTTTACCGCAGCTACTGATTTTTCCTCATAAGCTTTTGCGCTATTATCCAGGCCGGCTAATCTTGTACTGACACCACCCACTGCACCGAAAACATCCATCTGTTTCAGCAATGCGATTTTTCTTTCATCCATTCCGCTGAAATAAGCTTCGCTGGCCTGCATGCCTGCATCTTTTGCGAAATGGGAAATAGTTGTTTTGTTACTTGAAGATGTGCCGGCGATAGCTGGTATCATTCCGCCTGCTGAAACTGCTGCGGCAAGGGAAACAGTTTTTTTAATAAAATCTCTGCGCTTACTATTCATGGCAAGTTGTTTTATAGTTGAAAGATACACTCTTCGATTTCGAAATACTGGTATTATTTTATCCGCTTCTTCACTATAACCTTGTCCTGAATGGCAAGATATATTAAAGGCCTTCTTCACCTTCTTTCTTCGGCACAGGTTTATTTTGTTTAATACGATAATTAAATGTAAGATTTATCTGTCTTCGCCTGAATTGTGAATTACTCTCCGAATAAAAATTAGGCCCTTCGCTAAAACCCCGGTTTCGTCGTGAATTAAAAACATCCAATACATTCAGGTTGATCGTGCCATTCCCTTTCAGCACATCTTTGTTCAATGCAAAATCAATAAAATAAAACGCTTGGCGTTTTCCTTGTGCTGTTTTTTGCGCCGCTTCATAATTGCCACGCAACTGCATTTCTATATCATGGGGCAATGTAAACCTTGAGGTTTGCCTCGCAAACCAGCTAAACGTTTTTGTTTTATAAGATGCGAGTATATTACTTCCGTCAATCGCCGCATGAAAAAGATTGAGGTTCATATCCATTTTCCACCATTTCGTAGCTGTCCATGTGCCGGTAAATTCCGCACCCCATGCATTTTCTTTTTTCAGGTTCTCCGGTTTCGTTGTTGATTTGCCTTCATCATTTACCCTGCGTATCCGCTCTATCTTTCCCCTGGTGTTACGATAATAAATACCGGAGAATAAAGAGCCTTTTTCAAAATTCATGATATAGGCAATTTCACCAACATTGCTGAACTCCGGGTCCAGGTCAGGATTACCACTGGAAAAATTCCGGCTGTCAGAGTAAGTCATATATGGGCTAAGATCATTATAAAATGGCCGGCGTATCCTCCGGCTATAACTTATTTGCAGCGCATTATCATCGCTCACATCGTATGTAAAATGGGCGCTGGGAAAGAAGTTAAAATAATCTCTTGGGTTCTGCTCATTGGTTTTTTGCAGTACCGTTTTTACATCCGTGTATTCCGCCCGCAATCCCGCCTGGTAGGACATCTTTTTACTTTTATTGGCAAGAATGCCATAAGCAGCATGAATGTTTTCATTATAAACAAAAACATTATCAAGGCCCGGTAGCGGAACAAACACACCGGAACCATTTTGTTCCGTTACTAAAAAGTCATTGGTCATGTCCCGGAAGCTGCTGCGGATACCTGTTTCAAATTTTCCATCCTGGCCCAGCGGCTGCACATAATCTAATTGGAACAACCATTGCTTTTCATACTCATCATTCGGCGATCGCTGGACCACAGATTTGGAAATGTCCTGCGTCCCGTTTTTATCGTATGAATATTGCGTAAATAATTGATTGGAACTTTCCCAGTTATCAATGTATTTAACGGTAGCAGAAAGTTCGTGATCTTTTTTCTCAAACGTTTTTTTATAAGTAAGCGTGTATTCTGAATTGGGTTCCTTTTCTTTTTCATCCTGTCGCCTCGTCGTTAAGCCACCGTAATCGGAAAGATTAAAGTAATAATCTTCATAGCGAATATGAGAAATGCGGGTAGCATTGCTGCGGCGAAAAAGATAAGAAGCCGTAAGTATACTTTTCTCCGTAAAATAATAATCAAGCCCGCCACGTATATTCGTATTCAATCCTTTGATGCGGTTGGTAGTGCTTTGTCTTGAAATAAAAGTAGTATCAGCGGTATACACTTCCTGGTACAAAGAACCACGGCCCGGCTGATTACGGTAAGCAATACCGTAGTTGATAAAGAAATTAATTTTCTTATGGCGATAATTCAAATTAGCGGCGGCTCCTAAGTTTGGATAATAACCAGTAATCAGTTCCAGCGAACCATTAAAGCCCTGTCGTTTATCTTTTTTTAAAATGATATTAATAATACCTGCATTTCCTTCCGCTTCGTAACGGGCTGAGGGGTTCGTAATGATCTCCACCCGGTCAATCAAACTCGCAGGTAATTGTTGTAAACCTCCCGATCCTTTAAAACTCACCAGCCCGGATGGTTTGCCATCAATTAAAATGCGGACATTATCACTGCCTCGGAGTTTTACATTTCCTTCGCCATCGACAGTCACCGAAGGAATATTCGTAAGTATATCCGATGCAGAACCGCCTGCATTCGCCAAATCTTTCCCAACAGTAAAAATTCGTTTGTCCAGTTCCAGTTGCATAAAACTTTTTTCCGCCTGCACCACCACTTCATTTAAAAGTGTTGTTGACTGTGTAAGACGAACAATGCCAAGGTCATGAACGGCATGCTCTTTTGAAAGACTAAATGTCGCCGTAGTGACGGATGTGTAACCTGTATGTTCTAAAACCGCATAATAGGAGCCATATGATATTTGAAAAGAAAAATCACCTTTTTCTGAGCTTGGGTTTCCATTCACCTGTTTTTTCTGAGTGGTTTCAAAAATGCGGACGCTTACCGCGGCCAATGGATTGGAAGAAAGAGAATCAATTACTTTTCCTTTTACAGTCGCTGTGCTGGTTTGAGCAAACGAGTTGTAGCCGAATAAAAAAAGTAATGCGGGGCTAATAAATATTTTGCAGGGGAATGCAAGTAAATGGCGATACTTCGGCATAAGGCAAATATATATCGACGCACCCGTTACTCCTTACAATTTTTGATCAATGAGGGAAGAAAATAAGCGACCTTTCACATGTCTAATAATCAACGTTGGCTGATTTTGTATATTGCAGCTACTGAATATAAAATTGTTTCGCATGAAAAGAATAACTGCTTTCTATTTCATCACATTGTCTTTTTTTACACAAATAGTTGCCCAGGATACTTATACCAATCCAATAAAAAATTCCGGCCCCGATCCATGGGTCATCCTGCAAAATGGCTGGTACTACTACATGAATACTACGGGCAATGATTTAAAATTATGGCGTACGAAAAATCTCGGCCAGTTAGCTACTGCCGAAGTAAAAACTATTTACAAGCCTGAAGAAAATAAACTCTATTCCAAACAATTGTGGGCGCCGGAAATACATTTCCTCGATAAGAAATGGTATGTCTATTTTGCAGCGGACGATGGCAACAATCTTCATCATCGTATGTGGGTATTGGAAAATGTAAATGAAGATCCGTTTGCAGGTGATTGGATATTGAAAGGCAAGCTCACGGATCCCGGTGACCATTGGGCGATTGACCTTACCGTGATTGATTACAAAGGAAAACGTTATGCGGCATGGAGCGGCTGGGAAAATTATAATAATGTGCAGCAGAATATTTATATCGCCGAATTAGAAAATCCATGGACGATGAAAGGCGACAGGATATTAGTTTCTGAACCTGCTCACGATTGGGAATTGCATGGCGCAGTACCGCTTGAATGGCAGAAGAATACTGGCGAGCCTCCTGTATTACGTGTAAACGAAGGCCCCGAATTTCTTGAAAAAAACGGAAAGTTGTTTATCATTTATTCGGCCAATGCCTGCTGGCTCGATTATAATTTAGGAATGCTTTCATTCAATGGCAGCGGCGATATACTGGCTGCCAAGAATTGGAAAAAACATCCTCAGCCGGTATTTGCCCAATCTGCAACAAACAATGTATTTGCACCGGGGCATAATTCTTTTTTCAAAAGCCCCGATGGAAAAGAAGACTGGATATTATATCATGCCAACCCGACGGCTACGGATGGTTGCGGTAATAAAAGGGCGCCGCACATGCAAAAATTTTCATGGAATGCAGATGGCACTCCCAATTTTGGATCTCCCGTTTCTAAAAAACCATTGCCGCTTCCGTCAGGTATGCATAATTGATAAACTAGTTTTAATTATTATCCCAACTGCATTACTACTAGCATCGCCTGTTGCGTCGCACTCTTGTACGTTCGGTAATTCTATTGAGCATTGTCGGAATATCATTTTATCACCACGGCTATTTTTATTCGTAGACCCCTCGTGCCTCGGGGTGACAAGGAAGAGTTTTATTATCCCGAACCTTTTTAAAACGACTTACATTATAGTAGTTCTCTTCTTTGTCATGGCGAGGCACGAGCCATCTATTTATAGTCTCTTCTTTAGGAGAGGCTAGGTGAGGTTTCCTACACTTTTATCTTTCCCTCCACAGAATCATCCAATGTTTTTCCAATAGCAGCGCCTACCAGCATTTTAATAAATGCGACTGCATTTCCATGTACGGTATCCCAGTAATAACCTTCTTCGGGAATAATTTCAATTACAGAAATACGGGGATCATTTTTTCCTTCGGTGAACCATGCTTTATGAAGCGGTTCCCATAGTTCATCAATTTTATTTTTGTCTTCTGAAATAAAGGCATTGCCCTTAATAAATAAGAAATCAGAATGCGCTGAACCCTGGAAATACATTTTCACTTCAGGGTCGGCATCTATCTCTTTATTCTTATAGCTGTCATTAGCACTCAGGAACCATAAGTGACCGTCATCATCTACTTTCTGCACACTCATTGGCCTTACCCCTTCGGACGGGCCTTCCGCACCACCTGTGCAAAAGAAGCAGGTATTTGCTTTTTTGACAAGTTCTTTTAACTTTTCGACAGCTGCGACGTTCGTTAAATTCTCCCGGTTGTGTTCCGGCTGGTTTTTGTTGATACTGTCCATAATAAATTATTGTGGGTGAATTAATTTATAGCAAGGGTTTCAACAAATGTGCCGGGATGAAATGCGGTAGATGAAAATATGAATGTGCAATACTTGTTGCGATCTTTCCCCAATGAATTTATTCTTTGGAGATCGTCAGTAAAAAAGGCCAAAGTATTTTACTGAAGTCTTTTTATTTGAGAACAAAATTCGGATTCGCTTGTTTGACCCGCTTTTATTATTGCATGATCCCGATCTTACGAAAGTCAATAGTACGACTACCGGACTGAAAAGAAATTATCCTTCTTTTACTTTATCATTGCCATTTATAATATACAGTTTTAGTTTTTGATGATTAGCCTAAGTTTAATACATTCAACTTAAAATAATATATGATTATTGCAGGCTGGATATGCATAGCGCTCGAGATTTTACTTTTACTAATATGGGTTTACAGTATTTTCTTTACTACTAATGGAACCGATCCCGCTGGAAGAGGAACCGCCACGGTTTTTGTGATCGGTTTATGTATATACATTGCAGCGAGCATTCTTTTATTACTCATGGGAAAAACATGGTCGGTAGTGCTTGTATTGGTTATGGCAGGCATACCCTTAGCTATTGTTTGCATCGGGCTAGGGAAAAAATACGGATCGCCAAAGAAAGAATATTAGCTAATTATAAAAAGCCGGAACAAACTTGTTCCGGCTTTTTTATTAAAGAAAGATGTCTTTAGTTATTTGACAGATCCTGCAGCATTTACCAATACTACATTGGATAAAACAGCTGTATCTGTTTTATCGGGCAGGTGCGAACAAAAACCGATGCCAACATAAAAAGGCCCGTCAATTTTTAACTTAATGGGTGCGCCAAACTGGTGCATCGGTTCACCATCCATACTGACAAAGAGCGAAAAATAATCGCCTTTCTTTTCAATGCCGATACGTTTTGCATGCGCTATAACAAGTGCATCAGGTGAGGTGCCACCCGGAAGGCCGCCGCGGCTGCCGATACGATATTCCATATCCTTCACTCTTTCACCTTTTTCAGGCCGCCATGCTAAATGCATCATGCCGGCCCCGTGTAATGCAACAAGCGCTTGTTTTGAATCATCATCCAAACTTTGACGGATGACAAGAACCGCTTTGCGGTCACCGAAACCCGATGTATCGGGATAATCAATATCGGCGGCTAATGACACGTTGCCTGACATTTTTTTCCAGAGAAAACGAAATTCATCACGCACATACCAAACATTGTAGCCTGCGGAAACAATTGTATATTTTTTTGTAGCAGGATCATAACTGGAACTGCCGGGAACCAATGGGGCGCCAACATCGGACTGACCTTGAAAAATTCCAATCGGCGTTAATGATGTTTTAGCCGGGCGATGAAAATCCGTAGGAGGTGATACCTGCTTATGCGTGGCAGATGCAGGTAACGCCCAATCAGGAATTTCAAGTTTTGTGTCTGTGGTGGTGGTTTGCGAAGAAACCAAATGGGGTGCCGCAACCAGCAGGAGAGCGGGTAGCAAAACTCTCGTGATTTTTTTTATCATATAGCTATTCATTTAGATTTTTGATGCGCAACAAATGTAGATAGTATTTTGCAACCGGAGTTAAAGTAAGTATAGTTTTGAAGACAAATTTAGTACTGCAGCCTTATTTGCTGAGTAAAGAACAGGAAGATGAACGGAGCGTCGTCCCGATATACACCGGGATTTCGTTTTACTCAACAAGGGAGGATGCTGGTAGCAATGCAGCCGGGTTAATTAAAAAATGAAACAATAACTCGATCGCTGCTTTTATTTAGATTTTGAAAAAACACTTGCTTCTTTATCTAAGTCTGCGGCACCAGGGATGTTTCCATCATTCAATATTATTTTATAACGGAACGTTGCTGATTTGCCGGCATCAATTGAAAAATTCAATTTGTCTTTGCCACCGCTTAATGCTTCCTGGCCAAGAGTATTTGCTGCGAATAATCCATAGCCACGGGCATGCCAGTAAGTGGGATAACCGGGATTGGATGGATAATCAATGATTGCAATAGAGACAGGCGTTCCATTTTTCTTTCCATACATAAGGCACCATTTTCCTCTTGTACCCCAGGCATCGTTTCCGGTTTTGCCTTCACTGGTAAGAAAATTTCCGGTGACGCCTTCATTATTCAATGTAGGTACTGCTGTCGGGTTTCCCTGGGCATCCGTAAATATTTCTGGTTTATCGGTTGGTATTTCCAGTTCACGGCATACACGGATTCCCAACGTACCTTCTTTATTATCCTTGAGATTTACTTTTTCTTTTTGTGCAGTGAGAACGGAGCTGCGTTCGATGGTCCGTGTTCCTGCTTTCCCACTTATTATAAATGTGGTTACTTCCTTTAATAAAATGTTTCCTTTATAATCAACCCAGTCAGCGGCAACAACCAATGTTCCTTTATCCTTTCCATCTTCTGCTTTAATGATTTGCTGGTGGCGGATACTTCCATATTTAGGTTTGTCCACTTCTTTTATCGCATACGAATTATTCCAGAAGTCAAGGCCGTTCACATCTCCGTAATTAAACCACAAACCGATATGGTGAGGATGATCGGTTCTTTCATTGGGACGTGGGTTCAATGGAAAGCCGCGGGTCAGCGTAATATCGGAAGAAGTAATAAGTGGATATAAAACGGGCTTATCTATATTATCTGTATAGAGGTAAGAAGTAAACAATTTTCCTCCTACCATAATATCTATCTTTTTCTCCTGTTCTTTTTTTATAAACTTAACGTTGTCCTGCGAGTTGGCAGTTGAAAAAAAGAATAGACTTGTGACCAGGATACTATAACTTAAAATGCTCATCGTTATTTTTTTATAAGGCAAGTCTTCAAAATTGAAGGAGCAATAAATTTACAACAGCCTTATATATTTTGCTGATATTTTACCGAGAACGATTGCGGTAAAGTAGAATGATGCCCGTTACGCTTTGATATGGTACAATGGAGGGAGATATTTGAATGTAAAAATTGTGCAGATCAGCTACGTCTTCTTTTTGTCTTGACCGGTTGTACAGAAGATTGCAATAATTGATACAACAGGCAAACTCCACCAATGGCAATAGAGACAAGACCTACTTTAAGAAAGTTAGAGTAAGAATAATTAATATATTTTAAAAACAAACTGAATAGAAAAAAGGAGAAGCCGGTAACCAGAAAGAGGCCGGGCCAGGGAAATTTTTCTTGTTCTTTTACATCAAAGTCTTTCACAGGGTATTATTTCCTGTAAAACGGATAAATTCTCCGTTGTATTTTTCAATGAAGCATGTATTTTGCTAATTAGTAGAATACACTTATCCCTCAATAGGATTAAAAACTAATTATATTTATGCCTGGTCTTCTTCAAGGTTTTCATGGTTATCTCCACCGAGACTGTAATAGTTATTTTCTTCATCTTCTTCCCCGATATCTTCATCTTTGTCATCAAGTTCTGAACCGGGTACATCAAGGTCATTTCCCGCTATTTTATCCTGTTTTTTCTGTTCTTCTTTTGCAAATTCTTCATCTTCTTTTAAAGGTTCTTTCTCTTCTTTATTATAAATGTCTTCACTCGCAGGATACTGCGGGTAACCCGGGAATTTTTCATCGTCGGGTTTATTTTCTTTTTTAGCCATAAAATTTGTATTAGTTATAAATTATCATGCAATAGCAGTGCCGGAATATCTTTTACTCTTTTACGTGAAGCTATCCTTTTTTATATTTTACAGAAAAGAAAATAATAACAAGGTTCACGAGAAAGGAAAAACTATTAAAGATAATGATCAGGATATCTTCTTTCAGCACACCATACCATGCCCAGCCACCGATACCGGTCATCAGGACAAATAACATCACATAAGAAATGTCATCTGCTTTCTTTTCTTTGATGATCTTGAATAATTGTGGCAGCATCGACACGGATGTTAAAATACCCGCACCAATGCCAACATACTGGCTGATGTCACTCATAGTTTAGGCAGGTACAAGTTTCATTGTTTCTCTTTCCCAAAAACGGTGTTGTGCGATCGCATCTATAAAAAGCTTGCTCAAGGACTTGTTCTTTGTCGGGTAAACAAAACCCGGCAGTTCTTTATTCTCTTCCAGCAAACTGCCAACACTTGTCTTGGCGATAAAAGCTTCCGCATCGATATCAACCGCTATCGCCTTACAATGTTTGTAAGCCTGGTCTACAAAATGGATTGCATCCGCTTCATTCGACAACGTAGCGATACTATCCTTTCCACCGGGTACATAAACTGCATCATATAATACGGAAGCAACAGTGCGAAGGTTCTTGTCAACTTTGATCGTTACCCCTTTGCCTGCATTCAGCTCACCCAATTTTGGTGCAATGATCTCAACCACGGCTCCAGCATCCATTAATGCTTTTTTCATTTGATTTACTGAACTTCCATTTACGCCATTCGCTGCGAGTATCGCTATCTTTCTTGTTGCGATGGAATCTTTAGGCGTATTGACCATACTCAATGCATCAGAACTTTCAAGACCCTGGTCGACCATTTTTGGTTGAAACTTCGCCGGGTTCCCATCTGCAGGGATACTATGATTGATAGGTTGTCCTGGTTTTTTTGGAACAGCCAATCCAAGTTCATCGGCTACGTTTTTAGCAAGAGTAGCATCTACCTGGTTCAGCAGGCCCAGCATTCTTATTCTTATTTCAACACTTTCTACTTTACTTAATTCAAACCGCAAAGCATCCGTGAGGTGGTTCTTCTCCGGTTCGGATTGACTATTAAAAAATAATTTGGCCTGGCTAAAATGATCAAAGAAACTCTGGCTTCTTGCCCTTACCTTTTTTGCATCGATCCTTTCTGCATGAGAAGTAAAACCGCCTTCCGCCGCTTTTGCCTGAAACGGACAACCGCCGCCTAAACTATTCGGGCTATAACTGGTGCGGTCTTTATTAATTTGTTGGCGCATGAGGCCATCACGCTGGTTATTATGTACGGTATTGATAGACCGGTTAATAGGAATTTCATGAAAATTCGAGCCGCCTAACCTTGACAGTTGTGTATCCGTGTAAGAAAATAAGCGTCCTTGTAATAAAGGATCGTTAGTGAAATCGATACCGGGCACCAAATGACCGGGATGGAATGCGACTTGTTCGGTCTCTGCGAAAAAATTATCCGGATTGCGGTCGAGTGTCAATTTGCCGATTCGTTGAACCGGTACCAATTCTTCCGGTATCAGTTTAGTAGGATCAAGCAGGTCAAAAGGAAACTTATGTTCATCTTTTTCATCAACTACTTGTATTCCTAATTCCCATTCCGGGAAAGCGCCTGCTTCAATCGCATCATACAAATCACGGCGATGAAAGTCCGGATCTTTCCCGGAAATGATCGTTGCCTCATCCCAGGCTACTGAATGTACACCGAGCAAAGGTTTCCAATGAAATTTTACAAAGAAGGAGCGTCCCTGTTCATTGATGAACCGGAATGTATGAACACCAAATCCTTCCATCATGCGATAACTTCTTGGAATGGCACGGTCGCTCATCACCCACATGATCATGTGCATGGATTCCGGCATCAATGAAATAAAATCCCAGAATGTATCATGCGCAGATGCAGCCTGCGGTATTTCGTTATTCGGCTCCGGCTTTACGGCATGTATCAGGTCAGGGAATTTGATCGCATCCTGTATAAAGAATACAGGCATATTATTACCAACAAGATCATAATTACCTTCTTCTGTATAAAATTTAACGGAGAAACCACGAACATCCCGGGCAAGATCTGTAGAGCCTCTTGATCCTGCCACTGTGGAGAAGCGAACGAATACAGGTGTTCTTCTTTTTGGATCATTTAAAAATCCGGCCTTGGTATATTTTGCCATGGGCTCATACACCTGGAAGAAACCATGTGCAGCCGCACCACGAGCATGCACTATCCTTTCGGGGATACGTTCATGATCAAAGTGAGTAATTTTTTCCCGGAGAATAAAATCTTCTAACAGCGTTGCGCCCCGTTCACCTGCCTTTAAAGAGTTCTGATCATCATTGATCTTTAACCCCTGGTCGGTGGTCATGAATTCATTGACACTTGTCTCTGTATTAGGTGCGAGGTCAGCTGCTTTTGCATTTGTGTTTGCAGGTGATTTCTTTTTGGTGGCCATAAATTGGTTTTCTTAAAGATTGAAATAAGTATGCCAGAAAAAATGACGTCATATTTTTTTAATACTCATTTAGTGAAAATATTATACTGCTTAAGCATGTTTTGTTTAACCGTTCGCCGATGTTGGTTTTGGCAACTTTGAGTGACTTTTATTGTATGATACGTGAAGGTCTTGTGCTTGCAAAAACACCAACAAATGAATTAAGTATTCCAGAAATAGCCTTAAGGCACCCCCGCATGCAGGCATCTTCGCAAATGCCGATACTTCGGCGTGATCAGTAAAGAACAGAATTCCCCATACTAATCGGGATGATGCATATATGCCGGATAGAATTAACGCAATAGAAGAGCGGCGCAATGAAACTGATAATCTACAGGATGCTGCGTATAGCAATACAGTTGGTAGTAAAATAATTTCATTGCGAGTTACGATGCCAACCCCTTAGCAGCCTATGCAAGTTATATCTATGATGATTTCATTCATTATTGTAGATCAGCTAATAAGAGCAACTGCTTTAAATATTTTTATGGCATTGTTCCGTTTTACATCGCTTGTTTATACCGGCCCAGCATTTCTTTTACTAAAACAGGATTAAACGGCTTTGCGAGATAATCCAGTTCAATCAATCTTGCCGCAATTCTATTTTCGGGAGTATCATTTATCGTCATTATTAAACAAACGCCCGATCCGATAGCAAAGTCAAGAAATTCAAAAGCGCCAGGTAATTCAAGATTAAAGATGACCAATTCGTGATTATGGTCCTTTAATAAGGTCATTGCGATGTCCATAGACTGAACGGTCTCAATAGTAGTTGCCTGAATGGTATCTTTTTTAATAAGCCGGATCAATTCGCCGGACGAAATCAGCTCGTCCTCGACGATAAGAATTTTCGTTATCATTGGTTTAACTTATTCAGACACAAAAGTATCTGCGAGTTTTAGGGCTATTCCTAGAATTGTATCCAAATTCTCTAGAATTATTTCGATTGTTTATGGCCTACTTTTTTGTCATTTGGATTTATTCCCCAAAGCACTATATTTTTTTGCTGCTGCTGTGATTTTTCCAAATGAGTAAGACTTGTTCTCGACCTTTCTATTTGCAGAATTTAAATGATTTTCGATGTTTGCTAGATTATTTTCTATGGCGATATCAAAATATGTAGTATAAATTTGCATATAGAACCAGATTAATTGTATTTCCTAATGTCCTTTACTAAATAACCATTAAACTCTATGACTGAAACCAAGCCAATTACAATGGTCATTGCCGATGATCATTCCATCATCCGGGTAGGAATAAAACTATTATTCCGGGCAAACCCGCTCATTACCATCTACGAAGCATCGAACGGCGACGAACTTTTTGAACAAATAAAAAAGTATTCTCCCGATATCGTACTACTTGATATTAACATGCCCAATACCAATTCGCAGACGCTTTTACAAACTATCTTAACCATTAAGCCCCAGTTGAGTGTGCTTGTTTTCTCTGTAAATAAGGAGGAAATTTATGGCAAGCTGTACCTGAAGCTCGGTGCGAGAGGTTACTTACAAAAAGATGCACCGCCAGAGGATATCGTTAAAGCTGTCGACTGCATACTGGCGGGGAATGTGTATATACGCAAAGACAAACAGGATATGTATCTCGGTGGCGTAGGCGCCCGTGAATTCTCTCCTTATTTTGTTTTGAGCAAGAAAGAGATGGAAGTGCTTCCGTATTTGTCAAGTGGGGATTCAGTAATGAATATTGCAAGGAGCCTTAACCTGAGCCCATCAACCATCGGTACCCATAAATCAAATATCTTCTCAAAGCTTCATATTACTAATATTATCGAGCTAAAAGAGCTGATTGCGCTGCATCCACTGTCCTGATAGTAGTAATGTTGAGCCAGTAATTGCGAAATATTTAATCACAACCTATGAACGAACGTAGATTTATCCATGCGGTAAACAGCCGTACCTTATTCATATTTGATGTATTTTCGGAAAACAGTAAGTTTTCGGAATATACAGACTATATACTTCTGTCTTATTCGGCGTTTTCAGGCAAGCGATCTGGAAAGCCGGGTACACAAGGCAGAATGATAATACATCGCGGAGTTCTTTCTATTTCTGCTGGCCTTTGAATCACCGTTGTATACCAGTAAACATTAAGCTGTGAAACAACTGTATTCATCCATAAAAAAAATTACCCCTCGTCTATTCGGCATTTCATTATTATGCCTGGTCTCTTTGCTATGCAATTCCCAGGCAGGATACACAAAAGCAGAGTATACGAATAAAAATGGCCTTCCTCAAAACCAGGTAAGGGGCACCTGCTTTGACAAAGAGGGATATCTGTGGATAGCAACTTATGGCGGCCTCAGCCGGTTTGACGGCAAAAATTTTTCAACTTTCAATATTAAAAATACACCTGCGATGCGTAATGACCGCATCGTGTATATATTTAAAGATACTGCGGGGCTGGTGCATTTTTTTGACGCTGATTATAACTTTTACAAAATAACAGGGCTTAATACTATTGTGTATGATTCATTGATGGATCAAAAAAAATATTTACTGCCAACCCAGACTGGTTTTTTCTTTTACGATAATCTGATTGATGATCCTTTACTTCCGCCGGCGCTTTTAAAAAAAGATTTAAAAAACATAAGTTTTAAATTAGCCGAATGGCTTAATGAAGATGAATGTTATAGAGAATTTGACGGTGTTTTATATTACCTTAATAACAAAAGCAAAATAATAAAGAAGCTGGGCGTATTGCCTGCAGACTTTAACTGGTGGGGGTTTGTTACAAACGGCATTTTTGTTTATTATCAACAGGGCAGATTGTCTTTTTTTAAAGATGGGATGGCCATAAAAGGTATAAATATTGCGGCTCCTGTGTTAAATCTTATAAAGGCGGCGGCAGAAAATAATTATACTTATCATGGAGAAAACAGATCGTTTTTTATTTTACATAACAATCTTTATCAATTATCGCTGCAGAATGATAGTATAATTTCTGTAGCGATTGGAAAAAACTTACAACTCGAATCTTCTGAATTTGTAACTGCAAAGAAAGATATGGTCAATGATAACTATATCGTTGGCACTTTAACAAGCGGGCTGTTAATCATTAAGCCTGCCGGTTTTGAAACAATGATAACCAGGAAAAATAATTTTCTTGGTTATTCGCTTTATGATGTTATTTCTCTGGGAGGTGGAAATTTTTTATGCAATTATAAAAAATTTAATGTGTATGACAGCAGCAGCAGCAGTTTATTGCCTGTTGAGATACTGTCGAGATCATTATTTAAGTACAATGATGACCGTATACTCTTTATGGATAAAAACAACGCCTTGTTTATTGCCGATAAAGATTTTACCAATATAAAAAAACTGGCAGCCACAAGTGAATTTGATATCAGGTATGTTGAAAGTTTTGATCATACAATATGGACTTCCTTTAATAAAACGCTCTGGCAAGTGCTCCCTGACGCAACAGTAAAAAATATTAAGAACTTTAATGAAGATATTTTGTATTTGTTTGAATATGATGCCAGCCATTTATGGGTACTTACCGTAAAAGGTATGTTAGAGTACAACATTATAGACAACAGTATTTCAGCAAAACCATTATTCCCTAATTTACAGATACGCAGCATTTACCGGGCAAAAGATAATTCTATATGGCTGGGCACTTATGGCAATGGCTTATATAAATACTATGAGAAAAAGATAGTTGCGTTACCGCTTGACAGCAAGGAAGTATTATCCAACGCACATAATTTTTATGAAGATGCGAAAGGTTTTTTTTGGATACCAACCAATAACGGGCTTATTCAGTGCCTTAAATCCGATTTGGATGCTTATGTAAAAGACAGTACGCTTGTACCTTATTATTATAGATACTCTAACAGTGACGGGTTAATTACGAATGAATTTAATGGCGGCTCAAACTCGCCCTATGGTATAGATGAAAAAGGAACGCTTGTTTATCCCTCTATTAATGGGGTTGCTTTCTTTTCTCCCTTAAAAATGCATCCTGTCACCGCTTCCGGCAATATTACTATCAGTTCGGCAATGCTTGATGATAAACTTATTCCTGTTTCGGAAAAGATTACTATACCATCCGGGTTCAGCCGGCTTACTATAAATATTGGCCTTAGCTTTTTTGGCAGTGAGGAGAATTTGGTACTGGAATATAATGTTGAAGGTTTAAATACAGAATGGTACCAGGTGCCTGCCAACAGGCAGATAGTATTAAACAGGTTGCCGACCGGGGAATATAAATTATTAATAAGAAAGCGTAATGGATTTGGCGTTAATAATTATCAATATGAGCAATTCGATTTTACCGTGCAGCCTCATTTTTATGAGACCCGTTGGTTCAATATCGCCATGGTCGGTGTCATCATCGGTATTGTAGGGCTTTTCTTCTACCTGAAAAATCGTTCAGTAATAAAAGGTAAAAAAACACTCGAAAAACAAGTGCGGCAACGGACAACGGAACTCGATAATATGGTTTTGCAATTGAATACTACAATGGAGGAGCTATACAGTTCCGAACAAAAATTATTTGATTCCAATAAAGTGAAGGACAAAGCGATATCCATCATCTTGCATGATATTAAAGCTCCCGTACGGTACCTGAGCATGGCCGCCGGCAGTATGCACAGCAGTGTATTCAACCTTAGCCGCAATGAAATGAAAACCTTATCAGCCAGCTTCGCGGAGTCGGCGCAGAACGTGAATATGTTTGTGGAAGAGCTGCTCGAATGGCTGCTGATAGAGCGGAAAGAATTTTCCGCTAGCTATTCTAACTTTCTTATTTACGACCTGATGAAAGAAATCGGCGACTTATACAAAGGGGTCGCCTTTGCGAATAATAACACGATCACGATTGTGCCGGTGTCAAAAAATATTAACGTGACCGCTGATTATAAAATACTACAACTCATTATACGCAACCTTTTAGATAATGCATTAAAACATACCAGCAATGGCCAAATCACTTTATCGGCGGAACAACCAGGCGATAATAACACACACATCACTATAAAAGATACGGGAAAAGGTATAAGCAAAGCGGAACTCGAATCTATTAAGAATGATACCTTAAATACTGATATCAAAGGCACAAGCGGGCTGGGCTATGGCCTTGTGAAAAGTTTTTTAAAGCTTATAAATGGCACTTTGTCCATTGAAAGTAAACAAGGCAAAGGCACTGAAGTAACAATCGTCTTCCCCCTGTTATCAAATGACATATAAAAGCGAGATTATTAGCTCCACTCTTTTTTTAAGCATTTTATACACATCCTGGTTGTAATATCTAAAAGAAACTCTACTATTTTTCGATTGTTATCTATAGTATATCTGCTCCGCTTGTTGTTGTTTTACAGCTTCTGTGAAGTTTAGAAATATATTTCAATTGTTTATGCAATGAAAAGACTGGCGCCCTTTATAAACTTATTTAGGGAAGTATAGCCAGATAGCCGGGGAGGTGTGGGGGCCGAACCGGCTTTTTTATTATTTGATGTGATTTATTATATAAAGGAGAATCAATGATTCAGCGTTCCATTAAAACAATGGAGCGTTTTTTTTTGAATACTATTAACAGCAAAGACCTGCTACATCATCAGTCTTTTTATAAATAATAAATAGAGAGAATTCTATTTTTTTTGGATTATTATCCAGTATGTTTTAGGTATTCATATTATTCCTTTACATCTGCATATTCGAACCACATTAATTTTTTCGATTTGCTTTTTAACCTTGTCGCAATGTCTACCTATCCAGGAGCCTCCCTTCATTTAACTATCGTTTATCGACATGCATTCACAAATAGTGAATACAGCAGAAATTAAAAAGTATAAAAGTGGTGAAGCGATAAGATAAATTATGATTTAATAAAACAATTTAGCCCTACCAAGTTAAAACCTGTCCTTTATGAAAAAACAATTACTACTATTTTTTACTTTCAGTTTGTTACTTTCAGCATTTAGCGTAAATGCCCAAACCTGCTCACCCGACCCCAACGGCTGCACCGATTACAGCAATGCTTTTTTAAACAGCACTACGGCTGCCACGCTGGAGTATGATAATGTAGTATCCATGTTTCACAGCAGCGGCGTACGTAGTAATGATGGTACCTGGATGGTTTGGGGAGAAGGTATAGCAAGTGATGGCGTAAGCAATATCTTAATTCCACAAGCCATTAACAGTACCAATTACCCGGGGCTTACCGGCACTGTATTAAAATTTACCGCCGGCAGTTTCCAATCAAATAGCGGGCAAAACATAGTATTAACTACTACAGGCCTGTTTGTATGGGGCACTACAGGCACGGTACTAAGCAGTTCACTTGTTGCTACCACCGCATTCCAGCCATTAACAGTAAATGGCAATGCTACTGGCCTTCCTGCAGGTGTTAGCCCATCGCAGGTAAAAATGATATTTGCAACATATCAAACACTTGCTATAGTTACCTGCGGCGGTGCAGGCTATGTCCTTGCACAAAACCCATTTTTCCAGGGAGACGGGTCTGCCGGAAATTCTCTTATCTGGCACCAGGTTTTAAATACTTCCTCTGTGGCTGTAACCGGCATTGTAGCCATCCGCGGATGTGGTAATGCCTTAATGCTTCTTACCAGCGGTGGCGCTGTTCGTACCTGGGGCCGGCGAATATATCTTGGGAATGGAACAGCCGTCTCAAGCGGTACCAGGTCAGTTGCAATGACGCTACCCGCCGGTGTTACCATTAAAATGATTGGTTGTACGGGTAGTTATTCTCAACCAACTGTTGCCTATTATTTGTTGGCTACCAATGGCAACCTGTATTGTATGGGCGATAACGGCGATTTACAATTGGGTGATTTTACTACTACTGCCCGGACAGGCTGGGCGCAGCCCTTGCTATCCGCAGGGGGCAGCACTATTCCAAATATAGCATGGATAGCTCCCAACGGGCATGATGGCGGCAGTAGCGGTACTATTAATAACTCCATTAATGTGCTTACTACTAACGGTACTCTGTATGCCTGGGGTGATGATGATGCCCAAATGTTGGGCGGACCCGTCGGCAATGCACCTATGAATCCTACTGCACAGCCGGGCGGACTCCTGGCTACAGACCAGGTCATAGCTGTGTCAACAGGGGGGCATTTTAGCATGATATGGAAAAAATGCACCAGCAATTTTGCCTTTGCAGGGCATAGAACAAATGGTAGTGCTGCCAGTGGCAGTGCTGCAGGCGCTGTTATTGGGACTTATGATTTTTCATCAACGTTAAACACTTTTTCTATATGTACTGAACCAATAATACCAACATTAACCGCCAGTACAAGCAGCATTTGCCAGGGCTCTGCTACTGTACTTACACCCGGCCCGGCAGGCGGCACGTTTAGTGTGCTTAGCGCAAATGCAACCATGGCGGGAAATACGGCTACAATTACTGCCGTTGATACGGTGCAAATACAATATACTTATACACCCAGCGGTTGCGCCGTGGTAGATACACTTTACCAGTACGATTATGGCAATCTTACCACAGCCACATGGCCCATTGCCAATGCATCTGCATTGGCAACCAATGCAGCCTGGTTGGGTAACATTTCACCAAATACAGATTGCGGCACCAATACATCAGATGCTGCAGATGGATTTACTATTGCCAATGCCATTAGTGGCGGCGGCACACAGGCAAGCCCGTGGATATTACGTGGCGCTAATAATTATACATTCCAGGTAACAGTTAATGGCAGTGGCACAGCCAAACCGGTTTACTGGGCGGTATGGTATGATGTAAACAGCAATGGAAATTTTACCGATGCAGAGGATTTTTTTCAAACAGGAAATATCAATCACGGCAGTCCTGTCAATACTTCTTTTAGTGTTACTGTACCAACAACGGGTACAGCGGCAGGCGCCAGCGCCGGAAAAATAAGAATAATAGGCGCTGCAACCAATCCAACATTTGCGAAAGCTATGAACGGCACAGGAAGTTTTGTAAATGGTGAAGTAGAGGATTATTATGTAAGTTATCCCATCCTGTTACCGTTAACACTTACAAATTTTACTGCAAGCAAACAAATCAATCATTCATTATTAAACTGGCAAACTGCCAGTGAGCAAAACACAAAAGATTTTATAATAGAAAGAAGTGCTAACGGGAACAACTATGTTTCCCTTGGTACAATAGCAGCCGCAGGCAACAGCACTTCAACCCGCAATTATTTTTTTACAGATAACAATCCCATCAGCGGCGCTAATTACTACCGCTTAAAAATGGTTGATATAGATGGCCATTTTAAATACAGTGATATACGGGTATTGAATTTTGGTAACGATGTAAACAATATCATTCTCACTTATCCCAATCCTGCAAAAGACAAACTAACGGTAACAGGTATCGAAGCAGGTATGCAGTTAAGATTGATGAACAATGTTGGGCAGCAGTTGACAAATATTTTATCAACCGGAAACACCATGCAGGTAGATGTAAGCAAATATGCATCGGGCATTTACATCTTACAAATAGTAAGTAAAGATGAAGTGGTGAAGAATGTTAAGATAATTAAGAATTAAGAATTAAAAATTAGGAATTAAGAATTGTGTCCAATAGTTATAGAACACTTTAAATAATCAGAGTCTCAAAGCCCCTCTTCTGATGGAGAAGGGTTGGGGTGAGGTTAATTGCGAATGTATAAAAGAGTTCAAAATAATTCAGAGTCTGAAGTCCTCGCCAGCCGGCGGGGACTTAGGGCTAAATATTAAGAACATGCAAATACTGCAAAGCATACAAAACAGGATTTACGAAATACGTGGCGAGCGGGTAATGCTTGACAGTGATTTGGCAGCATTATATGAAGTGGAGACGAAACGTTTGACCGAGACTGTAAAACGTAACATAAAACGATTCCCCAAAGATTTCATGTTTCAGCTTACTAAAGAAGAATTTGAGGGTCTGCGGTCACAAATTGTGACCGCAGACACGGAAAATTCTTTAAAGTCACAAATTGCGACCTTAAATGAAAAAACTTCTTTGAGGTCGCAATTTGCGACCTCAAAGGGGAAGGGTGGAAATAGGTATTTACCCTACGCCTTCACCGAACAGGGTGTAGCCATGCTTAGCGGCATATTAAATTCTGATAAAGCAATCAGCATGAATATTTCCATCATGAGGGCTTTTGTAGAAACCAGGAAAATCATGTTCCGGCAAAATGACCTTAAAGAACAAATGAAAGAAATAAAGGAACGGCTGGGAGAGCATGATGTACAACTGAATAGTATATATGATGCAATAGAAAATCTGTTAGACGAAAAAGCAGCGCAAAGAAAATGGGATGACAGGGAAAGAATAGGATTTAAAAAATAAAGAGGAAAGGTATTGATAGTTGATAATTGTGAAGAATAAAAACACTTTAAATAATCAGGGTCTCAAAGCCCCTCTCCTTAAGGAGAGAGCCTGTCCCGATTTTTCGGGAGGTTGGGGTGAGGTCTAAAAACAAACTCATAGTGAAATACAAATTATTTTTATGCTGTTTTTTATTTATGCCGCCGGCAATATTTTCTGCCCGGGCATGCCGTGTACAGCAAAGAGAAATTAAGGCAGCATTTGGCACAGCGCTGCACATTGCCTGTATGCCTGCGCTACATAATGCCGTAACCTGGCAGCTATACAGCGCTGTCGGAAAAAAAATGCTTCAAGGCAACGGTACGCAGATTGATTACACATTCAACATCCCGGGTAAATATTTTGCGGTTTTCAACCAGCCGCTTCCAGAAAAAATAAACCCCAATGAAGATGATGATAACCTGCAGGCCAGCGACACTTCCTTCATAGAAATATTTTCCACTCAAATGTTATTTGATTTCAGCCGGCTAAGTTTATCAGGCATAATAAAAAAAGGAAAACCGGCAAACAACATCATTATCAGGGTGCCGGTACAGGTACATATATACAATGCTGCCGCAATAGTCTATGCCCCGGACACAGTACGCACAGCAGGCGTAGGAACAAACATAACAGCAACCATTGTTCAAAAAAATATAAAGCTGAAAAACGGCATCAACTGGTTAACGTATAAGTTAAGCGGTACTGCCCGGGAAGAAGCATACATCATGTTTGATTTTAAAGATATAAATAAACAGGTTCAGTCATATTCATTATTAACAAAAGTGAAATAAAAAACATCCAGCATATTAAAATCTTTTTTATGAAAAAAAATTACATCTATTTCCTGCTGCTGATTACAGCGACTATTATTGGTATAACTAAAAGTAATGCACAAACCTGCACGCCCGACCCCAACGGCTGCACCGATTACAGCAATGCTTTTTTAAACAGCACTACTGCCGGCACGCTGGAATATGATAACCTGGTATCCACGTTTCATGCTACCGGCGCACGCCGCAGCGATGGCACATGGATGGTTTGGGGAGAAACTATAGCAAATGATGGCATAAGTAATGTCTTAGTTCCACAACCCATTAATGTTGCCAATTACCCGACGCTTACCGGCAACGTATTAAAATTTACAGCTAGCAGTATTGGACCGGGTAATGGACAGTATATACTATTAACTACTACAGGTTTGTTTGTATGGGGGCGTGCTAACGGCCTTTCAATACTAAGCAGTACATTCACCCCCTCCACCGCATTTCAAAAGCTAACAGTAAACGGGCAAACCAACGGGCTTCCCACTGGCGTTACTCCTTCACAGATAAAAATGATGTTTGCAACAAATCGTGCGCTTGCCATAGTTACCTGTAGTGGCGCCGGCTATGTGCTTACGCAAACACAAGCCATGCAGGGAGATGGGGCTGCCGCCAACGCCCTTATCTGGCACCAGGTGTCAACTGCCATCGGTACGCCATTAACGGGAATTAAAGCTATCCGCGGAACTGTCGGTGGTTTAGTAGCTCTTACCAGTTCCGGTAATGTTTATACCTGGGGTGCGCAAACATATCTTGGCAATAACTCAGCAGAAGGCTCCCTGAGCTTAGCAACTCAAATGACCTTGCCCACCGGCATTACCGTTAAAATGATTGGTATGACAGCTAATAGTGCTACAACAGCTACATCTTATTATCTGTTGGCTACTAATGGCAACATATATTGTTTGGGTGATAATGCAAATATGCAATTGGGTGATTGGACCACTACTACCCGGTTAACCTGGGTACAACCTTTGCTATCAGCAGCGGGCAGCCCTATTACCAATATAGCATGGATATCTCCCAATGAACATGGGGGAGGTACCGCCGGATTAGACAGAAGCATTAATGTGCTTACTGCTGCCGGAAGCCTTTATGCCTGGGGTGATAATAATTTACAAATGCTTGGCGGTGGTGCCGCTGCTACTATAAACCCCACCCTCAACCCGGGCGGGCTCGCCCCTACAGACATAATCGTGGCTGTAGCAACCTCCGGGCATTCTACCTTAATATGGAAAAAATGTGTAAGCAATTTTGCCTTTGTAGGGCATAGGATAGCTGGCAGCGCTGCGGATGGCACTTCAACAAACAACACTGTTGGCTCATATAATTTTACATCAACTTTAAACACTTTTGCTATATGCACCGAACCGGTAATACCTACATTAACCGCCGGTACAACTACCATTTGCCAGGGGTCTGCTGTTACACTTACACCCAGCCCAACGGGCGGCATCTATAGCGTACTTAGTGCAAATGCGACCTTATCAGGGAATACCGCTACAATAACCAACGTTGACACGGTGCAAATACAATATACCTATACTCCCAGCGGTTGCGCTGTGGTAGACACATTTTATCAAAGCGATTATGGTAATTTAAATCCCGGCACTTATCCTGTAGCCGGCGCTACGGTGCTTACAGCGGCCAATGCCGTTTGGCTGGGCGCCAACCCAGCTAATACCGATTGCGTCACCAACACCAGTGATAATGCAGATGGCTTTACCATTACCAATGCCAGTAGTGGTGCTGGTACACAGGCAAGCCCATGGATGTTGCGTGGTGGTAACAATTATACATTCCAGGTAACGGTAAATGGTGGCGGCACGGCCAAACCTGTGTATTGGGCGGTGTGGTATGATGTAAATGCTGATGGAGATTTTACCGATGCAGAAGATATTTTTCAAACAGGAACCACAACGCATGGTAGCCCTGTTAGTACAACATTTAGTACTACCATACCTATAACCGGTACGGCAGCAGGGGCTGCTTCCGGAAGAATAAGAGTGTTGGGTGCAGCCATAAACCCCACATTTACCAAAGCCATGAATGGCACAGGCAGTTTTGTAAATGGCGAAGTGGAAGATTATTATGTAAGCTACCTGTTTCCATTACCGCTTACACTTACAAATTTTACTGTTGCCAGGCAAAACAACCATGCAATATTAAACTGGTCAACTTCTAGTGAACTAAACACACAAAGCTTTATCATAGAAAGAAGCACTAACGGCAACAACTATGTTTCTATTGGCACTGTAGCCGCCGCAGGCAACAGCAATACAACACTGCATTACAATTTTACAGATAATACTACTGCTGCTGTTAACTATTACCGGTTAAAGATGCTGGATATAGATGGAAAATTTACTTACTCTGAAATAAGGTTGTTGAATTTCAGCAGTGAAAAAATAATTATTGTTTATCCCAACCCGGCGAAAGATAAATTAACGGTAACAGGTATTGAAGCAGGTATACAGCTAAGGTTGTTGAGCAATACTGGTCAGCAAATAATAAGTACAATATCAACAGGGAATACCATGCAGTTGAATATAAAAAAATACCCTGCCGGCGGATACATCTTACAAGTGATGAGCAAAGATGAAATAATAAAAAATGTGAAAGTGGTTAGGTCCCGATAGCTTACTAAAGGGGGAGGCTGCCGTTAATCTTTGCGTGAAAATTAAAATTAGGTGTACTTCTATTCTTTTTCGATGATTACTTAAGTTCCGTTACAATTATTGCTTGTTTCTTGTACAGGAAAATTTTTGTGAAAAGTAAATTAAGCGCTCAAAAAGCATAACAGGATGCAGACAAAGCGGAAATAAGTACAGTTTGAACAGTATAAAATAAACAGGAAGCAACACTAAGTACATAATAAGCTGAACAAAGTTCAGGGCAAGCAGAACGGGATGCCGCTAAAGCTGAACTAAGTATTTATAAAACAAATAGGGATGCAGTGCAAACAGCAGGAAGTGCGGTATAAACAATCGATTTTTAAACAAAATAAAAACTAAAAAATGGGACGCAGAAAATTAGAACGTCTTAAAGACATCGACAAAGCCAATAGCAGGCTTGCCGCTTTAAAAAGTATCGACCCCGCTCTTGACCTGGGTAATGGCTTGACAGTGGCTGGTTATGCCGCCGAGGTTAATACGTTTAACCAGCAGTTAAATCAATATAACACGGCATTGAGTGTAGTAGATGACAAGTATAATACATGTCTCCTCAGCCTTGCAAACATACAGGACTGGAATGAACGCATGCTGGCAGGCGTCGCCAGCAAGTATGGCAAAAAAAGCAGCGAGTATGAAATGGCTGGCGGCACCCGTAAACCAGAACGTAGAAAAGGAAATGTAAAACCAGCGAAGAGTTAAATAGGGGAGACTGCAGCTGCCGGGTTGAAAAAGTATAAATTTTTATTTTACGCAAAGACGTAACGTTTATAAGTCGTAAAGAGCGATTAAAAAACCAGGGTATTTTTTTTGTTAACCCCTTCGCTGATATTCCTGATAGTATGCGATCACTTGCAGTTTACTGCGGCTGATCGCATTATTTTTTATCCACTTTATTAAAAAATTAAAAACTTCTCATTGATTTTTTCGTCCTGCAAAAAAAATAGAAAGAATTCTATACTTTTTAGATTGTTATCCAACAAATATTCGGCATTCATATTATTCCTTTACATCGTCAGATTCTAAAACCAGTTAACCTTTTGAAAAATTCAATCATAAACCTTATCCAATGCATACTTATCTTAAATCTTACTTAGGGGTTCTATCTAATTTTTCTCCATTTCTCCTTCGCGATGATATCAGCAGCAATGGCAAAGCTTTTAATAAATCTATTGAACATTGCATAAGTGCCGCGGAAAAAAATATTTCAAAATGAAAATTGATATAAAATATCAACCGACTAATGCAGTCGGCGAATGGCAAGGGTGAAACCAGTTGCTTTAAAATTGAGGGCCCTTTGATTCCTCATTCCCGATTAAATCATGAACCATTAAACCGAAACAATGAAAACTAAATCCAACCTGTTCCCGGCTGCTTTTATTCGTTTTTTTACAGTTTTAATTTTTTTAGTAACCACTTCGCTGGCACATGCCACTGGTTTTACAGTAACCAATGGTAACAACGCCGGCGCCGGCTCTTTACGCCAGGCAATACTGGATGCAAATGCAGATGCAGCCGCTCCGCATACGATAACATTTACGTATGCAGGGGTAATTAATATTACGGCATCGCTGCCCACTATTACCCGGCAGGTAACCATTGATGGTGGCAGTACCATTACACTTAGCGCACCGGGAGGAGATAATGCTGTTGCAATAATTGTATTAGGCGCAGGCGCAGATAATTCCATTATCCGCAATATGGCTATTCGTAATACCGGCCTGGAAGGCGTTTTGCTTACCGTTGCCTTAACCGGCATTACGGTAGATAATGTAACCGTGAGCCAGACAGCCGCCAACTATTTAAACTATGGTTTGCGTGCAGCCGGTGCTGTTACCAACCTTACAGTTAAAAATTTTGTGGTTACCCAATTGCAGGATAAACTCTATGGAATACGTATTATGGGAGCGGCTACAAATGTAATGATTGACGGATACAATATATCTGCCGGCAGCGGCCAATCGGGTGCAGGAGTTTTTTTTGATGCAGCCGTAAATGGCCTGACTGTAAAGAACAGTACCATTGATATGGACGACCCGGCTACAACTGATGACGGTGATTATGGTATTTATTTTAAAGCCGCGGTAAACAATTTAACGGTTGACAATTGTATTTTCAAAAGCAATGAAATAGCCTCGCTGTATTTTTACTCCGGCGCCCTTACCAATGTTTCCGTTATCAATTCTAAATTTTATAATACAGCAGGGTACACACAGCACAGTGATATTCTCACTTCTGTCAATACCACCATCAGCAACTTTACAGCAAATAATAACATTTTTGATGCCGACCAGCTTAACACTACGGACGATGCCGATTATGGAATATATTTTAATTCATCTTCCGTACAAAGCGCCACTATTACCAATAATACATTTAATGAGTATGATGCAGACGCCATCTTCTTCTACGGAACTGTATACAATTTTGATAATATTTTAATCAAGGGAAATACATTTACCAAAAACGGGAATGGCTCCAACGGACAGGGCGGCATTTATATTTTTGCCAGGAACAACACTTCCGACGGCGGCCCGGTATTAATAACAGAAAATACTTTTTCGGAAAGCAACGGCAATGCCATTTTGATTCACAGTGGCAGTACAACTTCTTATGTGCTTCCCAATTTTACCATCAGTAAAAATATTATTTATAATACCAAAACTGCTTATGGTGTTATACGTCCGCAATATGTAAACAATGTTGTTATCACACAAAACAGCATTTATGGTAATGCAGGGGCCGGTATAGAACTCACCACTAATGGCAATTGCAAATACGAAAATACACTGGCGCCTGTTATTAATTCATCTGCCGAAACCGCTGCAGGTATATACGATGTAAATATAACATTGCCTGCCGCCTGCGGTAGCGGCAATTGTTCTGTGGAAGTGTTTTCAACACCAGCAGGCACTCCGGGCATCGGTGGCCAGCATTACGTGGTTACCAAAACAGGTTTATCTGCGGGCGTGCAAACAATGACCGGCATTACCGGGGCTTTTCCTGAAATAACAGCAGCGCCTTACGGCGTTTGGACAATTACCTATAAAGTAAATAATACCTGTGGCACATCTGAATTCAGTAATAAAAAAGCAATTAAGGTAAATGGCCCGGCAGGTGTTAGCAATGGCATTTCCGTTTGGTTGCGCAGCGATGAAATAACAGTAAATAATGCAGACCCCACAGCCTCGGGGCTAACCATAACCGGCTGGGATGAATTCAGCGGCAGCGGTTCACCATCTGCCAGCACCATTGTAAACGACCCACGTACAAAGCTGAACGGAATTAATTTTAATCCCGTAGCAGATATGGATAATGATGTGATAAGGGGAGGATTAGCGAATTCTTCTACCTGGCTTGCTACTCCTGCTTTTACATCGGTAGCCGTATTTAATCCTTTATCTATAACAGCAGCGGGTGACAGGTATTATACTTTGTTTTCCCAGGCTGGCCAGGATTATACTACAAATGCAGCATCTCTTGAATTTTACAAGCCGGCTGCTTCAACTGTTCAGACTTACCGGGGCAATGCTTTGTTAAACCCGGCTATATCCGGTATTGTAGAAGACAGGCCCGGCGTTTTTACTTCTGCTACCACTGCTACCGACCATACACTATATTATAATGGAGCAAGCAAAGGCACGGCTGCTTATAATAAAGGAAATCTCGCCGTGAGCCAATGGTTTATAGGCGGCGGCTATACCACCGGATGGACCAGCGCCTCCGAAACAGATTTTGCAGAAGTGTTTACATACAACCGTACATTGACTGCTATTGAATTGCAGAAAGTGCAATCATACATGGCATTGAAATATGCCATTCCTATGAAACAAAATTATGTATTAAGCAGCGGCACCCAGGTTTGGGATGTAACAGCCAATGCAACATATAGTAAAGAAATAGGTGCATTGGTAAAAGATAATGTATCGGTGCTTCATCAAAAACAGGCAAAAGCATTTCATACAGATGAAGTATTGACTGTTGCATTAGGCAGCGCCATCGCACCTGCCAATAATAATAATACAGCAACAATTACCAACGACCTTTCGGTATTTATGTGGGGTAATGACAGTACAGCCACCACCTACACACAGGCATTTACCGCAGGTACATATAGTACGCTGCGCATGCCAAGGGTATGGAAAGTGCAAAAGATAAATTGGGCAGACCAGAATATCATCATGCAGGTAACCGGCTCCAAAGCGAATAATTATTTATTAATAAGCAGTGACCCAACGTTTGCAACCATTACACAGGAGTTGCCGCTAACTGCCACAGGCACCATCACTTTATCATCTTCTTTATTTACCAATGGTATTTATTTTACGTTTGGTCGCCATCAAAAAGCGCCGGGTGGTGTAGCGCCGGGCTTAAGTGTTTGGGTAAAAGCAGATGAAGGGGCAAACCTTACGGGAACAAATATAACCACTTGGGAAGACCAGGGTCCTTCACAAAGGATATGGACTCTATCAGGTACCAATGCAACTCCATGGATAAGTTCTTCTATCAATTATAATCCTGCCGTGCAGTTTGCTACTAATTATTTTACATATCCACAGTTCACACAATCCTTTACCGCAGGCGAAATTTTTTCTACGCAATCATCGGGTATAAATAATGTTGTTTCCTTCCCATGGCAATTAGGCGGCAGCAGCGGCGCTACAGGAGTGGTTTATCGCTATACAGATAATAATATGTACCTGCATTTTGGTACCAATGCCCGCCGTCAATTCTCCTATGCTCCAAAAGACCTTTCCCTGCCCGCTATATTAAATGTAAGCAGCGCTGCCAATTTATGGACAGCTTCGCTGGATGCAAAAACATATTCAACGGCGGCTTATGCTACCAGCTTTGCACAGGCATTAACCCTTAATTACATTGGCGCAGGTCATAACTCTGCGTTCAACGGTTTACTGCCGGAAGTAATTGAATACAACCGTAAATTAAGTGCAACAGAGCGGCAACAGGTAAATACTTATTTAGCCATACGCTATGGTATCACATTAGACCAAACATCTGCTTACGATTATCTCGCCAGCGATGGAACAACCACCATGTGGAAAGCATCGGACAATGGCGTTTATAAAAATAATATCGCCGGTATCGGCAGAGATGACATCGGTTCATTACACCAGAAACAAAGCCGCAGCATTAATACGGCAGGCAGCGGTAATTTAATTGCCGTTGCAAATGGAACAACACTGGCTGTAAGCAATGATGCCAATACAGACAGTGTAGATAATAATAAATCATTTTTAACATGGGGCGATAATGCAGGTGCTGTTACTTATACTACTCCCGTAACGGCTAATAATGTTACACTGCGTATGCCCCGTGTATGGAAAGCCGATAAAACCAATTGGGCAAGCGGCAACATCACCATTAAATTATTCGCTGGGGTTACTAATACCTATTTGCTTATCAGCAATACCGATGGCACATTTGCAACCATTGACCAGGAACTGGCAATGAATACAGACAGCACTATCACTATCAACAGTGACTTATTGCCCGATGGCGCTTTCTTTACTTTCGGTAAACAATTAAAAGGGCCGGGCTATGTTAATTCCGGCATCACACTTTGGTTGCGTGCAGATGATAATGTTTCTACAGTTGACCATTGGGGTGATTACAGCGGCAATGATAATGATGCCTTGCAGGCTACAGCAGCCAGCCAGCCTGTATTTACAGCGCCTTCAGTGAATTTTAATCCTGCTTTTGATTTTGATGGTTCTGCTGATTACATGGATATTGTTTCCAATGCAGGCATCAGCGGTACCAATCAATTTACAGTAGTAACCGTGCAGATGAGAAATTCTGTAGGTGGCAACGATGCAATGCTTTCACAACAGGGAATTGCTACCAATACTTTTTCAAGCTTCTTTGCCAATACGAATCAATATGCCATTACTGCTACAAATACAGGTGCATTCGTCAGCACAACTACCTATCCAACAGCAAACATACCATTCCTGAATGCAACAACAAGAGGGGCAGCCAACCTGTTCAGCCTTTACAGGAACGGCGCTCCTGATGGTACAGGAACCGGGGCATATAATTTCCTTTCACTCGGGCTCCGGGTAGGTAACCGTGGCGCCTCGGGGGATATGCCTTTTGATGGTCACATTAATGAAGAAATAGTTTACAACAGAACATTAACTGCTCCTGAATTGCAGCAGGTAAATTCTTATCTCGCATTAAAATATGGTATTACGCTTAACAGCGGCGGTACTGATTATATTGCTACAGATGGTACAACCAAAATGTGGACCGTTGCAAAAAATGGTATTTATAAAAATAATATTGCCGGTATCGGCCGTGATGATAAAACAGATTTATACCAAAAACAATCAAGGTCATCCAACGATACATTAATAACAATAGCGGCAGGTGCTTCGGTAGCGGCTACCAATCAGGCAAACGCTTCATCACTGGATGAAATGTCTTTCTTTACCTGGGCTGATAATAACCTGGCAACAACCTATACTGTACCGGTAAGCAGCACGGCAAATGCTACATTCCGTATGCCCCGTGTATGGAAAGTGGACAGGACAAACTGGAACGACCAGGATATTACGGTAAAAGTATTACCGGGCGGCGACCGCTATTTATTGGTAAATACAACTGACCCGACATTTGGTGCAGGTACATTGGAGTTTGCAATAACACCCGCTACTTATTCAACAACATTAAATTCTTCTAATATTCCTGATGGCGCTTATTTCACCATTGCCACCAAAATAGTTGGACCGGCTTGTGTAAATGCAGGTATCGTTGCATGGCTGCGTTCAGATTATGCAGCCGCAGCAGATAGCTGGGTTGACTTTAGCGGTAACCAAATCAATGCCACACAAACTACTGTTGCAAACCAGCCTTTAGCAGTAGATGGCGGGTTAAATTATAATACAGCATTAAAATTTGATGGTGTTGCGGATTATTTACAAATACCGCAGGCAGCCATCACCGGTAAGTTCCCTGCAGGTAATGCAGCAAGAACAATTATTGGTGTGGGTAATCCTTTATCTGCTATTGCCTATCAAACGGTATTTACTTATGGAACCGCTACAGCCAACCAAGCCAGCGGTCTCTTGTCCCTGGCACAGGTTGGGGTTTTTGAAGCAAGCGGTCCTGCTAATAATATAATTGGAACGGCTAATTCATTTTTAGCAAATAAATCAACTATCATTTCCGGTCGCTATGTAGGTGGCGGCAATACATTGGCTTCTTTGTATGTAAACAGCCTTACGGCAAATGCATCAGGCAACCGCAACTGGGCTACTACATTATCTGCACAGGGTTCGCAAATAGGCAAGTATGTAGGTAGTACAAATTACTGGAATGGAAATATAGGCGAAGTAATTGTTTATAACAGGAATCTTACCGACCCCGAATTTCAAAGAGTAAGTTCTTATCTCGGTTTAAAATATGGTATTACACTTGACCAAACTATTGCTACCGATTATATCGCCAGCAATGGAACAACGATGATGTGGAAAGCATCGGATAATACAGGATACAACAAACGCATTACCGGTATCGGTCGTGATGATTGCACTAACCTGTATCAAAAACAAAGTTTAAGTGTAGATACAGGTATTGTGGCAATGGCGATAGGCGATGCGGTACAAACAAGTAATACAGCAAATACCAACAGCATTGCAAACAACGATTCTTATTTTGTATTTGCCGATAATGGATTATCTGCACAATACAATGTAAATATATCCGGCAGCACTGATTTTACTGCCCGCATGTCCAGGATATGGAAAGTAGATAAAACAAATTGGGCGGATGCAGCCGTAACATTTAAGCTAACCGGCGGTTCAGATAAAATATATATGCTGGTAAGTACCGATGCCATTTTTGATGCAACGGATGCTGCTTATCAACTGGACGCATTTGGTAATACAGGTATAACTACCGACCAAATTCCTGATGGAGCTTATTTCACTTTTGCAAAATTATTGCTGGGACCCGGTTATGTAAATACTGGTGTGCAGCTTTGGTTGCGGGCAGATGATAATGTATCTGCTGCCGACACATGGTATGATTACAGTGGTAATGATAATGATGCAACGCAGGCGACAGCGGCTAACCAGCCGGTACTTACTGCTGCTGTTACCAATTATAACCCGGGTTTTGTTTTTGATGGCACCAATGATAATATGACGCTTGACATTACAAAAATGCCTGCGGGTACTGTTGCCAGAACGTTGATAGGTGTAGGCACACCGGGTATTGTAACAGGTACTCATTATATGATGGGATGGGGTACAGCAGCTACCAGCCAGCATACCTCTTTAATGAATTTAGGTACCACAGGCTTTTTAGGAGGATACAGTGATGACGTTACTTCCGCCGGTTTAGCAGTTGCCAATACGCCGGAAGAAATGTTTGGAACATGGGCAGGCACAGCCGGCGCCGCTAACTTATACAGTAAAATGAAACTGCTGTCAGGTCCAACCAATAAATCATGGAACACAGGCGCAACCGGCGCAGTTATCGGAAGCAGGGTTCCTGCAGGTACAGAAACATGGAATGGTTCTTTAGTAGAAGCAGTTGTTTATAACAGGGCTGTTACTACTGCAGAGAGACAAAGAATAACTTCTTACCTCGCTACAAAATATGGTTATACCATTGACCAAACCACGCCGAATGATTATGTAGCTACAGATTGGAACGGCGCTACAGGTACTAAATACTGGGATGCTACCGCCAATGCTGCATATAAAAATAATATAACCGGTATTGGGCGTGATGATAAAACAGCGCAATACCAACGCCAAAGCCGCAGTGTGAATACAGCAAACTTTGGTAACATGGTAGCAATCGGATTAACAGGTATTGCCGCTACCAACCAGGCTAATACAAATACATTTACCAGTGACCTTAGTTTCCTTGTATGGGGAGATGATGCTGCAGTTGGTACAAAACAAACAGAATACCCTGCATCACTTAATGCAAGTGGTTGCAGCAAAATAACCCGCCTGCAAAGAGAATGGAAAGTGCAGAAAACAGGAAACGTAAGTGATTTGCAAATGCAGTTCTTCCTGGCAGGCCAGGTGCCTAACAGTACCGGGCAAAGTGATTTGAAATTATTGATAGATGATGATAATGATTTCAGCAATGGCGGAACTACAATTATTGATGCAGCTGCTTATGATGCAACCACACAAACGGTAACATTCAGCGGGGTTGATTTTACCAGCGTACAATACTTTACACTGGTAATAGATTTAACCAACCAGGGGCCCGGTGGTGTGTTAACGAACTTGAATATGTGGTACAGGGCAGATAAAGCTGTAACTACTGGAACAGGTGTAAGCCTTTGGGCAGACCAAAGCGCATCTGCAAAAGATGTAACACAGGCAACAACAACTTCACAACCGGTTTATAATTCAGCAAGCAACCTGATAAACTTTAATCCCAATTTAAGTTTTGATGGAACAAATGATGTGTTGGCAAATGCTGCCGTGAGCCATAGCGCTGCTGCAAGTGGTGAAGATATTTTTGCAGTGGTATTGCCGAATGCAGTAGCCGGTACCCAGAATGTTGTTGGATTAGGTACTGTTGCCAATACAAACAACACAACAGAATCAAGATATACTGCTAACAAGGTAGAATACGGAGCAGGCGCAGGATTTGCTTCTATTACAAATGCTGCTACATCTAATGGCATTGTGCAGATTGCAAATGCTAACCGCACTGGTGCAGGTGCCGCCAATCTGTTATTGAATGGTACATCGGTTGTGAGTGGTACGCTGTCTGTCTTCAATACATTTAACCAGTTAAATATCGGCTCAAGAAGATTTGCTGCTGCTAATAGCCAGTTCTTTAACGGGCAGATAGCGGAAGTAGCTATTTATAACCGCCAGTTAAGTTTAACTGAACGGCAGGAAGTGGCAAGTTATTTCGCCATCAAATACGGCATCACGTTGCCGCATAATTATTTGGACGCTTCGGCTAATGTATTGTGGAGTATCGCCACTAATACAGGATATAATAATAACATCACCGGCATCGGCCGTGATGATTGCAGTGGATTGCATCAGAAAGAATCGAAGAGTGTAAACACTGCGGAAGCATTGGTAACATTGGGCAACCAGGCAAGTATTGCAACAAGCAATGCCACCAATACCAACAGCATGAATAATAATACAGCGCTGTTGACCGGTGATAATAATGCTAACAGAACAGTATGGACAGCAACCGGTGCTCCAACAAACAGGCAACGCATTGCCCGTACCTGGCGAGTGCAGGAAACAAATGCTGTAAGCACAGTAACAGTACAAGTGCCTGCAAACAGCAGCGCACTTACTGTAAAACTTCCATTGGAACTGGATAACATAGTCTACCTGTTAGTAAGCCCTACAAACAATTTTGTAAGCGACTATACCGAAGTACCGATGGCATTGAATGGCACTGATTGGGAAACAACGTATGATTTCAACAGCGGAGATTATTATACGTTCGCAACAAATGATGCCTGTGTATCTTCTGCACCATTGTTAACTGCGTATGGTGTTGATGTAGCGGCTTCGGCAAATAAATGTTATGTAAACGGATGGATATATTTCAGGGACCCGGTAGATAATACCAAATTCATCGCAGCTGTTTATGACCCTTCAGGTTTAATAGACCGCAGCCTTATCAACGCTACAGTGGACGTGAACTCTGCATTTGCTGCTATCGGTAAAGGAAATTCGGTCAAAGCTTCCCGCCTGATGAGAAGAATGCTGCAGTTGGATTGCGCCAGTTGCTATGATGCAATGAGTAACCCGATGCCAAATTTCACGGTAAGGATGTTCTATTCGCCGGATGAAAAATCAGATGCGGAATCAGTAGAGACGAATAATATGGAAGCCATCAAAACCGCGAATGGTATTACCGATCCGCATCTATTTAAATGGTTCAAAGCATCGGGTAAAACTGTAAACGATGTGGTGACCGGTCTTACTCCTTCGGGCATCAGTGCCGGCGGCCAGGAATGGGCGGATGGTGTATTGCCTGTGGGACAATTAAACGGCGTTGATTATATTGATTTCGTTGGGATCAACAGCTTCTCCACTTTTGGTGGTATCTGGAATGTGAATTCAAATTCCGTTCTTCCTGTTACGGGACTTGATGTGCAGGCGGTACCGATGAATGGTATTTATATTAAAGTAAACTGGAGTACGCTTACTGAAATTAATAATGCTGGTTTCGAGGTACAACGAAGCGTTGACGGAAGGACTTTTAATAGTATCGCCAGTGCAGCAGGTAACGGTACCACTTCATCTATTTCCCGTTACTCGGTAAATGATAATAATGTTACGCCTGGTGTTATATATTATTATCGTATCCGGCAGATAGATATAGACGGCCGCAGCATGTATTCGAAAATCGTAACGGCGCAATTAAAGCCGGGCGATATGTATGTGACGGTGATGCCGAACCCAGTTAACACTACCCTGCAATTACAGGTAATTACCGACAGGCAACAACCCGTGCAGGTAACATTTACGGATGTACTCGGGCAGTCGCTGGACAGCCGGAAATTATATATACCCGCCGGGGGAAGTATTACACCAATAGATGTATCAAAATACAGCAACGGCACTTATTTTATCCGCATCATGCGGGAGAATGGGGCTGCTATAACAAAGAAATTTATTATACAGAAGAATTTATAAGATCCAAATCTATGGAAAAACAAAGCCTGTGAATGCTCTCATTTGCGGGCTTTTCCTGTCAAACGATAAAGGGAGAACTATGAAAATCCAAAAAAATCTATTTCTATTTAGAAGATAATCTAAAGTACTTCTGAGTTATTCATAGTTTCTTGCGTTGATTATTGAAGGATACATGATAAAGGCTGTTGTGATTATAGCAGCTTCTTATTATGTACCGGATACAATACATCCGTATCGCGAAATTATGAAACCCAATTCTTCAATCTTCAGCGTTCTTCTTTGTATTGACGGCAACAGTGCGGGCACAATCGTATTGGCGCAGGGTAATGTTATCAATTCCGCTATTACGAATACTACTATTACCACTTTCAATTTTACACAGTCCGAAACAACAATTCATAATTCTAAATTGAAATAAACAAGCTATCGATTATTTTTTAAAATCACATCCCTATGAAAAAACAATTAATGCTCTTAATTTCCATCGCCTGTTTTTTAACTGCGCATGTGTTTGCCCAAAATGGTAACACAGGTATTGGTACCACTCAGCCGGGCAGTAAGCTAACCGTGAATGGATCCTTCGCCGGTACTTACAGTAATATTACCGCTATCACTTATTCCATGACTGCGGCGGATTATTACCTCGCCTGGAATGGCGCCTCCAATGGTACTATTACATTGCCTGCATACAATACCGCAGTAAGCCCCGCCACTACCATCAAAGGCAGGATGTACTATATAAAGAATACCAGTACATCTTCTGCCCTTACTGTAGCGGCGAACGGTACTGAAAAACTCGACAACCAAACCGGCGCTGCTGTCGCCAGCATTTCATTGCCGTCTGGTTACATCGCTATTATCATCAGCACAGGCGTATTAAGCGCTACCGGCACTACCTGGGAAGTAGCGCTGATCAATTCTTCCGCTGTAGCATCTTCAGGTATTACTTCTTTAAGAGTATATATGAATAGCTACTCAATAAGTGGTAGCGGTGGTTCTACTCAACTTAGTATCCAGGGTACCAGTTTCAATACTATTACCGGAAGCACTATTGGAGCTAATAATATTACCCTGCCTGCCGGTACGTATAGGGTTACACTCACTAACTCGGGTGATTTTATAACGGGTGCCGGCCAGGGAGCTTCTCTATTATCTACGCTGTTTGTTAGTGGAAGCGCTTACCAGAAACTTGCTGCTTCAGAAATAACTGGCCCATTTATTTCTGTTCCTGCATCCAATTCAGGCTCGGCTATTCTTACATTGGCGGCATCGGGCACCATACATTTTATAAATAGCTGTTCTGCATCTGGCGGCTTTAATGGTGGAGCAGGTTCTGCAAATACGGCGGCAAGCGTGGAGAAACTTCAATAAAACATTTTCGAAATTGATAACCTGTACGATGCACAAAGAGCGGAACGATGAAGGCCCGATAGCTATCGGGTGCGCTGTCCCGATATACATCGGGATTTCGCTTCGCTTAACAACAGACGATGCCATATGCATAGCAGCTCGTAACAAAAAATAAAGTAACCAGGATTGTTTAATTCAATACTATGAAAAAAATACTTACTTCCATCGCATTGCTGGTAACTATTATATGCACGGCGCAGGATAACCTGCTAAGCGATGTATATAATACAGGCGGAACGATATCAGATTATGGCCTTACTACCCGTGTGGTGACTTATCCTGTGAGCGGTGTAGGTTATCTTTCCACATTGGGCGGCGTCTTTGAACATTACGGGCCAACCAACAATGGGAGTGGAGTAGGTACGCTGGATGTGATGGGACATTTTGATGCGACAGGAGGCCGGGATGATTTTTACGGGCCGGGTGGTAGCGCCGGTGCGCAACAAATAACCGGCAATACAGCGCCGACATTTGGTATCCTCAATTTCAATAACGGCAGCGCCAGCCAGTTGAATATTTTAAATACAATGGGTATTAATGTAGCGGGGCAGGCGAACTATCTTAATGGTATTACTACAACAGTACGCAGTAATACATCCGCAGGTGCGATGCGATTTAATGCAGGCGCTTTTTATACTGGTTCTGTAAATAATATATTAACAACTGCCGGCGCTGATGCACAGCATGTGAATGGTTATGTTGGTAAAACCGGTAATACTTCTTTTATATACCCGGTAGGTTCCGGTACGGATGCAAGGTCGCTGCAAATAAGTGCGCCTTCATCAGCAACGGATGAATATGATGTAGCGTGGATAGCAGGCAATCCTTCAAGCACCGGCGACCCTTCTAATGGCAATGTTTTTCATCCTATTACTTCTGTTACCGGCCCTATTATTTCTGTTAGTCCGGTGGGGCAATGGGATTGGGTCCCTGTGAGTGGAACGGGAGCAGGTCTTACGATTACGGTATCAATACCCAATATGACAGCCTTTGCTGCTACTGCGAACTTGAGACTTGTCGGCTGGAATGGTAGTACATGGATCGATCTTAGCGGAACCGCGACGGCGAGTGGAAATAATGAAAATAATATACTTGCGGGTACGATGATCGCTGGTATTACAGCGATTGGCATAGGGAGTATTTCATTTCCATTGCCTCTTACATTAGTAAGCTTTGATGCGGTGAAGCAAGGCGTCAATACCAGTTTGCTAAAATGGGTGACTGTTAGTGAATCTAACACGGCCGGCTTTATGGCTGAACATAGTGTTGACGGAATACATTACTCGGTGATAGGTGTAGTATTAGCAGCCGGCAACAGTAATACCCTATTAAATTATAGTCTTGTGCATAACAATCCCGCCCGGGCTGTTAATTATTATCGGTTAAAAATGATAGATATAGATGGGCGGTTTACTTATTCGCCGGTGCGGATACTGAATTTTAATAATGCAGTTAGTGTGATCGTCGCTTATCCTAATCCTGCGACAAACCGGTTGGTAATAACGGGTATAGAAGCGGGCATGCAATTAAGATTGGTAAATGCATGGGGCCAGCTATTGATAAATATGTCGTCAACCGGGAACACGATGCAGGTAGATATAGAGAAGTTACCCTCTTCGACATATGTATTGCAGGTAGTGCGGAAAGGAGAGGTGGTACATACGATTAAAATAGTAAAGGAGTAAGCTTAGTCTGCCGTAAAAAGTAAAAAAATATACATACATCCGCGCTAGATTTAATGTGAATCTTTTTGAGCCAATGTAATTCTTACTACTGCATAAAAAATAATTATACTATTCAAAACTTTTGATTTATATCAGTAAGTATTTTCTAAAGCTGTTCAAAATGAAAGCAACATTCAAAAAATAGAAAGATATCTACTCTTTTTGGATAGCGATTTATAAAATAACTCATCATCTTATTGTTTTTTTTACAGTTCTTAAAAGTCCTATCCTTTTATTGACCATTACTTAGTGTCAGGTTACACTTATCCTTTTATCCTATCATCCATTATCTTTTAAACTCTTGATATTTTCTCACAGAGAATTTGTCTTTTAAAAAAGCAATTTATCTGAATAGAAGGTTATTGCCTATTTCCAACTATTTGATTTTGAAAATATTATGAGTATGCGAGGCCACCACTTCTGCTTAAATAAGTCTTATAGAAAAGGACATTTATTTAAATAGCTACCTGGACTTTTAAAAAAATAAACTATGAATACAATTTGTACCCATATTGTAAGGGGTCGCTCTGGTTTCGCAAAAATAGCAGTGCTCTATTGCGCAATGATCGTTGGATCGTCAAACATTGCACGGGCGCAGTGCCTGGATTATCATGCCTGGCCGACGAACAGCGTCACTTTCTCCGCCAATCCTATATGCCCGGGTGTGCCCGTCACCATTTACTCCCAGTTAGCGAATTTAAGTGTATGTCTGGGCACACGGGTACCTAGTGCCCGTGTCAATTGGTATATCGATGGAGTGTTGGTCGCCTCAACACCTTTCGATGCTTGTAACCTAACAAGGCTCACCTGGACCTTTTCGCCGGGTGCTCATAACGTTTTGGCCAGCTTTCCCGGAAAGGTCTGGTTCGAGGGATGTAATGCCTATACCGTAAACGCCTCCAAGGGCAATGTAAATATTAATACTGGTGGCGCTCCTATAGGTGATATAGGCATCCCGGTATCCGGCTGTAGTGCATCAACGCTAAGTAATATCAATGTTACGTTGGGTGCAAGTGCAGTTAATTATAGTAGCGTATTATGGAGATCAAGCGGTACCGGCACTTTTACCAATGCCAATTCACTTACAGCAGCTACTTATAAGCCAAGTGTAGCAGATAGTATTGCCGGCAGTGTAAACCTGACGATGACTGCAAATGGTGTATGTTCGGGAACAGCATCCTCCTCCAAGATATTACCAATTGGCCGGCCTGTTACAAATAGTACATCGATTAATGCTTACCAGGGATTATCCGTGCCCCTTAGCGGAAACCCATCAGGAGGCACATTCAGTGTCAGCAGCAGCAACGCATTTATAGCCGGTGGAAATATTCTCAGCATTACAGATGTTGATACGGTAAAATATAGTTATACAGCTCCTAATGGTTGTGTTGCGGATGAAATGCTGCCGCAAAGAGATTATGGTAATTTACCAGGCACATGGCCGGTCGCCCGTGCTACTGTACTTCGTACGAATGCCGCCTGGTTGGGAGTAATTTCTGCTACAACAGAGGATGCTACAAAAACCACCGATCCTGCTGATGGGTTTTCTATCAGCGGCGCTGCCGGCAGTGGATCGCAGGCAAATCCATTTCTTCTCGTTCATGGGTTTACTTATAATTTTAATGTGAAAGTAAACGGCAGTGGTTCTTCGAAGCCCGTATATTGGGCTGTGTGGTATGATGCAAACGGTGACGGGGATTTTACAGACCCGGCTGATATTTTTCAATCCGGTGTGACAAGTCATAACGGGCCGGTAAATGCAACACCTTTTAGCGTCAGCATTCCTGCGGGCACATTTACCAATGGAACTATTCGTGTAGCAGCTTCGGCGGTGAATGCAGGATTTACAAAAGCGATGAATGGTACTGTATCAATCGGCAATGGTGAAATAGAAGATTTTTATGTTAGTTATGATAATGCGATTTCACTTCCATTATCACTTACAAGTTTTACTGCTGCTAAACAATCCAGCCGCAGTGTACTAAGCTGGACAACTTCCAGTGAAGAAAACACCCAAAACTTTATACTGGAAAGAAGTACGAATGGCAATAATTATTTGTCCATAGGTATAATAGCCGCGGCAGGTAACAGTAGCGTAACTCTCCATTATAATTTTACAGATAACAATCCTGCTGCCGGGGCAAATTATTACCGCTTAAAGATGACGGATATCGATGACAAATTTACTTACTCACCAATACGACTACTGAATTTTGGTGATGGTGTAAAAGTGATCGCTGTGTTTCCTAATCCTATAGTCGATATACTAACCATAACCGGGGCGGAAGCTGGGATGGACCTGCGATTGATAAATAGTAATGGGCAGCAACTGATGCAAGTGAGGACAACAGGTAATACTATGCAGTTGGATATAAGTAAATTTTCATCTGGTTTATATGTATTACAGGTGAGTGCGAAAGGAGAGCTTATAAAAAATATAAAAGTATTGAAGCAATAACCGGTTAAAAAAGTTAAGAGAAGCTGTTCCAAAGTGAAATTTTGGGGCAGCTTCTTTTTTATAAAAATTCCTTTCCCGATATTATAACCTGAACTCTTGAACAAGATGTTACATAAATATAAATAGAAAAAAGTCTATTCTTTTTGGATAATCATCTAATAGCTATCCACTATTCTTATTGTTCTTTTACTGCGCATTATTATATCATATTTCCCCAATAACCATTTTATGAAAATCTCTTTTAAAATCAAATTATTGCCAGCGCTGATCGCAGCGTTTTTTTATTTCACTAATGGAAATGCTCAATGCAGCACTACTAATCCGGCAGGTTGTTCGTGTCCTGTAACAGGCCAGGTTAATTGTACCCTATTGCCCGATATAATTGCCGGTAAAGGCACATTAAATGCCGCGAATGGCTGGTCGGAATTTTCTCAATCTGATGCTACGCCGGATAAAGGTATGTTGCGTATAGATGTATCCACACCCAATATCGGTTGGGGGCCTATGGAATGTCATTCAACAGATAATTATATCTGCGGCGGGGATACATTATATAATTTTTTTCCTGCTCCCGATTTCCTTTGCCCTGATGGTTCTTATCCCAAACGGTTGATCAAACAAAGAATTTATGAAAAAGCAGGTAACACATTACAATTTACAGACCGGGATGCAGGCTGGATGCAATACCATCCTTCTCATGGGCACATACATATTGAAGGCTGGGGGTTATATACATTGCGTTTAAAAGATGCATCCATTACAGATACTCTTCAATGGCCTGTTGTAAATAGTGGTATAAAGGCAAGTTTTTGCCTTTATGATCTTGCCGATTGCAATAACTTCCCGGGAGATTGCCGTGATGCCAGCGGTACTATTTTGAATAATACAGATTTTCCAAATTTTGGTTTTAATGGCGACTATGGTGGTGACTGTGGCCAGGTGAAGCAGGGTATCAGTGTTGGCTATTTAGATTATTATCACCGGTTCCTTGATGAAAGCTTTGTGAAAATTCCTTATGAAGCCTGCAATGGAACTTATTATGCAATGGTGCAAATAGATGCGGATAATCATTTTATAGAAATTGATAAGAGTAATAACTGGCTGGCTGCTGAGACGGTATTGACAAAACAGCGAACAACCAATAGTCGTCCCTATTCCTATATTTTTAGTAAAAAAGGTAATAGCATTTGCCAGGGAGGTACATTGCAACTGGAGGCAAGCGGTGCAAACAGTTACCTCTGGAATAACGGCGCAACTACACAAAAAATAAATATCAATGCACCCGGACGTTATTGGGTAGAAGCTACAACATCATGCGGCGCCACTACCAGCGATACGCTAGATGTGATTGCAGCAAGTCCAAATTCCGTTCCTGCTGTTACAACGGATGATAATGTCTGTGCCGGCGAACGGGCTGACCTTTATGCCAGCGGAAATGCTTACTGGTATGATGCGCTGGTGGATGGCAACCTCGTTTTTATTGGTAACAATTTTCAAACCGGTAACCTGCTTAATACTACTACGTTTTATGTGGTCGACCAGGCACCGGCAGCCAGTGGCGCTACCGGTAATCTTGGCCCTGTGTCTGCATCATTCAGTGGTGATGGAAACTATTTAGGTTCACGGGGTGAGTACCTCATCTTTAATGCATTTCTTCCTTTCAAACTTAAAAAGGTAAGGGTGGATGCGGCGTCGAATGGCTCACGAATTATACAATTAAGAGATCAGTATGGCCATGTATTACTGGAAAAAACAATAGCACTTGTTATAGGCGTGCAGGATATAACATTGGATTTTTTTATTCCTTCAGGGTTAAATTACCAGTTGGGTTTATCTCCGGTCAGTCCCATAGCTACATTGCATACAAGTACCACCACCAATTCAAATATCGGCTTTCCATTCGATTTAAAAAGTGTTGGCAATATAGTTGGCTCATCATCCGGGGATGTATCATTTCCTTTCTTTTATAATTGGGAAGTAGAAGTTACTTCTGAAGCCTGCAGCAACGGTAACCGCAAAGCTGTTACCGCTCATGTTGCTGCGGGGCCGGCGATAGTTATTTCGGGATTACAAGCTGTCTATAGTCATAATGCCCCGGGTGTTCAATTAACCGCGACTCCTGCCGGTGGCGTATTCAGTGGGAATGGAGTAATCAATGGCTATTTCTATCCGAAAGTTGCCGGCGTGGGCACTCATACTATTACCTATACTTATAATAACGGCTCTTGTGTGGTGCAGGAT
This sequence comes from Chitinophagaceae bacterium, assembly GCA_037200685.1. Classification (GTDB taxonomy): domain Bacteria; phylum Bacteroidota; class Bacteroidia; order Chitinophagales; family Chitinophagaceae; genus JAJKIP01. Next base: position 172,482 of record JBBCIG010000005.1, read on the forward strand.
ACAAAGACAGTAGATGTTGTTTTAGATGAAACGCTTTTAAAGGATGACTTCGCTGTCCAGGTTTGGGACCAGCCAGGTGCACATCCGCTGCTTTGGATCGTAAGTCGTAATAATGCCCCTGTTGAAATAAGCATTTTCAATAGCATTGGCCAGTTAATTAATAAGATGGATAAAATGGTTTTTACGGGAACTAATTCTTTCCCTATGGATTTTAGCAATCTTGCAAAAGGGCTTTACTTTATAAAGGTCCGGAATGCTGCAAACGGGAAAATGAAATCAATAAAGGTGGTGATTTAGCCTTTCAGATGCTCATTGCAAGGAGTCATAGAGTATCTATAATAAAATCGTAAGCATTCTACTCTTTTTAAATTTTCATCTATAGGATATCGATCTGCTTATTATTTCCTTTAAGGATCAGAATATAATAGAATTTTTCCTAAGCAGGTCTGATTGTTTAAATACTTAATCCATTATTCTTTCGAATGCCTGTTGCCTGCTTTTGCAGGCAATGCTTTTTAGTGTAATGAATGATGATAAAAAATATATACCGCCTTTATTAGCAATACAAGTTGAATAAAGAATGAAATAAAATCAATCATCCTTACGTAAATCCCCAAACTATGAAACTACTATATCTTCTCTTCTGCTTTTTTGTTGTCCATGTTCCTGTTTTCGCACAGCGATATGTTGATGGGGCGGGTGTATGTGGCGGGAATACGCCTTGTTATACTACTATCCAGGCGGCAGTTACTGCTGCAACGAGTGGTCAAACGGTAACTGTTTATCCCGGCACTTATACGGAGTTAGTAACAATAGAAAAAGCGTTAACACTTCAGTCTACGGGTGGTAAAGCTGTTACGACTATTCAATACACAATTCCCGGTTATTATATTGCTCCCATCATGATACAGGCGGATGCGGGTTCGTACAGTGGGGTAACGATCGGTGGTGCGACAGGCAAAGGCTTTACCATTATTGGTACCGACGTAACCAATGATGCCGCGGGCGGTCCATTTGAAGCAGCGGCCATCTTCATCGGCAGCAATTCTTTGAATACTATCTCCAATATCAATATCAGTTACAATACGATTACATGCAATGGTGATGAAGGATTGACTACTTATTATAAAACCGCCAATACTTACTCAAATGTAACGGTAAGCAACAATGTCTTTAATGGAAAAACGTATATAAGCCCTATAACTTCCGGGGGTTATTTTGCACATGGCAATGTAGCACGTTATGCGATCGGCATTAATCCCGGAACAAGTAATTTTATTTTTGATCATAATACAGTTACTGTTAACAGCGGCGAATCCAATATAGGACGAAGTACGATCTATGCGGAACCAGCGGGTTCTTCGTTTACCAATAATTATTTCGAACCCACATTCGCTGCTTCAACAAGCGCTATCCTGCGATTAGGGGGTACTTCCGGTACTATTAGTTGTAATTATTTCAGTATGGCAAACAGCAGCAATGCGACATATTATATAACCCCTCCCGCCGCGGCGCCATATACTGTAGCAACAGTGGCCGCCAATAATAGTTTTGTCAATCCCGGTGGCAGGTATTCTGGCAGTAATATTTATAAAAATACGCTTGCAGGAACAACGGCTAACAGCGCTTATCCTGCACCCAGTTGCAGTTTATTACCTGTAACGCTTACAGATTTCGACGCCGTTCAACAAAACAATCGTAGTTTATTGACATGGGCGACCAGCAGTGAGCAAAACACTTCACAGTTTATAATTGAACACAGCGCTAATGGAATAAATTACGGGCAGATAGGTGCAATGCCAGCTACAGGCAATAGTAGTACAACCCTTCATTATAGTTTCATACATAACAATCCGGTTGCAGGCGCTAATTATTACCGTTTAAAAATTTCAGATATAGACGGACGTTTTACTTACTCACCAATACGGGTGTTGAATTTTGGCGATAATGATCTTTCCATCATCACATATCCCAACCCGGTAAAAGATAAACTGACAATAACAGGAATAAAAAAAGGGATGCAGCTGCGGTTGATCAACAATGCCGGTCAACCACTTATTTTTCTTATTTCAACAGGGAGCACAATGCAGTTGGATATGAGTAAACTGCCCAAAGGAATTTATTTATTACAGGTTATACAGAATAACGGGGAAATAAAAAATAGTAAAGTGATAAAATAGAAAATGAAAAACGAAGAAATGATATTTAAAAACATTTATAAGAATTTGGGCAACCTCATTTAATAAGTAAGAGTCTTTTAGTGTGAAGTCATTTTGCATGAATAAAAGGAAGTAGTGAGAATTCTATACTCTTTCGCTTATTATCTATTTGATTTCGATATCCTTTTTTATTATAATAAAATTCTAATCCTATGAAAAGAAAAATTATCCTCGTTGTCCTATTGCTCAGTTTCTTTATTATAAGCCTAGTTGCTTAAAATGAAAGCATGAACGCAAGCATACAATTGCCGGTTCGTGAATAGTTGATAAATCCAGGTTTCTTTTTTAGAATATTAACACTAGACTTATTAAGCTTTTCTATTATGTTTTTCCAGGTTTATTTCGAAAATAAAATAGAAAAAATCCTATGTTTTTTGGATTGATCTCTATTAGACAATCACTAATCAAGGTATTTATTTGCATGCTCTAAGTATTGGCAGTTTAGTTTTCATTTTAGTATTGATTAATACCGTATCCATGTACCCACTCTTAAAATATTACTTCCCGCCCCATCGACTTTTCACTCATTATTCTTTGAAGGACTTGTTGCCTGCGAAGACAACATTTTTTTAGGGTAATGTTTGATGGTTATCGGCCCGTAAAATTTTTAAATCCGAATCAATGAAGACACTTTTACTATTCTTATTATTCGCAACGATATCTGGTAATACCATTGCACAAACCTGTGGTGGCCTTGACATATCTATTGCCAACGACCAGAGCGGCTCTGTTGACGCAACAGAAAATGCGCAAAGCCGCATCTTTATCAGGAACCTTAGCGCCAGCCTTACACTGGGCAATACCAATAACCAAAGCCGTATCCAGCTATCCAACTGGGCAGAGACAAATACATTTAGCCAATATAGCTTTCCGTCTGTTGGGCTTAACTATACTACACTCCAAAGTGATGTAATCAGCTATGTAAATAAACCCCGGACAATGAATGGGGGCACCGACCCTTACCAGGCTTTGCAAAAAGCTTATTCTATCCGAAGCCAAACGCCCATAGCCGGTCGTACAGTGCCCAAGATAATTATACTGATGACAGACGCTTCCTGCTTCCAGGTACAAAGCGCTATTAAAACACTGGCAACCCAAATAAAAGCATCCGGCACTTATATAATGGTACTGGCCATACAGGATGCAGCTGCCTGTACTATTTTACAAGGCACTAATGTAGCCTCGCCGGGTATGTACTTCAGCGCAGCAAGTTATGCATCGCTGGCTGCCAACGCACAAACTACTATTACCAACATGCTTAATGCAGCCTGCCCTGCTGTGCCACCCACGCCAGTTTTTGATTTATCCGTTACTATAACTTCTTTTAATTGTGGTACAGGAACTGTTGGTTACAATGTAACCAACAATGGCGCTGCTGCTTTTAGTGGCACCCTGCAAACAGTTTTTTATAATGAGGACCCAAGGCTTATTACTACCAGGCTTTTATATACAGACACAAGAGCAGGCCAAACAATAGCCGCCGGTGCTACTTCCGGTTACAGCTTTACACAGGCTTCTTTAATTGGTGTAAAAAATATATATGCCATAGTTAATTTAAGTACTACTGGTACGAATGGCACCCCACCCATACCAATAAATATTACTGCCCGTTTATTAGTAAGCGGTGAAGGCAATACGGTAAATAATTTCAGCAGTTCTTTTGCAGGCTCCGGTTGTACCCCTGCACCAAGACTGGAGGTAAGTAAAACAGCAAGCCCTGTAAGCTGCGATAAAAAAGTAACTTACAGTGTACAGGTATGTAATACAGGTACAGCGGATGCAGCCAATGTAGCGGTTACTGATGTGCCTGCCAGCAGCAATTTTACTTTAGTAAGCAGTACGTTCTCTACAGGATATACGCCACCCGGTTCGGTAACAACCGCTTCTTATATACACCCTGGAGGAGATGGTGCTACTTCTGGCAATGACGGCATAGCAGGTTCTTATAATGCTACAGATCATACTATCTCGGGATCGCAGGTATTTGGGATGCGCTTTCCCCCGGTAACTGCAATACCACAGGGAGCCAGCATTGTCTCTGCTACATTAACATACACATTAGCGGGCTACAGTCCAACTACTGTTATCAGCATCACGGGTGAAAAAAGTATAAATTCCAGCATATTTACCTCGGCTTCGTCACCTACGACGAGGGCAGCCGGGCCGGTGACCAGTGCTGTTGCATCTTCAACTCCCAATAATCCCGGAACTTATGTTGTAGATATGAGATCAGTTATCCAGGAATTGGTGAGTCAAACAGGTTGGGCGAATACTTCTCCCATTACGCTCCTTTTATCGTCTCCTTTATTTATAGATATATACACAAGAGAATGGGTAGCTCCGGCCGAAAGACCTACGCTATCCATTACGTACCAGACTACAGGTGGTATAACAACTCTTAGCCCCGGGCAATGTATCACTGGTACTTTTATATACAATGCAATTACAGCCGCTGCGGGAAATTATGATAACAGTGTAGGCGTTACTACTGCTACTACTGGTACTATTTTTTCACCCAACACTAATTTTACAACTAACGGTGTAAGCGGGCTTAACGGTTATAATGGAGCGGTAAATAGTACAGAAAATGTAACTATCCCTGCCAGTACAGGCTGTAGTCAAACTCCACAACCTATCACAACAGCAGTGAGTATATTACCTGCCAACTCCTGTGGCGGTACAGGCAATTACACTACCGCAACGGTCACACTTACTAATCCAAACACCAGTCTTACACTTAATAATTTATCGCTCAGGATTGGTGTAACCGGAACGGGTGCCCGGTTTGCCAGCGAACCGAATACATTTACCAATGGTTTATTGATTGCAGAACCTAATACACTTGACCCTGCTTATCCCGCAGTCAGCTATGCGATATATGGAACAAACGGTACGCAAACGATACCGCTTTTTACTTTGCCTCCGGGTACCAGCACCTTCCAGGTAGATATAGATATGGGTAGTGCTACGGCGAATGTAACAGCACAGGTCACAGGTATTCCCATTACTTATAATGCCAGTGGCAGTACTAATATTGGCACCGATGCAAATGGCGTTACTATCAGCTCCAGGCCTGTAGTTACTATTAATACCTGCCCAGGAACTGTGACCACGGCAGCAACAACACTTAACTTTTCCAGTAACACCACTACCAATGCAGCCAGTTTTTCATGGACAAGCAGCAGTGGTGGCAGCTTTACTACTGGCGGTTCGATAGCATCACCAACGGCAGTTTATACTATTAACGCACAGGATAGGGCAAATGGCTATGTTGATATTGATTTACGTGCAATAAATGGCAGCTGCGATGCCGATGCTTTATGTCGGGTACTTATTACCGGCGCCACCTATGATTTTGGTGATCTTCCTTCCAGTTACGATCTCCTGCAAACAGGACAACCTTATGTAGCCGGGGCGCTTATTTCTTCCGGTACAATTAAATTAGGTTCATTAGCTCCCGATGGAGAAGCGTTGCCACAAGCAAACGTTTCAGCAACAGGAGATAATTTTGATAATACCAATGATGAGGACGGGGTGCTATTTTTCCCAGGTATTACTCTTGGAATGACCACTTATAATGTAACTGTAACTGCATCCAATACCAGTGGGGGCGCTGCAACACTTATCGGGTGGATAGATTGGAATAATAACAACCAATTCGAACCTTCAGAAGCGGCGGCACCTGTTACTGTGCCAAATGGTACCAATGGCGGCAGTTTTATTCTTAGCTGGGCAAGCATTACACCCACCTTAGGTATGTGGGGCCGTGCCCGCTTCCGCATCGCCGATGCACTTACGATATATGACTATATAGGCGTTACGGCGAATGGGGAAGTGGAAGACTATACGATATTGAATTTCGTCCTGCCTCTTACACTTACAAATTTTACTGCTGCTAAACAAAACAATCATGCGTTGCTAAGCTGGACGACCAGCAGTGAGCAAAACAGCGCTTATTTTAAGATAGAACATAGCAAAGACGGAATGCATTTTAATCCGATCGGAATGGTGGCTGCCGCAGGCAACAGCAACTCTCCACACGACTATCATTTTACCCATAACGATCCGGCTACAGGCGCTAACTATTATCGGTTAAAAATAATGGATGTAAATGGAGAATTTGTTTATTCGGCAATACGAGTATTAAATATTGGTAATGCAGGCAGTGTAATTATTGTATATCCTAACCCTGCAAAAGATAAAATAACGGTTACGGGTATCGAGCCCGGTATGCGCTTGCAGGTATTCGCAGCCGATGGTTGGTTAAAAGCGACATATACCGCAAGAAGTACGACAGAGATGATACCCGTAGAAAAATTGGCGAGCGGCCTTTATATCATCCAGGTATTCAAAGAAAAAATAGTGAGTACCCTGAGGTTTATTAAAAAATAACTGGGAGAAAACTTTAAGATAAAATAGCCGGTCACCATGACCACACGATCCTAAACCCAAACTTGATGAAAACACTTTTACTATTCTTACTGATGTTGGCGATCTCTGCCAATGCCCCCGCACAAACCTGTGGCGGCCTGGACATATCTATTGCCAACGACCAAAGCGGCTCTGTTGACGCAACAGAAAATGCGCAAAGCCGCACATTCATCAGGAACCTTAGCGCCAGCCTTACGCTGGGCAATGCCAATGACCAAAGCCGTATCCAGCTATCCAATTGGGCACACGCAAATACTTTTAGCCAATATAGCTTTCCGTCTGTTGGGCTTAACTATACTACACTCCAAAGCGATGTAATCAGCTATGTAAATAAACCCCGGACAATTAGTGGCGGTACCGACCCTTACCAGGCTTTGCAAAAAGCTTATGGCATAAGAAATCAAACACCTATAGCCGGACGTACAGTGCCTAAAATTATTATACTGATGACGGATGCATCCTGCTACCAGGTACAAAGCGCTATTAAAACACTGGCAACCCAAATAAAAGCATCAGGCACTTACATAATGGTACTGGCCATACAGGATGCAGCTACCTGTACTATTTTACAGGGCACTAATGTAGCCTCGCCGGGTATGTACTTCAGCGCAGCAAGTTATGCATCGCTGGCTGCCAACGCACAAACTACTATTACCAACATGCTTAATGCAGCCTGCCCTGCTGTGCCACCCACGCCAGTTTTTGATTTATCCGTTACTATAACTTCTTTTAATTGCGGTACAGGAACTGTTGGTTACAATGTAACCAACAATGGCGCTGCTGCTTTTAGCGGCACCTTGCAAACAGTTTTTTATAATGGCGACCCAAGGCTTATTACCACCCGGCTTTTGTATACAGACACAAGAGCAGGCCAAACAATAGCCGCCGGCGCAACGGGTACATTCAGCTTTACACAAGCTTCGTTGATTGGTGTAAAAAATATATATGCTGTAGTTAATTTAAATACTACAGGTACTAATGGTACCCCACCCATACCAATAGATATTGCTCCCCGTTTATTAGTAAGTGGTGAGGGCAATACAGTAAATAATTTCAGTAATGTGCTTGCAGGCACAGGTTGTGCCGCTGCACCAAGATTAGAAGTAAGCAAAACAGCCAGCATAGGTTGTAACAAACAGGCAAACTATACTGTGCAGGTATGTAATACCGGCTCTGCTGCCGCAGCTAATGTAGCCGTTACTGAATATGGGCCTACCGGGTTTACTTTTGTGAGTGGTAGTAGTACAGGTGGCAGCACTCCTACTCCTGTAAATAAGTTAGGAACAAGGCAGTGGGCAAGTTATCTTGGTGGAAGTGCTGATGATGCTATAAATAGCATGGCTATTGATGCCTCTGGTAATATATACCTGGCGGGGGTCAACCAAAAGTACCGGTTTTCCGGTAACAACGGGAGGTAGCTTTTCGGGAACGGAAGATGGATTCCTGACAAAAATGAGTGCAGACGGAGCAACTGTACTCTGGAGCATGTTTATAGGTAATCAGTCAGGAAACACTACTATTGTTAATAATGTAGTTACCGATGCCTCAGGAAATGTTTATGTATGCGGTTTCACTGATGCTACTGCCGGTATTGCTTCAGGCGTTGTTTTTCAGAATACGTTCCAGGGTTCCTTGGATGGTTTTGTTATGAAATTTAACAGCAGTGGTGTAAAGCAATGGGGCACTTATGTAGGAACGACTTCCTCCGACAGGATTTTTTCAGTTGCTATAGATGCTTCAGGAAATGTTTATGCTGCCGGATATGCGGCTAGTGGTATAGGTTCGTCAGGTACATTTCAGCAAACAACCGGGGCTGGTCAACTTAGTGCATTTTTGATTAAGCTAAATGGCGCTACGGGTTTTAGATTATGGGGAACTTATTTAAATGGTAATATTTCCGTTGCAATAAGTTATGGATATTCTGTGCAGGTTAATGGTTCATCAGTTTATGTAGGAGGATATACAACTTCAGGAGGCGCTACAGGAAGCCCTGGTTCTTTTCAACCCAACTTTGGAACCGGCATTACTAACGGATTTATTATATCACTCAATATAAGTAACGGCATACGTAATTGGGGAACATATTGTCAGCAAGTACCCCAGATTAATAATATACAAGTGGATGCAAGCGGTAATGTCTATGCTATAAATAATGCAGGGGTAAACCCTATTGTGAAATTCAACTCCACGGGTACTGCTCTTCTTTGGTCAACTGCAGTGCAGGATAATATTAATACTTCCTCGGCAAGGGGTTTAAAATTAGATGGGAATTATCTTATTGCAGCATATCGAACTTCTATAACCGGTATTGGAACATCCGGGGTATACCAGTCTTCTTTTGGCGGTGGAACCAGCGATTTTTTTATTCAATATTTAGATATCAGTACCGGTACTCAGCAATATGCAGGATATTATGGAGGAACAGCAACTGATGCAGCAGCTACAGTAGCATTAGACCCCGGTGGTAATATTGTGGTAGCAGGCGTTACGGGTTCTTCTGGCTTAGCCAGCGCCGGTACTTTTGATAATTCTTTTAATGGAGGCACTTATGATGGGCTTATTGTCAAATTTGGCCCCGGTATTACCAACCCCAGCCTGCCCGCCGGCCAGTGCATAACACTCAATTATGTGTACGATGCATCTGCGGTAGCAGCGGGTACTTACAATAACAGCATTGGTGTAACTACTACCACTACACCGGTAACATATAGTCCCAATACTAATTTTACGGTCAACAGCGTAAGCGGCCTTAATGGTTTTAATGGTGCAGTAAATACTACAGATGATATCACAGTTCCCGCAGTTAATCCATGTACTGCAGCGCTAAGCCCCGTTACAGCGGCGGTAAGCATGTCTTCTGCCAGCTCCTGCGGCGGTGCAGGCAATTACACCATGGCAACCATTACGCTTACTAATCCTAATACAGGAATAACAATTAATAATTTATTGCTCAACCTGGGTGTTACAGGAACAGGTGCGCTATTTGCAAGTGAACCAAACAGCTTTACCAATGGCTTATTGGTTGCAGAGCCAGACGTTCTTGACCCTGCGTACCCTGCTGTGCCCTATGCTATTTATGGTACAAGCGGTACGCAAACACTGCCACTTTTTACCCTGCCACCCGGCACCAGCACCTTCCAGGTAGATATAGACATGGGCAGCGCTACGGCAAATGTAACAGCGCAGGTAACAGGCATTCCCACTATTTATAATGCAAGTGGAAGCACCGTTATTGCTACAGATGCAACAGGTGTTACCATTAGTGCTACACCAACAGCCGCTATCAATACCTGCCCGGGTACAGTAACAATAGCAGCAACAACGGTTAATTTTTCCAGTAATAGCACCACCAATGCGGCCAGTGTAGAATGGAAAAGCAATACGGGTGGCAGCTTTTTGGCAGGTGGTTCGCTGTCATCACCAACAGCATTATATACTATCACCGACCAGGACAGGGCAAATGGTTATGTAGATGTTTCGCTTCGTGCCATCAATGGCGGCTGCGATGCAGAAGCCTCCTGCCGTGTACTGATCACCGGAGCCACGTATGATTTTGGCGATCTGCCCGCGAGTTATGATCTCTTGCAAACGGGACAACCTTATGTTGCCGGTGCATTTATTTCTTCTGGTACATTGAAGTTAGGTGCTGTTGCCCCCGATGGAGAAGCCTTACCCAAAGCCAATGCTTCAGCAACAGGTGATAACTTTGACAATACCGATGATGAGGATGGTGTAGTATTATTTCCGGCCATTTCTCTTGGTATGACCAATTATTCTGTGACTGTTACAGCGTCCAATACTAATGGTACTGCTGCAACACTTATAGGTTGGATTGACTGGAATAATAACAACCAGTTCGAACCTTCTGAAGCAGCGACGCCTGTCACTGTACCCAACGGCACTAATAACGGCAGTTTTGTTCTTAACTGGAGCAGCATTACACCGGCCCAAGGCATGTGGGGCCATGCCCGCTTTCGCATTGCCGATGCGCTTACGATATATGACTATGTAGGTACTACAGCTACTGGTGAAGTGGAAGACTATACGATATTGAACTTCGTCCTGCCTCTTACACTTACAAACTTTACTGCTGTTAAACAAAACAGTGATGCGTTGCTAAGCTGGACAACCAGCAGCGAACAAAACAGTGCGTATTTTATAATCGAACATAGTACAGACGGAATACATTTTAATGCTGCAGGAATGGTGCAAGCGGCTGGCAACAGCAGTACTCTTATTCATTATCGCTTTATCCATAAGGGGCCGGCCACAGGCGCTAACTATTACCGGTTAAAAATGATGGATATAAATGGGGCGTTCGTTTATTCTGAAATGCGTTTATTGAATGTTGGGAATGCAGGCAGCGTAATTATCGTTTATCCCAACCCGGTAAAAGACCAACTAACGCTGACGGGGATAGAAGCAGGCATGCAATTACGAATAATAAATACCATGGGCCAGCGATTGACCAATGTCTTTTCTTCCGGTAATACGATGAAGTTGAATATAAGCCAGCTTCCATCTGCACTTTATGTATTGCAGGTAATACAGGATAATAATATCATTAAGAGTATTAAAATCGTAAAACCATAATATAGCGGGTTGATGGCATTTTTGTAAGCTGTCAACCCGTTTATCATATTTCCGCTTGTTCATTCCAATCGTCGACAATAAATAGAAATAATTCTATTTGTTTTCCACTATTATCTAATATGTTTTCGGCATTCATATTATTCCTTTACATGATTATATTAAAAAAGCAATTCTTTATTTAGAATTCAATCGTTAACGTAAATAAATATATCCTGGAATAAAAATTTACTTAATCATTAAATAAAATTTTATCCAGTATTCTTTCGAAAGCCTGTTGCCCATATGCGGGCAACTTTTTTTAAAACATAGCACTACAGCCTATCAGTATCGCCGTAAGTGTTTCAAATATGTAGCAATGGAAATGTGTGAATAAAATAAATACCATAGAAATGAAAAACCAATCTTATGCTTTAATCCTCTGTCCATTTATAATAAACCTAACCAATGAAAACAAAATTTGATCCTTTCTTACTCCCGGTTTTTCCTGCCGGGAATCATGCTATGTTAATAGGTACACCCTTACGTTTTTCCAGGGTACAATTTCAGGTCTGCATTTAAAAATTGGCAAATAAAAATTCCTGGAACGCAGGACCGAATAAGCAGAAGTTGAACCCGTTTTTATGAAAACAAAAAACACCATTCTTATTGTATTGTTGTTGCCTGTGTTAAATGCTATGGCGCAGGGGCCAGGTTATGTTTGGGCGAAGCAAATGGGCGGTGTATCTGATGAGTATGGATTTTCTGTAACAGTTGACGCAGCCGGGAATGTATATACAACAGGTAAATTTTCAGGCACTGTTGATTTTGATCCCAATGCAGGGGTAGTTGATTTAACGGCGGAAGGCAGTTCAGATATTTTTATTACAAAATTTAACTCCGCCGGTAATCTCTTATGGACAAAACAAATGGGCGGCGGTTCTTTTTTCAATGACCAGGGTAATTCAATAGTTGTTGATGCGGCGGGCAATGTATATACTGCCGGGTTCTTTTTTGAAACAGCTGATTTTGATCCGGGGCCAGCAACTTATAATTTATCAGCAGGCGCTATATCACCCGCTTATTATGCTGATATTTTTATATCAAAATTAGATGCTAACGGAAATTTTATTTGGGCGAAGCAGTTCACAGGTATCGATGATAAAACAGCGTATTCATTAGCGCTTGATGGTTCAAATAATATATATATAACAGGATACTTTGGAGGAACGGTAGATTTTGATCCCGGTGTCGCCACAGATAATTTGACTGCAGCAGGTGGTTTAGATATGTATGTAGCCAAATTGGATGTGGATGGAAATTTTATTTGGGCGAAACAATTTGGCAATGCGCTGGATGAAATAGGACAAGACTTGTCTGTAGATGCGGCAGGTAATGTATATATCACCGGCTCCTATGATGCTGCTACTTTTTTTGGATATCCCACAGATGCAGACATTAGTATTTTAAAATTAGATAATACCGGCGCTGTTGTTTGGCAACAATATGTGGCAGAAGCAGGCAATAATATTAATACAGGGTATTCTATTGTAATAAACGCAGGCAATGTATATATAACAGGCACTTTTGCAGGTGATGTTGTTTTTCCAATTGGCGCCGGCAATACTACTCTTTCATCAGGTGATCCTGCGAACCAGGATATTTTTATTGTAAAACTAAATGATGCTACGGGGGATTTTGTTTGGGTGAAACAAATGGGCGGTGTTGGTTATGATGAGGGCAATTCGATTGCATTGGATGCAGCAGGCAAGTTGTACGTGACAGGAGATTTTAGTAGTTCCGCAGATTTCGATCCCAGTGGAGGTGCAGCTATACATACATCAGCAGGCAGCCAGGATATTTTTTTAGCGAAACTGGATGCAGACGGAAATTTTATTTGGGCGGAGAATTTTGGCGGGCCGGGCTATGATGTGCCTTATTATTTAACACTTGATGCGGGTTATAATATTTATAGCACCGGTACTTTCTCTGGTAATGGAGCAAATTTCAACCCGGATGTTTTTGCAGGCTGGAATACAACTGGCGGGCAGGATATCTATGTTCAAAAATTGAATCAACCGCTTTTATTACCCGTAACACTTTTACAGTTTACGGCGATTCCTTTAAACAATAGTAAGGTGCAATTAAAATGGGCGACGGTCTCTGAACAAAATACTGCTTCGTTTTTGATAGAACATAGTTCTGATGGCATTCATTATATGTCCATTGGTACGGTTGCGGCGGCTGGTAACAGCAGCACAACACTCCAGTACAATTTTACAGACAATAATCCTTTAGCAGGAGCTAATTTTTATCGTTTAAAGGTGGTTGATATCGATGGCACGTTCAGCTATTCTGAAATACGTGTCCTGAATTTTAATGGAACAAAAACGATACTGATTTATCCCAACCCGGCAAGGGAGAGATTGACTATAACCGGAGCGGAGACCGGTATGGAATTGCGATTATTAAATGCTGCCGGGCAAGAGCTTTCTTCCTTTATAATAACAGGTAATACAATACAATTAGATATAAGCAAGTTGCGGACTGGATGTTATATAGTACAGGCGGTAGAAGATAACCGGGTGGTGAATACTATTAAAATAGTGAAGCAATAAATCATTTTGAGAAGGATCAAACAATTATAAAAAAACAAAATCAAACATTTAATCACTTAAAACCAATTTCAACTATGTCATTTAACATTCAGGAAGAGATGAAGGGTTATATCAACCATGATTTCATCTCTAAAGCGAGTTCGTTTCTTAATGAAAACGAAAGCGGGATCAGCAAAGCATTATCTGGTATTATACCAACAGTGGTGAGCGGGTTCATTAGCAAAGCAAATTCTTCTGACAAGGAAGCACATGACGTGCTATCGACAGTTAAAAATGCTTACAAGGCATCTAAAGGAAGCAGCATTACTTCATTTTTCAATGATGGAGGCAGTATGCTTGATAAAGGGATTAATCTTATCCAGTCTTTATTTGGCGATAAACTAAACAGTCTTATTAGTTCTGTTTCTTCTTTTGCGGGAATTAAGAATTCATCATCAGCTTCATTGTTCGGAATTGCCGGATCATTAATGTCAAATGTTATCGGTAAGCATGTATCTGATCAAAACATGAATGCGCCTGAGTTGTCTACATTCCTGTATGGACAAAGATCCAGTGTGATGAGCATGTTTCCATCGGGTTTAACGGGTGTTGCAGACCTTCTTAACTTAAGCAGGAAAAGCGATAAGACCAAAGCTCATTATACTACATCTTCTCCAAGGCGCAATATGAGCTGGTTGCTGTGGTTGCTTTTATTGGCACTGGCTATATTCCTTATATGGTGGTTCGCAAGCAAAGGATGTAACAAATCCACTTCAGATGAAGATATTAAACGTTCAGAGCCCACCGTCACGGTAGAGAAAAAAGGAACAGTAGACAGTATCGGTAACTTTATATATGATGTAGGAAGCGATAAAGAAATAAAGTTGGCTGATGGAACAACCTTAATGGTAGGAGAGAACAGTACCGAAGCAAAATTGTTTACGATGTTAAGCGATGCTACATGGACGATAGATACTGTTGATAAAACAAAGAATTGGGTAGTGCTTGACCGTGTATATTTTGAAACAGGCCGGTCAGTTCTTACTGCGGCATCGCAAGCCCAGGTAAAAAATCTCGCAGCTATTCTAAAGAACTTTCCTAACGCATCACTTAAGTTAGGTGGTTATACGGACAATACCGGTGATTCAGCCGTTAATAAAAGAGTATCTGAAGAAAGAGCGGTAATTGTAGCAAGAGAATTAATAAATATGGGCGTAGGCGTCCACCAGGTGAAAGAAGCTGTAGGTTACGGCCCTGAGTTTCCTGTATGCCCGGAAAATGACAGTCCCGAATGCATGGCACAGAACAGGAGAGTGGATTTAAAAGTCGCGACTAAATAAAAGAGTAGAATATAATGAACGGAAGGCCGGTTCAAAGAACCGGCCTTTTTTCGTTGGTAAGTAGTTTGCAATCAGTGTGTAAAGAATTCATTGGAATTCTACGTTCTTTCATTTGTTGTCTATATTATATGGAATTCGTTTATTGGTTATTTGCATAGTCAAACCAAGTAGCACTTGTTTTCAAAAATTGATTGTAAGAAATTCATCCTTTAGAAAGTAACTATAATCCATAATCCTTTCGAATGCTTGTTGCCTGCTTATGCAGGCAACATTTTTTTATGTCAACGTACTTGCATTTTGATTGATTTTCAAAATCGCTATTTTTCCAACGGGGATAGGTACTAAATTTTTATCTTACTGACCGACGTGTACTTTCTTTGGCTTATCTCTTATTGAGAGCTTTCTCCAGGTTTTTGTCTGTTTCTCCCACTTCATCAAAAGCATCTTCCGTGGCTTTTTTACTTTTCGCCCACAGGCCTGCAAGATTATCAGCCCAATCACTTGCCAGGCTTTTAATTTTTTTGCGGGTATCTTTTCCCTTCTCAGGGGCAATCAGCATTCCAACGATAACACCTGCTGCCGCTGCGCCGAGAATACCGACCAATATTTTACTACCAGTTGACATAATCAATGATTTAAGTTAAAAATAAAATAAGATTACTTTAAATCATAAAAAATCGTACCAGAATTGCTAGGGGTGCTGGTATCCCGATATTTATTTGCTACGGACGACCGCAGTATTGTCAATATAATAATGCAGATGAACTAAACACGCAAAAAACTGCACTGATTTTTTCCTGAATTCAGTAAAAAAACATACAATTAGTTGAACCAAACTGCATATCCTTTTCTTCTCAAATCCAAAGCAAGCTTTTCTTCCATTAGCAAAGCCTCTTGTCTTGTCATTGCTTTCAAATTGATATGATCATAAAGGCTTGGCCGCAAATAGGATCCGTATTTCAAAACGATACTGGCAGATAGCTTATGTCCTTTTTTATTTACATACCCGGTTTTATGTTGCATGAAGCGTTCCTTTATCGGCTTGCTTGTCATTCCTACATACAGGCATTCCAGCACACCATTGAATTGTGGGTTTGCATCCCGGAATCTTGCATTTTCCGTAAAAACTTTTTTTGATAATTCAATTACATAGACCTGGTAGCTCATTGTGAAATACGAAGTTCTTTATTTTAGGTTACATGTTTGCATGCTAAATTTTATTTGTAACCCGGTCGTTCTAAAAGCAGTGAGGAGAACATTCCCCATAGCTTCTTAAGCTGCTGTATCGAGGTGAATATAAAGAGACATAACTTCTTTATTGCTATAAACCTTATCATTTTCACCCGAAAGATAATCTTGAACGGGATGCCGACAGGAACAGTCATGATTTTTCTTACTCCTTAGTAGGCCTCAATTAAATTGGCCCTGCATC
>JBBCIG010000006.1:0-85482 GCA_037200685.1 Chitinophagaceae bacterium
ATGAAATTTCTCCAAAAAATATTCGGCATTCAAAAACCAGCCCGCACAACAATGTCTCCCGATGCTGTTCAACAAATACAGGACAATGCAAATAAACTCTGGAAATTGCTGGAGGAAACGCTTAGTTATTATGACAGCGTGGCTTGTGCCTGCGCTTTCCCGAGATTTCACCAATACGTACGTATCGATTGTGTCGATTACGGGGCTTCATTTTATATGAGTGAAACGGAAGGTTTCATATATCATGCTCAAAAATATTTTGATGTGCAGCCTTTGGGAAAGGGAGGAGAAGTTAATAATGCTATTTATACCTGTAAGAAATGTAAATCAACTTACGATTATGGCTGGGCTGATTTCAGTATTCATGTTAACCGAACTGTTCTGAAACTGCAAGAATTGAAAACAGAAACGATTGGGGCTGAAGCGAAGACTCCTATTCCCTTTGTTGTCGGTTTATTCGGTCATAAATATCCTGAGCGTAGTTTATTTGACATGGTGAGTTTGGAAGTATTTTCCACTTATATCCGCGAATTAAAAACTACGCATTGACAATAGTAAGCATCGCAAATGCTGAATAGCGAACAGGAAGTACAAGAGTGCGACGCAACGAAGCTGATAGTAGCAATGCAGCCGGGATGATAAATATTTCTAAAAAGAATGAACTATAGGATTTCTTCTGAAAATCCTTGCTACCTTCCTGCTCAGAAACACGACACATGCTCAAAACTTTTTTCTCATTCATTTTCATAGCAATTACTTTCTCCGCAGTCAGCCAGAATTTTGAACAACAGTTTAAAGAATTTTCTTCGAAAGAAGATACTACCGGGCAGACAACTGTTTTGAAACAGTGGGAAGCGGCTAGGCCGAAAGACCCGGAATTGTTTATTGCTTATTTTAATTATTACGCAGGGAAAAGCAGGAGGGAGATCGTTTCACTGGATGACGAGAAAAAGGATAAGTCGTTTTCATTGACAGACTCGACGGGGAAGCCTGCCGGTTATTTGGGTTCGACGGTGGAATACGATGGCGCCACGCTGCAAAAAGGTTTTGATTTTATTGATCGTGGCATTGCATTGTATCCGTCGCGGCTGGATATGCGGTTTGGGAAAATTTATATGCTCGGTGAGATGGGAAATTTTCCTGAGTTCACGAATGTAATCGTTCAAACGATTGAATACGGAAACAGCATTAAACATGCATGGATGTGGGAACAGGGCAAGCCATTGGATGATGCGAAAGAGTTTTTCCTGAGCTCGGTGCAGGATTATGTCGGTACACTTTATAATACCGAGGATGATGAGCTGCTTCCATCTATGCGGCGGATTTCCGAAACGGTATTAAAATATTTTCCTGATCATGTGGAAAGCCTGGCGAATGTGGCATTGACTTATTTAGTGGCCGGCGATTTTGATAAAGCATTGCCGTATTTATTAAAGGCGGAAAAAGTGGCGCCGAAGGATATTATTGTTCTGAACAATATCGCCGAAACCTACAAGCGGAAAAATGATAAAGCCAATGCGAAGGTTTATTATGAAAAGATCATTAAGTACGGTAATACAGAGGAAGTGCAGGAGGCAAAAGAGAAGTTAAAGGAATTGCGCTGATAACTTCATCCCTCAATTCATCCATTTCAAATCTCAATTCATCTTTTACGGTATTTCTTTCCGGGAGTGTTCACTACATCTTTGCGGTTGTGTAACAAAAACTATTAACTAAAAATCAAGCCATGAAGTTCCCGGTAATGCTACCTCTAGCAGTAACTAGTATATTATTCGCATCTTGTAAAAAAGATCCGGTAATAAAACAACCCGTGCCAGCTGATAAAACAATATTGTCGGTGAAACTAAATACGGCATATCTCAATGGCGCTAAAGTGGATTCCGCTTTCGCCACCTGGAAAACAAACGACAGAGAGCAGCGGGTGAAAATGCTGGTTCGTAATGATTCATTGATTACTGAGATGAATCAATTCAGTGCAGGCAATGGTAAGATGGCGGTTTACATTTATTCGAATAAGAAATTCAGTAACCAATATTTATCCCATTGGATATTGCGTAAGGATATTTCTATTCAGCCATCAGCGGGTGTACCTAATAATGGGCCAGCTTCTTTTTTTGATAGTAACTGGCTGCCACGTGTAGAAATAAAGGATGGGATCGGGCATGCGGCTATCATCGGGTTGCGTCCTGATGATTCTTATTTTTTAGTGAAGAAAGTTCAGCATAAAGTTATAAAACTCGTTGTTGATAAAGGATATTGGAAGACAATAGGGGGAATACAAGGTGTCGGGCAAGGGATTTGGGAATGTAAAACAGGATGTACGAGTGCAGAAGGAGATGTGGAGAACACTAACTTCTTTGATTTTATACCCGGGCAGATCGGGAATAAAGTATGGAATCATATCGAGGGTAATTGTTTTTTATGAACTTCACCAGGCGGAGGATGGGGCCTTTCCATGACATACGATCCTGTATAAAATTTATTTTCAAAATGGTTCGTGCGGGCATGGCTCATTTTGAAAATCATTGCTATCTTTCGATTTGATATTTTATTATGTCAAAGAAGATCAAATCGAAATCGCCGCTGACGATAGCCGCTGTGTTTATTATTTTCTTTGTTACGCCTATTGCTGTAAGTTATGCATTGGGGCAGCAAACAATTGGCGGATACCTTTCACCCTTATTGCTGTTATTATTTACATGGTGGTTGTATAAGCAGGAAGGGAAGGGCTTATCTGAATTGGGCTTGGTGATAAAACCAAAGAACATTTCCTTTCTTTTTACCGGTCTTGTCACGGGCATCCTGCTTTTCAGCATTCTTATTTTAGTGCAGGCATTCATAACGGGTCTACAATCCATTTGAATAAAAATGCGGATAATGCTGGCTGATTGCCGGTGGCATATTTTATTTATTGGCAGGCGTGCTGAATGAAGAACTGATTTTCCGTGGCTATTGTTTTAAAAAGACAATTGAAATAGCGGGGCTTATTAAAGCCACCATCATTTTTCGCCATTTTATTTATTACCTGGCATTGGGTGGCCACGAAAGCATGGGGTGATTATGGATTGATGATCGGCCTGATGACCACGGGATTTTTGCATATATTGTTTGCAGCCGGCTTACTTCGTTCAAAAACTCTTTTCTTTCCCATCGGTATTCATTTGGGCTATAACTGGACGCAATCTCACTTATTCTCACAGGATATAAAAGGCGTTGCTACCGAACCTGCCAGTGATATCTTTTTATTATGAATGGCACACATCAACAGTTTTCTAAGTTTCATATACTCACCAAACTATTTCATTACGGTTTCCTGTGTTGTTTTATTCACATGGATGATCTGGAAGTTTATAAAAAATAAAAATTAATATGACCAGGTAAGGCCACTTCTCCTCTGTCTCCTGCGATATAATTTGAAATTATTTCGTGAGAGAAATGAAAATCGCATTTATTGTCCGCTCTACACTTTATACCGTTCCGGGCGGTGATACCGTCCAGGTGATACAGCTGGCAAAAGAGTTAAGAAAATTAAATGTTGGTATCGATATTTTCTTAACGAATGATCCAATTGAATATAAGGCGTACGATTTATTTCACTTTTTTAATATTATTCGCCCTGCAGATATTCTTTTTCACGTTGACAGGATAAACAAACCATTTCTCATTTCTCCTATACTGGTTGATTATAGTGAGTATGATAGCTATCACCGTCATGGTATCCCGGGATTTATTCTGCGGCAATTTTCCGCAGGCAGGCGTGAATATATTAAAACTATATTTCGATGGCTATCGGGAAAAGATGTATTGCGAAGCAAAGGTTATTTATGGAAAGGCCAGCAAAAAAGTATTAAGGAAATAATCGAAAAATCGGCTTTGCTTTTACCCGGGTCACAGAAAGAGTATGAAAAGCTAAAGGAGTTATCTGGACGGGATAGAAATTATATTGTGGCTCCCAATGGTATTGATCAAACTGTTTTTTGCCCTGATAAAGAAATAGGAAAAGATAATAAACTTGTTGTTTGCGCCGCCCGTATAGAGGGGATCAAAAACCAATTGAATTTAATAAAGGCGTTGAATAATACATCTTACACACTTATCCTCGTTGGTTCGCCCGGGCCAAACCACAAAAACTATTATAAGCAATGTAAAAAAACGGCGGCGAAAAATGTACAATTTTATGATCATGTACCGCAAGATGTGCTGATTGATTACTATAAAGTAGCTAAGTGCATGCATTGCCGAGCTGGTTTGAAACATGCGGGCTTTCTTCACTCGAAGCGGCAACCATGGGATGCAATATTGCGATAACTGATAAAGGTTTTACAAAGGAATACTTTGGTGAAGATGCATTCTATTGCGACCCGGCGAGCCCTGAATCTATATATGAAGCGATAGACCGTGCAGCCCCAAAGTGATTTCCGGTTTTCTTTACAACAAAAAATTCTGCAAGAGTATACCTGGCGACGAACTGCCTCCATTACTCTAGAAGCATGCAAGAAAATTTGCCCGCATGAAGAAACTTAAGGTAGGTATTATGGGCACAAGAGGTATTCCAAATAATTATGGGGGGATTTGAACAATTTGCTCAATACCTGTCACTGGGATTAGCAAGAAAGGGGCATGAGGTGTACGTGTATAATTCAAACCGGCATCCTTACCGGGAAAGTGAATGGAATGGTGTACACAATATCCATTGTCGTGATGAAGAACACCGGTTGGGAACTGTTGGTCATTTTCTTTATGACCTGAACTGTGATAATGATTCCCGTAAAAGAAATTTCGATATTCTGCTGCACCTCGGCTATACCAGTGATTCTATCTGGTACTGGCGATGGCCAGGTCATTGTATTAATATGGTAAATATGGATGGAATGGAATGGAAGCGCAGCAAATACAATACGATAACAAGAAGATTTTTAAAATTGGCTGAATCACTCGCGGCAAAAAATGCGCAAGTGATGATTGCTGATTCATCAAAAAATACAAGAACATTTTTTTAATGTGTATGGGATAAAGCCTGTTTATATTCCTTATGGTGCGGAAATATTCTCAATGCCTGATGATATCATTCTGCAACAATACGAATTGTCGGCCAAATAAATATTTTTTGCTAATAGCAAGAATGGAGCCTGAGAATAATATAGAAATGATTATTCGCGGCTACCTTAACTCAGGGCATACATATCCGCTGGTAGTTGTAGGAAATATGAGTAATAAATTTGGAAAGTATATTTTTGAAAAATACAGTCACATCCTCTATAAAATACACGGGGCAACATTTGATCAACGGGTATTGAATAATCTTCGTATTTCTCTTCAAAATACTTTCATGGGCATTCTGTGGAGAACTAATCCCATCATTGCTGGAAGCGATGGCTTGCGGATGTACTATCGCTGCGCACAATAATATTTTCAATACGGCTATTCTTCATATGGAGGCTGATTATTTTTTAAATGCGGGCGAAGTTACTTCGGTCATTAATACTCAAAAGATATTGAAGTGATGACAGCACGAAGAAGGACTAATATGGAGAGAATTCAAACTATTTATAGCCTCGAAAAAAATATCGATGATTACGAACAGGCTATGTTGAACGCCTGTACTGAAAAGTTGCCTGTAAGCCAGCCTTCGATTACTAAAATAGCTTAATAAATTATTATGAAAGATCATTTTTTGATTAATGAAGGAAAATAAGATTATCGTTTGTGTAAGCGCTTCTTTTTGTGAAAAAAAAGAATTAGGGAGGATATTGAAAAAATATTCTCAGTATAGCGATGATAATTTTGCTTATTGGAATGAGTTTGCTTTTACATCAGAAATATTGGAAGAATGCGAAGCCTTACTGATTTTTAATGCTCCATATGCTGATATCAAAACAAGGTGTTTCCCGGGAAATATTATTGCTTTCATGATGGAACCGGGGGTAAAGTCGATTCATCCATGGATGTTTCATGGCCTGGGGCAATACCACCTGTATATTCGCCGGTTGATCAATCACCAAATACAATTTCATCACATGGTTTCCTGGGATGGCATTTTCCGTATGAGTATAATTACTTAAAAAATATACCAGTCCCTGTTAAAACTAAAATGATTTCCTGCATATCATCTGGCTTAAAACAACTCAGTGGACATCGCCTTCGGTTTGATTTTGTAGAAAAGCTACAAACTCAATTCCCGGGAATAGATTTTTTTGGAAGAGGAGATAATTTTATTGAAGATAAAATGGATGGACTCTTAGCTTACCGGTACAGCATCGCTATTGAAAATAGTTCGCAGCCCCATTATTTTACTGAAAAAATTAATGATTGTTTTCTTTCTTATACAGTACCTTTTTATTATGGGTGTAAAAACATAGGCCGGTATTTCCCTGAAAAATCTTTTATACGAATTGATATAACTGATATGCCGGAACATTGAAAAAAATCAGATTGATATTGGATAATGATGACTGGCAAAGCCGTATAGCCGCGGTAAAAGAAGCCCGTGAACTTGTGTTGGAAGAATACCAGCCGGTTGCAGGCGCTGCTGCTATCTTAAATGAAGTACGGCTATCAGCGCAAAAAAAAGATGTTATTATTAAAACGGTTCACCCGGGGTTGTTAAAAATAATAAAGACTGTAATTAATAAGCTGGTTAAGAATTGAAAATACTTACACAGGATATTTACACCTGGTTCATGAATGAATAGAAAACTGATTAAAGATATATCCGCAAGTTCAGTGCAGGTGATCCTGAACCAGCTCCTGGGCCTGGTTATTTTTTTTATTACATCACGTTATCTTAGCAAAGGAGAATACGGTGAGCTCAATTGGTCACTGGCGGTTTTAACGTTTGTAACTACCATATTAAGTTTCCGGTTAGAACAAATAGTAGTGCGCAGGGTAGCGGCGGGGCAGGATGGATCGAAGTTGCTGACCCTTTTTGCTGGGCATATCTTTTTATCAGGTGTTTTTTTTTATTTTGTATTGCGGCATGCAGTGTTTTATTTCCAGTATTTTTTAAAGCGCATAATATATTACTTGTACTTGCCATCAGCCATCTCTTTTCATTCTTTTCTTCTCCTTTTAAGCAATTGGCAAACGGAAAGAGAATTTCAGGCTACTTGCTGCTATGTCTTCTGTCGCTAATCTTGTCCGGGCTGTGTGGCTATTGTTCGCTGTTAGTTTTGAATCTCTTACAGTAGGAACAGTACTACTATTTATATTATATCATCACTGGCTGAACTGGTCGTTTGTTTTTCCTGGTGAAATACCGGTTGAAAATATCTTTTAATACAACACATAGCCTCAGGGATTATTTTGTATTGATAAAAGAATCACTGCCCCTAGCAGGAGCGGTTATTATGAATGTTTCCATTGCACGGATTGATTGGATATTACTCGGATTATTTACTACGGATGAACAAACCGCAGAATATAGTTTTGCTTACCGGGCCTTTGAACTTTCACCGTTTCCATTGCTTATCATTGCCCCTATTCTTTTAAGCCGGTTTCAAAGTTTTTCGGTAATCACACTGAAGCTGACCTGCTTCAAAGGAGTCAATCGCTAAGTATATTAATCAGGATGGAAATGATCATGGCCACTTTAGTTCCACTTGTACTTAACGTTGTTTGGTCGCCTTTTGTTGATGGGTTTACAGAAATAAATATGGGCTGGTTAACTCTTTTACTTTCCTGGTGCTTTCCTGTTCTTACCCTTTTTTATACATGAATAATATTTTGTGGTCTGTTCAGTTGGCATTAAACCGGCTCCGGACTATATTTCGCATTACCCTTATCACTTTTATTGTCATCATCACCGGGGATTTTTTGTTAATTCCATTGTATGCAGCTAAAGGCGCTGCAATAGTTTACCTGCTCGCTACATTGGCGGAATACATTAATTATATGCGGTCATCTTCTTTGGCATCCATGAAAGAGACCTGGGTTTCCCCCTTTTACTTGTCTTGCATCCGCACTTTTCAGCGGATTTGTTGCTTTCAGGCTCAGTGAATCGTTGGTTTTACGCCTGGTAATTGCTTTACTGCTATTTGCCTGCTGTTGCTGGGCAACTAAGCAGTTACGAAAATCCGATATAAATATATGCTGGGGATTTTAAAACTAAAAGCTAAACCAGCGTGACTGGCAGCGCTGCATCATGAAATTAGTCTATCAAAATTTAATTGGCTGGAAACAAAAAGTAAACTGGATGCTTTTGCTTTTTTTGTTGCTCATGCTCGATGTGAAATTGGCGGTTAAACTTACCGTACTTGTTATTACCCTGCTGCAATACAAGAAAATGTCTTTTAAAGAGCAATCGGTCAGAAACAACTTTATTTTTATTTATCATTGATTGCCATCGGCATTATTAATTATCTCATCCAGCCGAAGACGGGTGGCATGAAGCAGTTGTTGGCAGTGAGCCTTGGCATCCTGCTTTGGTTATTATGCTTAGCTGCCTGGTATTATATTTTTAATGTTGTTCGGTGGGAAGAGAAAGGAAAACTGCACAATACGATTTCGGTTTTCTTTGTATTACATATCACTGTTATGTTTTTGAACCTGTTCCGGATTATGATAGAATGCGGGTCTCTTAATCCATATACATACAAAGGCTTTAATCAAAAATATTTTATCAGTACCGGGGATTTTATAAGTGGTGTAACATTTGATAGCCCTGTTACCACGGCGATGATCAGTGCATTCGCAGTACTGTATTTCCTTTATCGCCGCTATTTTATTCTTTCCTTGCTTCCATGGCTAGCCTCGTAATTATTGCAAGTAACCTGACAAATATTTTTCTTGTATTGGTCTTGTTCTTTGTTTTTATTTTTCGCACTGATAAATTGCAAAAGAGTTTTATTGTTATTCACCTGGTTGTCCTGGTGATTTTTACTGTAAAAGTTTCACCGCAGAATAATGAATACATAGGAAGGTTCGCCTATAAAATGCTTGGTCTTACGTATGACCTGCCCAAACGAAGCCAATCACCTGATTTTATTAAAAAAAACCCTGACAGCCTTCTTACTTCAAATGAAATAAAAAAGAAGACCGCATTACTTTATATAGACAGTATCAGTACCGAAAGGGTGAATGCAGGACATGTCAATGAAAATTTACTTTATACAAAAGCTTATTTAAAGACAGTCAGGCCGATAGAAATTCCTTCTATCAATTTAGAACAGCGGTGGCAATTACAAATAAAATAGGTAAGTATCACCAGTTTCTTTCTGAAAATTTTTCTTTGAAGGAAAAAGATAGTTTACAGAATTATATAATTGGAGTAAGCCTGGTAAATGGATAGCGACGAAGCAGTTGTTTAATTTTTTACGACTGCATCCGGAAAAGTTAGTGCTGGGCGCCGGTATGGGAAACTTTTCTTCCAGGTTAGCTTTCAAAGTAACCGCATTAGGAATCGCCGGTAATTATCCTGTGAAGTACCGGTATATCTATTCTTCTTTTCTAAAGAATCATTGTTTTTATATGCCTATTATCATTCACAACCGCAAATGAAACATGCCGCGGAAAATACCCCGGATTCAACTTATGGCCAGTTATTGAGTGAATACGGAATAGTTGGGTTGCTATCTTTTCTTGTTTTATATATTGGATCTTTCATTAGTCGCTTTCGGGTGCTCACATTTGGATTGCCAATACTCCTGCTGCTGCTTGCTTCATTTTTTACAGAATATTGGTTTGAGCAATTATCCATTGTTATTCTTTTTGAGTTGTTAGTATTGACAGATTTTAAAAAGATAAATTAATGCACGGGGAGGCGCCTGTAAAATGAAATCTCCTGTTGTGACAGTGCTGATGCCCGCTTTTAATGCGGCAAAATATATTGCCGATGCTATTCAATCTGTATTGGCCCAAACATTTACTGATTTTGAATTACTGATTATTGATGATGGATCAACTGATAATACAATAAGTGTAATCAGGAAATTTACTGATTCACGTATCCGGTTAGTTCGATGTGAACATAAGGGAGTCGCACAAACGTTAAACAGCGGGTTAGCGGAAGCGCAGTCTGATCTTATCGCTAATCCTGATTATATTTTGATAGGCGCTGAGGAAGATTATATAGATATGAATGGAGAATACTTATTTACACTGAAGCACCAGGCATACAGTGATGCTGAAATCCGACAGCTCAATCAAATCGTCTGTCCTTTTTCACATGTAACCGTAATGTATAAAAAATGTGAAGTGATCGCTGCCGGCGGTTATGACAGCAGGGCTCATAACTTTGAAGATCACCTGCTGTGGTTAAAACTTATCAGCAGGGGAAAGGTTTGTAATCTTTCGCAGCCATTGGTAAAATATCGTTTCAATCCTGAATCAGTCACAATTGACGAAAAATGGCGGGGAGGCCGTTTCGGGGATTGAAGAAAAAGGTCATGCTGCAAGGTTTTGTAACCGATAAAGAGGAAAAAGAAATATTAGCCATTATCCATGAGCAGGACAATAAAAAATTTAAAGTGGGTTCTTACTATGCGCTATGCGGGAAAAAATTTTTGGTCAATAATCACCAGCCTTCGAAAGCGAGGTTTAACCTGGCAAAAGCAATACGGATACATCCTTACCGGTTTGATAACTATGCTTTATTTATGTTGAGCTATTTTCCAAGACCATTTATTAGCTGGCTGCATAGTAAAATATCTTAAATGGAAAACCTTTTTATCATAAAGGAGAATTTAGAAAATAAGCTCAACTATTATCATATAGCAGCTTTTCTTGTTTTATTACCATTTGATAGGTTTTATAGTGAATTAGTACTGATCAGTTTTTTGTTTCATACACTTATACATAGCGGTAGGCGGCAATGGCGTTCAGTAGGTAGTTGGCAAAATCTTGTATTGAGTTCTATTTTTTTCTTAACGGTAATCGGTGCACTTTGGGCTTCTGACAAAAACAGTGCGGGTAAAAGATATCATACGGCAATTAAGTATCTTCCTTTTTCCCATAGTGTTTTCGCTTTCTAGATTTGAATGGCCGAAGTATAAAAAGAATTTATTGACACTATTCAGTTTTGCGTGTACACTGACAATTGTTTATCTTTTTATTGTTGCTTTCCGGTTATTAATACTGAATCATTTTTCCTTTAGTATGTTATTTTCACCCGAATTTATACATCATAATTTTTCAGCGCCAATAGGCCTCCACGCTACCTATTTGTCGATGTACATTTCTTTAGCTTCTTGTTTTTTTATTTATTCTCTTTTGAAAGAGACGAGTCGGGCTAACCAGGTCGTATATATCGTTTCGCTTATTATCCTCTCAGCTGGTTTATTACAGTTGGCATCCAAGGCTGTGTTGATTACAACGATAGGAATTGTGTTGCTGGGTTTTCCTTTGCTGCTGGACGAAAGAGTGAGGAAAATAAAATTTGTGGGGGGTGCTTTGATTATTACATTCATTACTTTAATAAATGTTACACAAATAAGTTCTTTTAAAAAAAGATATGTATCTGAATTTAAAGATGACCTGAGCGATATTTCTATGAGCAATACAATACCAGAGCCGAGGGTAGTACGATGGAAATCAGCGTTGGCATTGGTTGACAAGTCGTTTATTATTGGTTATGGTAGCGGATCTGAACGAAATCTTTTGAAAGAGAGATATTTTGAAGATAAACTGTTTAATTCTTATCTACATGAGCTGAATGCACATAATCAATACCTGAGTTTTCTTTTAAAAAATGGGATAATAGGATTGGCCATATTTCTTTTAACACTCTATATGGGCTTTGTATCGGCGTGGCGAACACGGAATATTGTTTTCATAAGTTTTCTTTTGTTGATTAGTATCGTTTCCTTTTCTGAAAATATCCTGGATGTGAACAAAGGAATATTTTTCTATGCTTTCTTTTTTACTTTTTTTATCAAAACGGGAAATGATTTCAAAAGCCAGCCAGCAGCATGAGAAGGATTTTTATAAATACCTGGGCCGTACTGGATAAAAGTGAAAGAAAACGGTTTGTTTATTTTAATTATCCTGGATATCATTATCGGCCTGCTTGATATTCTTTTTCTCGCCTTATTATTGGGTATCATACAATTTTATATACAACATGGAGATAACAGGCTGTCTTTTCTTCCTGGTTGGCTGGCTGATAGGAACTCAGTTACATTAATAGCGACTTTCCTTATCTTTTTTGCAGCAAAGAATGTTGCAGGATTTCTTATCGCCAATGCACATTATACATTCAACGGATCTGTTGCGCTTCGGATTACAAGGAAAAATCTTTATAACTACCAGCATGGGCCATTTGAAGAATTTATCAGTGTGGATTCTTCCGTGCATATCCGTAAAATCAATTTACCAACCTTTCGAATTTTGCCAGCATATTCTTTCCGGTATCCAGCAAATCAGCACACAGTTTTTTTTAATCCTGATCGCTATTATTGCTATTATTCTATTTAATGTAAAATTATTTGTTTTATTATTATGCATCCTGGTGCCGCCCGTCATTGGTATTTTTTACCTGGTTAAAAAAAAGCTAAGCAGGGCGAAAACGCATATTCGTTCTGGGAACGAAAAATCGTACAGGTATTTGATGGATGCGTTAAAGGGATACGTGGAAGGCAATATTGATAACAGGAATGAATTTTTTATGAATCGTTTTATGACAGACAGAAAGAGGTTCGGAAAGTATTTATTTGAATCCATCAGTTTGCAGAACATGCCGCCCCGTGTCATCGAGATATTTGCAGTCCTGGGATTGTTTATTTTAATTGTTATTAATAAATGGCTGGGAAATACTGATAGTTCTTACCTGCTGACTATTGGTGCATTTATGGCCGCGGCCTATAAGATAATTCCCGGGATTGTAAAAATCATTAACGTAAGTGGACAGATGAGAGCTTATGAATTTTCGGTAGATGATTTAATAAATGATAAAGAACATAATGAAAGAAAGGATATGCAGCCAAGCTGCAATATTCAATCTTTTGTTATCAAAGACATAGCATTTTCTTATGACGGCAGTTCTGTTTTAAATAATTTTTCTTTTGAAAATTACAAAAGGCGATTTTATTGGTGTCACCGGGCGATCAGGTATTGGTAAGACAACCATCTTAAATATACTGCTTGGTTTTTTTACGACCGGGGAGTGGAGAAGTAGTTATTAATGATCGCATAATTGCTAACGAAGACCTGAAAAATTTCTGGCCTGCTATTGCTTATGTTCGACAGCAAACTTTTTTAATTCATGATACAATCCTGAAAAATATTACCCTCTCTGAAGATACTTATGATCAAAATAAACTCCAATGTGCGATAGAGGCTTCAGGGCTTTCAGAGTTTATTCAACAATCACCTGATGGGCTAACCCAAATGATTACGGAGAATGGAAAGAATATTAGTGGCGGGCAGCAGCAACGAATAGCATTGGCAAGGGCGTTTTATAAAAATGCAGACCTTATTTTACTGGATGAGCCTTTCAATGAATTAGATGACTTATCTGTCACTTCTTTCCTCGAATATTTCCGTGAATTGTCCGCAAAAGGGAAGATGATTGTTATGATTACCCACGATAAGAAAAACCTGCTTTATTGCAACAAAATTATTTCGCTGGATGAAGAATGATGAAACGACACTTGTTGTTCTTACCCCGGGCTTTCCTTGTTCAGAAGCCGATACAACCTGTCTTCCGTTGCAGCAAAATCTTGTCAGGGCTTTAAAGGAAACCGTTCCCGGTCTGAATATAATTATCCTGAGTCTTCAGTATCCTTATTTTAAAAAAGAATATAAATGGTATGATAATACAGTTATCAGTTTCAATGGCAGGAATAGAGGAGGTATTTTTAAGTTATTATTGCTGCAAAAAATATATAAAGAACTCGCAAAAATTTATCGAACGAATAAAATAACCGGTATTCTTAGTTTTTGGTGTGGTGAATGTGCATGGATCGGAAAGAGGTTTGCTGATAGATATCAACTCAGGCATTATTGCTGGATTTTAGGACAGGATGCAAAAAAAGGAAATAAATATATAAAAAGGGTAAAGCCTGCTTCGACAGAACTTGTTGCATTGTCTGATTTTTTGCAAAATGAATTTGAAAAAAATCATGGAATAAGGGCCGGCACATATGATACCTCCCGGCGTTAATACAAAACAGTTCAGCGATAAAATAAAAGAAAGAGATATTGATATTCTTGCTGCGGGCTCGCTAATACCCTTAAAACGATATGGCCTTTTTATAGAGATAATTGCTGAAATAGAAAAGAGAGTGCCCGGCTTAAAAGTTATACTTGCCGGCGACGGTCCGGAAAGACAAAATTTACAGAAGCAATTTGAGGAATCAAGCCTGCAAGCCACAATCAGCCTGGTTGGTGAACTTCCTTATGAAGAGGTGCTACAGTTAATGCAAAGGACAAAAATTTTCCTTCATACTTCCAGATACGAAGGTTTTGGTGTGGTTTGCATCGAAGCCTTGTATGCAGGAGCTAAGGTGATCAGTTTTACAAAGCCAATGAATAAAGAAAATAAAAAATTGGTATCATGTAACTGGGAAGGTGGAAATGTGTGAGAAGACTATTTCGCTATTGCAGGAACGGCCTGTTATTTATGAAAGTGTAAATGGGTTTATAATCGAAGACACCGCCTGGAAAATGATGCAATTATTTCTTGAAGAAAAATAGAATAGCTTTCCCGGCCTTTTTTAAAGGAATAATGTTAAATGGTTTTTGCTTCCACGAATTTATAAAATGAGTAATGGCCTTACGTGGTTGTTTTATATTTAAATACTTTTCACCAAAATTGATGTGTTGTTTAAAGAAGGCATTCCGGGTAATGCCAGGAGGAAGAATTTTTTTATAGCTTCTGAGTAATTCAAGACCTTCTCTCGAGCCTTTTTCCCATTCCAGGCTGCTCACATTTGCATCGTGCAGGCGACGAAAAAATAGCGGTTCATACAGGATAACTCCATTTACCTGTTTCGCAAGGCGGAGGAAAAAATCTATATCAGCGAAAGGTTTCGCTTCATTAAAAAGGCCAACGCTGTCAAGATATTCTTTACGAAACATGAAAGAAGGGGTAGCGACAGCTATTTCAGATTTAAAAAAAAGAAATAAAAAAATTACCATATAGAATGCCGTCTTTCTGCTTATAAAAAAATTCCACAGGTTCGTTTAGTTTCCTGAAGTTATATCCGCCTGTAAGGCAAAATCCGGCGCCTGGATATTGCTGCAATGCGGCTACTTGTTTTTCGAGTTTAGTGGCTGCCCACAGGTCATCTGAATCAATAAAGGCTACAAATTCTCCTTGTGTTTTTATAAGGCCTTCATTTCTTGTTTTTGTAATCCCACATCTTTGAGTAGTCTTAAGTAAGTTTATTCTTTCATCTTTAAGGGCTGTTATTAATTTAACAGTATCATCGGTTGATTGATCATCAATCACAAGCAATTCCCAGTTTGGATAAGTTTGTTGACGTACACTTTTAATTGCATCCATAATATATTCCGCCCGGTTATAAGTGGGCAATACAATACTTACTTTAACCAGGTTGATTTTGTTGCATCAATTAATAATAGCGTTAATTTTTCTTGCAATAGCTTCAAAAGAAAGTTGATTTTTAAATTGTTCTAAAACATCAAACCTTTTTTTAGCAATATCCATTTCAGTTGTTTTTAATAAAGCAGACAACAAATTGTGTTCATTACCGGCTTTATATAGTAATCCATATTCCCCATTTGCTGTCATCATGCGAAAGGAAGGAATATCTGTTACGACAGGAATGCAACCACAGGACATCGCTTCCGCAATTGCGACCTCCGCTGCCTTCATAGTGAGAACCGGATAAATAAAATCGGCGCTGCTGTACCAGTTCTGCAATTGTGAACGTTCAACTTTTCCTATCAATTTAATAGATGAGCTATTGTTCGCTGCTAACCTGGTGATTTCATTCAATAATTCTTCCGTCTGGTAAATCATGTATAGCAAGGCGGAAGGCTGCCAGGATAAAAGTTGTATAAAGGCTTTAACAACGGTTACCGGATCTTTATTCATTTCTAGTCTTCCCACCCATAAAAATACAGGGTGATCTTTTTACATTTGTTATTTCCTGTACTGTTGACCTGCATACAGGGTGATAAACGGAAGACGCCTGCATTACCTCGTGAACTTTTTTCACGTCTATATTTTTCTTCCAGTCTTTACAAAAATTCAAGTGATGAAAATAAATAAGCGTCAATGCATTTGTCAGCAATTTTTTGGAAATATTTTTTTAAACCTGTGAACGGCTTTTCCGCCCGGTGCATGATAATTATTTTCACCTTCCGGGCCTACTTTTAGCCGCAACTGTATTATCTGTAATGAAAAAATAGAACCAT
The DNA here is from genome assembly GCA_037200685.1 of Chitinophagaceae bacterium. Lineage (GTDB taxonomy): Bacteria > Bacteroidota > Bacteroidia > Chitinophagales > Chitinophagaceae > JAJKIP01. Next base: position 16,318 of record JBBCIG010000006.1, read on the forward strand.
TAACAAAAATAATATCCGGCTTTAATTTTTTTTATCAACCTATGCATTCGCCATGGAAAAAGAACTCTTTTCTTTTTAAGTTTAATAAAATAATAAAGAACATTGTTCCGCCGGTATTCTCCTTCGTAATTGATCCTTTCAAAACTTATTACTTCATGCTGTTTCGCTAATTCTTCAAGGATGCCGGTATAAAAACTGATTCTTTCCAGCCACATTTGTGGATCCGTATATTCCGGTGTCTTACTATAGCTTGTACTTATTATCCGCATTATTAAAATAGTGAGTAAACCCTGCGCATCATTTTCCCGTTATATAACCGGGTTGTACTAAAATATGATTCTCATAAAGAAATTACTACACAAGCTCAACGGGCTTCATTACCCGCAGGATTACCTTTGTCTTGACAGGGAACCTTTTCAGCAACCGCTTTATGTTTATCTTGTTTCAAAAAATCATATTGTGTCTGACATTACTAATCAGCATGTTTTTCGCAGGTTACCAACCTGTAATTTTTGTCCTACAAGCTTTACCAGGCCGGCCTTTGGGTGAAAGTATCCAGGTAGCTTTTTCCGTCAAAGCCATGGAACCAAACGATATTTTTCAAAAAAAGGATGCTATTGCTTTTCTTTCAATGAAAAAAATCCAAGACCAGGATGAAGCTGGTGTCCGTTTTTTATGAAGCGCTAAAGGGTAATCATCATTTTGTTTCAGGGTTTCACCAATCTATGGCAGCGATCAGCAACATGCTTTATAACAAAAAGCCCGGGAATGTATTTCTCAAAGGAAATCTTTTTAGCCAGGTGCAAATCGCTTATTCAGTTCCAAGAAATATTTCATTGGTAACGCTGGGAGAAAATGAGTTGTATAATCTTTTCCCGACGGATTTGCACGGGGCCCATGGGTGCGGACCATTATATTATTTCTTTGCGGCATGCCGGTAAAGCATGCAGGCAGGCAGAGACAGTAAAAAAAATTATTGTATCCCCAATGGATCCCGGCGCTTATAAAATGGTGTACAGTTTGGGCAAAAATCACATGCAGGAATTAAAACCAAAAGATAATTTTCCTTTTAGCGAAAGGGTATCCGATGTTTTTCATTTGCCATTGCCCGGAGCTGGCATTGGGATACGCTGAACTCGGGCTGGAAACTCTCTTTTGTTCGTGGCATCCACAAATTATTAGTGTTCAAAATCGTTCATACCAATAAATTTCCGGCCACGCCTACCGAATTATCCCATATTCACAATAGTTACGCTACCTGGCGCTATAACAACCGGTTGGCAGGCAACTATTTACTGCGCTGAACCGATTTAATTAGCAGATATAAGTCTTTACACAAAATGAAGGTATTGTTTTTCAATCCCCGGGCTGCTGAATCGAAAGCAAGGGTTCTAATTCGATCCTTTCCATTGCCGCTTCTATTGAGGGTAAATATGATTATGCCATCGTGGATGGGAATTTGGAAAAAAATCCGCTAAAAGTTTTATTGAATTACCTGGAGACAGGAGAGTATCATGTGTTTGCATCTACAGTAATGCCCGGCCCGCAATTAAAACAGGCCATTCCTTTTACAAAAGAAATCAGGAAAAAATACCCGCATGTAAAAGTTGCGTGGGGCGGATATTTTCCATCCAACCATAGCAATGCATGTATCAACTCTCCCTATGTTGATTATTTGATTTATGGCCCCGGGCGACGTGGCGTTTCCACAATTGATGGATGCCATTGTAACTCAGTCTTCCATGGGCCACATCCCGAATTTGATTTTTAAGGAAAATAATTCCATTGTGAAAACAAAGAAAGATGAGCTGTATGAACAGGATGACTTGCCACCATTACCCTATGAAAAATTAGATTCTTTTTATTCAATGAAAAAATACATTGGAAAATCAGTGCTTGGAAAAAAAAAACATTTGCTTACCATAGCAGCGTAGGCTGTCCTTTTAAATGTGCTTTTTGCGGGGTAGTGCCCATTTACAATGCAAGATGGAAAGGACGGTCCGCCGAAAAAATATATGCTGATATAAAAGAGGTGAAAGAAAAATATGAAATTGATGCTGTTGAATTTTATGATAGTAATTTTTTCGTATCGGAAAAACGAGTGGTAGAATTTTCGAAACTTGTAAAAAAATGAAAATTTGACCTGGTGGGGCGAAGGAAGAATTGACACACTTGATAAATATGCGGATGAAAGTTTAGCCATCATGCGGGAGGCGGGTTGTAAAATGATTTTTCATGGCGCCGAAAGCGGGAATGACGAGATGCTTAAAAAAATGGATAAGGGTGGAACGCAATCGGGTGAACAAATAAAACGTTTCGCCGCCAGGATGGCGAAGTTTGATATTATTCCCGAATATTCTTTTGTGGTAGGAACACGGCGGCTACAGAAGAAGAAGTGAACAAGCAGATTGATTTTGATATTCAATTTATCCGGGAGATAAAAGAAATAAACCCTAAAACCGAGATCATCATTTATGTGTATAGTCCTGTGCCTACCGAAGGCTCGCAATTATCCAAAGATGTAATCAAAGCCGGGTTTCATTTCCCGCAAACGCTGGATGAATGGGCGACAACCGCAATGGGAAAATTTTGATTTGCACCGTAACCCGCTTACTCCATGGTTGAAACCTTACATGGTTGACAAAATAAAAAATTTTGAAACAGTACTGAATGGCTATTATCCTACCGTGACGGATACCAAGTTGACACCCTTTCGTGTAAAATTATTAAAACTGGGTTTCTTCGTTTCGCTACCGGTATAATTGGAATAAGTTCCCTTATGAAATTAAAGTCATGCAAAGACTTTTTAAATATCGCCAACCTGAACTGGAAGGGTTTTAAAAATGAATACCGTATTTAAAAAAATTGTTGCCAAAACATATAAGCCTGTATTGGAGAAATATCTTTCTAAAAAAAGAATTTACCGGTACGGGGATATTCGTTTGGAGGTACCACCGGAAGTTTTTTCACCCTGGTTTTTTTTTCGAGTAACACAATTACTATTGCAATCTATCCTGCGACTTCCATTAAAACATAAACAATTTGCAGAGTTGGGGGCGGGGAGTGGATTGATTGCTATACTTGCCGCTAAAGAAGGAGCAGATGTATGGGCAACGGATATTAACCCGGTTGCGCTTCAATACTTGCAGTCTAACAGCAGCAAAATAAAATTGAATTAAATATCATTCAATCTGATCTTTTTGATAACCTGCCGCTGAAGAAATTTGATATCGTTGCGATAAAATCCTCCTTATTATAAAAAAAACCCGGAAACACTCCTGGATTATGCATGGTATTGCGGGGAAAATGGGGAATATTTTTTTAAGTTGTTTAGGTATTTACAAAATTATATTCACCCGGATTCAGAAGTCATCATGGTGCTGTGTGATGGCTGTGACATAAAAATGATTAACCATGCAGCTGCAACTAATGGGTTTAGTATGCGTTGCTTATTGACGAAGCAAACTATTCTTGAAAAGAATTTCATTTTTAAAATCAGTTTAAATTCTATTTAAAAAACAAATTGAAACAGGCGGGCGACTATACTGTAGCTGATGAATTTTCCCCATTGTATTTAACACTCAGGGAAAAGGAAGGAAGACTTTATAGTGATGAAGAAGTTCTATTATTGCCGGATATCAAATCTTTTCACCCTTATTATAAAGAATGGCAGATGAGAAAAAAAAACATCTGCACGGCTTATAAACTATTTATCACAAAAGAAAAAAAGCATTAAAAATACTTGAAGTTGGTTGTGGGAACGGTTGGCTATCTCACCATCTCGCTGCCATCGCGGATAGTAAGATAACAGGTGTTGATATAAATTTCCCCGAGATACAACAGGCAGCAACTGTTTTCAGCGAGGTTGCTAATTTAAAATTTCTATATGGGGATATGCAATCAGGCCTGTTTAAAAGACAGGCAATTTGATATAATAATTTTCGCGGCGGCTATCCAGTATTTCCCTTCTTTGGCTGGTATAATAAATACAGCATTGGACTTGCTAAAAGAAGATGGCGAAATTCATATCATTGACAGTCATTTCTATCATTCCGATGAATCGGGTTGCAGCCAAATACAGGACGCAGGACTATTTTTCTAAACTGGGATTGCCCCGGATGAGTGACTGGTACCATCATCATCTTATTACTGAACTGGAAAAGTTCAATTATAAAATACTTTATAAGCCATCACCACTATTTTTTTTTCAAAAGCAAAACCCCCTTTCCCTGGATTGTTATAAAAAGTGAAAAGGACAAATGACGGTTGTTCAATCATTATATAATACCTATAAGCGGTACAGGACATTGCAAACTGATCACATCAAAGCATTGCCGATTGTGATCCTGATGCCGCACAGCGCCTGCAATTGCCGCTGCATTATGTGTGATATCTGGAAGGATAACAAAAACCTGAAACAACTGACGGAAAAAAACGTGGAGGAGCTTCTTTATTCTTTTAAAAATTGGGAACACAGCAGGTGGTGATGTCTGGTGGCGAAGCGTTACTTAACCCTCATTTTTTTAAATTTTGTGAAATACTGGGCGAACACCATATTAAGATCAGTCTTCTTTCTACCGGTCTCACTTTAAAAAAACATGCTGAAGAATTAACGCAATGGGTGGATGATATCATCGTATCATTGGATGGTGACGAAGAAACGCATAATTATATCCGTAATATACCCGGCGCTTTTCAGAAATTGAAAGAAGGCATTGAAGCTGTTAAGAAAATCAGTCCCGGTTTCCGAATCACCGCGAGAACGGTGATTCACCGCCTTAACTTCAGGAGATGGCCAATTATTATTGGACAAGGCGAAAGAAATAGGATTGGATCAAACCAGTTTTCTCCCCGCAGATGTAAGCAGTCATGCGTTTAACCGGGAAGTATTATGGAGCGACCAGCGGCAACAGGAAGTTTTAATAGAAAAAGAAGAACTGCCCGAACTGGAAAAAATCATTGATACAATTATTGAAAAGTACGCTGATGATTTTGCCTCCCGCTTTATTGCTGAAAGTCCTGAAAAACTAAAAAAGATTTATGCGTATTACGCGGCTTTTTATGGATTGAACGCATTTCCCTATAAAAAATGCAATGCACCCTGGGTCTCGGCTGTTATCGAGGCGGATGGTACGGTGCGACCTTGTTTCTTTCATGAAGCTATGGGTAATATAAGGCAAGATTCATTTGAGAAAATAATAAATAGCGAAAAAAGCTATACTCTTCAGGAAGGAGCTTGATATGGATGCAAACCAGACCTGTGTGAAATGTGTGTGTTACCTTAATCTGCCACCTGCTCAAAGATGCTTTAGAAGGGAAATAATCATTAGGTGCAACGCAGAATAAAAATCTGTTGTCAGGTGGGTAAAGTAAAGGATGAAAGTATATTTTGTTATTATGATGATGGTTACTCTTGCCGCTTGTAATAAAGAAAAGCTGGCCGAAGTAAATGATTTTCAAATTGCCCAGCACGCTGCCTGGACTACTGAGCCTTTTAAAACCGATTACACCATACAATTCCCTCCCGGTTACGCAGGAGGTGATGAATCGTTTTGAAGGAAATATTTTTGATAAACGAGATAATGATTTGACCTTTTTCTGGGTATTTCTATTCCAACTCATTGTTTTGTTTTGATTTCAGGACACGTTATTTAATGTTCAGCAATCAACCCTGCAAGCTATTTTCTTTAATGATCCCGTGCCTGTTAACCTTGGTAAGAGAATCGAATTCACAGATAATGGCGAAACAATAGGTATATTTTACCACAACGAGGCTGATGTGTCTTTCGGAAGATTATTCTGGAAGGATAACAGTTTTTTTAAAGAAGCCCTTGATGTTAGGTACAAGAAGCAGGACCAGCAGGAAATCATTGATATAATAAAAACAATAAAAAAGAAGTGATTCCAGGGTAGAATACCCCCGATGTTTTTGGCTTTACCGGCTCAGGGCAAAGCAACTTTGCCTTTTAAATTTGCGTTGAGAATATCACTAAGTTATCGGGTGATATTCATGAATAAAATTCTTTTTTCCCACTCTTATTTCCTTCGCTTTGACCCAAAACAATGGGCGACAGGTCAACCCTATGCGCCTATCGGTACTTTATACGCAGCGTCCTTAATGAGGGAGAACGGTTATTCCGTTTCTTTTTTTGATACAATGTTTTCAAATAGTTCCCTGGATATTGTAAAGGAGCTGGAAACGCATCCTGATTTTTTTGTACTCTACGATGATGGCTTCAATTACCTCACCAAGATGTGCCTGACCAATATGCGTGAAGCTGCCTTTGAAATGATACAGTTTGCGAAACGGCAAGGATGTACCGTTATCATTTCAAGCTCTGATGCAACGGATCATTTTGAAAAGTATTTAGAAAAGGGCGCCGATTACATAATACTTGGTGAAGCGGAAATAACATTGCTGGAATTAGTGAATGCAATTAAATCAGGTAAACAAGATATTTTATCAATACCGGGGCTTGCGTTTAAGCACAATGACTGTGTGATTAAAACGGTTAAGAGAAATGTATTAAAAGAACTGGATAGTTTGCCTTTGCCTGCCTGGGACTTAGTTGATATAAAACCTTATAGGGAAATGTGGTTAAGGCATCATGGTTATTTTTCATTGAACATAGCTACTACAAGAGGTTGCCCTTTTAAATGTAACTGGTGCGCCAAACCTATATATGGTAACCGTTATAACTCAAGATCGCCGCAGCATGTTATTAAAGAATTAAAAATGCTGGAGGAAATGTTTGGCTTCGATCACATTTGGTTTTGCGACGACATTTTTGGTTTAACCCCGGGTTGGGTGAATACGTTTGCGGATTTTATTAAGCAGGAGAAATTATCATTTAAATTTAAGATACAGGCGAGGGTCGATCTTCTATTGCAGGAAAATTATATTAAAGATCTCGCAAGAGCGGGTTGTGATAATATATGGATGGGTGCAGAAAGCGGATCACAAAAGATACTCGATGCGATGGACAAAGGAACAACGATTGAACAGATCTATCAATCTTCGGCATTGATAAGAAAGCACGGCATGAAACCATCTTTTTTTGTTCAATTCGGCTATCCAGGCGAAACAAAGGAAGATATAAGGAAAACGATCGGTATGATTAATGAACTATTACCGCATGAAATTGGCATTTCAGTTTCCTATCCGCTGCCCGGTACGTTATTCTTTGAAAAAGTAAAAGCCGACCTGAAAGAGAAAACGAACTGGACCGATTCGGATGAACTGGCATTGATGTTTCGTAATACTTACCAACCGGCATTTTATAAACAACTGCACCGTTATGTTCACATGAATTATCGTTCTCACGTTGCCTGGAAGAATTTGAAGCAGGTCTTCCAAAAACCTGCTTCGGTTTCTTCATATACATTAAAGAAAGCGGCCTCCTTACTTTATTATATACCTGCAGGCATGGTAGCTAAGTTGAAACTTCACTCACTTCAAAAAACCGGTATGTCTTGATTACTGCAAGCGATAAACTAAATGAAGGACTGGCAGCGATAGCGTTTGATAAACAGGCACCCATTTTTGACGATTTGTATTCTCCCGATCTTATTATTCAGTATAAACGGGAAAGGGTGAGGGAACATGTAGAAAGATTTATTCAGCCCGCAAGTTCGATCCTGGAATTAAATGCGGGTACTGGCGAAGATGCTATCTATTTCGCAAATAAAGGGCATTATGTTCATGCTACAGACATATCCGCCGGAATGCTTGACAAATTAAAGAGAAAGGTAAAAGAACAAAAGGCAGAAGAGAATATTACAATCGAAGAATGTTCATTTACCGAATTGATACAACTGAAAAAGAAAGGTCCTTATGATTACCTGTTCTCCAATTTTGCGGGCTTAAATTGCACGAATCAATTAGAAAAAGTTTTGGCGTCTTTTTCTTTCCTGGTAAAACCCGGCGGTTTTGTTACATTGGTAATGCTGCCAAAATTTTGCCTCTGGGAATTTTTATTACTTATAAAAGGAAAATTCAGAACAGCTTTTCGTCGCTTTGCGGGAAAGAAAGGTGCCAGGGCGCATATTGAAGGCGAATATTTCCGTTGCTGGTATTATAACCCCTCATTTATTAAACGAATTTTGAAAAAGGGTTTTGAAACAATGTCTATTGAAGGTTTGTGTAGCATTGTTCCGCCTTCTTATATGGAGGATTTTGGGTTAAAGTATCCCGGTCTTTTTCAATTTCTAAAAAAGAAAGAGAATAAATGGAAATCTAAATGGCCGTGGAAAGTAATAGGCGATTACTATATTATTACATTAAAGAGGAAAACCTGATCAGGAAAGTTTTAATACTGTTAATTTTTCTTCATAAATAGACAAAACTTTTTCCTGGAAGGCGCCGGGGTTAGAAAAGGCGAAATGTTTACCGGTTATCAATCCCATTGTTAATCCTTTTTTATTTCGCAATCCTTTTTCTTCTTTTCTTTTCCAGCGCAGCGAGGTTAGCTGCATCAGGTAATTATCAAGCCGGTTGCTTAATTTATTCTCTGCGATCCATTCAATTATTTTTTTTAACCACATTGTTTTTGGGTCTTTTTTCTTTTGTTGTCTTGCATCACAACAGGGCAGCCAATCATCCGCCCAGCTATTCGCCTCTAAAAAATCCAGCAAAGTTTGACTGCCATTTACCGGCAAAAGTGTTTTAATTTCCGTTGCCGTAAAGATGTTTTTATCTTTTATCAGCAGGCATTCTTCGTCTATATAATAATTCATGCAATAAAAATGCTGCTTTCCAAACAGGAAAGTTATTTTCTTAAACAAATGCATCAGGGTTCTTGCCATCCAAAGCCTGTTCTTTTTGGTAATAATAAAAAAATCTATATCCGCTTTTTCATCAGCGAAATTCTTGGATAACGATCCTGATATGCCAACTGCTCTTACAAAGGGAAAACCATATAGAAATCTTCCAATTTTTGCGGCTTTTAGTAATAGATGTTGCGCTCTCTTATTTCCCTGCTTTCTCCGGTGACCAAGTAAGGGGTTGTTTTGTAAAGAATAAAAACTATTATGAAGAAAAATAATTCTATCAGATACCAGTTGCTGTAACAGCGTTTCCAGTTTATTTTGCGGAATGCTGGTTTCCAGGAACTGCTGTATTTCTTCTTTGATAAGAGGATAATTAAAAATATCAAAATAAGCCAGTGTTTTTAAAATACTGCTTTTGCCGTAATCAACTACAGACAGCGATTTGGTTTCAATCTTTGTTTGTAATGTCTGAATCATTAATTGATAATTAATAAGCAACCTTTCTCTTCCTTTAGCCGATTAAAATTTCAAAGTTTTACCCGAAACATTAACCGTGTTACCATCCAATCTTCATACTGTTCGCCACGGCGCCATTGCATCATCGCCTGTTGAAAAATTGCCGTCTATTGAACTGAACGTAATTCAATACAGCCTCGTTGCCAGGAGAAAAAAGTATTTCTTTTTTAAAAGGGCCTTTGATATTGTCTTTTCTTTCATTTTTATAATAACAATATTGAGCTGGTTATTACCGCTTGTCGCATTGTTAATTAAGTTGAATTCACGAGGCCCGGTTTTTTTTATTCAGAAACGGGTAGGCAAAGAAGGAAAGCTTTTTCCCTGTATAAAATTCCGCACTATGGTAAAGAATGAAGAAGCGGATGAAAAGCCAGCGGAAAAAAATGACGAAAGAATAACTTCTCTGGGAAGGGTACTGAGAAGGACCAATATAGACGAACTGCCACAGTTTTTCAATGTGTTACTCGGCGATATGAGCATAGTAGGGCCCCGGCCTCATATGGTAACAGATTGTATTCGTTTTTCTTTTGTTATACCTTCTTATTCTATCAGGAATGTCGTTCGCCCTGGTATTACAGGTTGGGCGCAGGTAAAAGGATACCACGGGCCGACTACTGGTTATGAAAGTATCAATAGCCGCTATTCCTACGATAAAATGTATGTGGAAAAAGTGAATGCTATTTTAGATACAAGGATTATTCTTAAAACATTTGCCGCTGCTATTAATAATATAGGTAATACTGTGTTTTTTAAAATCAATAAGTGATTCAACTTGTAAGAGCAGTTGCTTCTTTCTCGGATGCAGCGTAAGCATGTAACTCTTCATTCTTATGCAATGGCCCCATTAAAAAGAGAATGATAAAGACACCGATCAAGGCGATGATGCCATAACCAACGAACACATAGTTATAAGCCGCAGTATAATTTACACTCTTAGAAACTTTTGATACAATATTTCCTGTGACTGATTGAAAAACAGCGCCGCCCAAACCCGCGCCGACACAAGCCAACCCCCAAACAGATGCCGCTGACGTTTTAGGAACTACATCCGCAGGGTAGGCGAGTGAGTTGGCATTATAGGCTGTAAAACCAAAGCCTGAAATACCAAAAACAATAAGCGCCGTGATGGGAGTGGTGATAATAAGTGGCGCCAACAAAAGCGGTAACCCCATAATTATACCAGCTATGGCAACTGAAAGTTTCCTTGCTTTTGGAATCGGTACGCCACGTTTAATAATAAACTGTGTAAAATATCCGCCGACGAGATTTCCTATATCTGCTATTACAAAAGGGAAGATCGCAAACCAGCCAATCTGTTTTATATTCCAATGATAAACATCCGCCAGGTACCTTCCCATCCAGATGGAAACAAAATACCACACGGGGTCCATGAATATTTTTGAAAGCGTAAAGGTGAGAACGAAACGTGTTTTCAAAAGTTTTAACGGCGGAATGACCCTTGCTTTAATTTGTTTCGTTGAACTGGCCGGCGTATAATAACTAAACCAAAAGACCACCAGCCACAAATAACCAAAAGCAGCTAAAATAACAAAAGTGTATTGCCATCCGTAATGAAGACTGAGGTAAGCTACTAATGGAGGAACAACAATAGCCCCTAATGCGGCGCCACTATTAAATATTCCCGATGCAGTGGATCGTTCATGCGGCGGAAACCATTCCGCTGTTAACCGTATGGCCGCAGGCCAGTTGCCTGCTTCACCAATTCCTAAAAGAAATCTGCATATACCGAATTGCAATGGAGTGATGACGAATGCATGTAATAATCCGGCCGTTGTCCAGAAAGCCATACACAATGAATAGCCCAATCTTGTTCCTAATCTATCAATCACAAATCCTGAAAATGCATTGGAGATCATGTAAGCGATGAAGAAAGCGGTGCCCAGGTATCCAAATGCCTTAGTTGGTATTAGTTCACGTAACGGCCCATCGGCGCTTAAATAATTAAAAGATAAACGATGGACATAATTCAACACCGTAGCGAAGAAAGCAAATCCCACCATCACCCATCGCATCCGCGATAGCTTCTCTGAAGGTGAACCAGGAGTGATGGTCATGGCAAACAATATTTATGAAGAAACCGATTTTTTAAAATGACTTCACCTTCACCAGCTTGTCTTCTTCCTTTATTATTTTAACGGGATTTTGCAAAGCCCTTCCCATTCCGTTCCATTGCACACGCATCAGGTCGCCATCCTGTAATTTTATTCCATTTCCAAAGCTGAAAGCATCAGCGCCATAGAAATGAACATGCGCCTGTAAAGGAATGCGGTGGCCTTTATATTTAAATTGATGATGCTCGATATTTTCTAAACTATGCGACATATTCTTTTCACCCGTCTTCACATCGCTTGTCCAAATTGTTTCTTCTTTTCGCATAACACTAACCGTACCTTCAAAGGCTTCAAAATCCTTGCTGATTACTAATTCAGGCCCAATAGAACATTGACGTAATTTTGATGGTGCCAGGTACAAATAGTTTTTCTTTTCCATGATATGATCAGAAAATTCATTGCCCGTGGTAAATCCTATTCGCCAGGGCTGGCCTTCTTCATCGATTAGATACACACCTGCCAATTCCGGCTCTTCGCCGCCGTCATCTCCGTATGAAGGAACTTCCAGCACTTCGCCATGCGCTTTCAATGTGGAGCCAGTTCCTTTATAAAACCATTCGGGCTGAACGCCGATCTTTCCTTTTCCAGGAAAGCCGCCTTCCACGCCCCATTGATATATCTTCATACTATCGGTTAATTTATTTTCTCCCGATGCATGCATTACCTGCCTGTTCAATGCGCTGTTCTTATGTGTTAATCCTGTTCCTGAAATGATGCAGCCGAAAGAACTGCCGGGATGATCAAATGAAGGCAACAACTTCCATTCGCTTTGCCCATTATAAATTTCATCGTAACCTAACTTCTCATTAGATAAATTAGATGGTATGAGATTTTCCAGCTTTGTCCTCGTTTGAATAGCTTTTAAGGCCATGTCGTAAATCGACCGGAAGTCGTTTAAAAGCACCAGCGAAGGTTCATTCACCAGCGCTATTTTTCTGCCGAGCCTTGCATGGGTCAATTGCACCAAACGCAATTTTTCTTTATCCATAGATAAATTAATTATTCAATGATCGTAAAATGTTCGAGTCCTTTTGTTTTTAATGTAAGGCCTACGCCGGGTCTATGATCGTCCAGTTGCAGCTTACCATTTTCTGCTATGGCTTCCCCATCGAAGATATACCAGAACATTTCATTGCCTACTTCAATTTCTGTTTGCGGAAAATATTCAGCCATCGGTGAAGCAAACGAACTCATCACGACATGCAAGTTGTGCATTTGCCCGCCATGCGGAATCACTTCTACGCCATGTGCCAGCGCCATCGCACATATTTTTTGCGCTTCTGTAAATCCACCAACCCTGTTGGTGTCAAATTGAAAAATATCCAAGGCATCCGCCTGCAGCAGATCATGAAAACCATAGCGGGTATATTCATGTTCGCCACCGGAAAGCGGGATAGAAGTATTTTTTTTCAACTTGGAAAAATTATGAATTTCATCAGGCAACAATAATTCTTCCGCCCAGCGAAGGTTATACGGTTCTAATAATTTCAGGAATTGTTTTGCATATGCATAATTAAAACCCATGTAAGCTTCCAGCATAATATTTATATCATCACCCACCGTATCCCGCACCACCTTTACCATTTCTACATTTTTCTTCATTCCTTTCATTCCTTCGGTAATCGGGTAGCCGCAACGTAATTTCATGCCGGTGAAACCTTCCGCTTTATAATGTGCGGCTTCGGCTTGTAAGCTATCTAAATCTCTTGTGTACAAACGGCTGTAATACGTTTCGATAAAAGCTTTGGTTCTTCCACCCATCAGTATAAACACGGGTTGGTTCATCACTTTTCCTTTGATATCCCATAAAGCGATATCCAGTGCGCTGATCGCAGCGATTACTGCCCCTTTTCTTCCATAAGCGACACTGGAGCGGTACATTTTTTCATACAGGTATTCCGTGTTCAGCGGGTTCTCATTTATCAATAAAGAACCCAGCTTGCTGTCAATTATTTTTTTGGTCACATCGGGGCACAAACCTGCATTGCCAATACCGGTATGGCCTTCATCCGTTTCAATCTCTACTACCAGCCAGCTAAAAAAACGAAATGGCGCCTGTGAATCATCCTGGAAAGGCAAGAAGCTGAGGGGTGTTGCGAAAATAGTGTCACTTGTTTTTACCGGCCCTTTCCATTGATATAACTTAGTCCTGATCTTTGTTATTTTCATTTTTTATGCATTATGCTTTTTACGCCTGTTGATTTTCTTTTTATATTTTAAAAGCTTACGGGAAACAACTTTTGCAATTTCTCCGGCACCATCGGCAGTAGGATGAATTTTGTCAGGAAACCATTCAGGATGGTTGCTCAATGGTTTATTCAGGTTAATTATTTTCACATGGCCTTTTTTAGCAACAATTTTTACAAGCTTTACAATTTCATTATTTACAATACTGTCATTGATATTGAAATTAATCCCATAAGCGGGAACAGGGAAGCATACCAATACGAGAGGTTTTGATGGCAATGCCTCCAACTCTTTGATCATAGCAATATAATCGTTGACAAATTCGTCTTTGAATTTCCAGTTTTGTGGTTTGGCGTCATTAGTACCCAGTTTAATGATAGCAACGTCAGGCAAAAACGCTTTTGCATTTGCATAGGCCTTCTCTTTTATATAAGGGTAATCACCATTTGCCAGCAATGTCCGGCCACTAACGCCAAAATTTTCAATAGACCAATCACTACCCAATATTTTTTGTAATTGGGAAGGATAGGTTTCTTCTTTCTTCAATCCATGTCCAAACGTAATGCTGTTGCCTATACAGGCGACTTTAATTTGTGCGGAGACAACAGTAATAAGTAATGTAAAAAAGGCGAGGCTGACTATTTTTTTCATAAGCAAGAAGTGGGAATAAAGATGATTTTATCTTTAAAAATAATACTTTGTAGCTATTTGGTAATAAAGAATTCTTTACCAGTTTCGTAAGAGTATATTTATGGAGTATTTAATAGAACTTTGAAAATACAACTGTTGTACATCACTATGAGACAGTCCATGATAGCATGAAAATTATAACCTGGAACTGTAATATGGCTTTCAGAAAAAAAGCCGCTTTTATCCTGGAGCATAAACCAGACATTTTAATTATTGTAGAGTGTGAGCATCCAGACAAATTATTATATAAGGGCGAGACGCCAAAACCGACAGGTAGTTTATGGTTTGGAAAAAACTACCATAAAGGACTTGCAATATTTTCCTATGGCGATTATCGGTTTAAAATTCATGAAAATCATAACGAGAACTTTAAAATGATAATACCAATTGAGATTACGGGCGGGCACTTTGATTTTAATTTATTTTTGGTTTGGGCGTATAACCCGGACGATAAAGATGGAAGATATATTACTCAAAGTTTGGAAAGCTATTAACCACTATGATGAGTTATTGACGGACAAGCCGACAATGTTGATTGGTGACTTTAACAGCAATACGATTTGGGACTACAAAAAACACAGGCTGGGCAATCATTCGCTTGTTGTAAAACAATTAGAAAATAAAAAAATTTTCAGCACATACCATCTTTATCACAAACAAGCACAGGGTACGGAGCAACATCCGACATTTTATATGTACCGGCATAAAAACAAGCCATATCACATTGATTATTGTTTTGTCTCAGCTGAAATGTTAAACAAACTTCAATCAGTAGAAATAGGAGATTATGACTTTTGGACAAAGTATAGCGATCACGTTCCTTTGATTGTTACATTTGACAATGCCTAACGGGGAGAAGATCAACTATTTGATGGATGAATGCTTGCAAACGGCTTATTGATTAAATATTTGTTTATAAGTTTTGAAAAAATCGATAATAATAAAAAGACTAAAAGCTTTTGCAATAGATTATTTAATTATCCTTATTTATATAGGATTATTATTTAGCGCTACCTTACTAATTTCCAGTTTATTTCATTTGAATTTAAATAATACAAATCCTGTAACCGGGGAAATGATTTCATTTACTTTTTTGACACTCCCGGTCATTCTTTATTTCGTAGTATGCGAGAATGGTAAAAACGCCGGTACGCAAGGCAAAAGAAAATTCGGATTGAAAATCGTAAGTAATAATTTGACGAAAGCAACCATCGGTCAGCTTTTACTACGAAACTGGTTTAAATTTCTTCCCTGGGAGCTGGCCCATTTTTTTGTATACCAGCTTTTTTATTTCAATTCGACTAATACGACTATTCCGGGTTGGGTGTTAGCGGGTTTAATAGCGCCGCAAGTGCTTGCAATAACCTATTTGCTTTTTATCGTATTTGCCAAAAAAAATCGTAGTATCTATGAATTAATTTCTCAAACAAAGGTTATTCAACAGTAGAAAACAGTATATAAGTTATACAGTGTAAGAAATACGAATAGCAAAATATTTCTCTTGCCGTATAGTCGCCTTAATTGTATAGTTTCTTTTTTAATCCAGCGGACTTAATTCTATATAGTCGATATTAAAATTGCCATTACCGCCGATCAGCTTTATGGTATTATTATCACCAGGATTCAACCTGGCGGTGAAACTCACCTTTTGAAACTCACCAACTTCATTTCCCGGAAACAGGTTCAGGAGCGAATAATCGATACCGTTAATAACTAGTTGCATACGTCCATAAGATGCGACCGAATAATAGATAGTAATATTGAACCTGCTATCCTTTTTTGTTCCCTGAATTTTATCAAATTGAATAAAGGACCTGCCGGAACTGGCTACATCTTTACCATGTGAGGCAAGTATGTTATTGGAAACAGTGGCGCTTCCTTCCACGGCAGCGTTCTCCGCTTCATAGCGGAAAGATTTAAGAGAAACTTGTTTTACCATTTTAACAGCTGGTACACCCGCCTTTGTCTGCTTTACCAGTTGCATACTACCATCATCATTAAAATTCAACTCGTCAACGCATATAGATCTCAGGTTACCCTTTCCTGTGTTGGAAATGGATTGGTTATGATAAAACGCATACCACTTTCCTTTGTATTCAACAACAGAGCCGTGGTTCGTATCGCACCCCGTTGTTCCAAGAAATACTCCCCGGTACATCCAGGGCCCTAAGGGCGATGAACTCGTGGCATATCTCAATTGATTTTCTTTGGGATTGTTATCAGCATAAGCCAGGTAATAAATTCCTGCTCTTTTAAAAACCCAGGCTGCTTCGTGAAAATCAACCAGGCCTTCCATCTTTTTCGTGGCCCCATCTATCTCGACCATATTGTCTTTGAGTTTTCCGCCCTTGCATACACTCCCTCCGCCATAATAGAAATAAGCGCTGCCGTCTGTATCAACAAATACGCATGGATCGATCATCGCATTTGAATCAAGTCCCTTGATATATCCCATAGATTTGAAATCACTGGCCGGCTTTTTACTTGTAGCAACACCTATTTTCCACGAAGAATTCCATTTGGTGTCGCTGGGATGCGGGAAATAAAAATAGTAAATACCATTTTTATAAGCACAATCAGGTGCCCACATAAACCCACCTTCCTGCCGTCCCCATACCACCTGGCCGGCATTTAAAATCTCGCCCTCATCACGCCAATTCGCCATATCGTCTGTAGAATAGACATGATACCTGTCCATGAGATCGCAGCCCCTGGCAGGATCGACATCATGAGAAGGATAAACGTACAAACGACCATCGGACCAGGCATGGGCAGACGGATCGGCTGTGTAGATGGTAGTAATAAATGGATTTTGGCAAAAGCAAAACGCCGGCACAACGGACAGGATAAGCAAAACGATACGCTTCCTATTTGTTCCGAATAACAATGCAGCACAACAAATTTTTTTCATCGTAATTAGTTTAATTCCTGGCAGGTCTTTTTGCAAAAACCGCAGGCAAGCTCCTTTTTGACGATGGATGCCGAAAATAAATACACAAGCCTAATATTTGACTAATAAATGATTAATGAATATTCAATGCAGTTCGTATGTAATGCATTGAACCGGGCGTCGTTTATTTTTTTATGCCAGGCAACAAACGGTCTCCCCGCAATTAATGAATTATTAGTAACCTGTTAGTTCCCGTAATATATATTTACACCTTAATTTAGCAACCTAATTATCAGCTACTTCTTACGATCGACATTCTTCAAAAAGAATTCTGCGATAGAAGCATCCAAACTGAAAGTTTTATGCCCAAACGCTTATTGCTATTATTTGCGCTGATTTTTATTTGTTTAGCTGGCTTTACACAAAAAACGTTACATGTTTCCGGGAAGCTGATAGATTCATCAGGTGTGCAGTTGGGTAATACTACTATTAAACTGACTTCGGAAACGGACAGCTTAACAGGGATAACAGATAATACGGGTGCTTTCGCATTCAACCTGCGCTTTAAAGCGATAGTTACGATAGAAATAACAAGAATTGGCTATGCAACTTATCGGAAACAATACCGGAATGCAGAACCTGTTCTAAAGTTGGGTACCATTATACTTCTGCAAGAACCCGAAACAATGGGTGAAGTGATCGTCCGGTCTGTTAGCCCCATTTTAATAAAAGAAGACACGGTACAATTCAATGTTTCTTCGTATAAAGTGAGGGAAGGAGCCCCGGTAGAAGACGTAGTCAAAAAATTACCCGGAGTAACGGTAGATAAAGACGGCCAGGTAACCGCACAGGGTAAGCCGGTGGCACGCATCCGTGTAAATGGAAAAGATTTCTTTGGAGGTGATGTTCAAACGGCGCTTCAAAATCTGCCCGCGGACGTTATTGAAAACATCCAGATTATTGACGATTATGGTGACCAGGCCAATTTATCGGGTATTAAAAGCAATGAACCGGAAAAAATAATCAATATCAACATTCGCAAAGACAAAAACCATGGTCGTTTCGGAACCGCAACCGCCGCAGCAGGCGATCAACATCGTTATGCAGGAGCGCTCATGGGAAATTATTTCAAAGATCAGCAACAGGTTTCTGTTATCGGCGCCATCAACAATACCAATGCGAACCTTTTTAATTTTAACGGGGGTGGAAATGGCGGCGGGGCCAGGGGCGTAAATTTCGGAAATGCGGAAAGAGCGCTGAATGGCGGAAATGGTATCAGCACCTCAAAGTCAGCGGGCTTTAATTACAAAGACAACTGGGGGAGTAAAATAGCGGTGAACGGCAGTTATAGTTTTACCTCCCGTAATACTTCTTCCAGCAGTGTTTCGCAGCAACAGGATATTAATCCTGCTAATATCCGTTTCACCGAAAGAATAAGCGAAAGAAATTTTACAGACGTAAACCATCGTGCGACATTTAATATGGAATACAGGATGGATTCGATGAATTTTTTAAAAGTTTCGCCCTACCTGTCCTTATCCTCTTCCGAATCAGCAGGAAGCGGTCAATCGGCTATCAGCCGCAAAGGTTATTATACATTCAACAAGAGTGAATCATCCTCGTCTTCCAAAGCGCCTAATGGCGGAACGGATCTTTTATTTAATCATAAGTTTTCCAAACGCGGACGCAATATCAGTTTGTTTACCAGTATCAACTATTCTTACCGGAACCAGTATCAACGAACAAAAAATAATTATGCGAATGACGATTCCACCTTTGTTCCTGTTTTGCATAAGGATACCATTCAGCAGCAGCATGTTGATATTATGAACCGGAACCTTCGCACGGTTGTGAAGTTGTCTTATACGGAACCAATAGCGAACAACACTTTCCTGGAATTGAGTTATGAATGGAACCGTTCGGCTACCAACAATAAAAGAACAGTGGAAGATATTGACCCGGTGTCGCTCGTCCCCTCCTACAACGATGTTCAAAGCAACTATTTCAATTACCAGTTTGTAACAAACAGGATAGGTTTGAACATTAAAGGAAACCATCCGAAATATTATTATGTAATAGGAGTGGTGTCACAACCTTCTGCTTTAAGCGGGCAGTCGGTCAGTAAGCGTATTAATACAGAATACAATCATATCAGCTGGCTGCCGGTAGGGCGTTTCGTTTATAATTTTGCAAAAAGTCATAATCTTACGATTACATATAATGGCAATAGCCGCGAACCGGAATTTATGCAGATACAGCCGGTTACCGACAGTTCAAACCTGAATAACATCATTATCGGTAACCCGGATCTGCAGGCGGAGTTAACCCGTAGATTTGGTATTCAATACAATAAATTTGATAACAAAACAGGCCGCTCGTTATTTACCAACTTCTTTTTTAACCAAACGGATAACAAGATTGTATATAACAGGGTTAACAATGCTTCAGGAACGGGACGAACCACCAGCTACCTGAATACAAATGGATTCTACAATGTGAATGCTGATGGGTCGATGACAAGGCCTTTTAGTAACAAGCGATTTTTTATAACTGTCGCTTTCAACGGCAGCTACGGCAACAACATATCATTTACAGACAATCAGCGGAACAAAGGGAACAACTGGAGTGTGCGGCCTTCCACGAATTTCAGGATAGATATCGCTGATAAAATTGACGCGGCTGTAAGCGCATCATACACCATCTACCATACCACTACCCGCTATACCAGCTTTACGAATACGACCAAAGCCAGGATTTTAAATTTGGGTATTAATGGGAAAACTTATTTTTTTAAAGATTTTACCATTGGTTATGATCTGAATAAAATCATCAACTATGGTTTTAGTAACAATGTAAGCAGCAATCCTACCATCCTGAATGTTTTTACAGAGTATCGTTTCTTAAAAAAACGGCATGCTACCGTAAGGTTACAGGGGTTTGATTTGTTTAATCAAAATGAAGGTATCAGCAGGACTATTAACGAAACAACTATCACAGATAGCCGAAACAACAGGTTAGCCCGGTATTTTCTTCTTTCGTTCAATTTTCGGCTACAACAGTTTGGTGGAAACCGGGAGAGAGGCTGACCGATGACCGAGGCGTTGATGGTTGAATTATTTGATTGTTCAATGCCTAACTTATCCGGCTCAGCCAGCGTCTTTTATTATTTTTTTACAGGATATTCCCTGATGAATTTTGGAGCATCTACCCCTTCAGTATAAAGAAATGTAATTAAGAGTTTGGCAGGTTCTGTCGCACTTAAATTCTTGGTAAACACATGAAGAGAATAGGGTGGCTCGTGCAAAACCTGGCCTTTAGTATAAGTTATTGGTTGATCATTACCTAATCGATGTTGTATTGTTCCTTCAATAACATAAATAAACACTTCCGCTCCATGGCGATGGGCAATTGTATCAGCCTGGCCCGGCGCCATAATGTACTCGTTAACCCTGTATCTTTTATTAACAAGACCGCTATCTGTTAACGCTTTATCGATGAGACGGGTGTTGCTGCTTTTTGCAACGGGTGCATGCATCGCAGCGTGGGGATCTGATTGGGCAAAAGTATTGGTAACAAAAAATGAAGTGAATAGAATTGCAGAAAAAACGATTATTCTCCTGGTGTTTTTCATTTTATTAAAGGTTTTAAAGATGATAATTTATGGTATGGTTAAGAATAAAAATCCCCTGAAAATATTTTTCAGGGAATAGCAGATCTGAATTATAAATGATTATTCACTTCTTTGATTTATCGTAGTTATTTTGACATGTCGATCACATCAGCTTTTCGAATAGCAGGAATAACCACCAGGTCAATTAATTTGCCATCTTTTATTTTGCCTTGTACTGTTGTATTGTAAGGAGCATTTAATTTAAAATCAGTATCCCATTCTTTTGGCCAGGCCGGAAGCAGTATTATCTTTTTGCCATCCGTCTGCATCAACATTTCCTGTAAGCCATGCTCGCCATTTCCACCATTATCCTGGTCAGGCATATAATCATGTCCCCGTGCCCAAAAAGCTGGAAATTTTAATGAAGGATCTTTCCTCGTGAGGTTGAATGAAACATATGACCTCGCTACAATCAGTTAATCCAAGCATCGCTGCCTGTATTGGGTCTTGTGCCCAGCAACCCATATCCTTTTTACCACTAAATACACGAGCATTAAAAGTATTTATAGCCATTTGCAAACCAGGTTTGGATACGCCATACAACCGAAAGGGAAAAATTGCATACAACTCAGGGTTTTCAGAATTTTTTGGTTTCTCTGTTTGCGGTCCGGTATAAGGCAATAATACCTGTTTACCATCCTTTTCCCCTACAGGTAACTCAGGAAGTTCCTTGTAGAGACGCTGCCATTGTTCATGTAATTTGATATCCGTAAGATCAGCAGGAAGTGCAATTAGTCTTTTTAAAATAACGTGAAGCGCTGCAATATCCGGTGCAGGATTATGTGTTTTCCAGAATTGCTCGATAGAATTAAGCGAATCAAGCAACAATTTTCCTTGATTATCCCGTGTAAAATGCTGGTCATAGAATGTAATGCCACCGGATGCCACAGGCAGGAGTATATCCTTAACAAATTTCTTGTCACCAGTAAAATCATAATAATCAAGCATCATCATGCTTATTTCAAGTATGGGAAGAAAATAATGGTCCGTCCAGCTTTCTTTAGTTTCCGGGCCTACGTATTTTAATCCACCCCAGAATGGTGCTGTCTCACCAAAGTAAACTCCATCATGATTGTAGAATTTTTTTACCTGGGCGGCGTTATCGGCTACAATACCCGCATACATTTTAAATAGGGGAAGCATTTCATCAAAGTCACCTGCTTTCAATCGCGGCCAGTACATATGCCGTGTATTCTGAAACCAGTATTGTCCGCCCCACTCACGGAAATCAGCATCGATTTTCACAGTTGATCTTCCGCTCCTGTATTCAGGATTATCTACCACAAAAAGAGAACCGTTGAATTTTATCGGGTATGCTCCTCTACCTGCACATGCTGTAATGAAACGTTGAAGCACATAACCCTGGTTCACCTTGCTTGCAGTCGTATCTCCGTGGATGAATATCCAGCTGCGATGCCAGAATTTGTCCCACCATTGCTGATGCGCCAAACGTGTTTGTTCCAGTTTAAGTTGATTCAATTTTATTACCTGGTTATTTAACCGGGATAACCAATTCTCTTTTGTTAGATTTTTTGTAGTTAAAGGATAAATAGAGATCAGTTGTGAAGTGCCTGCATTGGCAGATTCCAGCGTAACATTATCCTGGCTTACCAAACCTTTCCCTTCAATGGATCCTCCAAAGATAAAACCACGTATATGCGGATCGGAATTAGATGGGTTTTCATGATACCATGTAATTTTATTTTCCTTGTTGGTGAGAGTGGTATCCCCGCTGCCCATGCGCCAGTTCTCTAACGCAACTTTTACCGAAACGGGATTTACACTTTTTGATTCAACCCTGATAACAGGATTATTTGCATCTACCCATACCCTAAGTGTTACACCAGTTGCATCGGTTCCTTCCTTTACTATTATTTCACTGTTGCTCAACCGGAGTACCTGGCTAAATGTTGCATCCTGTCCCAACGGATTCGGGTTTACCGATACTCGTACCTTCCCTAATTTCATCAACACTCCACCCTCCTTTACCCAGGCATTTTTTTCGTTTGGCGCCGGCGCTCCCCATGAATCGGTTTTAGCAATAAAAAACATAGATCGCCATTTTGTTCAACCCAAACATTCAAGGCAATATCACCATTTCCAAGCGGCATAGATTGTGACGAGGTTGGGCCAGGAACGTTCCAACTTACATTATATGTATCCAGCCATGGTTTAATATCTATGGCTTTTTTATTTTGACCGTTAGCAGCAGTACTGGCCATACCAATACCTGTTATCGCTATTAGTACCAGTTTAACGAATAGTTTTGTGTTCACTTATGTTTGATTTTATTAAGGTTAGATCCGAAAGCTATTTTGCTAAAGACAGTTATTACTATGAGATTATTGAAGACAGAGATATCTCCGTTGATCAATAAAATGATGCCGGTGAATTATTAAAAAATTATTGCTACAATTTTTTAATCTTAATATTTCTCCATGAGCTTGATCCCGGGTGTTCCTGTAATGCAATTTTACCTTTTGCCATTTTAGCAAAGTCGGCGAAGTCCTTATGGGCTGACCATTGCGACCAGGTCTGCCGAATTTACTTTTAGCTACCAATGCATTCCATTCCGCACTTCCAATTTTGCCCGTCGAATGTTTGGGTTCCATTCAACCATAAAGTAAGATGACCTTTATTTTGTAAAATTCTTACCTGGTTCCATTCACCTACAGGCTTGGGTTTAGAAACGGCTGCGGACCCGGCAATATCATATAAACAACCGGCGAGGTGTGTTTCAGGACTTTTATCTGCGCCATCAATATTATCCAGCACCTGCATTTCGGGGCCGTTAAAAAAAGTAGCATTGTATTTACGATCTTCCTGGATGTCGAAAATAATTCCGCTGTTACTTCCTTTTTACCACTTTCCACTCCAGCCTGAAGTCAAAATTTTCAAACTCTTCATTGGTTACAATATCTCCTCCTCCTGTTCTTCCTGTGGCAGGAACAAAAGTGATAGCTCCATCCTGTACCTGCCATTTGGAACCTACAGTATCCTGCAGGTAGGTATGCCAGCCGTTGGTGGATTTGCCGTCAAATAATAATTTCCATCCGTCATTTTCTTCTTTTTTACTAAGTGTATTGATGGATGATTTTGTAGTGGTACAAAATACATTCAAGAACAAAAGGCTGCCGATACATAGTGCTACATTCAATCGTCTTCTCATAATTGGTTTTTATTAATTTTTTAAAATAAAAAGTATTCGATTTATTTAGTTAACCTGATTTCTCTTGCTCTTAACGGTGCTCCCGTGAATACCAAATAAATATCAGTGATACCTGTTTGATCCGAGAGAGGAAGTTTGATACTTGTTTGCCCTACATATTCTCCCGAGAATTTACCAAGCAGTATACCTGTTTGCGGATCCGGACCGGACCTCCACCGTTCCCAAAGTCGATGCTGCAGCAACGTTGCTATTATTACCACCACCACCTCTACCCGCTACAAGGATCAATTCAATTTGGTGAATACCGGTAAGATCTATACTACCGAATCGCAGGAATGATCCTGTTCCTTTCACTGTTGCTACAGTACTGTCAGTGTTAAAATTTATTTCATTGATTGATCGGCATAACTAACCGGAAGGGCAGGGCTTCGCAAAACGAGTGTCATTTCAGAAGACTGCGCTGATGAAACTTTTGTTCCCCTGTCAGTATAGGCGGCACGCAGTATAAAACTTCCATCGGTATTCTCCCCTTCGGGAACGGTAGTCGTATATGTTCCTTTCACAGGCAGCGCTTTTGCACGACGAGGAGGATAAGCCAGGCTCAATATATATTTTACAATAGCTTTTGCATCCGCATCCGCTAATGTGGGATGTGCCGGCATCATCGGATCACCCCAAACACCCGCACCTCCATTAATAATTTTATTTGCCAGGTAGGCAGGCGCTTTGGAATCATTTTTATATTTCACGGCAACCTGTGTAAAAGCAGGCCCCAGGAATTTTTCATTAACACGATGACAGGCATTACAATCACTTTTGTTAATAAGCAACTTTGCTCCTGCAAACTGTGCCGACGCATCCACGCTTAATTGTTTTTGCGCAATAGCTGTCAAATTATATCCCTCTGACAAATAGTTGGCGCTTACTGATACCTGTGAAGGCAGTATGCGTTTATTGGCGAGACTTCCATCTTCCTTATCCGCTACAGTTACGGAATAATTGATGGCGCTGCCGGGAAAGAAAAAACTGGAATTGCCTGATGTAACAAGAAATTTTATCTCCGGGGGCTCATTGCCTGCTTTGATCTCAACAGACTTACTATTCTTTGCACCCTTCGAATCTGTAACCGTCAACACTGCTTTATAAACACCGGGGTTATTTAATGTGAGAGAAAGATTTTCCTGTTTGGATGTATTGTATGTTGCTCCGTTCCTTGTTATTTTCCAATCATACGTTAACTGATCACCTTCATCAAAATCACGGGTACCAGCAGAAGATAAATCGATTTTTAACGGTACCGCACCCGCTACTTTAGAAGCAACGGCCTGCACCTGGGGTTTGCGGTTGCCACCATTATATTCTATTCGTATCAGTTGCGCCTCGGGATTATCTTTAAAATACCCGTTTCCGTATTCAAGAATATAAAGGTCTCCGTCCGCACTAAATTTCATATCGATCGGACCTTTCAACCGGAGATCAGAAAGAAACCGTTCCATGGATTTATAGTCACCGTTTTCATCCAGTGCTACTACATTCAGGAAGCCCCTCGCCCAATCCGTAATAAACCATTTGCCTTCATAATATTCAGGGAATGGACGTTTGGGATTAATAAAATCCGCCCGGTGATAAATAGGACCACCGACAGCACTGTTGGAACCGCTCCCCAACTCAGGAAATTCTTTGCTTACTGCTTTAGGATACCAGATCAGTGCCGGCACAGCAGCAGGAAGCTCTTTCATTCCCGTGTTATTCGGAGAATTATTTACAGGATGTGCGGGATCAAATGCATCCCCGGATTCTTTTGTAGCAAAATTATATTTCCTGTAAGCTTTATTATCTCCTACAAAATATGGGCCACCCATAATTTCCGGGTTGCTTGGCCCGGTTGAATTCATCATGTGAACGCGGGCCTCTTTTTTTCCATATCTTCTCTTGAACCATCCGGTCCCACTTCTCCCCAGTATAACCAACCGGTTTTGCTGTCATAGTTAGTCTCCATGGATTGCGGTTTCCCATGGTATAAATTTCCGGACGTGTTTGCGGAGTGCCTTTGGGAAATAAATTTCCTTCGGGAATACTATAACTGCCGTCGGCCTCAGGATGTATGCGAAGGATCTTTCCCCTGAGATCGTTTGTATTTCCTGATGATTTTTGTGCATCACGTGGTGATTCTCCGGGACGTTCGTCAAGAGGTGTAAAACCATCCGATGCCCTTGAAAAGTATTGTCACCTGTAGTAAGAAGCAGGTTATTATTTTTATCGAAAAGCATTCCTCCGCCTACATGGCAACACTCTTCCCGCTGCACCTTTACTTCCATCATCAATTTCCTGGAAGTTTCCACCAGCTTTTTTCCATACCACTCATAACGCACCAAAATATTTTTAGGATCATCCCCGGCAGGAGAATAATAAATATATACCCAATGATTCTTATCATAAGCCGGATCAAGGATCACTCCCCTGCAATCCATCTTCGCCTTCTGTTAACCTCACCGGTTTTGCTTACGTATTTTGTACTGACAGGGAAATTGGCCGATAATAGTAATCTTGCCAGTAACGGGATCATATACTTTCAACTTGCCCTTACGCTCCGCATAAATCACTCTTCCATCTTTCATTACCTGGAACTGCATGGGTTCTTCAATGCGCTGCGCCAATACAACTTTGGTAAACCGGTTTTCATCCGGCTTCTTCGGAGTTTGTGATAAGGCAGTAAGACCCGTAGTAAGGATGATAAGAAAAACAGGGATCGTTTTAAAATTAGATCGTATATATATTTAAGTGTACTCATCATTTTTTAAATGCAGTTATATATTCAACACTTTGAAGGTATGCGACGTTTTGTTTCATACTGTCAATAGGAGCGCCTGGAAACTGTTCCTGTTCAACAAAAAAATATTTTAAACCTGACTTCTTTGCGTTCTTCAGCAGTGTGACAACATCCAGCGTGCCTTTTACTTGAATTGTTATTTATGTGGGCTCTTCAGTAAAATACTACCGGGCATGCAGCACTTTTTGTTCCTGCAGGTTGCGGATTCAATGATCACCTTCCAAAAATGGGTGGCATCTTTGGTGATAATCCCGGTATCAATATCTTACTACCGGCTTCATTAGCTTTTGCAGCATTATACATTTACCTCGCCGTAAGAAAATATAAGTATGATGACCTTTAAGCTTTGAAAAATTGTTCCAGGCTTTTTATATCGGGGTAGTTAAAAACAAAACCGGTTTGTTGTATTTTTTGAACACTCACCGTTGCGCTTTTTAAAACTTCGATACTTAGTCCGCCTAAAGCAATCTTTAATACAAACGAAGGAACATGCGCAGGTATATAAAATCGCTTTTTGGATTTAGCGAGTTGCATCACTAATTCTTTACTGGGAACAGGCTGCGGCCCGACTGCATTATAAACTCCCTGCATATTTTCATTTTCAACGGCAGTAATAAATAAGCGAACAATATCATCAATATGTATCCAGCTCATCACCTGCTTGCCGCTTCCTAAAATTGCGGCGATCCCAAACTTTAGTGGCTTGCTTAATTCTTCCAATACACCGCCTTCATTACTCAGCACAATTCCTATCCTGAATTTCACTAACCGTTTACCCAATGCCGCCACCGGTTCTATACTTTCTTCCCACAGCTTACAGGTTGTCCCAAAAAATCATTGGATGAAAGATCGGTTTCAACAAACTCTTTCTTTCCGGGTTTTTCACCATCTGCTCCATACCAACCAATTGCCGACGCACTGATAACAGATTTTATTTTATTCGGAATTTCTTTTAAAGCTCCCACTAATAATTCACCGCTCTTCACCCTGCTGTCAATTATTTCTTTCTTCCTTTTCTTCGTCCATCTTTTTTCTGCCACGTTAGCGCCGGCAAGATGAATAATATGATCCGCCTTACTTATCGCCTCCGCATCAATGGATGGCTGTTCAATATTCCATTGTGCATATGACAAACCGGGGACAGGTTGTTCCAGTGGCAACTTTCTCGTCAGCACGATCACCTCGTACTTTTTTTCCAGCAAAGCATTTGTTATCGCTTTACCAATCGTACCCGTACCACCCGTGATGAGAACAGTTGCCATTTAATAAAAATTAGATTGAAAGAAATTAAACCAAAGATCATGCATAAAGTTTGAAATAATTTTTATGTGCCCAGCTTCAGTGCTACTAGCATCGCCTAGCAAACCTCATCCCTCTTTCCCTTCTCCTTCAGAGAAGGACGGCGCTGCATTGCAAATCCAAACTTTATAACTACCACATCGGCTTCTGATCTCTATTCAACATTGTCGATGCTTAATTAAAAAGGAATATTACAAACTAAAGTCTCGCAACTCGCTACTATCCACTCGCCACTCCCATTTCCTCCAACTCCCCTTAACTTTATACTCACTCAACTATTTATTTAAACAATTGCAATATGAAATCAGTTCTCTTATCCACTGCATTTATTTTTACCGCACATATTATATTTATCCGCACAGCAACCCGATCCAAAACTTACGGAAGTATGGTTGCCTGAACCAAAGATTGTCACGCCCTGGAAAAATTCCCAGCGACGCTCCTTCCGATGCTTTTATTTTATTTGATGGAAAAGATTTAAGTCAATGGGTTTCTATGAAAGACAGTACGCAAACGGCGCAATGGACAGTCACCAACAATATGTTTACTGTAAAAAAAGGGAACGGGCAATATCCAGACAAAAAGAAAATTCATGGATTACCAGTTGCATGTCGAATGGCGCATACCTGAAAATATCACCGGTAATGACCAGGCCCGTGGCAACAGCGGCGTCTTTCTCGCTTCCACCGGTCCCGGCGATGATGGCTATGAAATACAGGTACTCGATTGTTATAATAATAAAACCTATGTCAATGGGCAAACAGGCAGCATTTACAAACAATCCATCCCGCTCGCCAATGCTTGCAAAAAACCAGGCGAATGGCAGACTTATGATATCATCTGGACGGCTCCGCGATTTAATAATGATGGTTCATTAAAAAGTCCCGCCCGTATCACAGCTATACAGAATGGTGTGCTGGTACAAAACAATTTCGAATTACAAGGCGGCACTACATACCGCGGCAAACCTTCTTATAAAAAGTCATGGGGCATCATCTATTAAATTACAGGACCACGGCGACCCAAGTGAACCGATTAGTTTTTAGGAATATTTGGGTGAGGGAGTTGTAACAATAATAGTCTTCTTGAAAAATCATTCGTTTTATAAAATTGTTATTTTGTGTAATAGCATAAATGAAACTTTAACGAATACTCATCATGATACGGAAACCGGCTGATTGCTGTGCTTTTTCGGCATATGCTTCTTCCGGATTTTTCCCAGGCCATTGGCGATGGGCCATTCCCAGTCCCTATATCAGCCCGGAAGAAATGACACAACTGGCGGTTGATGATCTCGTTCTTTTTCGGACCATCCTATTCCTTTCATGGCGCCAACGATATTAGACACCTGGTTTTTTTTCTCCTCGTCATCTAATACTTCTCTCCAGATAATGCCCGGTTGTGTGTAATGATCATTTTCACCTTCAGCATTTCTGTCGTACCAGTCAGCGACGTTTGTATCCAGTGTCCATGATGGTTGCTTATAACTTTCGTCGGGTTTAATGTTATCAAAGCTATTTGGGAAATAGTTTGGATCTTTTCCGCCGTTACCATCTACCCGCATCACGCCATCACGCTGATAGTTGTTTACTGCGAACGGACATCTATTGACAGGTATCTGCTCGTAGTTAGCGCCCGAGGCGATAACGATGTGCATCAGGATAAGAAAGGATACGGCCTTGTAACATTTTATCAGGTGAATAACTGATGCCGTCTACTACATGCGCCGGGGCAAAAGCTGCCTGTTCTACTTCAGCGAAAAAGTTCTGAGGGTTTTCATTTAATTTCCATCTCGCCGATTTCGATCAAAGGAAAATCTTTCTGGCTCCATGTCTTCGTAAGATCAAAAGGGTTCCATTTATAGGTCTTTGCCTGTTCTTCCGTCATTACCTGCATCTTCAATGTCCATTTCGGGAAATCACCTTTATCGATTGTTTCCACTAAATCTCTTTGCGCAAAATCCGGATCAATGCCTTTCATCTTTACAGCTTCATCATTGATAAAGTTTTTAATCCCCTGCTGGGTTTTAAAATGAAATATTACCCAAACCCTTTCATTGTTTGCATTTGATCATGCTGAACGTATGACTGCCAAAGCCATGCATGTGTCGATAGCCATGAGGCGTGCCCCGGTCACTCATCAGGAACATTACCTGGTGCAGGCTTTCGGGATTGAGGCTCCAGAAATCCCACATCATCGCCGGGCTTTTGCAATTCGTATATGGATCTCTTTTTGGGTAATGAATAAAATCGCCAAACTTCTTTGGGTCTTTTATAAAAAATACAGGAGTATTATTTCCTACCAAATCCCAGTTACCATCTTCTGTGTAAAATTTTACAGCGAAACCACGGGGATCTCTTTCCTGTATCCGCACTGCCTTTTTCACCACCAACAGTAGAAAAGCGGAAAACATTCTTGTTTGTTTGCCTACCGTATTAAAAAATTTTTGCACGGGTGTATTTAGTAATATCACTTGTAACGGTAAATGTGCCATATGCCCCGCTGCCTTTCGCATGTACCACTCTTTCAGGAATGCGTTCCCTGTTAAAATGGGGCCATTTTTTCGTGGAGAATGAAATCCTGTAACAGCAAAGGCCTCTTGCTCCTACACTTATGCGTGTCTTCATTATTATAATAAGGTATGCCTGAAGCGGACGTTAGCTTTTTATTTTCGCTCATAATTGTGGTGGTTATGTTTATTGAAGTGAATTGCAAAATCTGTGACAAAACTGCGCAGCAATCAAGTCATTTCTTTTTATAAAGCATAGACAGAATCTATAAGATAGGGTAGTGATATAGTTGTGGTAAGGCAGGAGCATCGAATATACAATTAAAAAAGCCGCCCCGTGAAAACAGGACGGCTACCATTAAACCATAAACCAAAAGGTATATACTAAGGGAAATTAATTTTATTTTAATTTTGGCATTGCTCCAGAAGGGTCTACTCCTAGTCCATTCAGCAATCGCCATTCCTAATTCGATATCGGCACAGAAAAAACGACATAGCTGCAAGTTGATGATCGTGTCTCTTTTCGGTCCGGTAATTCCTTTCATACTCCCGACAATGTTATTGACGAGGCTTATCTTCTCAGCATCAATTAATACTTCTCTCCAGAAAACCCCCGGTTGCGTATAGTGATCGTCTTCGCCTTCCGCATTCCCTGTTGTACGAAGCGACAACATTTGAATCCAATACCCAGGCAGGTTGTTTATAGCTTTCATCTGTTTGAATGTTATCAAAGCTGCTCGGGGTAGTAATTCGGGGGTTTTCCCGCCATTGCCATCTACTCTCAATCAAACCATCACGCTGATGATTATTTGTTGAAAAGGGGCATTTTATTCACAGGTATCTGTTCATAGTTTGTACCGAGGCGATAACGATGTGCATCCGGATAAGAGAGTATGCGGCCCTGTAACATTTTATCAGGTGAATAGCTAATGCCATTTACCACATGCGCCGGTGCAAAAGCCGCTTGTTCCACTTCAGCAAAATAGTTTTGAGGGTTTTTCATTCAACTCCATCACACCTGCTTCGATCAATGGGAAAATCTTTCTGGCTCCATGTCTTTGTAAGATCGAAAGGATTAAATCGATATGTTTTTCGCCTGTTCCTCTGTCATTACCTGTAGATACAGCGTCCATTTTGGGAATCACCTTTGTCAATCGCATCTAATAAATCCCTTTGGGCAAAATCCGCATCAGCGCCTTTCATTGTCACTGCTTCATCATTGGTGAAATTTTTAATTCCCTGTTGTGTTTTGAAGTGAAATTTCACCCATACCCTTTCATTATTTTCATTGTACATACTATAAGTATGGCTTCCGAAACCATGCATATGCCGGTAACCATAAGGCGTACCACGGTCGCTCATCAGGTACATTACCTGGTGCAGGCTTTCGGGATTAAGGCTCCAGAAATCCCACATCATCGTCTGGCTTTTGCAGTTGGTGTAAGGGTCTCTTTTTTGTGTATGAATAATATCACTGAATTTTTTGGGATCTTTTATAAAAAAAAGACAGGAGTGTTGTTGCCAACAAGGTCCCAAATTGCCATCTTCGGTGTAAAATTTTACAGCAAAGCCACGGGGGTCCCTTTCAGTATTCAGCGCTGCCTTTTTCTCCGCCAACAGTAGAGAAGCGGATGAACATTTTTGTCTCCTTGCCAATCTTGTTAAAGATCTTTGCTTTGGTGTATTTCGTAATGTCATTTGTAACAGTAAACACACCGTAAGCGCCGCTGCCTTTAGCATGTACGACTCTTTCAGGTATGCGTTCCCTGTTAAAATGAGCCATTTTCTCATGCAGGATAAAATCCTGTAATAGCAACGGCCCTCTGGAACCAATACTCAGCGTGTCTTCATTGTTGTAATAGGGGAATGCCCGAGGCAGAAGTCAATAGTTTGTTTTCATCCATAGGTACGGAATATTAGAAGTTTATTATAGGGGTGCCACAAATGTCACACAATATTTTATAAACCAATTGATTAATTTTATATTTTTATAGATAAAATCTATATCATGACTTTGGTACAATTGGAATATATCATAGCGCTGGACACCTGGCGTCATTTTGCTACGGCCGCCGCACACTGCTTTGTAACGCAGCCTACGCTGAGTATGCAAATACAGAAACTCGAAGACGAATTAGATATAAAAATATTTGACCGGACAAAACAACCGGTGATGCCAACGAAACAGGTGTGGAAATAATAGAACAGGCAAAAAATATTCTGGCAGGACGCAATCAATTGCTCGAAACCGTACAGGAATAAGAAAGGGGTGCTGACTGGTGAATTACGAATAGGTATTATTCCCACCCTGGCGCCCTACCTGCTTCCTTTATTTATTCACCCCTTTACGCAAAAATATCCATTGGTTAAAGTGATAGCTAATGAAATGATGACCGAACTGATCATCTCACGGCTGCGGGAAGGAAAAATTGATGCGGGCATATTGGTTACCCCCTTGCAACAGGCGGGCATCAAAGAACATGTTTTGTTTTATGAAGAAATGATGGCCTATGTTTCAAGGAAAAATGCAGCCTATGAAAAAACAATGTTAATGCCACAGGATATTGACCCAATAAATTATGGATGCTGGAAGATAGGCCACTGCTTTCGTTCACAGATCATCAATCTTTGTGTGTTAAGAAAAATAAGTAGAAGAAGGAAACCAGTTTAGTTATGAAGCAGGAAGTATCGAAACGTTAAGGAGAATGGGTATGAACTGAATGACGGCATTACCATTATCCCCGAGTTGGCAACATTAGATATGCCTGCGAAACAAACCCAGCTTATCAGGCATTTTAAAAAACCAGCGCCTGTGCGGGAAGTGAGTTTGGTCGTTCACCGCAACCTTGTTAAAAAAAGGTTGATCGATGCGCTGCGGCATGAAATATTACTGACCGTTCCGGAAAAAGTAAGGAAGAATAAAACGAGTAATGTAGTGCCGATATAATTTATAAACGGAGAAGACTGTCAGCTTCTTGTGAAATAATCTAAAATCATTCAGGTCGTTATGACTTCCTTTTTCAATAGTGATTAACTCAATTCCCGCCTTTACACGTTGTAAGCGTTGCGCTTGCTGATAAGGGATTAACCCGTCAGAGGTGCCATGAAAATAGTGATGGGTACTTCAATCTTTTCAAAATAACGATACGTAGGAAAATGATACTTTGATAGTAAACCAACAGGGTATATAAATACATAAGTATTCATCAACGCTTCCATGCTGTTAGTACGGTGTTTCCAGGATAAGTCTTTTACAATCTTTGACAGAAGCCAGCTGCGCCGCCCACACCGTACCAAGCGACTTTCCATAAAAAATATACTGTCTTTGGAAAACCTTGACCTTGCCATTTTATAAAATTGATCGGCATCCGCATACATGGTTTCTTCCGTGCATTCCCCGGTTGTTTTACCAAAGCCCGGATAATCTATCAACCATACTTCGTAATTGTTTTTTGTAAAAATTGGTGGCGAAAGGCGCATAGCGTTCA
This sequence comes from Chitinophagaceae bacterium, assembly GCA_037200685.1. Lineage (GTDB taxonomy): Bacteria > Bacteroidota > Bacteroidia > Chitinophagales > Chitinophagaceae > JAJKIP01. The sequence continues at coordinate 50,467 of JBBCIG010000006.1, forward strand.
ATATTTCTTTTATTGCCATGAAAATAAAGAACAACGCCTTTGCATATAGAATCTCGGGACAGTGAACTGAACAATGCTGAGCGTCTTTTCATTATTCAATTCAAGGTTGATTTCTTTAAAAGGAATAGAAAAATTGAATACATAATCAGCAGGTAATTTTTTAGGATGAAATAAAAATTTATCCTGCAGGAAATACATAGCGGCGCCACACAGAATATAGATAACGGTGATAATTCGTAGCCACTTAAATATTTTTTTAGCCATACTTCGTTGCATCCCGCAAAGATCAACAGAAAAGGGACATGAATTTTCATGTCCCTTTAACTAAAACTTATTTTAAACTATTAATTACGCTGGTTAAAATAATCACTGATCCCGCATTCCGTCTTTGTTTGAATTTCATTCATAATAATACGGATGATCTCATCATTAGAAGGGGGGCCATTGTTCTTTTTGTTTTACCAGTTTTTTATCTTCTTCGCTCAAAGCCCTTTCATCACCTGTAAAGGAAGAAAAAACAGAAGACCAGTTATAATCACCACGGTAGGTGCTACTCCATATAAAACGGCCGTTTATAATCACGAATCGTTGCCTGTAGCAAACCATCGGCCTGCAATGTTCTTGTCGTCGTTGTGATCTTCGCTTTAACAGTGATATATTCTTTTATACAGATCCTTGCTGTATACTATTTCCTTTGAAACAACCTGTTTGGTTACTTCTCTTGAATTACGTTGATCACGGTAGCGGCCAATATTTACATCGCTGAAACGCATATCCACCACATTATCCATACGGATATTACGACTACCGGCTTCTGAAGAGGTGTAATAACGGTGTGAAGCTATTGTTATTATTATTGTTCAGGTAAGTCAGCATATTATAGTTGAAATTATTAAAATCATAAGAATAGGGAACTATACTGCAGTCCTTGTCTCAGCACGGGCTGTACCACCACATTCGTAACAGCGTTGGCGTACGCCTCATCCATTCTTTGTTTGATATCAAGATCGCCGGGCTTTAATGTCAACGCCCTTTGAATTCGAAATAGGCATCTTTTAAAACTTTTCTATCATTATTTTCCATCAATGCAATCCCCCTTGTCCACTCTTGCATTGGCGGCTTCTTCCTGGTAAGTAGTTATGTAAGAGGAATAATCGGTGGGTTGTACAATATCATATACAGCAGGGGACCTGCGTATAGCATCAAATAATCTTTGCAGATCCAGGTATTCACCATAAATATTTTCCGATCTCAGGTCAGAACTGCTGTTGCTGTAATTCCTTATCCTGCTTTCATGGTCTTCCACCGCATAGCGATATGCATTTTGCAAATGTCAAGCTGGGCGGCGTCGTTCGGTTTTTTGCCAAGTTTCTTTGCGGCAAGTTCTACAGCTTCATCATATCTTCCTTTTTTGATAAAGTTTTTCGGCGGTCTTACATGAAAACAGCAAAATTGAAAGAGCAGCGAAGAAAAGGGCGTAAAGTTTTTAGTTTCATAAATAGTTCATTTCTTGTACGACGTACAACTGTCGCAGGAGTAACAACCTGTTTCGGCAATTAAAATATTCTTAACAGATTGGTTAAACAAAGTTAATATTTCAATATATCGCGGACGAAATTATGATACTCGTCATAATCCGGAAGGTTATTATGACCGCCGCCATGGATACGTATCAAAGTTATTTTATGCGGGTTTATTTTTTGCAACCGTTCGCTGTGCCGGATAGGGATCAGCCAGTCCTTTGTTCCATGTATAATATATGTATGGCAATTCACCCGTTTCAGCCATTTATCGTGCGGAGGTGGTAACGAAGTACAAACCGTACAGGCAAAATAGGCAGGAAACGTTCAACCACTTTTAAAAAACTATAATAAGGCGCATCCAGTATTAAGTACCGCGGCTTATTTTCCGAAGCGATTTTGCTGGCAAAGCCACTGCTCGATGCTACGGCCGTATACAAAAATATGATGTTCTTCATATTTTTCTCTCAATCGTTCATACACGAATTGCATATCATCCAGCATTTCTTTTTCACTTCGCTTGCCCGTGCTTTTGCCAAACCCGCGGTAATCTACCAGCACCACATCATAATTATAGCGATAAAAATCACGGGCATATTTCGCCCAACCTTTAATACTTCTTGTGTTTCCATGAAAATAAAGATAAGCCCATCCGGTTTGTCACGAAAAAAAATGCAGCCCGTTAATACTAACGCCGGGTTCTACATCAAAAAAATATTCCCTGAACGGGATATCATATTTGAATTTGAAATCTTGTTTTAATTTTTCCGGTTTGAAAATAAATTTCTCCTGGAAAAATAAGCAAGTATGGAGAGCAGCACGATGCCGCCGAGGATATACCAGTTAAAATTGGGCAAATCAGTTTGTGGTTTATAGTTGTTGTTGGTTATTCTTCGGGCTGAAATTACATTACTTTAATGAAGTGCGGTAGTAAAATAACTTTGCACAGTTCTAATTATATGTAAGAATTTTTTGAACCCAGCTGTTGTGCTACTATCATCGTCCCTTGCGTCGCACACTTGTACTGCATGAATTCTATTGAGCATTGTCGAAGTATCAGCTTTTAGTAAAGTTTGCTGATCTACGAAGAGGCGAAAATTATCAGCAATAAGTAAATGGCAGAAATGTTACGAAATCAAAAACCAAAAACGATAAATTCATCAATCGTCCACTCGTTTCAACTTCAGGTTCGTAACAGGCGCTACGATCAGCGGGAATTTTTCAACAGTAACATTGGCCGCATCCAGCCCGAAGCCTCTTTCTTCAGAAAGGCTATGTTCTTTCAGCCAGAAATGAGTTTCATGATCACTCTTTCCCAGAAAGGTAATTCAATATCCTGGGCTCAAGTATTTTTCCATTACCATAAATTGAAAATCACCAACGGTATTACTGCTCGCCAAACTTTCGTAACGGCTGATGATGTTCACTTCTTTGTTCGCCACCAAATCTTCCACCACTTTTCTAAACATTAAATTAATACGTGGCTCCATCCGGAACCCGAGGCGGAAATCAATCCGGATAATATCGTTAGGAATAATATGATCCACTTTGTATTCGCAGGTATATGGGTCATCCAAAGTATCCACATGCACGAACCAATAAATATCAGCCCGCTTCGGTTTTTTATTCAGGATGGAATAAATGATCTTATGCTCAATTTCTTTGGGATTGTTGGCGCTGCTGAGATAAACAAGGTGCGTCGCATACTTTAGGTACGGCACTGTCATTACTCAATTCCTGGATCTTGGGAATATAGTGTTCCATCCGTACAAACTCCACGTACCGGTTCTTGATCTTTCTCGCCCTGTACCATACATACATCACCAGGAACATCAAGCCACCAACCATCAGCGTGATATAACCACCGTGAATAAATTTATCCATCAGGGCTATGAAATAACCTCAGCTCTACTGTGAAATAGGCAATCAGGAAAATGTATATCCAGACAGATTTCACCCGGTGCAGTACTAAATAATTTGCAAATAACATGGTTGTCGCCAGCATGGTCACGATAATGGCAAGACCATAAGCCGCTTCCATGTTCGATGATTTTTGGAAATACAAAACAATACCTGCGCAACCTATAAACATTAATAAATTAATAGCGGGAATAAACAACTGTCCTTTTTCTTCCGAGGGATAACGGATCTTCACTTTTGGCCAAAGGTTCAATCGCATGGCTTCACTGATAAGCGTGAAAGCACCGGATACCATCGCCTGGCTCGCAATGATAGCCGCCGGTTGTAGCAATGATTACACCACCGATGATAAACCATTCCGGCATCAGGTCGTAGAATGCATTAATACCCATTAATTTTTTCAAATCAGGTGTAATCTGCAGGCCGGTAACGATGCGATAATAAATAAGCGCCTTGCCCGAAATAGTTAATCAGCAGGGCAAATTTTTACATAGACCCATGATACCGAATATTACCCCGGCCCGCAATGTCCAAGGTCACTGTATAAAGCCTCTGCACCCGTAGTACAAAGAAACACAGCTCCCAATAACCAAAAACCATGTGGGTAAGTTCTTAAGAATTCAATAGCATAATGAGGACTAATTGCTTTGAAAATGGCAAGATCATCAAAAAGATGAATAGCACCCAGTACGGCCAGCATCGTAAACCATATAAGCATCACCGGGACCGAACATCTTGCCGATATAGGCCGATACCAATTGCTGCATGAAAAGAAAATACCGAGTATCAGCAATACAATAATAATGATCGTTTGGGCCGTCATATAATTGCGTAACGCTGGCAATTCCTGCAACCCTTCTACCGCAGATGTGATGGAGATAGGAGGTGTAATGATACCATCAGCGAGGAGGGGCCGCACCGCCGATCATCGCAGGCACCACCAGCCATTTTTTTTCTTCTTCTCACCAATGCATACAAGGCGAACGTGCCGCCTTCACCACGATTATCGCTCTTAAAATAAGTATAACGTATTTAATAGTCGTTTGTAAAGTCAGCGTCCAGATGATACAGGACAACGATCCTATGCATGAGATCTTCATTGACTACCCGGTTATTGATAATGGCATTAAATACATAGAGGGGGGATGTTCCTATTTCTCCGTAAATAATTCCTAATGCAATAAGAAGTCCTGCCGCGGTAACTTTATTGGTCGGTATTTTCACTTTATGAACATATTATTGTTCCGGTTCAGATGCCGGTTCTTTTTCGAATAATGCTGCAAAGGTATGAGCAAAATTCAATTACAACGTACAGCTTGTTAAAAGATTGCTGGCGGCTACCATAAGTTTGCAACTTTTTTATCCAACTTCCCGTTCATGTAATATGCCCGGACAGTGCATCATATGTAAATAAAAAGGTTACTCGGATTTGCCGGGCATCTTGTAACTTTAAACAGCAAAAAATCAGAATATTATGATCAGCGGACGGAGATTTTAATTGGTCACTATGTTGCTTGCCGGATTTTCTGCAAAATCCCCAAAAAATTATCTATTCAGAACCCGACAGGAACGATACCAGGCGCATGAATATTGAGATTGTGGGAAAGGTGGGTGGCAATTTTCATGTATATAAAAACTATAATAATAAGAACTATATCGCCGTACTGGATAATGAAATGGCAGCAAACGGCGAAGGTGGAGCAGGATTACCTGCCCGATAATGACAAAGTGATTAATGTAGATTTTTTCTCCTACAGTGATTTCTTTTACATGATCTACCAGTTCCGTAAAAGAAATATTATTCACTGCGTGGCGGCGAGAATTGATGGCAATGGCAACAAGATTGGCGGCTTGATGGAACTTGACACTACACAGGTTAGTTTCGGAACTGATAACAAAATATACACGGTACTGGCAAGCGAGGATAAAAGCAAGATCATTGTTTTCAAGATTAACAGCAAGAATAAAAAGCTGTACCATATTACTACTTCTTTATTCGATAATAATCTTACTCTTCTTAAGAAAAGCTATTTATCCCTGAATATGGACGATAAAGATGATTTTGTCAGTGAGTTTCAACTGGATAATGAAGGCGACCTGGTATTTACCCAATACGACAGGCTCAACAGTGAAAATATCGGCAACGCTGCCCTTTGTAATAAAATATGCACAGGCGGATTCTTTCGCAATACATCCGTTGAATTTAGAAAAAACATATCTCGACGAAATCCTTATTAAGCCCGATAAGTATAATAAAAGATATTTCATTACTTCATTTTATTACAAGCAAAGAAGAGGCAATGTAGATGGTTTTTTATTTTATGTATGGGATAAAAAATCCGGTCAACCTATCATAGAAGATACGATGACTTTCAGCGATGAGTTGAGAAGAGAGGCGAGGGGAGATGCCAGCATAAAGATGGCTTTTAATGATCATTTCATCCGGAATATATAAACAAGAAGGGATGGCGGGTTTATTATCAGCAGTGAATCCTATTCTACTTATAACAGGGGTAACCGGCTGGAACCGCTGGAATTATCTCTATTGGTTCTCCTTACATGCGGTCGTATGATTATTATTCTTATTATTCTCCATATTACGGCGGGTCATGGTGGAACAGGGGAAATGACTTCCAGTCCGTACGATACGAGGCGGATAATATCTCCGTATTATCATTTAACGGGCCATGGACAAAAAGAATGGAGCGTTGTGATCGCCAAAAGTCAGTTCGATGACCAGACGGACTATTTACTATCTTACCAGATCATGAATACAGGTGGATCGATACATTTCTTATTTAATCAAATGGAGAAAAGGGTACAGTTGCTGAACGATTTTACACTGCAACCGGATGGTAAGATTAACCGTAATCCCTACGTTGAAAAACCTTGATAAAGGCTTTGATTTTATGCCAAGGCTTGCCAAACAGGTAAGTTCAAGGCAAATGATAGTACCTTGCGTGAATAACAGGAATTATATTTGTTTTGCCAAAATAGAGTTATGACTAAACCAACATAACTTTTCCAATTATCCGTGATAGGAATATTTAAACAGAAAATCCAATTAACCTTTTAGTGCTGTTTTTAACAGGCATTCTTATCAAATTGCCGATGTTTATAAATCCGCACGGCCCCGTTATCCGCAGTTCCGATGGGGTATTTGTACGAAGGAATTATAAAATTTCTTGAACCTGCTGCAAAGTCTTTTTCTCTTTTATTTCCTATACTCAGTTTTCACTTTTATTCATCCAGGCTTTTGTTCTTACACGCTTTATAAATAGCCAGCGGATGACAAGCAAGACAAATTATTTGCCCGGCCTTGCTTATATAACTCATCACTTCTTTGTTACCGGAGTGGAATTATTTTTCCGCACCGTTGCTTATCAATAGTATTCTTTTATTTATACTTTCCGGATTGTTCCGCATTTACGGGCAACAAAATGCAAAAGCGAACATCTTTAATATTGGCGTCGCTTTGGGCATTGCGGCATTTCTTTTTGTTCCTTCCCTCACGTTTATTATCTGGATATTCCTGGCTTTATTGATCATGCGGCCTTTTATTATTACTGAATGGTTGATTTGTATTTTAGGTATTACCACGCCGTTTTATTTTTATGCTATTTATATTGTTATTGCCGGCAAATGGAGTTGGGAAGCATTTTTACCACAGATCACTATCGGGGTACCTTCTTTAAAACAATCTGCATGGTTGGCCGGCAGCGTGTTTTTGATCATGATTCCTTTTTTAAGCGGCGGTTATTATATCCAGCAAAATCTTCGCCGCATGCTGATCAATGTGCGGAAAGGCTGGAGCCTCTTATTGCTCTATTTATTTGCCGCATTATTATTGCCATTCGTCAATACCAGCGATACGTTTGAGAACTGGATAATGGCAATGGTGCCTATGGCCGCCTTTCATGCCTGCACTTACGTTTATTCTGCGTGGCGGGTATACCCTCAGCTCATTTTCTGGTTGACGGTTTTATTTATTTTGGCGTATCAATATTCAAGTGTGGGACCGGGATGGTGATAGCGGACCTTTTACTCACATTTGCAGCACAACTCCGGCGGCGAAAACCCTATTTCTTATCTTTTGAGCTTAATTAATCATCAACATGAAATTTGAGTAGTTGTTTTCCCGGGATCTAATTGCGACAGGGATATGCAGGAATGCATTGCAGGACGATCTGCAACAGGAAGTGACCATGCTATGGCATAAAGACAAAGACCTGGGTAAATTTGATACGGATGATTGTATCATTCTCCCCGGTGGATTTTTCTTATGGTGATTACCTCCGTTGCGGCGCCATCGCCCGTTTCAGCCCGATGATGCAGAGTGTGATTGATTTTGCGAATGCAGGAGGTAAAGTGTTCGGGGTTTGTAATGGTTTCCAGATTTTATGCGAATTCTCATTTATTGCCCGGCGCTTTATTAAGAAATGCCAACCAGCAATTTGTTTGTAAAAATGTTTACCTGACCAATCACTCCGGCAAAATTTATAAGATACCTGTAGCTCATGGTGAGGGCAGGTATTATGCGGATGAAAAAATATTGCATGAGCTGGAAGCCAACGGGCAGGTGATATTTTATTATTGCGATGAAAATGGTACTATAAACGCAGGCGCTAACCCCAATGGCGCTATCCGTAATATCGCCGGCATTTGTAATGCCAACCGCAATGTTTTTGGCATGATGCCCCACCCGGAAAGGGCTTGTTCCGATGTTTTGGGCAATATCGATGGGCGGGAAATCATCAAAAACCTGCTGATGGCCGAGCAACTTGTGGCCCAGTAATTCCATCCTGTTTTAGCATCGTTTTGTCACTTTTATTATATGTTTAAAAGATGCTATTGTTTACCTTTGGTTTCTTAAAATTGATGTTGTGAAAAAATTGTTTTTCTTTTTTGTAATAACAGCAATAAACGCTAGCCGGGAATGCACAGTTGCTGAACCCGGTCAACTGGACTTTTTCGTCAAAAAAGCTGGCTGATAAAAACATACGAACTACACCTGACAGCCACGATCCAATCGGGCTGGCATTTATATTCCCAATCACAACCGGATGATGCTATTGCAGAACCAACGCTGGTGAAGTTTAATAACAATCCTTTGCTGACACTGGATGGCAAGATCAAAGAAGACGGTAAGCTGGAAAAATTTCATGATGCTAAATTAGCTGTATCCGCTCACCAGTATTCAACAAAAGTAGATTTTGTGCAAGTAGTGAAGCTGAAAGCGAATGCAAAGACAGCGGTAAGTGGCAGCCTGCGCTTTCAAACCTGTAATGATGAAAAATGCCTTCCCCCGAAAACAATCACTTTCAATGTGGCGTTATAAGTAAGTAAAAGAAATTATTTTTATATTAACGGGTTCTTTTTAGAACTCGTTTTTTTTAAAGACCGGAAACGATGAATAAACTTTACCAACTAATTGCTTTTTTTACCGGCGTTTTACTTTTCAGTACTCCTCTTTTTTCACAGGACAGTCTTGCTGTTTATAACTGGAAAGTAGAAAGCAAAAAAAATTACTGATGTTGAATATGAACTGATCTTTTCAACCGGCCCTTCTGGTGACTGGAAATTATATGCACCCGAACAAGTAGCGGATTTAAAAACTACTGAATTAGTATTTACCAACTCAACGATTGTAACCAACGGAAAATTTGCTGAATCTCCGGGGAGAAAAATGGTCTCCAATACATTGTTAGGCGCCGCGAACATTTATGATTCTTCAGCGACATGGTCTGCAAAGATTTCTTTTAATGATAAGACAGTGTGCCCGCCAGGTTGCAGGGCAAATTGTTATACACTTACGGCAAAGAGCCCGATGCCTTCTATCCATCTACCGAGTTTACATTTACCGTTGCGCTTGAAGGTGGGAAAGAATCTACGGCAAGAATAAAAATAAGTTCGATTGATATCACTAAACCTGCAGCGCCCTGCGGTGATGATGGAACAGAAAATCAAAGCATCCTTTCTATTTTTTTACTGGGGATTCTTGGCGGCCTGATTGCTTTATTAACGCCTTGTGTTTTCCCGATGATCCCGGTTACTGTTACTTTTTTTACGAAACGGTCCGGGGTGACAGGAAAAAAGGAATTGGCAATGCCGTCCTATATGGCTTTTTTATTTTTCTTATTTATTGCTTGATAACTGTTCCTTTTCATATCGCCAGTAAAACCATCAGCCCGGAGATTTTCAATAATATTGTCCACCAATGTTGTATTTGAACTTTATCTTTTTTGCTGTCTTTGTCTTTTTCGCTTTATCATTTTTTGGATTATTCGAAATTGGATTACCATCAGGTTTGGCGTATAAAGCGGGGGCGAAATCAGGATTGGGAAATATTGCCGGTATAATTTTTATGGCGGGGTACATTAGCGATCGTTTCTTTTTCCTGCACCGGGCCGATATTAGGAACATTGCTTGCGAATGTAGCGGTGGCAGGCGCATGGCCGCTTACCGCTGGCGCGCTGCAGGTTTTGGATTAGCATTAGGATTACCATTCGCTTTGTTTGCTATGTTTCCCAACTGGCTGCAATCTTTACCAAAATCAGGTGGATGGATGACAGAAGTAAAAGTGGTATTAGGTTTTGTGGAACTGGCGCTTGCTGTTAAGTTTTTCTCCAATGCTGACCTCGTAAAGCAATGGGGTTTATTGAAGCGGGAATTGTTTATTGCTTTTTGGGTAGTTATCGGGATATGCATTGTAATTTATTTGCTCACTAAAATGATCCAGCGAAAGAAAGCTGGTTCCGGGTTTTCCATTATCCGGTTGCTCTTTCTTCTCGTTTTCGCAGCAACAACTATTTATCTTATTCCCGGGCTTACGAACACAAATATGCGAACCTAAAACTCATCAGCGGGTTTCCGCCACCGTTGTGTTACAGCTTATATGAATAACCCGGTGAATTGTAAGAAAGGGTTTAAGCCATTAGAAGATTATGAAGAAGCGTTGGCGAAAGCGAGAAAAGAAAATAAACCTTTGTTGATTGATTTTCACCGGTTGGGCTTGTGTGAACTGCCGCAAGATGGAAGAAAGTATATGGACTGATCCTACTGTTGATAGTTTTATGCATAAAGAATTCGTGGTGGTGTCATTATATGTTGATGAAAGAAGAGAACTTCCGGCTATTGACCAGGTGGTTTTTAAAACTTCTTCGGGTTACTGATAAATCGATTGTAACAGTCGGAGATAAAATGGGCGACGTTCCAAACAGAAAACTTTGGTGCTACTTCTCAACCACAATACGCTATCATCAGCCCGGATGAAAAGGCGCTGACGAAAACAAAGTTTTATACTCCGAATGCAAATGAATTTGCTGAATGGCTCCAATGCGGTTTGAATGCTTTCAGAAAGAAGTGATGGTGATAAGGCAAAGTTTGAAAAGGAATATAGACAACTTTGAATTCGAGGGTTAGAATTATTTACCGGGCTTCTGTTCCCTGATCATCTTCGTTGCGTCGCACTCTTCAACTTCCTGTTCGCTATTCAGCATTTTCGAAGTGTCTTACATCTATGTTTCTGCTTTATAATCGCAGGCCCCCTCCTTCGTCGGGTGACAAAAAAAGCATTATTGATTTGCAATTTCATTAAGCGGGTAATCGCGACAATAAAAACCTTTTCCTTGTCATGGTGAGGAACGAACCATCTGTATCATCTCGTATACTTCTTCAATAAATTGAAACGAGACTTCCACAATGCTCAGTAGAATTAACGAACGATGAAGAGTGCGACGCAACGATGTTGATAGTAGCAATGCAGTTGGGCAAATGCGCAGCATCCCGTGGATAAAAATCATTCAAAATAAAAAACCGCTTCACGTAAGTAAAGCGGTTCAATTTGGTGTCATTCTGTAAAAGCCTGCCGCCGGGGCAAGCATGAAAAATTTTCTTATGGAAGAGAACTTCTCTGGTGCGGCTGGAGATACAGAATGACAATGCTGTTTCTCAGCAGTTAGAATTCAAAGATATAAACTGCCGGGAAATTACAATGCAATTTGTTTCTGCACCATCAGTTTTCTTAAGTTAATTAAACCATAACGCATGCGGCCAAGAGCGGTGTTGATGCTGCAGTTCGTCGCCGCGGCGATCTCCTTAAAGCTCATGTCTGCATAATGGCGCAGGATGATCACTTCACGCTGATCTTCAGGAAGCCTTTCCAGCATCTCACGTACACGGCTGTGGCTTTGCCTTTTAATCATCGCAGTTTCAGCGCTGTCATCGGCGAAGTTCAATACTTCGAAGATGTCTTTGTCTTCGCTATTGCGGATAGTTGGGGTGCGTTTTACTTTGCGGAAGTGGTCCACGCAGAGGTTATGCGCAATACGCATAGCCCATGGCAGGAACTTACCTTCTTCCGTGTACCGGCCACCACGCATGGTGTCGATGATACGGATAAAGACATCCTGGAAGATATCTTCGGCTAAGTACTTGTCTTTTACGAGGAAAAGGATAGACGTATAGAGCTTATCCTTGTGGCGCAGCACCAGGGTTTCTAATGCTTCGATATTGCCATCCGTAAACAGATGGATCAATTCGTGATCGGTTTTCTTGTTAAAAGCTTTCATAATACTCTTTACAGGTTTAGGCGGTTCAAATGGATATAGATTTGACTAAAATAAAATACTAAATAAAATAAACGGTAAAAACTAAAAGTGTAGAGTATTATGCGATAGGCTGAGTGGTTTTTAGGTTGATCATGTTTTTTTGAATATTGGTACAATAAAAATATACTATTTCCCGATACGACCAAACAGCAGAAACCGGAGAAATTAATTTTTCTTGTCAAAAAAATGTTAATCGTATCTTCTGTAATTCAGACTAGATAAGGCTTTACCTTTGCTGGACGAAAAATGGAAAAGACAATAAAAGGGAAAATCCCCGTAAAGCAGCAGACCGTAAATTCCGCAGAAAACATCCTTATTAAGGGGGCAAAGGTCCACAACCTGAAGAATATTACTGTAGAAATTCCACGAAATAAGCTCGTAGTTGTTACAGGTGTGTCCGGATCGGGTAAATCTTCGCTAACAATCGACACTTTATACGCAGAAGGCCAGCGCCGTTATGCAGAAAGCCTGAGCGCCTATGCCCGCCAGTTTCTGAACCGGATGAATAAGCCGGATGTGGATTATATTAAAGGATTATGTCCTGCGATCGCTATTGAACAGAAAGTGATCACCCGCACACCCCGCAGTACTGTTGGCAGCATGACGGAGATATATGATTACCTGCGGTTGCTTTTTGCAAGAATCGGCAGGACGATTTCTCCTGTGTCCGGTAATGAAGTGAAAAAAGATGATGTAGGTGATGTAATTGAATTTATTAAAAAATTGAAAGAAGGTGATAAGGTATTCATCCTTGTTCCTTTTAAGCAGCATAAGAACAGGGATGTAAAAGAAGAATTGAATATTTTGGTGCAGAAAGGTTTTTCGAGAGTGTATGTTCGTGAGTCGTCAGGCGTGAATCGTGAAGCCGGAACAACTTACCGCATTGAAGAGCTGCTTGAATTACCTGATAAAGAATTAAAATCTAAAACTTCGGCCGCTTCCCATCTCACGACATATATTCTCATGGATCGTATTGTCGTAAAAGAATTTGATGAAGATGATATTCATCGATTATCCGATTCAGTGGGTACTGCTTTTTATGAAGGTGAAGGAGATGTGTATATTGAAGTGCAATCGGCCGGTGCTTCCGTACCTACGGTCCGCCATTTCAATAATCGCTTTGAAGCGGATGGTATGCAGTTTGAAGAACCTGTCCCGAATTTATTTTCTTTTAATAATCCATTTGGCGCCTGCCCGACCTGTGAAGGCTTTAGCCAGGTATTGGGAATAGACAGTGATTTGGTAATACCTGATAAAAGATTAAGTGTATACGATGGCGCTGTTGCTCCATGGAAAGGTGAAAAATTAGGTTTATGGAAAGAGCGGTTTATTAAAGAAGCGAAGAAATTTAATTTTCCTGTTCATAAACCTATAGCTGACCTGACGGAGAAACAGTATCAAGCTTTATGGGAAGGAAATGAATATGCATACGGTATCAATGATTTTTTTAAAGAAGTAGAACAGAATTTATATAAAGTACAATACCGTGTATTATTAAGCAGGTACAGGGGAAGAACAAACTGCCCTGATTGTAAAGGCTATCGTTTACGCCCCGAAGCATTGTATGTAAAAGTCGATGGGCGGCATATCGGTGAATTAAGTGAATTGCCTGCGAAGCATTTTAAAAAATGGTTTGATGAGCTGGAGAAAAAATTAAGCAAACACGATAAAGAAATTGCGAAGCGAATTTTAATAGAGATCGATCATCGGTTAAAGACCTTGCTGGATGTAGGATTAGAGTATCTTACTATTAACAGGCTGGCGAATACATTGAGCGGTGGTGAAAGCCAGCGCATCCAATTAACGAGAAGCCTGGGGAGCAACCTCACCGATTCCTTATATATATTGGATGAGCCTTCTATCGGGCTTCATTCAAGGGATACGGCGAACCTTATTCGTGTGCTGAAAGAATTGAGGGATTTAGGTAATACTGTTGTAGTAGTGGAGCATGATGAGATGATGATGAGAGAAGCCGATCATATTATTGATATGGGGCCTTACGCATCACATTTGGGCGGTGAAGTGGTGGCCGAAGGAAATTATGATGAAATTATTTCCAATCCTGAAAGTCTGACCGGAAAGTATTTATCCGGTAATTTAAAAATTGAACCGCCGAAAGCTGTTCGCAAGTGGAACCAATCTATAAAAATAGAAGGAGCGAGACAGCATAATCTTAAAGATATCTCTGTTGAATTTCCACTGAATGTGCTTTGCGTGGTAAGTGGTGTGAGTGGCAGCGGTAAGACGACGCTGGTTAAACAGATTTTATATCCTGCCTTACAAAAGATGAAAGGTGAGTTTGGTGAAAAGATTGGTTTTCATAAAGCGATCACCGGCGATATTGACAGCCTTTCACAAATTGAAATGATTGACCAGAACCCGATCGGTAAATCATCCCGCAGCAATCCTGTTACTTATATCAAGGCTTATGATGAAATACGTGACTTGTATGCAAAACAACCATTGAGTAAAATGCGTGGCTTTTTGCCAAAACATTTTTCATTTAACGTAGATGGCGGTAGATGCGATACCTGCAAAGGCGAAGGAGAACAGGTAGTGGAGATGCAATTCCTGGCGGATGTACACCTTACCTGTGAAGCATGCGGTGGTAAACGATTTAAAGAAGAAGTACTGGAAGTGCAGTATAAGGATAAGAGTATTTATGATGTATTGGACATGAGTGTGGATGAAGCGATTGATTTCTTTTATGCTGAAAAATCGCTAGCGAAAGCCATACAGCCATTGAGCGATGTGGGTTTAGGTTATATAAAACTTGGTCAGTCGTCTGATACATTATCCGGCGGCGAAGCGCAGCGGGTAAAGCTGGCATCCTTTCTTGGTAAAAGCAGGAGCAGTGGAAAGGTCCTTTTCATCTTTGATGAACCTACAACCGGTCTGCATTTTCACGATATAAAAAAACTACTTCTTTCTTTTAATGCATTGATAGAACAAGGGCATTCTATTCTTGTTATCGAACATAATATGGATGTTATTAAAAGTGCAGATTGGTTGATTGATCTAGGACCGGAAGCAGGTGATAACGGTGGAAATGTTGTTTATGCAGGTGTACCGGATGGAATTCGAAAAGTAAAGAATAGTCACACGGCGAAATTTATGTAAATGGTCTTGGGAAACCTATAAGGTTTGCCGGGCTGCAACTGCCGGGCTGCAAACCTTATAGGTTTTTTTGCAATCTAGGTTTCTTAGTTTTGCTATATGCAAGACTATCACGTACCTCTTTTTGCAGATGAAAGATATCATATTTTAAGCCGGGCGATAGGTGCGGAAAAATTATTCCGGAACGAGAATAACTACCAATTTTTTTCTTTCGAGGTATGCGAAATATATTTCACCGATAGCAGACACTTATTGCTATTGCCTGCTCCCGAATCATTTTCATTTCCTTATCAGGATAAAAGAATATAAAGAAATAGAGAAACATTTTTTGGAACTAAAGCCACTTAAGTCTTTTTCCCCGGAATTGGTTCCGGAATTTATCATGCAATGTTTTTCAAACTTATTAAATAGCTATACAAAAGCATTCAACAAAATGTATGACCGTAAGGGCGGTTTATTCATCGATTATATGCGGCGTGTAGAAATAAAAACGGATAGCCAATTCGGAGCTACTGTATTTTATATTCATAAGAACCCGGTTCATCATGGTTATTGTGAAAAACCGGATCAGTGGTCCTGGTCATCTTATACGACAATGCTCTCCGGAAAGCCAACAAAATTATTAAGGGAAGAAGTGTTGAATTGGTTTGGTGGGTCAAAAGGCTTTATTGATTATCATAGTCAGCCTATTTATTTGAAGGAAGATGATATAGAATAAGCTTTGCTTCAGACCAGACCTATAAGGTTTGCCTGGCTGCCTATGCTGCGCTGCAAACCTTATAGGTCGTCTTTAAGACTATCTCAACTTATCCAAACTCTTTACCAATTTTTCATCTTTCCATATTCCTTTTGCAGCCATAATATAACCGGCGAGAATAGCGAAGGCAAAAAGACAGCTCAAAGAAATGCTCCCCTTCTGGTATTGCCGCATACCTGCAAAATAAAGAATGAGTATGAGTAATGCCACAGCGGCTCCGGCCACTGTCAGCTTTAATTGCATTTTACGGTCCTTAAATAAGAAAATTGCGATTAATGAAATAAGCAAAGAAGCCCCGGTCAGTACCAATAGGAAAAAATTACTGGCACCATCCAGTTCTTCACGTACACCAGTTTTTAAATCACCGGTATAAAACGGGAATTTATAAGTGAGAAAAGAACTTATGGTTGATAAGAGTAACCATAAAGTTTGCTGACGTTGAATCATGGTTGGCTATTTTTCTGGCCTAAATATCGGGATTTTTCAATTTCAGGCCAATTCCGGGTAAAGGGGGAACTGCTTCATGAAATCTTTTACTTCGGCTTTTATAGTGGTAATGGTATTTTCATTATCAATATTCATCAATATTTTATCTACCATTTCCACTACGGTTTCCATATGCGCTTCTTTCATTCCCCTTGTGGTGATGGCGGGAACACCAACACGGATACCGGATGTAACGAACGGAGATTTATCATCAAAAGGCACCGCATTTTTATTTAAAGTGATATGGGCTTTGTCTAATGTTTCCTGTGCTTTTTTCCCAGTCAGGTTTTTATTGCGGAGGTCAATCAGCATTAAATGGTTGTCGGTACCGTTGCTGATGATCATATCCTCTTTTTTACAAAAGCTTTCGCCATCGCCTGCGCATTGGAAATAATTTGTTTACCATATGCTTTAAAATCATCGGCTAATATTTCACCAAAGGCAACAGCTTTTGCTGCGATCACATGCTCGAGCGGGCCGCCTTGTGTGCCGGGAAATACAGCAAGGTCCAACAACTGGCTCATCGTTCTTGTATTTCCTTTGGGATCTTTAATGCCCCATGTATTTTCAAAATCATGACGGAGCATGATGATGCCGCCCCTTGGCCCACGCAATGTTTTATGTGTAGTGGATGTAACAATATGACAATGTTCAAAAGGATCATTGAGTAAACCGGAAGCGATCAAACCTGCGGGATGTGCGATGTCCGCCATTACTACTGCGCCAACGGCATCAGCTATTGCACGGATTCTTTTATAATCCCAGTCACGGCTGTAAGCGGATGCGCCGCAGATGATCATCTTTGGTTTTTCTTTCATGGCAACAGCTTCCATCTGGTCGTAATCTACCAGGCCTGTTTCTTTTTTTACGCCATAAAAAAGCGCATTATAATTTTTGCCGCTGAAGTTGGCGGGGCTTCCGTGTGTTAAGTGCCCACCCATGCTAAGGTCAAGTCCTAAAACTGTTTCACCCGGCTTTACACAAGCGAGAAAAACCGCGGCATTGGCCGTCGCACCGCTATGTGGCTGCACATTGGCCCATGAAGCATTGAATATTTTTTTTAATCTCTCAATAGCGAGGGTTTCTATTTCATCTACTACTTCGCATCCGCCATAATAACGCTTGCCGGGATAACCTTCCGCATATTTATTGGTAGGGCAGGTGCCCATAGCCTGCAATACAGCATAGGATGTAAAATTTTCTGAAGCGATCAATTCAATACCGTGACGCTGGCGGTAAAGTTCTTTGTCGATGAGATCAAAAACCTGTGAATCTTTTTGCATGTTCGTTTAAAAGTAAAATTGATTAATGGATGCCAATTCAAAAATGCTGAATAGTGATACAAAAGTACCACCGATATTCATCGGGGTGCTGCATAAATGCTGATACTTCGACAATGCTCAGTAGAATTCATGCAGCACAAGAGTGCGACGCAACAGTTGATGCTAGTAGCAATGCAGCTGGCCTACATCTTATACAGCTGCAAAAATAAGTGTGTAACATCGTGAAAATACGATTCGATGTATAACTTTTTTGTAAGGGTGTAAAAATCCCTATTTTCGTTTGCTTTTAAAACCATTCATAAAAGTACTGAGGCGTTCATGAAGGCAGTAATACCAGTAGCCGGTGCAGGCACAAAGCTGCGTCCACATAGCTATACACAACCGAAAGCTCTCATTCCACTGGCAGGAAAAACAGTGCTTAGCATCATTGTTGATCAATTGCGTGAAGCCGGCATTACCGAATTTGTTTTTATTGTAGGATATCTTGGCGATAAGATCAGGGATTATGTGCAAACCAAATATCCTGATATACATGCGCAGTACGTGCAGCAGATAGACAGGCAGGGCATCGGCCATGCGATTCAACTGACGAAAGCCGCGGTAAATAATGATGAAATAATTGTTGTACTGGGCGATACGATTTGCGAATATGATGTGCAGGATGTGGTAAACAATCCTGACTCTATGCTTGGGGTGAGAAAAGTGGATGATCCCCGCGATTTTGGCGTGGCGGAACTGGACAGTAAAGGCATCATTGAGCATGTGGTAGAGAAACCCAATATTCCTAAATCGAATATGGCGCTGGTGGGCATTTATAAAATAAAGGAAAGTGCGCAGATGTTTGATTGCCTGGAAAATAATTTTTCAAAAGGGTTGCGTACGCATGGTGAGTATGGATTGACGGATGCATTGGAATGTATGCTGAAGCAGGGTGTGAAGTTTAAATCGTTTAAAGTTGACAGTTGGTTTGATTGCGGACGCAAAGAAACCTTGCTTGAATCCAACGCTATTTTATTAAAGAAGTTCAGGGCCACGGAAGAAACGGAATATCATTTTGAAAATACAGTTATCATACAGCCGGTAAGTATCGGCGAAGGATGCGATATAAAAAATTCCATCATCGGCCCGAATGTTTCTATCGGTGAAAACTCCAAAATAAATTATTCCATCATCAGGAATTCCATCATCGGCACCTTCTCCAATCTTTTTGATATCGTACTTGAAGCTTCTATTATCGGTAGCGATACAGGATTGAAAGGCGAGACACGCAGGTTGAATATCGGGGATAATACGAATATTGATTTAGGATAAAACCCCCAGCCCCTAAAGGGGAGTATAGAACCATTTACTATTATATATTATTCACTTCTTTTGCATAAATAATTATCACGTTATGCATGCTGACGATCCAAATAATAAAAGGACGGATCTAAGTTCCCCCTTTAGGGGGACAGGGGGTTTTAGTAATCGCATCACCCAACTTTTCTCCATCGACTATCCTATCATACAGGCGGGAATGGTATGGGCAAGCGGCTGGCGCCTGGCAAGTGCTGTAAGTAATGCAGGTGGTTTGGGTATTATAGGCAGCGGAAGCATGTATCCTGCTGTCTTAAAAGAACATATTCAAAAATGTAAGGCGGCTACCACCACCGGCCGGTCATTTGCAGTGAATGTGCCTTTGTTATATCCCGGTATAGAGAAACATATAGAGGTTATAATAGAGGAGAAAGTAAAAATTGTTTTCACCAGCGCCGGTAACCCAAAGACATGGACAAGCGTCCTAAAAGAAAAAGGGATCACGGTAGTGCATGTGGTAAGCAGCAGCAAGTTTGCAAAGAAAGCCGAAGAAGCCGGATGTGATGCAGTGGTAGCGGAAGGCTTTGAAGCAGGCGGGCATAATGGACGGGAAGAAACAACAACGATGGTCTTGATCCCGGCTGTAGTGAATGCGGTAAAAATTCCGGTAATCGCCGCAGGCGGTATCGCAACAGGAAGACAAATGCTGGCGGCAATGGTGATGGGAGCAGAGGGTGTACAGATGGGCAGCCGTTTCGTCGCAAGTGAAGAAGCTTCTTCTCATATTGAATTTAAAAAAGCGGTGATAGGTACGCAGGAAGGCGATACGCAATTGACCATGAAGCAACTGACGCCTGTGCGGCTGATAAAAAATAAGTTTTTTCAGCAGGTGCAACAGGCCGAGTCTAAAGGGGCAACTGCCGAAGAAATGAAAGCGTTGTTAGGTAGGGCAAGGGCCAAAAAAGGAATGTTTGAAGGCGATCTGGACGAAGGCGAGCTGGAGATAGGGCAGGTTTCCGCATTGCTGGATAGTATTTTACCCGCCGGCCTTATCGTAGAAAATGTTTGGAAAGAGTTTCAGGAAGCATTATCAAATCCGGTTAAAAAGTTATAATTTTATAAAGTACTGCCTTGATATATAAGTTCTGAGTTCCCGAAGTATTCACTAACAAAAAACGGTCAACATGAAGCCTAAGTTTTTTTTACTGGCGATAAGCCTTTTAGGTTTTGTAGCGGCGCAAGCTTCTACAGACCCTCCTTCCGATAAACCCGGGGGAAAAAAGAATGACCTGGTAGGACTTGTGTCACATGCAGACAACAAAAAACCATTGAAAGACGTCAACGTCACTGCTTACCTTATCACTAAAAAGGAAAAGTCGGTAGCTACTGATGATGGCGGCGTGTATGCATTTGATGAGTTGAAACCCGGTACTTATAAATTCGTTTTTGAAAAAGCAGGATTTAAAAGGGTAACGAAAGACAAAGTAATCGTCAGGCCTGATGAAGGATTTCAATTGAATATTGAAATGGTAGAGATCAGGGAATTTGATATCGCACCATCCCCGTTGCACTTCACCGATTTTTAAAGACTTGGAAATTTTATTATAACACCCGGTTCAGCAATGAGCCGGGTTTTTTGTCACCAGCTGTAGTGCTACTATCAGCTTCGTTGCGTCGCACTCTTCATCTTCCTGTTCTTTATTCAGCAATTGTCGAAAACCCGATGTTTGTCCGGGCAGTCCCGATAAATATCGGGACTCATCTTCCTGTTATTTTGGAACACTACGCCACGAAGGCACAAAGACACCAGGAATTTAAGATAATTGAATCCTTTGCGTCTTCGTGCCTTAGCGCCTTCGTGTTCCAAAACAATAAAGACAATAATTTCCCATTCATCTTAAATAATTTATCATAGGCTATCACACGCCCAACAGAATAAAAAATAATCTGTGGCAAAGCCCAAAAAATAAAGCCCCTGCAAAAGCAAGGGCTCGTTGTTTCATGGCTTTGGTTAATTGTTAATCCGTATCTATATCAAAATCGTCATCGCTTTTTTTAATGTTAAGTGATTTATGCTTATCAAGAAAACCGCGGTATTTTTTATAAGTCTGTTCAGAAGCTTTCTTACCATTGATAAACAGTTCCCCGTCTTCGTGTTTAATCGTGTATTCTTCTTTCTTATTGATCAAACCATCTTTATCAAGACCGTCCACAAATTCTTTATATTCTTTTAATTCTGCTTTAGCCTTTTCTACTTCCACTTTTGCCTTTTCCATTTCTTTCTCAATCTTCGGTTTCATGTCTTTCAGTTCTTCTTTCACTTTGTCCATTTCCAGTTTCAGTTTTTCTGAATCAAAACTTTTCATGGATTCCTGTACTTCTTTCTGAATTTTCGCCATGTCCACATTCTTCATCGCCTGTTCCACTTCCAGTTTCATTTTTTCAGCGTCAAACCCCTTCATTGACTCCTGTATTTCTTTTTGGATTTTGGCCATGTCAACACTTTTCATTGCCTGGTCCATTTCCAGTTTCATTTTCTCCGCATCAAATCCTTTCATGGATTCTTCTATCTCTTTTTGGATTTTTGTCATATCAACACTTTTCATGGCCTGGTCGATCTCCATTTTTATTTTTGCGGCATCAAACCCTTTCATAGACTCTTCTATCTCTTTCTGGATTTTTGCCATGTCCACGCTTTTCATCGCCTGGTCAATCTCCATCTTTATTTTAGCGGCATCAAAATTTTTCATGGCTTCTGCCACTTCCTTCATGGCTTTGTCCATTTCAATTTTCAAATCAACATTTTCCAGTTCCTCGATAGCCTCGTCCAGGTCACGGACTTTTTTGTCTTTATTCTTTTTAGGAACGGTATCAGTGAATTGTTGCTGGTGTTTGTTATCTGATTTTTGTTTGTTATCCCATGATACAAGGGCTAAGGCTATTACCGCCATACCAAGTACGATAAATACCGGTGCTTTGCGGAGCGATGTTGGTTTCATACTGTTGTTTTAAGGTTATGATAGTTTCACGAATTCTTTCGTATCAAATATACGATTGATTTCGTATTGCGGAAATTTTCTTTAGGGATAAAGAAAATTTTAACAAACGGGCGAACGCTAAAAAGCTACGAGCTGCGGGTTTACTTCCCGCAGCTCGTAGCTCATTACTCATAACTATTTAATCCTAACTAATTCTTCCTGAAGGCCCATTTCAGCATTTCTTTCCAGGTTGGTTTCTTGCCATACATTAATATACCTGTGCGGTAAATTTTCCCGGCAAACCAGGTAGTGAATATAAACCCGACGATCAGGGAAACCATCGATGCGATTAATTGCCAGACCGGAACGGTTTCCGGCACACCAAACGGAATCCTCGCCATCATGATGATGGGAGAACTGAAAGGAATAATACTTCCCCAAACAGCCAATGGCCCGCTGGGATCTTTCATCGCGGCGGACATCATGGCGATGCTGATGATAACGAGCATCGTAATCGGGAAACTAAGCGATTGTGCTTCCCGCATGTCTTCATTCACAGCGCTGCCGATGGCGGCATACAACGAAGAATAAAAGAAAAATCCACCGAGCAAATAAAATATAAAGCAGAACAGGATCAATGAAATATTCATGCTCGTGAAAACCTTTTGAATACCGCCAACCATGCCACCCATCATGCCGGTATCGCTGCCTGAAGCGGAAGTAACATTGTAAATAATAAAAATGAAAGCGATCCAGATCAGGAATTGCGTCAAGGCTACCATGCCGATGCCAATGATCTTTCCCAGCATCAATTGAAATGGTTTTACGGATGAAACGATTACTTCCGCGATACGGTTTGTTTTTTCTTCCATCACACCCATCATCACTTGCGAACCATACAGTAGTAATATAAAATAAATAAGAAAGCCGGAAATGTACCCAATACCGGTGGCAACCCCTGAATCCGCTGTTTTATCATTTACATTGGTGGCACTAATGCCAATCGTATTCCTTTCCAGGATCGTTTTCTTTGTATCATCAATACCGAGTTTTTCATTCTTGATCCTGTTCCATATATTATTGAGTTTGCTTTGAACAGGCCTGTACCCTTCGCCACCGATCGTTCTCGATGTAAACAAAGTAAGCTTCGAGGCTTCGCTGGCTTCCCAGTTCAGCCTTGCGGGAATAATAACATAGCCATCGTAACCCATGCTTTTAAAATTAGCGGCCAGGCTATCAGGGTTAACATTATTCACCAATGTAAGAATAGATGAACTGTCTTTCATGTTTTCTCTTTCAATACTCCCTTTGTCAAAATACCCGGAAGAATCAATAACAGCCACCTTCAGGTTCGTACCGCTTTTTGAAGCGATATAGCCCGTACCGAAAATAAGCCCGAGGTATAATACCGGGAAAAGAATAGTACTGATAATAAAAGTTCTCTTTCTTACCCTTGTCAGGTATTCTCTTTTTATGATCAGAAGAATTTTGTTCATTATAATGAGATTGTAGATGATTAATTTTTAACTTCCTGGAACTGGCGGGCGGTAGGTGTGCCTTCCACCAATTTTATGAATATTTCATTCAATGATGGCAGTATTTCATTAAACGACTGGATGTGCAATCCTTTATTAATGAAATAACTGATTACATCATTATTGCTGTAGCCGGGATCAAGTTTGATGATTATTTCGTAATCACTTTTCCTCACCACTTCAAAAAGGTGAATGGCCAGGTGCTCCGGCATAATCTTATCTGCAAAATTGATTTTATATAAATTCTCTTTATAATCCTGTTTGATATTTCCTACCGTTCCGTCGAGTATTTTCTGTCCTTTATTCACCAGCACAATGTGATCGCAGATTTCTTCTACCTGCTCCATACGGTGCGTGCTGAAAATTACAGTGGCGCCGTTTTTTGCCAGGTTATATATTTCTTCTTTAATCAGGTTGCTGTTCACAGGGTCCAAACCACTAAAAGGTTCATCCAGGATGATAAGTTTTGGATTGTGCAGCACCGTTGTTACAAACTGCAGTTTTTGCTGCATACCTTTTGAAAGGTCTTCCACCTTTTTACCCCACCAGCTATGCATATCAAACTTGATGAACCATTCTTTGATCTTTTTTGTCGCTTCGGCTTTACTCAAACCTTTTAATTGAGCGAGGTAAAGCGTTTGTTCGCCGATCTTCATTTTTTTATACAGGCCACGTTCTTCCGGCATATATCCGATCTTGGCGATGTCATTCAGCGGGTCAAATTTTTTACCATCAAAAATGATTTCCCCTTCGTCCGGGTAAAAAATCCCGGTGATCATCCGGATCAGGGTGGTCTTGCCGGCGCCGTTCGGGCCGAGTAAACCAAAAATTTGTCCTTTTTCTATGGTGAGGCTGATGTCGTCTACTGCTTTTTGCGTAGCGAAATATTTTCTCAGGTGTTGAAGTTCCAATATGGGCATGATGTGATAATTGTCCCGCAAAAATAGCCCTTACGGCAGACAAGAAGTAAGATTTCGATAAAAGGGAGTTTGCGATGCGCAAACTGCATAAAAAGAGGGGTCAAGGTAAGATAGCTGCGCTAAAAACGGAGTTTGCCAGCCATAGCTATGCTGTAAATTGCATATAACATTTTTTTTAAGGTAAATTATCCCATGCCTGTTTTTATTGATCATACCGGTAGAAAAATTGAAGTTGACAGGAACCCACAGCGGATTATATCCCTTGTCCCTTCGCAAACAGAATTATTATATGACCTCGGGCTGGACAAAGAAGTAGTCGGCATCACTAAATTTTGTGTTCACCCAAAAGAATGGTTCCAGGCAAAAACAAGAATTGGCGGAACGAAAACAGCAAAGATGGATCTGGTTCATCAGTTGCAACCTGATCTTATCATCGCTAATAAAGAAGAAAATGTAAAAGAACAAATAGAAGAGTTAGCGAAACAGTATCCTGTATGGATAAGTGATGTGAATGACCTGCCCGGAGCTTATAAAATGATGAAGCAAGTTGGTAAAATGACCGGCAAAGAAATAATTGCTGATGATTTAATTGCAAGGATTAAAAAGAATTTTACTCAGCTCAAAATTCTGAACGCTAAACTGAGAACTTGCTACCTTATCTGGAAAGACCCTTACATGACTGTCGGCGGCGATACGTTTATTCATTCGATGATAGAGATAGCCGGTTTTGAAAACACATTTGCACAGAAAAAAAGATATCCTGAAATAACAATTGATGATGTAATGAATGCTGGTTGTGAAGTGCTGTTGCTTCCTTCCGAGCCTTTCCCTTTTAAACAAAAGCATGTTGATGAATTGAAATCTTTGTTACCAACTATAAAAATTATTTTGGTAGATGGTGAGATGTTCAGCTGGTATGGAAGCAGGATGTTGTATGCGGCGGCGTATTTTAAAAAATTGAAAACAATGATTAGTGAGAAATGAGGACTGTTTGCAAATGCTGAATAGCGAACAGGAAGCACCACCGATATTCATCGGGGTGCTGCATAAATGCTGAGTAGAATTCATGCAGCACAAGAGTGCGACCCTTCGGCTTCGCTCAGGGTAAACTGCGACGCTATTGTTGATACTTCGACAGTGCTCAGTAGAGAACAGAAAGATGAACGGAGCGTCGCAACGAAGTTGATAGTAGCAATTCAGCCGGGCTAATAATGCACGGCATCCTGCGGAAAAATAAACAGTTGTAAATATATAAATAAGCTATATTAGCGAACTTTTTAACGATTGCCTGCCTCTTTTTAATTTTGTGATTAATTAAAAGAGTTTTTTAAAATGAGTAAATACAAACCCGGGGTGCTTTTCGGTGATGAACTGCTGGCACTCTACAACGACGCAAAGGAAAATCAATTCGCATTACCCGCTGTAAATACGATTGGTACCAACAGCATTAACGCTACACTGGAAACTGCTGCGAAAGTCAATTCACCTGTTATCATTCAATTCTCCAATGGCGGCGCCCAATTCATTGCCGGTAAAGGAATGCCGAATGATAAACTGCAGGCGAATATTTCCGGTGGTATATCCGGCGCATTGCATATTCATAATGTGGCGAAATATTATGGTGTGCCCGTTGTGCTGCATACGGACCATGCATCTAAAAAATGGTTACCGTGGATCAGCGGTTTACTGGATGCCGGTGAACAATTCTTTAAAGAAAAGAAACAACCGCTTTTCAGTTCACATATGCTCGACCTGAGCGAAGAACCGATTGAAGAAAACATTCATACTTCTGTTGAATTCTTTAAACGGATGAAACCGCTCGGCATGAGTATTGAAATTGAACTCGGTGTTACAGGTGGTGAAGAAGACGGCGTTGATAACAGCGATGTAGAAAATTCAAAACTGTATACGCAACCGGAAGATGTGGCGTATTCTTATAAAGAGTTGAGTAAAGTAGGAGAGATGTTTACTATTGCCGCGGCATTCGGTAACGTACATGGTGTGTACAAACCGGGCAATGTGGAACTTCGCCCTGTTATATTAAATAACAGCCAGGTGCATATTGAAAAAGAATTCAAGACGGCGAAGAAACCTGTTTACTTTGTTTTTCATGGTGGCAGCGGATCGCCGCAGCACCAAATACGTGAAGCGATCGGTTACGGCGCTATTAAAATGAACCTTGATACGGATTTGCAATGGGCTTTCTGGGAAGGCATTTTAAATAATTATAAAAAGAGTGAAGCTTTCCTGCAAGGCCAGCTTGGTAACCCTGAAGGTGACGACAAGCCGAATAAAAAATATTACGATCCCCGTGTGTGGCTGCGCAAAGGCGAAGAAACTTTTATCAAAAGACTGGAAGTGGCGTTTGAAGATTTGAATTGTATCAACCGGAACGCTTAACACGAATTACACTAATTAATACGAATTACACGAATTGTAACGAATTAATGCGAATGAGCGGCTTCTGATGAGGCCGCTTTTTTTTGGCACTAATTACATGAATTAAGACGAATGGTGTCATCTTGATAATGAGGTTTTTCTTTAAACACGTATTATACTAATCAAAACGAATTTATGCGAATACAGTATTCTTTCTTTGGGATTTCCTTTGCCGGAGGATATAAAAGTATGAAATGCCACCACGAAAATTATTAGTTTAATTCGTCACAATTCGTGTAATTCGTGTATCCAAAACACACACATTATGAGAAAGGCATCCTGCTTTATTTCATTGCTATTTCTTTTCGCCTCATTGTATTCCCAGGAAAAACTGACCGTAGAAAAAATAATGCGAGACCCGAAGTGGATCGGCACTTCACCTTCGGGCATCCAATGGAGCACCGACAGCAAAACAATTTATTTTAACTGGAACCCGGACAAGAATGTATCCGACTCATTATATTATATAACCCTCGCTAATAAAACACCGGCAAAAGCAACTGTCGCTGAAAAACAAAACCGTATTTCTGCTAATGCTATTGTTTATAATTTGGAAAGAACTGCTTACACCTATGACAAAGACGGCGATATTTTTTATACGGAAATAAAAACCGGTAAAACAAAACGCATTACACAAACAACGGATAGGGAAGACGGCGCCGCGTTTTCTTTTAACGAAACTAAAATTATTTATAGTCGCAACCAGAATTTATATGCATGGGATATCGCCACCGGCGAAACGATACAGTTGACAAACATAAGAACAGGCAACGCTTCTGCACGAAAAGAAAATTCCACGCAACAGGAAGACTGGTTAAAGAATGATCAATTGCAATACTTCGAAGTGCTTCGTTCACGAAAAGAAAAAAGAGAAGCTTCGGATGCCTATACAAAAAATACAAACCCGAAAGAGTTACGTGCCATCAGCCTTGATGATAAAAGAATGCAGGGTCTTAGCATCAGTCCCGACGGACGTTTTGTTTATTATAGTTTATTCAAAGCGGCTACCAATGCAAAGAATACGATCATCCCGAGCTATGTTACAGAAACTGGTTTTACGACAGACATTCCCGGCAGAACAAAAGTAGGTGCGCCACAGGGAACAAGCGAAGCGTTTATATACGACAGGGACAGGGATACAGTGTATGCGATAAAAACAGATGCCATTCCCGGCATTAAAGATTTACCCGATTATGTAAAAGATTATCCAAAGCAACTCGAAGAACGTAAAAAGAAAAATGCTGACCGTGCTGTATCCTTTAGTTCTCCCCAATGGTCGCCCAAAGGAACTTATGCCCTCATCGACATTCGCTCCGATGATAATAAAGACCGCTGGCTGATGCTATGGGATACGGCCACGCACCAATTAAAATTATCAGACCGCCAGCGTGACGAAGCCTGGATCGGCGGCCCCGGCACTTTCGGTGTGGAATGGATCAATGAAACCACCTATTGGTTTCAATCGGAAGCAACGGGTTATTCTCATTTATATACCATGAATGTTGTTACGTCCGAAAAGAAAGCGCTGACCTCCGGCAACTACGAAGTAAAAAAAACACAACTGTCAAAGGATAAAAAATATTTTTATATCACCAGCAGCGAAGTGAATCCCGGTGAGCAACATTTGTATCGCCTGCCGGTGACAGGAGGAAAAACGGAACAACTCACTGCGATGACAGGCGCCGATTCAGTTGCTATTTCGCCGGACGAAAAGTATATCGCTTATATCCATTCTTATTCCAACAAACCTTGGGAACTCTATTTGCAGGAAAACTTGCCTGTCGGCAGGCAGGTAAGCCCAGTTCAGGTTACCAATAAAGCCATAAGCGATGAATTTAAATCATACGCATGGCGTGATCCTGAATTGGTCACTTTCACCGCCAGCGATGGCGCCACGGTGTATGCAAGATTATATAAACCCGCTAACCCGCATCCTAATAAACCCGCGGTGTTATTTGTACACGGCGCCGGTTATTTGCAGAATGCGCATAAATGGTGGAGCAGTTATTTCCGTGAATACATGTTCAACAATTTACTCGCCGACAATGGTTATTATGTAATGGATATTGATTACCGCGGCAGCGCCGGTTATGGCCGTGACTGGCGCACGGGCATCTATCGCTACATGGGTGGCAAAGATCTCAGTGATCATACGGATGCGGTCAGCTATCTCGTAAAAAATTATGGTGTCAACCCGCAACATGTAGGTTTGTACGGTGGTTCCTATGGCGGTTTCATTACACTGATGGCATTGTTCACGCAGCCGGATGTATTCGCAGCCGGCGCCGGTTTGCGTTGTGTCACAGACTGGGCCAATTACAATCATGGTTACACTTCCAATATATTAAATGAACCCTTCACCGACAGTATCGCTTACCGCCGCAGCTCACCCTTTTATTTCGCCGAAGGATTAAAAGGCCACCTGCTCATGTGCCACGGCATGATCGACGTGAACGTACACTTCCAGGATATCGTCAAACTATCGCAGCGCCTTATCGAATTAAAAAAAGATAATTGGGAACTGGCCGTGTACCCGATGGAAGACCACGGCTTCGTAGAACCCAGCAGTTGGACGGATGAATATAAACGTGTCTTTAAATTGTTTGAAGAGGTGTTGAAGAAGTAGGAATAATTATTTGCCCGGCTGTAATTTTTCATGGCATCGCCTGTTGCGTCGCACTCTTCAACGTTCGGTAATTCTATTGAGCATTTTTGAAAACACTTTGTATTTTAGAAACAGGAAAATGAAGTTTCGTAAATTCGATTATATATGAGTTGCGTACAATTTAACAGCCCATGACATCACTTATTTCCAACCTGACCATTGTTGCTCTTTTTATGTTTATTGACCATTCTTATTTATTAGGTCAATCAAACAAAAAAGTATCCAATAAAAACTACTATGAATTTATAAACGAAATTGTTGTCTCAGATTCAGTAATGCAATTTAATCTTGCTAGTGAACCTGATTTTAAACATATCCTTGACGACACGTCATTTATTTTTCGTGATACGACATTCTTTTCATCTGGGGATGCTCAGTTTATGAGGCAACAGCTTACTCAAGGAAAGCATTTCAAATGGAAGTCAAATCGAATTACGGGTGCACACGTCATTAGTAGTAAAAAAATAAGAAAATATTTTAAAAATGACATTTGGGATGGCTGGAAAATTTTCAATAAGAAACATAGGAGAGGGTTTACTAAGTTTTCTATACCGCTATTCACTTTGGACAGGGAAACGTGTATCATTTACAAGGGTAGGCATTGCGGTTCTTTATGTGGTGGAGGGGGCATTTATCTATATAAAAAAGTTGAAGGTAAATGGGA
This sequence comes from Chitinophagaceae bacterium, assembly GCA_037200685.1. GTDB lineage: Bacteria > Bacteroidota > Bacteroidia > Chitinophagales > Chitinophagaceae > JAJKIP01. The sequence continues at coordinate 80,656 of JBBCIG010000006.1, forward strand.
ATACGTAACAACAATAGGGACAATCTGGATGAGCTAAACTGCAGTCAACATTCGTTTTGGCTATATAGCAGGAAGTATCACGCAAAAAGCCACATATGAAATACTTTTTTCTCTTAGCCACTATACTTTTTTATAAATCTCATTATTCACAACAAGTTCTTGTGTTTGAAAACCAGGTAAACCTGGTTCCGGAGGGGATTGCCATCCATCCTGGTAATGGCACCATCTATGTCAGCAGTATTGCACAAAAAAAGATTATTAAAATCATGCCCGATGGTTCATCGGCGGATTTAATTACAGAAGGCCAGGATAATTTTTTGGAAGGGCTTGGAATGAAAGTGGATAGTAAAAGAAGTTTTCTTTGGGCACTATCAAACAGCAGAAAAGGAAATGAATTCACCTCCCAGATACATGCATTTGACCTTGTATCCGGAAAGATGATGCATCAATTTAAAATAACAGATACGATACCCCGGCTGTTTAATGACCTCGTGATTGATAAATCCGGAAAACTCCTGGTTACTGATACATATCACAGTTCAGTCTATAAATATGATCCCGCTTTTAAAAAGCTGGAATTGTTTTTATATGATACTTCAAAATTTCAATGGCCGAATGGGATTGAGTTTCTTGATGAACAAAACTTAGTATTGGCTACTTACGCAAAAGGATTAGTGAGGGTAAATATTGAGTCAAAAGAAATACACTCCTTATCCGGATACCGGGACAGTACACATGCATTCGGTCTTGATGGCCTTGTTGTGAATGGAAATAGTCTTTATGGAGTTTACAACGCTGGAAAAGAAGGATACTCCTCCAATGGGGTTATAAAATATACGTTAGATAAGAAGAGAAAGCGGGTCATATCGGAAAAGGTTTTAGATAGGGGAAACCCTGCTTTTGCGGACCCAACCACTGCGGCCAGGTTCAGGAATAAATTGTATGTGATCGCAAACAGTCATCTAAGCCAGTACAATGCAAATAAAGAAACCGTTAAAGGAATAGAAAATGTATTGACTCCTTTGAAGTTAGTTTTGTATAAGTTGTAAGATCACATGATTGAAAAACGTTCGCTAACAAACGAAATGCCGGCAAGCAATACTTTTTCTTTTATATTTAGTCCTGTTAACTCTGCTATCATACTGCAAAACTTTGATACTTTATGAAAAGACAAATTTCCATAAGCCTGTTTCTTTTACTTTTTTCATTGGCAAACAAAACTGGCCTTTTAAACAAAGCAAATTCGGACGTTTAAACAAAGTCACGGGGAAGCATCCTGTCTACTTTTGTCTCAACAAAAATTATAACAATGAGACAAAACAATTACCAGGGAGCGTTACAGAAACCGATAGGTTCCGGGTTTAACGCAACATCAACAGCAAGTGAAGTAATCAAAGGCATTAATCTTACAGGAAAAATTGCTATTGTAACAGGTGGTAATACCGGCATCGGCCTGGAAACGACCAAAATACTTGCGGCTGCGGGAGCAACAGTAATTGTTCCGGCAAGAGACATCGAAAAAGCGAAGAGAAACCTGCAAGGAATCGCCAATGTAGAATTAGCATCAATGGATTTGATAAATCCGGGTTCTATTGATGAGTTTGCTTCTACATTCCTGGCATCCGGCAGGCCACTTCATTTACTTATCAATAATGCAGGCATCATGTGGGTACCACTGCGCAGGGACAACCGTGGTATTGAATCACAACTCGCCACTAATTATTTAGCGCAGTTTCAGCTTACGGCAAAATTGTGGACCGCACTCAAAAAGGCTGATGGTGCAAGAGTGATAAATGTGTCTTCTTTCGGTCACCAGATGTCGCCGTTCAACTTCGATGATCCAAACTTTTTGCAAAGGGAGTATCATACACTGCAAGGTTATGGCCAATCAAAAACAGCCTGCAATTTATTTGCTGTTGAACTAGACAATCGTGGTAAAACATTCAACATAAGGGCTTTTTCGGTACACCCCGGTAGTGTCAACGGTACTGATCTTGCAAGAGAAGAACCAATAGAATTATTTAAGCAAATGGGCACTCACGATGCTGACGGTAACCTTAAGCCTGAAATAGCGGCCCAGCTAAAAACCATTCCGCAAGGCGCTGCTACTACCGTTTGGTGTGCTACCAGTCCTTTGTTAAATAACATAGGAGGAGTGTATTGCGAAAATGGAGACGTAGCGGAATTGGATTTGGGAAACATAGAACATAAGTATGATGATCCTTCATCAATACGTGGTGTGCAACCTTATTCGCTTGACGAAAACAATGCAAAGCGGTTGTGGAACTTAAGCGAGGAAATGACAGGTATAAAATTCAATGTTAATTAGCACTTCAATGGTATAAATTATAATTAGAGGCGCTGATTTTTAATGGAGGGGAACAATCCATATAAAATGTATGATACTTTCTATTTTTGCACTGATTTCTTTTATGGAGGAAATTAAAAAACCAGGCAATGGAGTATAAAGCGAAATATATAACAGGCGATATAAAACTTTCCTGTTATGACGATAAGTTTTTTAAATCGGATATAATGTTCGATCATCACATGCTGATTTGGTTCATTTCAGGAGAAACAAAAATTGTGCAAGCGGATGCTACTTACTTTTTTAAGAAAGGCGATATTTTTTTAATCCCAAGAAATCAATTAGCGACGATTATTAATTACCCCAAAGATGGCCAACCGCATAAAACGGTAGTTATGCATCTTTCCGCGACGAGGCTTAGAAATTATTATGAAAGGCTGAATGTAAAGCCAAAGGCTTCGGTATCGCGAAAAATTCTTTGTTACAACAATCATCCTTTATTAGAAAGTTGTCTTTCTTCACTGGTCCCTTATTTTGAAATGAAAGAGCTTCCGGAAGATATAGCGTCGCTGAAAATAACCGAGGCGATCAGTATTCTCAGAACGATCGATAAAGAAATAGATAGTGTATTGGCGAATTTTGATGAACCCGGCAAAATTGATTTGGTTACTTATATGGAAAAGAACTTTATGTTCAATTTACCTTTGGAAAAATTTGGGTACCTGACCGGGCGAAGCCTGACTACCTTTAAGCGGGATTTTAGTTAAACATTCAATACAACTCCCCAAAGATGGATTACACAAAAGCGGCTTGAGTTAGCGCATTACCAATTTGTTGAAAAGAAAAAGAAACCGGTTGACGTTTGCTACGAAGTCGGATTTGAGAATTTATCACATTTTTCCTTTGCTTTTAAAAAGCAATATGGTTATTCACCGACAGAATTAGTGGAGCGGCAGGATAACAGTCGGTAATTTTGTTTATCAAAATGCAGGTTCAATTTTTATGTAATTGTTTTCAACACTTAATATTTACAAATAGTGAATATAGAAATCGTCAATAAAAATTTGAATATTAATATTTACGGGTTTTCTGGTGTAGCATTGAATAAAGATTATGCAGGGACCGCTTTTCGCTTAATGGATAGAATGTGGAAGATCGTTAAGGAAGAAGGATTAAAAAATAAAGGAATTAATATTTGGGTTTATGAACCCAATGAGAAAGTATTTGCAGGTGTTGAGCTGGAAGATATTACTGCTCATGATACAAGGCTAGAACAAAAAAGCATTCACCTGGAAAAATATGCTTACTACAAACATATCGGCCCGTATAACCTGATAAAGCTAGCGGGACAGAATATGCAAGATGAATTAAAGAAGAACGGTTTCGAAATTGACCATCCATACATTGAGATATATGGACATTGGACAAATGATGAAACTAAACTGGAGACAGAACTGTTGATGGGCTTAAAGTAATGTTGACATTTACTTGATATGATAAAAAAAATATTTCTTTATGGTGTTTTAATTATAAGCACCTGGCTTTTTTTGGCGAGGTGCGTTATTATGCGTAACCGGTGGAGTGATTCAAAGGCGTATAAAATTTTTTCATCAAAAAACATTTCTTTAAACATTTATGATACTATTATTGATGGACGGCACCTGCATTATGCAGTAAGTGGTTCCGCTGATTTGCCTACGCTGGTTTTTATTCATGGTAGCCCCGGCAGTTGGATGAACTACATGAAATTTATGTGGAATACGGCTATGCAAAAAAAATTCAGGATAGTGAGCATTGACAGGCCCGCCTTTGGGTATAGTGATTTTGGAAAGGCGCTTCACTTGCAGGAGCAATGCAAACTTATTCTTCCGGTGCTAAAATCACTGAAGACGGAACAGCCTATGTTTCTCTGCGGGCATAGTCTTGGCGGGCCTGTTGTTGTACAGCTTGCTGCCAGTGATCCGGAGTTATTTAAGGAGATTATTATCGTTGCTGGTTCTATAGATGTAAACCAGGAGAAAACAGAAACATGGCGAAAGATTTCCGAGATAAAACCTTTGCATTGGTTCTTACCTGGAGCCTTTGCACCCAGCAATACGGAAATTTTATACCTCAAAAAAGACCTTATTCCCTTACAGCAGGAGTTTAAGAAAGTAACCTGTAAAGTCCATTTTATTCATGGAACAAAAGACACCTGGGTGCCGATTGAAAATATTTCCTATGGAACTAAAATGATGATCAATGCCAGTTCTATTACAGCCGATACTTTAGTTGGTGCAGATCACCAGGTTCCATGGAAAAATAGAAATGAGTTTAGAGATATTCTGCTTAGGCTATATTAATTAATGTTGGAATTTAAATTTAGAACACAAAGGCAGAAAGTTGCACTAAGGTTCTATTCTTTGTGATCCATCGTGCCTTCGCGACTTCGTGGTTCAATAGAAAGTTTGTTTTAAATCATTCCACTACTTATAATTAATTATCGTAGAGTTTGTATATTTAGCTATACGCTCCATACA
>JBBCIG010000007.1:0-164734 GCA_037200685.1 Chitinophagaceae bacterium
ATGACAGAAAAGATCAAAGCTTTAGCCAAACAATATGCCGCTGAATTTATTGAAGTTCGTCATCACCTGCATGCCCATCCGGAATTAAGCTACAAAGAATTTGAAACTTCTAAATTCGTCCAGCAAAAGCTTGCCGATCTTAATATTCCCTTCGAAATAAAAGCGACAACCGGTGTTGTTGGTTTAATAAAAGGAAAGAACCCGGATAAAAGAATCATTGCATTGCGTGCTGACATGGACGCATTGCCTATCAAAGAAGAAAATGATGTTCCCTATAAATCGCAGAACGATGGTGTGATGCATGCGTGTGGCCATGATGTACATACTACCTGCCTGTTAGGCGCTGCTAAAATTTTAAATGAATTAAAAAAAGATTGGGAAGGAACTATTAAACTGATCTTTCAACCGGGTGAAGAAAAAAATCCAGGTGGCGCAAGCCTATTAATAAAAGAAGGTGTACTGGAAAATCCAAAACCGTCTGCCATTTTTGGATTACATGTTCACCCGGGATTACAAATTGGTAAAATGAGTTTTCGCAGCGGCAAGGTAATGGCCAGCGCTGATGAGATATATATTACGATTAAAGGAAAAGGTGGTCATGCGGCTTCTCCGCATTTATGTATTGATCCGATTTTGATCGCTTCGCATCTTATCGTAAGCCTGCAGCAAATTGTAAGCAGGAATAACAACCCGCATAATCCGACGGTGCTATCTATCACTTCCATTAAAGGTGGTACTACCACCAACGTAATTCCGAATGAAGTGAAATTGAAAGGCACGTTCAGGGCGATGGATGAAGAATGGCGTTTTAAAGCGCATGACCTTATCACCAAAATGGCGACTGATCTTGTGACAAGTATGGGTGGTAAAATTGATTTGCTGATAGATGTCGGTTATCCTTGTGTTTACAATAACGAAGCACTGAATGATATCGCAAAAGAAAAAGCCGCCACATTTATCGGTAAAGACAATGTAGAAGAAACCGAAAAAAGAATGGGCGCCGAAGATTTTGGTTATTACTCGCAACAGATACCCGGTTGCTTTTTCAGGCTGGGCGTGATGAATAAAGAAAAAGGAATTACATCTGGTGTACACACACCTACTTTCAATATTGATGAAGCCGCCATTGAAACAGGTATGGGAATGATGGCCTGGCTGGGAAGCAGCGTCAATCATTAAATAATAATTCGACACAAATTTTTATAAAAAAATCCCGGTGCCACACCGGGATTTATCCTACTCACAGTTCCTCGCTATTATAATTTTCGTTTCGTATCTATTGTTCCTTTAAAAAGTGGTTGACTTAATATTTCATTGCCTGCTGATACTCGTGGACTTTCAGTATATACTTCTGTTTGTCCCCTGAATGCACCAGTGCCCAAATAGCGTAATACACTTGCAAAAGCTGATTCATTTACATCACCCCAATCTTTATCCAGCCCGTCCGCTACCTGGTTATTTAATGCAAGGCCATCAAAATAATTGCCTTCGCCATTTTTATTGGTTGTTCTGAAAGACACAGGGAAAATATACCAATCACCTACAGGTATAGGAAAGAAGCCAACCGGTTTACCATAGGTTTTATTTGGCCCAACCAATACAACATTCATATATGGCTTGAGATTATTAATAAGCAATTCACTCGCGGATGCAGTATTACTGCTTACAATAAAAAATACACGGCTGAGATTTAAAGCACCTTGTTTGCGAAAGTTAGTTGTCTCGTTATAGTCATTATACTTATCATTAAACTGCTGCTTCATCATCAATTGCCCGCTGGCCGAAGCGTTGACAAGATAATCCGCCAGTTTTTCCTGCACACTTACATAACCGCCGCCATTATAGCGAAGATCAACAGCCACTTCACTTACATTTTGCTGTGCAAACTTGCTAAACACACGCTGGAATTCATTATAAATTTCAGCCGTATCGCCTAGAAAAGAATTGAAGCCGAGGTATCCTATCTTAGAACTTCCTACGGTATAAACAGAATCAAGAAACAGAGGATGTTCCTGGTAAGATGCACTGCTTAATGTAATATCTGTTGTAGAACCGTCAGGTTTTTGAAAAGTAAAATTGCCTGAGGCGCTTCCATAAACAGCATTGATAATAAAGTCGGCGTTCGTTGTAGTAATATTCGTGCTGCCATTAATCTTCGTCAGGCGCCATCCTCTCCGTATGCCGGCAATACCGGCGGGAGATGATTTTTCAACAAAGCGTATACGCAGGTCACCTTCAGCCCTGAAAAATACATTCATGCCAAAATCCTGGGCGGCCCCGGAACTTATATCATCCCATTTCTGTTGCTTAACGGCAAAGCTCCAGCGGTCAACGGGGGCGCTAAAACCCGGTTCCGTACTATAAGCACGGATGGCGGTCATAATTTTATCCGGGTCGTCATAAGACTGGCCATTAAAAGTAGAGGGGATCTGCGAATACCATAAATAAATATCCCGTGAGTAAAGTACTGCGGAATCTTTTAACTGGTCCGCAGTTGCCATAGGAGTTTGTGGATTTAATGTACTCATCATATCATTTTTCTTGCAGGATGCCAATAAGAATAACTCTGCCATTGCGGCTATAATTTTTAATTTCATTAATAAATTTTGAAAATGGTAATAGAAATAATAACGACGCCTTATTGCAAATGGTTTTCCAGATTTATTAAAATGAAATCATTTAACAAATCGAATGTCATTGATTTGCAAGCTTGTTCTTTATACTGATTTGAATCAATTTTTTACCCAGCTTTAGTACTACTATCATCGTCTGTTGCGACGCTCCGTTCATCTTTCTGTTCTTTACTCAGCAATTGCGTCGCAGTTTACCATGAGCGAAGTCGAATGGTCGCACTCTTCATCGTTCTGTAATTCTACTGAGCATATTCGAAGTCTCTTCCTAATAATTACTGACCCTCCTTGTTTCTTGTCTCTTGCCCTTGCTCATTGCCAATTGCCTATTGTCCTCGCCCAATTTTATTTTTGTACATTGCATTCCCATTTCGCGGAATGTAATTGTGTTATAGATAAGATGTTACATTATACCACCTAAAAAATACTGGATGAAAAGTGATTTGCGAAAACAACAGGCTTTAGAATACCATTCGAAAGGAAGACCCGGAAAGATTGAAGTAATTCCTACCAAAGATGCGAAAACACAAAGAGACTTATCCCTGGCCTACTCTCCCGGCGTCGCCGAACCTTGCAAAGAAATAGCCGAAAACGTAGAAAATGTATATAAATACACAGCCAAGGGAAACCTTGTTGCTGTTATTAGTAACGGAACCGCAGTGCTGGGATTGGGCGATATCGGCCCCGAGGCAAGCAAACCCGTGATGGAAGGCAAGGGTGTATTATTCAAAATATTCGCTGACATTGATGTATTTGATATAGAGATCAACGAAAAAGACCCGGAGAAATTCGTACAGATAGTTAAAGCGCTGGAACCCACTTTCGGCGGCATCAATTTAGAAGATATCAAAGCGCCGGAATGTTTTTATATCGAAAAGAAACTGAAGGAGCAACTGCATATTCCCGTGATGCACGATGACCAGCATGGTACGGCAATCATCAGCGCAGCCGCTTTGCTGAATGCACTGGAAATACAAAAGAAAAAAATTGATAAAGTAAAGATTGTTGTGAATGGCGCAGGTGCTGCCGCTATTTCCTGCAGCCGCTTATACGAAGCATTAGGTGCTAAACATGAAAACTTTTTCATGTTTGATAAAAAAGGTTTGTTGCATCATGGCAGAACGGATATGGATGAAATGAAACAAGAGTATGCCAATGGTAACAAGGAAATGTTTTTGGCGGAAGGAATAAAAGATGCGGATGTTTTTATCGGGCTTAGCAGCGGCAATTGTGTGACGCCGGAAATGGTGAAAAGTATGGCGAAAAACCCTATCGTATTCGCTATGGCCAATCCCGATCCTGAAATAAGCTGGGAAGAGGCGACGGGTGCGAGGAAAGATATCATCATGGCTACAGGCCGCAGTGATTATCCTAACCAGGTAAATAATGTATTGGGCTTCCCTTATATATTCCGTGGTGCGCTGGATGTCAGGGCTACGCAAATCAATGAAGCCATGAAATTGGCTGCGGTGAAAGCATTGGCTGAATTAACAAAAACACCGGTGCCTGACCTGGTGAACATGGCCTACAATGAAAAAACAATTTCTTTCGGCCCGGAATATATTATCCCGAAACCACTTGATCCAAGATTGCTCAGCACCATTTCTCCTGCCGTTGCCAAAGCAGCCATGGAAAGTGGCGTAGCGCAATATCCCATTACCAATTGGGAGCAATACGTAACCGATCTTGAAAAGAGATTGGGCCAGGATAACCAGGTGATGCGGATCATTGGCAACAAAGCACGGCGTGACCCTAAACGAATTGTTTTCGCGGAAGCGGATAATATAAAAATCCTGAAAGCGGCGAATATTGTTTTTGACGATGGCATTGGTTATCCTATTTTATTAGGCGATGAAGTAAAGATCAGGAACCTTGCCGCTGCCAATGGTATTGATATTGAAGGATTGCCTATTCTTGATCCAAGAAGCGAAGCAACAGAAGAAAAAAGAAACGCTTACTCCGAAACTTTCTTTGCAAAAAGAGGCCGCAAAGGTTTTAATGCGTACGAAGCGAAAAAGATCATGCGTGACCGGAACTACTTTGGCTGCATGATGGTAGAATGCGGCGATGCGGATGCAATGATCTCCGGTCTTACAAAAAATTATCCCGATACAATACGACCAGCCCTGCATACTATAGGAACAGAAGATGGCGTCAGCAAAATCGCGGGTATGTATTTAATGCTTACAAAGAGGGGGCCGTTGTTCCTTGCAGATACAACCGTCAACTTCAATCCGACTGCGGAGGAATTAGCGGAAATAACATTGCTGGTGGCGAAAGAAGTGCGCCAGTTTAATTTGCTGCCACGTATTGCCATGCTTAGTTATTCAAACTTTGGCAGCAGCGATTCAGCCGAAGCAAGGTTAGTAGCAAAGGCGAGAAAAATTGTAAAAGAAAAAATGCCTTCATTGATCGTGGATGGAGAAATGCAGGCCAACGTGGCGCTGAATAATGAAATGCTAAAAGAGAATTATCCTTTTTCTGAATTAGTGGACAAAGAAGTGAATACACTTGTTTTCCCTAACCTCGCTTCCGGTAATATCACCTATAATATTTTAAAAGAACTGGGTGATGCCGATGCGATCGGCCCGGTATTGCTGGGGTTGAAAAAACCGGTACATGTATTACAATTGGGTAGTTCCGTCCGCAGTATTGTCAACATGGCGTTGATCGCCGTTGTGGATGCACAAATAAAATGCAAGAATTCTTCCACCGATGAAATAGTAAAAAAATCCCCGTGGTGGAAACGCTTTAAAAAAGTGAGCAAGGATATGTAAATGCTGAAAGCCAAAGCAGGAAGCTTAAAGTTCAGGAAGTCGGTACGAAGTTTGGAACATCTGGGCTATTGAACCTTTAAACACCCTGCAGGCTATTCAACTTTTCATCGTATTTTACACCCGGTTCTATGACGTTAATCAGAGATATAGGTCGTTTCCTGCTGATGCTGAAAGGCATGTTTTCCAGGCCGGAAAACGGAAAAATGTACTGGAAAGAATTCATGCACCAATGTTCCGAAATTGGTATTGGTGCGTTGGGCATCGTTGCCATCATTTCCGTATTCATTGGCGCTGTATCCACTATTCAAACAGCGTATCAATTGGTCAGCCCGCTGATTCCCCCATCTACTATTGCGCAAATTGTAAGAGATACCGTTATTCTCGAGTTCGCCCCTACGCTGGTATGTATTGTATTGGCGGGAGTAACAGGCAGCCGTATTGCCAGTGAATTGGGAAATATGAGAGTAAGTGAGCAAATAGATGCGCTGGAAATTATGGGCATCAATACAAAAGCCTATTTAATAATGCCGAAAATAGCCGCGGCTTTGCTAATGATCCCCCTGCTGGTGGTAATAGCGATGGTACTGGGCATTTGGGGCGGTCGCCTGGCGGGAAGCATGGCCGGTATACTTTCGCATGATACATACGACAAAGGTTTGCTGGAAGGGTTTCAGGCGTATAATGTCATCTTTGCATTAATTAAATCTTATGTGTTTGCATTCATCATCGCCAGCATACCTACATTTTATGGTTACTATGTAACAGGCGGCGCCCTCGAAATAGGCCGAGCCAGTACAAAAGCCGTTGTGGTCAGTTGCATCCTGGTATTGTTTGCAGATTACGTTTTATCAGCATTGTTACTTTAAGTATGATCGAAGTAAAAAATATCAAGAAGAGTTTTGGTGATAGAATCGTCATTGATGATATCAGCGCTACCATGAAACCCGGGCAGTGCAACCTGATCATTGGCGCCAGCGGCAGCGGGAAGACCGTATTAATGAAATGTATGGTAGGCCTTTTTTTTCCTGATAGCGGGGAAATACTTTACCAGGACAGGGACTTTGTCAACATGAATAATGAAGACAGGAAAGAAATCCGAAAAGAAATAGGTATGCTGTTCCAGGGCTCCGCTTTGTTTGACAGCCAGACCGTAGAACAAAATGTAATGTTCCCGCTCGACATGTTCACGAAAGATAATTATGCTACGAAATTAAAAAGGGTGAATGAAGTGCTGGCGAGAGTGAACCTTGTTGATGCAAATAAAAAATTCCCTTCCGAGCTGAGTGGTGGTATGAAAAAACGTGTTGCACTGGCAAGGGCCGTTGTATTAAACCCGAAATACCTTTTTTGCGATGAGCCTAACTCCGGCCTCGACCCGCTTACATCCCTCGTTATTGATAAACTGATACAGGAAATAACTGTTGAGTTCAATATCACGACGGTTATCAACACGCATGACATGAACAGTGTGATGGAAATCGGCAACTATATTGTTTACATGCACAAAGGCCATAAAGAATGGGAAGGCTCCAATAAAGAAATCATCTTTAGTAAGAACCAGCGCTTAAATGATTTCATCTTCGCTTCAGAATTCCTGAAAGACGCCAAAGAAATGCGTATGCTGGAAGAAACCGGTAAGATTCCGAATGATCGGAATATGGATGATATGATGAAGTAATTACTAATTTTCTAATGTGCGAATTTGCGAATGCCCCCATACCCCGCAATCCCTTCAAAAATGTTGAATAGAATTACCGAACCCTGAAGAGTGCGACGCAAGGGACGATGATAGTAGCACTACAGCCTGGTTCATAATTGTACATCTGGCATTTCTCATTCCCCACCAAACTTGCATACCTGCATATTCACACATCTGCGCATTCTCCATTAAATTCGCCTATCCGCACATTTGCCATCCGCACATTCCTTATTATCCCTTACTTTTGCCAAACTTTTTACATCCGAAACTGTAGCATTCATGAGCATTCTCGTCAATAAAAATTCCAAGATTTTAGTACAGGGTTTTACCGGCACGGAAGGAACATTTCATGCAACACAAATGATTGAATACGGCACCAATGTAGTGGGTGGCGTGACGCCCGGTAAAGGTGGCGGCAAACATTTGGACAAACCTGTTTTTAATACAGTGGCTGATTGCGTGAAAACGACCGGTGCGAATGTGAGTATCATTTTTGTACCGCCGGCTTTTGCGGCAGATGCGATCATGGAATCTGCGGAAGCGGGTATTGCATTGGTGGTTTGCATCACCGAAGGAATTCCGGTGCAGGATATGGTGAAGGTGAAAAATTATTTGCAGGGAAAAAACACGAGGTTGATCGGGCCAAATTGTCCCGGCGTTATCACTGCGGATGAAAGTAAAGTGGGCATCATGCCAGGGTTCGTTTTTAAAAAAGGCCGTATCGGTATTGTTTCAAAATCCGGTACGCTGACATACGAAGCCGCTGACCAGGTGGCGAAAGCCGGTCTTGGTATTTCGACTGCGGTTGGTATCGGCGGCGATCCGATCATCGGCACGACTACAAAAGAAGCGGTTGAATTATTTATGAATGATCCCGACACCGATGCGATCGTGATGATCGGTGAAATTGGTGGCGGCATGGAAGCCGAAGCCGCGAACTGGATCAAATCAAGTGGCAATAAAAAACCTGTTGTTGGATTTATCGCTGGCCAAACCGCACCTCCCGGTCGTCGCATGGGCCACGCCGGCGCTATCGTTGGAGGCGCTGATGATACCGCTGCCGCAAAAATGAAGATCATGGAAGAATGCGGTATTTATGTAGTGAAAAGTCCTGCTGACATCGGTAAGAAAATGGCCGAGGTGGTGAAAGGAAAATAATTTTCCGCAGGATGCTGTGCATTAGCCCAACTTTAGTACTACTATCATCGTCCGTTGCGTCGCACTCTTGTACGTTCTGTTCGCTATTCAGCAAGCCTCATCCCTCTTTCCCTTCTCCGATAGAGAAGGGACGGCGCTGCATCACTTATCCAAACTTCATAACTACCATAACTTGTCCCGCCCATTGCGGGATCAGCTTCGGATCTCTATTCAACATTTTAGACGAGCTCTATTGTATCATACTTTTTTAAAAGCAGGGAATGTGTGTTGATGGTCCCGCAAGTGCGGGATCGGGATGGGGCCGCAAGGGCTGTGCATCAGCAAGTCCCTTTAGGGATTTAGGGTATAAAAAGACCTCCCGCAATTGGGAGGTCTCCTTTCACCCTGAAAGTATAGTCTAACGGAAATTACGGATGTAACGGGCCAGCTCATCTTTACTGCTGTTGAAACTGAAAGCTTCATTTACGATGCTGTAGTTTCTCTTATCAACTGTGTTAGCATAAGCCCTTTTCGCTAACTCAAGTTTATTGTTTTCGAAACTGAACAACCATACCATTTGTTTCACCTGTGCAGCGCTCAGCTTGCTGGTTGAAACGATCTGTGTTGCCGATTTCAGTTTGTTTGTTTCCAACCATTCTTTCTGGATAGATTCAAGCACGCGGCTAAATTCCCTGTCGTTCATACCGGATTCGTATCCTTCACGGGTATCATAGTCGCCCGTATTTATTGCCACGGTCGAAATCGAAATTACGATCGTCGTTCCAGCCATTATCATCACGGCTATTGTTGCTCCTGTCATCTCTGCCATTATAACCTCTGTCGTCTCTACCATTATTTACTCTTGTATCAGAGATAATGGCTTTACCGAAACGGTCAATAGAGATCATCATATTTGTACGGAGTTTCATCGTAACGGTGCTGTTAAATACCACCTGGTATCTTTTACCAAGTATAGAAAACACGCCATTACTTTTTTGCTGGTAGATCTTCACCGAGTGAGAACCGGCTTCCAAACCATCGATGCGCAAATGATTGTCGTTAGGTTCAAAACGGCGGCCATCGATTACAACACGTACATCAGTTCTATCAACTGATTGGATGGTCAACGAACTCTTAGGTCTTGCATCAGCGGCAAAGATGGCGATGCTCATGAATAAAGAAGTTAAGAGTGTAAAAATTGTTTTCATGTTTTTTGTTTTTAATACTGATTCAAAATTGAATCTGTATGAATAATTTCAAAGCACATGCCATCGTGCCAAAAAGAGAGAAAAGAATAGTTAAAGGGAATCAACATGCATGGTGTTCATCAAAGCAAATTCAATCGCAGTATGCATTTGAGGTCATTGTTATTTAATGTTAATGGAAATGATTTCAACCTGGAAAAGTAAAATCAAGTCGAACACAGAATGTTGTCTTTGTTAATTAAAAGAAAGATTTATTGTATGATTAAACTTAAATCAAATGCTATGTTCGTGATGGGCGGAACAAAGTTCCGCCCTCCTGGTAAACAGAACTCTGTTCCGTTCATGGTAAAATTAAACTCCGTTCTGTTTTAAAATCTTTAACTACAAATAATCGACTCCCTATAATATTAGTAGCCGGAACAGAGTTCCGCCCTCCGGTAAAACGGAACTCTGTTCCGTTTCATAGAAAAGCTGAACTCTGTTTATCTATCAAGAAAACGAAACGCTGTTTCGTTCTTTTAACTACAAATAATCGAATCTTCTATAATATTAATAGGCGGAACAGAGTTCCGCCCTCCTTTTATGAAATCCTCAACGATTCCGCATCCTATCGCAACATAATATCATTTATCTTGTAAAGGATTTTAACTAATTAACTATGAAACGATTCACTACAGGCCTTCTTTTAACCGGAATCCTCAGTTTATTCATTATGAACGCTAACAGCCAGGTTATAAAAACCTACGAAAAGGAATGGAAGAAAGTTGAAGACTTTGTTAAAAAAAACCTTCCGCAATCTGCCCTGACCGAAGTAAAGAATATATACACACTGGCCAAAAAGAAGGCCAGGATGCCCAGGTCATCAAATCATTAGTATATATAGCCGGGTTCCAACAGGAAACCCGCGAAGACAACGAAGTCTTTTCCATTAAAGAAATTGAAAAAGAAATAAGCGGCAGTAAAGAACCAGTTAGTGCTGTTTTAAACAGTTTGTTGGGAGAGATGTATTGGAACTATTACCAGCAATACCGCTGGCAATTATATAACAGGACACAGACAACTGAATTTAAAAAAGAAGATATCGCTACATGGACGGCTGAAGATTTTCATAAAAAGATAAGCGACTTATACATCGCTTCTTTAAAAAATGAAAAACTGCTGCAGCAAACAAAGCTCGAGCCATTTGATGCCATTATTATAAAAGGAATTGTCCGTCACCTCCGCCCCACTCTATTTGATTTACTGGCCAATCGTGCATTGGCTTATTTTGAAAATGATGAAAGGGATATCGCCAAACCGGCTTATGCTTTTGAAATCAACCAGGCAGCGGCATTTGATCCAACTACGGATTTCATAACAAGAAAATTTGTTACCAAAGATTCTCTATCACTCCAGCATAAGGCATTGTTGATTTATCAGTCGCTGATCGCTTTTCACATAAAAGATGCTAAACCCGATGCATTAATAGACGCCGATCTTCAACGGATTGAATTTGTAAAAAACAAATCCGTACACCCGGATAAAGATCAATTATATTTTACTTCACTTAACCATATTGCTAACCAATATGGAAATTTACCGGCTGCCGCACAGGCATGGTATTTTATCGCCAGTTACTATGAAGAAAAAGCTACTGCTTATAAACCATACGGTGATTCCACTCATCGTCTAAGCCGCATTAAAGCAAAAGAAATATGCGAAAAGGTATTGGCACAGAAAGATTCTTCCGAAGGAAAAATCAATTGTTACAATTTATTAAACCAGGTCAATAGTCAATCACTTCAATTTAGTTTAGAAAAAGTAAATGTGCCCGGCCAGCCATTCAGGACATTGGTAGAATACAGGAATTTTAACCGTCTTTACTTACGAATAATAAAATCGGACGAGAATTTAAAGAAGCAGATGGAAGATCAGTACGGGGATAAATACTGGTCGTCCATTATCGCCGCAAAACCGGCAAGAAGCTGGGAGCAGCCTTTGGTCAATCCAGGTGATCTGCTGGAACATAAAACGGAAATAAAGATAGATGCATTACCAGCAGGCGAATACCTGCTGGTGGCTGGCAATGACAAAGATTTTTCGGGAAAGAAAACTATTCTTGGCGCCCGTCTCTTTTACGTTTCTAATATCAGCTACGTGAACAATGATAAAGATTTTTTTGTACTAGACCGTGACAATGGTCAGCCCCTGGCCAAAGCAGCCGTTCAGGTATGGGAAAATAAATATGATTTTAATACCCGCAAATACATCAAAACAAAGTCAGGCCAGTATACGACTGATGCCAATGGGTTTTTCAAATTGCAGAGGAAAACAGCCGAGCCCAACCAATATAGCAACTATGCTTATTTGCTGGATATCACTTATAATAACAATAAGCTTTCCATGGATGATGTAATCAATGATTATTACTATTACAGGGATAACAGCGCTGAAAAAAAAGCAGTCAATTCGATTTTCCTGTTCACGGACAGAAGTATCTATCGTCCTTCACAAACAATATATTTTAAAGGGATCGCTTTATATAAAATCGCCGCAGAGAAAAAAACGGAAGTGCTAAACAACTATGAAACTACCGTTTATCTCCGTGATGCCAATTACCAGGATGTCGACTCCTTGAAATTAAAAACAAATGAATTCGGTTCTTTCTCCGGCAAATTTCAACTGCCTGCAACAGGATTAAATGGCGTGTTTTCTATTTATACAAAAAAAGATAATGCCAATATTTCTATCCGAGTCGAAGAATACAAACGGCCGAAGTTTTATGTGGACTATGAGCCTGTAAAAGGAACATATAAAGTAAACGACCAGGTAAAGATTACTGGTGTTGCGAAAGCGTATGCTGGTAATAATATTGATGGCGCTACTGTAAAATACCGGGTGGTGAGACAACCGAGATTTCTTTATCCCTGGCTTTTCAAACGCTGGTGGCAACCGCCATCCGAAGAAATGGAAATCACACATGGAGAAATAAAGACAGACGAGAACGGTAAGTTTATCATCGAATTCACTGCCATTCCCGACCTGAAGATTGAAAAAAAGTTTGAACCGGTGTTTGATTATACGGTTTATGCGGATGTAACAGATATTAATGGTGAAACAAGAAGCGGTGAACAATCCGTTTCGGTCAGCTATAAAGCTTTACTTATAAAAACAACTATTCCTGCTGTATTACCTGTGGACAGTTTAAAAACACTTTCTATCCGTACTGAAAACATGAGCGGTGAATTTGAACCTGCAACGGTAAAAGTGGTTATTACTAAATTGAAAGAAGAAAAAAGATTGATCAGGGAACGTTTTTGGGAAAGGCCTGATCAATTTGTGATGAACAAAGAAGAGTACGTTAAAAACTTCCCGTATGATGAATATGATAATGAAACGGATCAGACGAGCTGGGAAAAAGGAGGGGTTGTTTTTGAGCGGACTGACTCTGTAAATGCTAATTCAGAATTTGGAATTATGAATTCAGAATTTAAACCTGGTTTTTATATAATTGAAGTTTCAACAACAGATAAGAACGGTGAAGAAGTAAAAGATATAAAATATATAGAACTCTATAACGAAAAAAGCAACCAGCTTTCCAAACCGGAATATCTCTGGACACAAAATGCTAAACCAATCGAACCGGGAGAAACGACTTCTGTTAAGCTGGGAACAGCAGCAGATAATCTATTTGTAGTACAGACATTGGATAAAGGCGCAGATATTGATCAACGGTCATCGGCCAACTACTCCTTTATAAAATTATCCAATGAAAAACGTTCTTTTGATTTCTCTGCAACGGAAGCGGATCGTGGTGGCTATGGTGTTGGTTGGATGTTTGTAAAAAACAACCGCATCTACCAATACAGCCAAACGATTATTGTCCCATGGACGAATAAAGATCTGACGATTGAGTATGCTACATACAGGGATAAAACATTGCCCGGCAGCGAAGAAAAATGGAAACTGAAAATAAGCGGTTACAAAAATGAAAAGGTAGCGTCGGAAATGCTGGCAAGTATGTATGATGCCTCACTGGATCAATTTTCTCAGCACAGATGGAATGAACCTTATATATGGCCATCTTATTACAATAATCGTAGCTGGAATGGGAGTTTTAATTTCTTGAAGATAGAAGCGGTTATAAAAGAAAGAGAGGAAGCAATCTACAAACCGCTGGATAAACAATATGATTATTTATTAGGTCACCAACCTGTTAATAATTCTTTAGCAGGTGGAAGATCTATACGAATGAAAGGCAATGCAAATTTTGACAACGCTGAAATGGCGCAATCAAAAGGACTAATTGGAGATGTTCTTATGAAAATACCTAGTGTCCAAGTCGGAAATGATGAGCATATTATAAAGCGTGAAGTAAAAACAACCCCAGGAGAAATCTTTATCAATGGTGATTTTGCAAAAAAAGAAGAAGCTACTACTCAACAAAGCCCTGAAGTTCAAATCCGCAAAAACTTCAACGAAACAGCTTTCTTCTTTCCAGATTTAAAGACCGATAGCGAGGGTAATATTGAATTTTCTTTTATGCTGCCGGAAGCATTGACCAAATGGAAATTCCAGGCGTTGGCACATACAAAAGGTTTGGCGTTTGGTTACAGCAGTAAAGAAATCGTTACGCAAAAGCAATTAATGGTGCAGCCAAATGCGCCACGGTTTTTGAGAGAAGGCGATAAAATGGAATTCAGTTCCAAGATCGTGAACCTTTCCGAAAAAGAATTAAAGGGACAGGCTGAATTGCAGCTACTGGATGCGGCTACCAATCAACCTGTAAACGATTTGTTTAAGAATACTAATTACACAAAATCATTTACAGTAGCAGCGGGACAAAGCAGCGCAGTGGTATTCCCGATAGAAATTCCTTACCAGTTCAACAAGGCATTGGTATGGAGAATTGTTGCAAAGGCTCCCCTCTCCACCAGTGGAGAGGGCAAGGGTGAGGTTAGCGATGGTGAAGAAAACGCACTGCCGGTTCTTACCAACCGTATGCTGGTAACAGAAACAATGCCATTGAACATGCGGGGCACTGCTACAAAGAATTTCAAATTTGATAAATTATTAAACTCCGCTAGTTCTAAAACCTTACAGAATTATGCATTGACGGTTGAATACACTTCCAACCCGGCATGGTATGCCGTGCAGGCTTTGCCTTACCTGATGGAATATCCTTATGAATGTGCGGAACAAACATGGAACAGGTATTATGCGAATTCGCTGGCGACGTTTATAGCCAACTCATCGCCCCGTATCAAACAGGTATTTGAACAATGGAAGATCAGGGACACTGCCGCCTTGATGAGTAACCTGCAAAAGAACCAGGAACTGAAGGCAGTATTACTGGAAGAAACACCGTGGGTGTTACAGGCAAAAAGTGAAAGTGAACAGAAGAAGAATATCGCCTTGCTGTTTGACATGATCCGTATGAGCAATGAACTGAATAGTTCTTATGAAAAACTGAAACAAATGCAAAGCGAAAATGGTGGCTTTGTCTGGTTTAAAGGTGGACCGGATGACCGCTACATCACCCAATATATTATCACGGGTATCGGGCATTTGAAAAAATTAAAAGGCATTGCCGGCGGACAGGATGATAAGTTGAAACAAATCCTTTCAGAAGCTATCCCCTATCTTGATAAAAGAATAAAAGAGGATTACGATAACCTGGTTAAATATAAAACCGACCTGAAGAAATATACACCAGGCTATAGCGCTGTTCAATATTTATATATGCGCAGTTTTTTCCCGGAATATAAAATACCCGCTGCGTCTCAAACAGCTTACAATTATTTCAGAACACGCAGTCAATTGACATGGACGCAACAAAACAAATACATGCAGGGCATGATCATCCTTGCATTGGGAAGAACGGGCGATGTGCAAACTCCTGTTGCCATTCTGAAATCATTGAAAGAAACATCCATCAATAATGAAGAGTTGGGTATGTACTGGAAAGATGCAAGCCGCGGCTGGTGGTGGTATGAAGCCCCGATTGAAAGGCAATCATTATTGATTGAAGCCTTCCAGGAAATAGGTAAAGACACAAAAACTGTTGATGACCTGAAAACATGGTTGTTGAAAAATAAACAAACCAATCGCTGGGAATCAACAAAGGCAACAGCGGAAGCTTGCTATGCTTTGTTATTACAGGGTACGCAATGGTTAGCCAGCGACCAGGTTGTTCAGATACAGTGGGGAACTACAACTATCAGCTCTTCTGATAATAAACAAGAAGCAGGGACTGGTTATTTTAAAAAGACAATTGAAGGAACCAATATTAATCCTCAAATGGGAAATATAAATGTCAGCCTCACCCCTAACCCCTCTCCTGGCGGAGAGGGGAACACGAGTTCCTCTTGGGGTGGTGTTTACTGGCAATACTTTGAAGACCTGGATAAAATAACTACTGCTGCTACCCCACTTAGCTTGGTTAAAAAATTATTTATTGAAAAAAATACAGACCGCGGGCCGGTGCTCACGCCGGTAAACGAAGGCGACGTATTAAAAGTGGGCGATAAGATCAAAGTGAGAATTGAATTAAGAGTTGACCGGGAAATGGAATATGTGCACATGAAAGATATGCGGGCTTCGGCGCTGGAACCGACAAATGTGCTGAGCAGTTATAAATGGCAGGATGGCTTAGGCTATTATGAAAGCACTAAAGATGCCAGCACGAATTTCTTTTTCAGTTCTCTGCGCAAAGGAACTTATGTTTTTGAATATCCTTTGTTTGTGACACATACCGGCAATTTCAGCAATGGAGTAACAACGATACAATGTATGTATGCGCCGGAGTTTACGTCACATTCTGAAGGAGTACGGATTACAGTCAAGTAATTAATATTCAAGATGATTTTGATTGTGCCACGGTTTTGAACCGTGGCACAAGTATTTTTGCAATATGCAAACTGAATTCCTGGTTATTGGACAAGGCATCTCCGGCACTTTTCTTTCTTATTATTTACAAAAGCAAAACAAAAACTTTATTGTTATTGATAATAATGAAAAAAAATCGCCATCAAGAATAGCTGCAGGTATTATTAATCCGGTAACCGGCAGAAGAATGGTGACTGTATGGATGGCCGAAGAAGTAATCCCTTTTGCATGGGATGCTTACCAGGAAATAGGAACTGCACTAAGCACTCCTGCAATCCATCATAAAAATATTCTTGATTTTTTTCCCAATCCTTTTATGCGGGAAAGTTTTCTGCAAAGAATAGAGGAAGGCAATCAATACATTCATACTTACCCGGAGCAGAATCATTTCAATACATTTTTAAATTATGAATTTGGTTGTGGAGAGATCAGGCCGGTATATATCGCTAACATGGAATCATTGCTTCCCGCTTGGCGAAAGGAATTGAAAAGCAAACAACTGCTTGTTGAAGATGATTTTGATATTAATGAACTGAAAGTTCTTGTTGATAAAATTCAATACAAAGACATTACAGCGCAGAAAATTATTTTTTGCGATGGTGCGGGAAGTTTTGAAAGTCAATTTTTCAAACAACTTCCTTTTGCGCCGAATAAAGGAGAAGCGTTGATTGTTGAAATACCCGACTTACCTGACCAGCACGTTTATAAAAAATCAATGCTCTTGGTGCCGATGAATGAAAAGGATATTTTTTGGGTGGGATCTAATTACCTGTGGGATTTTGATGATGCTGACCCTACTGAGGCATTCAGGAAAAGTACAGAGCAGGTATTGAAAGAATGGTTGAAAATTCCTTTTAAAATACTGGAGCATCGTTCGGGTGTTCGGCCGGCTACATTGGAAAGAAGGCCATTTGTGGGTATGCATCCTCATTTTCCCAATATTGGTATACTCAATGGTATGGGGACGAAAGGTTGTTCGCTGGCCCCTTTCTTTGCAAAGCAATTAGCCGCTCATTTATGTAGTGATGGAATAATTACACCTGAAGCTGATGTGGCAAGGTTTAAGAAGTTCTGCAACGATGAAACCCTTGTCCAGTGCTGAGTAATTATTATTACAGAGTCCTCATGCTGATTAGCGAACAGTACATTAAAAAAATGATCCGAAGGGATCAAATATTTATAGAAAATGTTTATTGATCCGTTCGACCCCTTCGGGGTCGTATGTTCATTGTTGGTATTTTCTATAAACATATAACTCCTTCGGAGTTAAAAATCTTATTGTTATAAATACCTATTCCCCTACAAAAATCGATATTGTTCCGACAAAGTCGGAATCTTCGACAATGCTCAGTAGTCCCGATAGCTATCGGGATACAGAACGTTGAAGAGTGCGACCCTTCGGCTTCGCTCAAAGTAATCCCGATAACTATCGGGAGCAACGCCCCGACAAACATCGGGGTCTTCGACAATTGCTGAATAAAGAACAGAAAGATGAACGGAGCGTCGCAACAGGCGATGCTAGTAGCACCACAGTTGGGCTTATAAAATCAATGAAATTGTTAGGTCATGCAACGGCCAGTATTCGTTTTTTCTTTTGCTGAAGAATGAAACGACAATGATAGATAATTAAAATTGTAATCATGGTGCGGATTTTAGTAATTTATTTTTTGTCATGGGATCCTGGTTCAATACCCGGCGTAAGGCTTCATACAATTCGGGCATGTTTTCTTTCAAGCCTTTGGGGTTGCAAAAAAATGCTTCAGCGCTGACAGCCCAAAACTCATGGAGGTTGCTGAAGGCATAGCTGCGCAAATAACTCTGGCGCTTCGTAATCACATCAGCTAGTATCGGCCCTGTGCTGTTAGAAAATTTTTCGTAATTGAGCCGGAAGTGAGAATCGAAACCGTATTGCGCAAAGAAATTATTATATAATAATGCATGCGCCATTTCGTGAACGGCTACATTAATATTATCCGTGTTGTTGGAATAACCATACAGGAAATGCTTCCATGAAAGATAAATTCCATCGGGGGCTACATGGCCGATGTACAACTCATCATCGTTATCAATGTGATACGCATCGGCGAGAATATAAATGTCTTTGAAGTAAGAAATTTGGTAATCATCAAGCCCAAATGTGATCTGCACCGCGGATGCGCTGACAAGAATAGCTGTGTCCTCATTATTTTCCAGGCCGATGTAATGAAATTTTTTCAGCAATCGAAACTGGTGTGTACGTTTTACAAACCGCCTTTTCAAATCAGGAGAAAGATCATTGAAATAAGAAAAAAGGCTGCCGATAAGAAAAGAATAATTGTTGAAAGTTGACTCGCTAATTTCTACTTCAGCCAATGGTGGAGCAGGCGCAGGCGCGGCGGTAGTAAACAATCCATTTAATTTTCTAAGTAGGGGGTGCATAGAGTCCAGATTGCACTCTAAATATATGTTGCGAAGTTTCGATTTGCAAACATTTCGCCGTTATTTACCGACGTAATTTTACGAATGATATTAAGATTGCAGAAATGTGTTGAGCAATTTGCTGACTATGAAGATGCTGCTGTTGTTGTCAAAAAATTGTCACGTAAAAATTAATTCGGCTGGGCGGTAGCCATCTTCAATTTTTTATTAATACGAAAAGTAAGTGTGTCAATATAGAGACGAAAAGCGCAGAGCACACAAAGAACAGGCTTGGTAGCACGGAAGCTATCATTGTGCTGGAAAAACGGTGACCAATGCCGGGCAATAAATAACCAATAAAAATAGCGCCGGCGATCAGCCAGTAATTTGGAAGAATAAATGCGAGTATGAGTAAAGCAAAAAACAAAGTAGACCCAATGAAATGCAACACCTGGTTGCCCATGCTGCTGTGCGCCTTTAAATATGCAGGATAAAACGCATTTAGTTCTTTAAAAAAACTTTTCATACTGAGTGGTGGCTTTGTGGTGAACTTAAAGATAAGTTTTCTTTCCTTACTATTTTGTGAAAAGATGTTCCGCCACACAACCTGTTCGTAAACTTACCATGCGGATCATAGTTCATTACCAGCTCTTTAAAATCATTTATTTTTTTATACCGCATTGTAAAACGGCCGGCGCCATGCTGAATAATTTACCCCAATGCGGGATAGGATCAAAAGGAGATAACGCTTCTTCAATCAAGGGCAGTAATTTTTTACTTCTTCCCACTCCTGTTTCCAGGTGAAATGAAAAGCCACACATCTCTTTTTATAAAATGGGCTCATCCAGAAATCATCAGCAGCGATCGCCCTGATCTCACTAATGAATAAATGAGGTGAAACTTTTTCGTTTAGTTTTTCAATCGCCATCATTCCTTCATACGCATTTTCAAATGCAACAAAATATTCCGTCTGCAACTCTTTGCCACCGCTGGGTGTAAAACCCATTTTAAAATGGGGCAGGCGATCGTACCAGCAACCTTCCACATTTAACTGATCAGTACAATTTTCCGCTGAAAAACCAGCCAACGGATGCATGTTTTCTGTGGCAGCTTTTGCTCCATAAAATTCTCCCTGCACTTTTAAGGATATACTCTCTCCTGCTTTTGATTTTATCCAGACCTGGCTGATGCTTTTGTTTTTCCAATCGGTGAATAAACTAACACTGTAACCGGATGACATGATTTTCTCAAAATTATTTTTCAATTCACTCATCGGCATATTAACGTAAACGACTTGTTTCATTTTAAAAGATGGCTGCAGCGCTAATGTCATTTTTGTTACAATACCGGCCATTCCCAAATTGACGATTGCCCCGGAAAAACACCTGCGTCTTTTTCTTTAGAAAGAGAAATAATATCACCTGCCGAATTAACGAAATCAATTGCAACAACAGCAGTGGATAAACTTCCATTGCTTATACCAGAACCATGCGTGGCCGTAGCACATGCGCCTGCAATGGAAATATGAGGAAGCGAAGCAAGATTGTGCAAGGCATAACCCTGCTCATCTAAATAAGTGCAGAGCTCCCCGTATTTAATACCGCCTTCAACCGTCACGGTATGATTTACGTTGTCCAGCGAAATAATCTTATTGAGTTTCGCAGTTGACAACTGGTTGTCTTCACTGTCTGCGATTGCATTGAATGATGTTTGGTACCTACAGCTCTTATCTTTTTGCTGGCCTTTATAATTTCCTGTAAGTCTGTAATTGTTGCAGGTACAAAAGATTAGTAGTGCTATAAGATAAATTGCCTGCCCAATTCGTTCGGGGTTCCTGTGCTGGAGTTTGCAAAGCGGGTGGTTTGATTATTCTTTTTTGCCAACAGCGGGCAACAATTTAAAATAAGTGACTTTAAAACGATCATTCAATACTTCTCCCTGCACTTCCGCTTTTCTAACCGAATTGCAAAAACCATCTTTTGCATGCGCATCACCATGCGAATCGATATCGGTGCCATCGACAAAATATGCTTTGCCGTTAATACGAACAGCCAGGTCACAACTTTTTCCTTTTAAACCGAAACGGCATTCACCGCAAGCTGTTTCTACTACCTGTAGTTTTTTTGCAGGATCAGGTTTAGATTGCAAGCTGTCTTTGCTTTGCGCAAATGTTGAACTGATAAAAAAAGAGACAATAAAGTAAGCAACGATTTCATAGATTCTTTTTATAAATTAATCCCAAACATATTTCCATTGGCCATCTTCCTGTTTCTTCCATACGGTGTGAAACACGCCTTTATATTCCTGCGCCTGGCCCGCACTGTCCTTTGTTGACCATGTATATTTTCCAAAAGTGTACCCAAGGTCGCCATTTTCCGACACTTCAATAAAATCAGGCGTCCATGTCACAGAAGCGGTTTTATAAAAAGTATCAGCATAAAATTGCCGGATATTTTCTTTCCTTTTATTAAAGTATCCTTTTGTCTTTTTATTACGGCATCGCTGGCTGCAAAATACCAGAAAGCTTCCGCTATACCTTTCTCAGCCGCCATTTTTCAAATGCTTTTTCCGCCGCGGCAATTTCGTTCTTCGCAGTTTCTTTATCTACTTTCTTCTCAGATTTTACCTGGCAGGAATAGGACAACATGAGTGTAGAAGCAAGAAACAGGAAAATAAGATAGCGCATAGAATTAATTTTAATAATTAGTTTAACCGGCATCAACTTCCTAAAGTTTTTTCTTTCGCTTCCGCGATGTGATGACCGAAATTATTTCAAAATCGGCAAGATCGTTCCAATTGCTTATCCACTCATGTAATTTTTGAACAGAATCGCTTTCCATCACCTGGTAGCAGGTAGCCAGGTCCCCGCTTATCCAGCTATTTATATATTGTACCCCATCCGGCATCATTCTTCCTTTCTCCGCAAAGCGCTGATACAAAATCTTTCCTTTACCCGGATGAAACTTTTCAATAATCATGTAAAGCATAGGCCCATTTTGACATACAAAATTACTATATCACCAGGAATGCTTAACTAGTTTTACTTGCGCATGAAAATCGTTTTTTAGCCATTACCGAAGGAAAATTAATTTGTCATCTCCATTTTCCTTACCTTAACCGCCTAAATTTATTTGCTATGAAAAAAATGACTGTATTGATAAGCTGCTTCTTTGTTTTCACTTTTCTATTGTCTTCAAAAGTTAATGCACAGGCAATAACTACGGAAGATATAAAAGCTCAAATGGTAAAAGACTGGGAACGGGGCAAGGCTTATACTATTGATTACCTCAATACTATGCCCGCTAATAAATATTTATTCAAAGCGGTTGACAGCATCCGCAGTTTCGCACAACAGATGCTGCACCTGGCGCAGGCCAATGTTTTCCTGATGTCAAATGCAACTGGTCAGCCTCCGCTCGGTTGGGTAGCTTCCAATCCCGAAGCAAGGGCTTCCGCACAAACAAAAGATTCCGTGATGTACTATGTTACGGCCAGTTATGATTATTGCTGGAACGCCGCTAAAAATGCTGACCTCAGCAAATGGGGAGAAAAAGTAAAATTGTTTGGCGCTTATGAAGAAACAAGATTTGCTTTAATGAATAAAACATTCGAACACCAGACACATCACCGTGGGCAGGCTACTATTTATATCCGCTTGCAGGGAATAAAACCACCACAGGAAAGGTTATTCTGATAAATTCATTCTACTAAAAATCCCGGTACTGATCATACCGGGATTTTTATTTTATATCACTCAAAGAAGATTAACCTGTACTCGCCTGCAGTATAAACCATATATTCAAAATAACGAGTGTTTGCGCAGCAATCATATCAAACTTTTTCGCCTTAGCAGGTTTATCGGATTTCACCAGCTTCAATGAATAAGCAGTAGCGGCGATCACGGCGAAAATAAAAAACAACGTCAATCCATGCAATGTATCTACCAGTGTAAAAGTAGTGGATTCCGGCAGCGAAGAATCAATGATATATTTATTACCAACCACGGCGAATAAAGAACCCACACTTAATCCAAACCGTGAATCAAATCCATCCGCATGAATATAAAAACAAGTGTACGCAATCAGGAATGCGATATACATTCCCAAAAACATTTTCCAGAATAACCCGCCGGCGTCTCTCGCAATTACCAACCGCACCCGGAAAGAACTGTATTCCGTATGCGGTTTCGCAAGGCTCATATCACCAAAGCCCGTCTCATACGCTTTGATACTTGTAGAAATAAGGCAACTGTCAATCGACCACCCACGAAGTGTAAAACGTGGATCAAAATGCTGGCCAATCGTATCGGCTACGAATACAAGGCTGCGTGAATCAAACTGGGAATTCTCAATAGCCAACCGCATCGTTTGATGATCGAAAGGAAAATTGCCGATGCGCCACGTATCTTTCATCACGCATTGCAATTTCATTTGCATGTATATTTTTTCACCCGAACTGTCCACGAGAGAAAATGATTTATCGACCGTCTTCGCCTGCGGCACTTCCAGGTTATTTAAAAAATCAAAATCTTTATTCTTATACTTTAGCCAGAGCCAAAGCGTTACCGTATACTCTTTTTGTTTAAAATCTATATCATGAATACTGGTGATATAAATGCCTACGCTAACCGTATCCGGTTTCTCCTCCTGCGCATGTGCAGTAAAACCCAGCAGGGATAAACTAAATCCGAAAAATAAACTAACTACTATTTTTTTCATTTCTGCTCTTGTAAAAGGAAAGATAGAAAACTATCAATGAAAAAACAAAGACCAATATAGGCAAGGTACATCTGTCAATTTGAATGCAATTATTTTTTTCCCAGCTTCAGTGCATATGGCATCGCCTGTTGCGTCGCACTCTTCATCTTTCTGTTCTTTACTCAGCATTTGAGGAGAGGTTGATTATTAAAAATATTTTCTAAAAGCAAGAGCTGTACGCTGTTCCTCCCCTTTAGGAGAGAGCCTGTCCCGATGAAGTCGGGATTAAGGTGAGGTTTTTTATACAAGGCCATCCGTATTTCGCTGATCTCATTTATCTTTAGCCAAACCACACTGTTATGAGAAAAATCCTGCTATTATTGCTGGTAATACCTGTATGCACTGTTGCGCAAAAACTCCCCTCCATCGAAGAAAAAACAAAAGGATTAAAAAAGCAGGAAGGCTTTTTTAAATTCTACTGGAATGAAGACGAAGGAAAAATATGGCTGGAAATAAATAAACTGAATACAGAAGTATTATACCAAACATCTTTACCAGCAGGTTTAGGCTCCAATGATATTGGCCTTGACCGCGGATTGCTTGGTGATACAAGAATTGTAAAATTCACCAAAGTCGGCAGGAAGATATTAATGGTGGAACCGAACTATAATTACCGTGCCCTTGCAATGATATAAATGAAAAACGTGCCGTCGAACAATCCTTCGCCCAATCAACACTATGGGGTTTTACAGCAGAAGCACAAACAAATGATACCGTATTGGTAGATGCTACGGATTTTTTACTGCGTGATGCGATGAAAGTCGTTAATACCGTTCGCAGTAATAACCAGGGAAGTTTTATGCTGGAAAAATCACGTAGCGCTATTTATACCCCGCGAACTAAAAACTTTCCGCTTAATACAGAGTTTGAAGCAACGGTTACCTTTATTAATAATGATGGTAATGTGGGGCGCTATGTTACTACGGTAAGCCCTTCCCCGGAAGCATTCACTGTTCGCATGCACCATTCCTTTGTGCAATTACCGGACAATAATTATAAGACAAGAGTTTTTGATCCCCGTTCCAGCTTTTATAATATATCTTATTTTGATTACAGCACACCGGTACCCGAATCCATTTCTAAATATTTGATTTGCCGCCATCGCCTGCAAAAGAAAAATCCGGGTGCGGCAAAAAGCGAAGCGGTTAATCCTATTATATATTATGTAGACAATGGCACGCCGGAGCCCATTCGGAGTGCATTGGTGGAAGGCGCCGGTTGGTGGAACCAGGCTTTTGAAGCGGCTGGTTATATCAATGCTTTCCAGGTAAAAATATTACCTGATGATGCCGACCCGATGGATGTTCGTTACAACACGATCAACTGGGTGCACCGTTCTACAAGAGGATGGAGCTATGGCGCAACTGTTGTTGACCCGAGAACAGGTGAGATCATTAAAGGAAATGTCACCCTCGGTTCATTGCGGGTGAGACAGGATTATTTAATTGCCCAGGGATTATTAGCGCCATTTGAAAATGGTATACCTGCCGATGATAAGATGCTGAAGATGGCTTTGGCAAGGTTAAAACAATTAGCTGCACATGAAGTAGGCCATACACTTGGTTTAATGCATAATTATTCCGCCAGCACTATTGACCGGTCCAGTGTGATGGACTACCCGCACCCGATGGTGATAATAAATGCAGCGGGTGAAATAGACATGAGCAATGCCTATGATAATAAAATCGGTGAATGGGATAAATTATCCATCACATGGGGATATAGCGAATTTGCTTCGGGAACAAATGAAACAACGGCCTTAAATAAAATAATATCGGATGGATTAAAAAAAGGGTTGTATTTTCTCACCGACCAGGATGCAAGACCGCCGGGAAGTGTGAGCCCGTTTGCGCATTTGTGGGATAATGGCAGCAATGCTATAGATGAATTACAAAATGTAATGAAAGTAAGAGCCAAAGCGCTACAGCAATTCGGGGAAAAAAATATAAGAGAAGGCATGCCGATGGCGATGCTGGAAGATGTATTGGTGCCTGTTTATTTATATCATCGTTACCAGTCTGAAGCGGTAACTAAATTAGTGGGAGGATTAGAATACAATTATGCGTTGCGGGGCGACGGGCAACTCATCACCAAACAATTGCCGAAAGAACAACAGGTAAAAGCATTGAATGCTGTTATTGATTGCATCGATCCAAAAACATTGCTACTTCCCGCATCTATCGTTTCTCTTATTCCGCCAAGACCTGAAGGTTATAAATCATCAAGAGAATTATTTAATAAAAGAACCGGTCTGGCCTTTGATGCGCTGGCGCCGGCAGAAACAGCGGCGGATCTCCCTTTATCATTTTTATTCAATAGCGAACGGTTAAGCCGCATGGAACAGTATGAAGTCAGCGGTGGGCTTGGTGTAAATGAAATGATCAATACACTTGTTACTAAAACATGGAAGTCGCCACGCAGAACTGGAATGGAAAAACTGATCCAGCAACAAACCGAGCAGGTGTTACTTACCTACCTTTTAGCATCGAGTATTGATAACAGGGCCTCTTTCCAGGTAAGATCGGATGTAAAAAAATCATTAGCCGATCTGAAAACATTTATTGAGTCACAAAAGAAAGCTTCGAAAGACGCATCGTATACGGCACATCTTATTCTTGCATTGGACAGGATGACCGTACCCGCTGATGCAAAACCAACGATACACAAAGAAATACCCCCCGGCGCACCGATTGGTTGTGACTGGGATTAAAAAACATTAAGTCAAGTTCCGCAAACGCTTGCGTTTGATTAATTGAAGAATGAACTTATCTTTTTCAATAGCAACAAAGGAAGACGCTGCGATGATTGCTTTTATAAGAAATGAAGCAGCACGGCAACTTACAACACAATACATTGAAGGGCATTGGAGCTATCAATGTACCGATAGGGGTGTACTAAGCGGCATGAAAGAAAATTCAAAAGTGCTGGCGGTAAAAGATGAAGGTGCAATAGTTGGTACACTCCGCATCACTACCCAAAAACCATGGGCGATTGATGTAGCTTATTTTACCAAAGTGATACAACCCCCTTTACCTGGTTGATATGGCTATACATCCTGGCTGGCAACGCCAGGGTGTTGGCACTTATATGCTGGAAAAAGTAAAAGCTCTTGCAATTGCATGGCCTGCCCAAGCGATAAGGTTGGATGCTTACAACCATGAAGCAGGCGCCGGTGATTTTTATCGCAAATGCGGGTATAAGGAAAGAGGACGTGTTGTTTATAGAAATACACCGTTGATTTATTTTGAGTTGTTGATTAACCAATGAGCAATCGACAATAAGCAATAGCCAATCGGCAATTTGTAATTTAAGATTTGAACAAACAAGATGATAAGAGAGTTTTGATAAATTATCAAAATGATTAAGTGAATTATCATTCTTCAGGTAGCCCATGACCTAACCATGGGCTATTGAATAATCTTGATATTATTAAATGGTTTTAACCATTTATTTATTCTACTCCTAGCGATTGTACAACATTATCAGATGCTTCGAAAATGCTCAGTAGAATTACAGGAAGATGAAGAGTGAGACCCTTCGACTTCGCTTCCCGATATTAATCGGGACGATCGCTATTGCTGAATAGCGAACAGGAAGATGAAGAGTGCGACGCAACAGGCGATGCTAGTAGCAATGCAGCCGGGAATAAATTCGTAGCGCTATCATAGAAATACAATAGAAGTTATTACATAGCATATCTAAGAAATTTCATCTTGTGACATATTAATTTCAAATAATACATTTCCTGCGTTGGATGATTATTGAATTATAAATAAAATTTATTTGTCAATAAGAATTGATTTATATCATTTCGTTTTGATTGACTATTGACAATGGTCAATCTAAATCTAGTTAAATACCTAAAAAATATAGATGTATTTCTACTCTATATAGATTCTCAATTATAGATTTGCATCGAATTTTAGTCAACAAATTTCTATACCCTTTAAAAAATCCGTCTTATGAAACGATCATACTCATTGGTCTTTTTACTGACCTTATTAGCCCCTATTCTTTTTATTAATGATGAAATAAATGCGCAATGCAATGTCAACGAAAAGTATGACAAGATCATCAGCGGCTATCATTCATCTATCGCATTAAAAGATGATGGCAGTTATGCTGTCTGGGGATCTTTTATGCAACCTTCAGGCGCCGCCGATCAGTTGGCCCCATTGAATATAAACTCCACCAACTATTCAGGACTGACAGGCACGATCTACAAAACCGCATTAGGCGGTAAAACCGCAGGCACACAAGTAGACCAGGCATTCGTATTAACTTCTACCGGCTTATGGGCATGGGGAGTAGCAGGAAATGTGGTGAGCACTGGTGTAAAATCCGGTAATGCTTTTGGCCGTACTTCAATTGCATCCGCTAGTGGCTTTAATACTTATGGATTACCTGCTGCTATAGCACCTGCTGATGTCGCCAATCTTTTTGCAACATGCCAGACATTGATGTTGTTAACGACCAGCGGAAATGTTTGGATACTTACGCAAACAACTGTTGCGGTGGAAGCAAACGGTGGAACTGCTACAACTGCGGCAAGTTCTACGTGGAAACAAGTGAAAATAAATTCCACTACTAACCTGACCAACGTTACCGCTGTAAGAGGACAAGTGAGCAGCAACAGTCTCAATGCATTTATGGCATTAACTTCCAGCGGTCAAGTTTATACATGGGGTAATTCAGTTTATTTAGGTGATGGCAATGCGTCTACTTCAAAAGTGTATGCAACATTGATGACGCTTCCTTCCGAATTTTCTTCTTCTGTTCCTAAACTGATTGGTATTACAGGAGGGATGAGTTATTCCAATACGACAAAAAACACCTACTTTTTATTAAGCAGCGCCGGTAATCTTTATTCGCTGGGTGATAACAGCCAAAGACAATGCGGCGACTTTACAACCGTGGAGAAATTATCGTGGGTGCGTGTGAAAAAAACTTCAGCAGCAGGTGACAATCTCAATAATATAAATTCTTTCAGCTGCCAGGAACATAATTCATCCTATCCGGGTGTAGCAGCTATTACAACAACCGGCACTCTTTATACCTGGGGTAATAACAGTTCAGGTATGGTGGGACGAACAGATAATAACGCATCTAATGGAGCACTTACTACCGCATCATTCGATCCGGGTATACCAGTAGGTTTTACCGGCACTGCCATTGCAGTAGAAATGGGCGGCCATACGATGGTATATCTTAAAGCAGGTTCTTCACAGTTCTGCTATGTTGGCCACTATACAAATGGAAGCATGGGCGATGGCACTAACGGTAATAATGGTTCACCTGCCGCCACTTCATTGAAGCATGATTGCAGCAGCACTCCTGTTATCAATATTTGCGGATCCGTACCTGTTGCGGGCAGCACGATTAACTCAGCTATCAGCGCTTCACAATCTTCCATACAAGCAAATGGTTCCAGTACTTCTGTTATCACTGTAAGACTTAAGGATGCATCGGGCAATAATCTTACGAGCAGTGGCGGTGTAGTTGTTGTTACTACTTCTACGGGGGCATTAGGTACTGTGGTAGATAATAATGATGGTACATATACAGTTGTTCTTACCAGCAGCGTATCGATTTCGACAGCTACCTTGGGTTTTTCGCTGAATGGTACAACCGCCAGCGGCACGACACAAGTGCAATTCATTTCTTCCACATTGCCTTTATCATGGCTGGACGTAACGGCTTACCGCCAGGATAAAAAAGTGAAAATCACCTGGACTACCGCACAGGAAATAAATGTTAGTCATTTTGAAATTGAACGCAGCTTTGATGGTGCTAACTGGCAAACGGCCATTGCGGGTATCCCTGCTAATAATCTTACTTCTACCAATCATTATAAACAAACAGATAATGATTACAATGCTGGCCGGGTATTTTACCGCATCAAACAATATGATATCGACGGGCATTTTACTTATTCACCTGTATTGCTGATACCGACTGATTCAGGCACGAACAATGCGGTGATCTATCCTGTCCCGGTATTATCAAGTTTTCAATTAAGCAATATTGTTCCTGGTAAATTGAAACAAATAGATCTTTACACAGTAAACGGAACAATTGTAAAAAGCTGGAAAACGTATAAGTCTTCTTACGATGTGCAGGATATAAGCGCAGGTATTTATATTGTAAGAATAGAAACAACTGACGGCAACGTGCAAAATTTAAAATTAAACAAACGCTAACCGTTTATATTTCCCCTCACAGTCCCGTGCGAAAAACAGCCGGGACTTTTTTATTTATAAGACAGGCTATTCAGGCAACTGGATCATCATCGGCTTGATGGTGCTCCATTTATTATTGATGCAAACAGAATGAATGGATTTATCAGGCACTTCAAAACGGAAAGTTGTATTGTCCTTTTTATACACGACTATGTAATGTCTTTTAATATAATCATAATCGGAAGTACCGGGCTTTTGTACATAACATTCAACTTCGGGGTTGCTCAACAATGCACAAAAATTTTCTTTGGTAAAATCGGACTGGCCTTGCTTAATATACCGGGCAAAATAGTCGGCATGGTGCATGCGCTGGTTAACTTCTGTATTTATAAAATCTACATCATTATAAAAATTGGAATAAACCTTGCCGCTGCTGTACACGCAGTCAGTGCTATCAGTATCCAATTCTTCCAGGCTGAAATATTTGTAAGAAGACGCAGGCAATATGTTGCCATTTTTATCTTTCGCTTTAATCACAACTGTATAAGTACCATCGAAGGGGCAATGCTGTGCCATGGATGGCTGAAGAAAAAAACAAGACACCGCTGCCAGTATAAATAGTTTCATTGAAATGTTTACCTGAAAGTAAAATAAATCGGCAGGATGTATATACCCTATGAATGGTATTATATAATAAATAACAAAGCTTGTGCTGGAAAGAATCTCATGACCGGTGAACAGCGTTTACAGCTTCATGATCTCATCCCAAACTTTTTGTAAAACAGGTATACCATTGGCGAGATTTCTTTTCCTGCTTTGCATTACCCTTTCACCCGGGAACGTTATTTTTTTTGAGTCATCGATAGGCACTGACTGGTGATAATTTTCAATGATGTCTTCGACTGTTTTTGCAATAATGGAATGGTTACTCAATTTTGAAATATCCACTGCGATAAATAGCTGTGATATGTTGGTTTCCGTTCCCGCTTTGGTTATTTGATGCCCGGCCAGGCCGCCTGACAATATAGTAGTAAACAAATCCAGCAACAATGACATCCCCGCCCCTTTCCAATAACCGATGGGCAATGCCCGACGGGACGCTAATACTTCAGCAGGATCATTTGTTAGTTCACCTTTTGTATTGTAACCACCATACGCCGCCAATTTTCTTTTTTAAATAATGTAAGTTCCATCGCACCAAAAGAATATTGAGACATCGCCATGTCCAGCACGATCGCTTCATCTTTATAAGGTAATGCCATTACAAACGGGTTATTGCCCAGGCGTGAATCAATAGCGCCCCATGCAGGCATCACGCCGATAGTATTAGTAATACCGATAAAAACAAAACCGGCTTTCGCCGCATGCCATCCGTATGTGCCGCCGCGTATCCAGTGATTTGTATTGGCTAATGCCACGCAGCCTATTCCATATTCTTTCGCCAATCCCATTGCTGTATCAGTAGCATGAATCGCATTTAATGTGCCCGGGCCCTGGTGGCCGTTCCATTGTTCAATGCCGCCAAACTTATGATGTAAAGTAGGTGTGGCATCCGGCTTTACTAATCCTTCCTTCACATGTTTTACAAATGCGGGAAAACGATTCACGCCATGTGTATATATTCCATCTACGCTATTAGCGGTAAAAATTTCAGCGATGGCATTCGCTCTTTCTTTGGTAAAATTCAAATCCAATAAAAGAGAAGCAAACCGCTCCTGCATTTGCTGAGCAGGAATTAAAATCGTACTGTTTTCGGACATGGTAGTTATTTATATGTAGAGAAGTAAAAAAATTGTTGTTATTATAAAACCGGAATTTATAATTCAAGCTGTACTTTCAATGCCTGGTCTTTGTCAGCGGCAAGGTACATGGCTTTCGTAGTATCACTCAACGGCAATACACCGGTAATGAAAGGTTGCAAATCAATTCGGCCGGATGTTACCAGCCTGATCGCTTCATCAAATACATTTCCATAACGGAAAGAACCGATAAAGTTTATTTCTTTCACCATCACCTGGTTAGCAGGAAGTGGAATATCTTCTGTTGGCAATGTGCCTATTTGTACAATGGTACCACCGGGTTTTATTAAATCAAATGCCTGGCGTAATGCAGGCTTGGCACCTGATGCTTCGAAGATCACATCAAAACCGTCGCCCGTTATTTCTTTCACTTTTTCATTCATGTCTTTTTCCGCAGGATTGAATACTGCATCAACACCACAGGCCAATGCGGATTTTCTTCTTTCCGTGGCAATATCGCTTACCGCTACTGGTACCGCACCAAAAGCTTTTGCAGTAAGTGCAGTTAACAAACCAATGGTGCCGCCCCCTGTAACTAATATCTTTTTGCCTGAAACAGTTGTACGCTTCACTGCATGCAGCGCTACTGCCAATGGTTCCATCATAGCGCCAAGGCCATCATCCATTTCATCCGGCAACAAATGACATTGATCCGCCCTTACGGAAACAAACTCCGCCATCGCCCCGTTTGTAGGAGGGTTGGTACTGCCACTGCCCAACATAATCGTATTACGGCAAAGATTACCGTGACCGCTTTTGCAATATTCACAAAAACCACAAGCCCTCGCAGGATTGACGGTCACTCTCGCACCAGTTGAAAGCGAAGAAACATTTTCACTTACAGCAACTACTTCCGCTGTTAACTCATGGCCAAGAATAAAAGGTTTTGATGGAGTAAATGCGCCGCAATAACCATCTTGAAAATAATGAATGTCTGATCCGCAGATGCCTACTCTTTTTACTTTCAACAATACCATCCCGGGAAGAAGATCCGGCATTTGAAAATTTTCCAACCGCAGATCTTTAGCGCCATGCAGTACAATGGCTTTCATTGTTTTTGTCATGAGGTAACCAGTTTGTATTGAACCGGCCCGGTAAAGATAAAACAATCGTTTATTGTGCATGCCGTTGATTTATCATGCTTACTAATTCAACAGCACAGCGTATCTTTCTTTAAAATCAGGCAGCATGGAAGAATTGATCTCCAAAGTTTGGCAAATACATGGCCTTGTCGGGCGGGTAACAGCCGGATTTCTTATATATAATAACAACCGGGTACAATTTATTACTGAAGAAGGAATTCAGTTTGATGAACTTATCATTGTTTTTAAAAAAGTAAAATGGCCATTTTTGAGAATGGGTTTGGGGTTTGATGCGAAAGTGAATGGAGTGAAATATCAATTTTCGTTTGCCAAACCTAATCCTACCGCTCCTGAACTTGACGATGCATTAATAGACCAGTTATTACGGTTCAGCGACCCGGGAAGAATATGGGAAGCTGTAAAAAGTTTTAAAAAACTGAAGGGAGATAAGGCGACTACGAAATTGTGGAAGGGGATATTAACCTCACCTGGCCTCTAGCCCCCTTCCCGATCCCGCTATTTGCGGGACCATCAACGCACAGCCACGCTTTAGAAAATATTCCTTTCAATCGGATCTTTCAACAATGCTGAATGGAACCTCCCCTAGCCTCTCCTGAAGGAGAGGAACTGCACACAGCCCACGCCTTTCGAAGAGTATGATTGAAATAAAACATTTCTAAAATGCTGAGTAGTGAACAGAACCCTGAAGAGTGCGACGCAACAGACGATGATAGTAGCAATGCAGCCGGGCAAATAATTTTTATTACCCGTTATCACCCCTTCGATGGAATGGAAGGCCTCACTTCAATTTTACTTGGCAATGTACGTGGGTTCATTTTCAAAAGATCGGCGACTAATTCACCAATGTCTTCGGGTTGTATTTTCCATGTATCCGCATCGCTGGGTGTGTGATTGGCGAAATGTGTGGCGACGGAACCGGGCATGATGGTGCTGACTTTGATGCCGTGCTTGCGCAGATCGAGCATAATGGCCTGGCTAAAACCAACGAGGCCAAACTTGCTGGCATTGTATGCAGCGCCATTCTCGAAAAAATTAGTACCGGCCAAACTTGCGATCGTAATAATATATCCTTTTGATTGTTTTAATGCTGGTATACTTGCTTTTACACTATTGAAAACACCGGTAAGGTTGGTGTCGATGGTTTCATTCCATTGTTCGGTTGTAATCGTTTCAATATTGACGAAATGACCAACGCCTGCATTGGCGACTAATACATCCAACTGTCCGAAATGATCGATGGTCGCTTTAACTGCTTTTGCTTCCGCATCGGGAGAACTCACATCGGACTGCAATGCTAAAATCTTTGAAGGGTCTTCACTTAGGGAAGCTGCAGCCTGCTTCGCCGCACTTAATGTTCTGCTGGTGATGGCCACTTTCATGCCATTGTCAAGCAACTTTTTTGCAACGCCATATCCTATGCCTTTGCTGGCGCCGGTGATGTAGGCGACTTTTCCACTGAGGTTGTTCATTGTAATTCCTGGTTTTATTTGTGATTCTTTCAACAAAGATCAGTTCTTGTTGGTTCAAATAAAAAGAAATTAATAGTTAGTTGACAAAAAAAATTCCCCACAACAGCAGGGAATTGATATAGGCGCCGCAAGTTTATTTATTACACTGTAGCTTTTTCTTTTTTTGCTGGTTGTTTCTCTAACAATTGTTTGAGCTGCTCCAATACCTTATTCCAGTTTCCTTCAGAATGTTCTTTCATTTTTTCATCAGGAATATTTTCCTGGGTGATGGTAAGTGTTGTCTTCTTATCATCGCCGGATAATTTATAAGAAACAGTTACATAATTTTCCGGCTTGTCTTCTATACCCGACATGGAACTCCAGTAACTATAACTAAATAATTTTTGAGGAATTTTTTCCAATATCGTGCCTTTGTCTTCATAGGTTTTTCCCTGCCACTCGCCCCGGAAGATTAAGGGGCTTCCCACTTTCCAGTCGGATGTGGCATTGGTGCCGAAAAAATATTGCTTAATAATAGAAGGTGTGATCAACGCTTCCCATACTTTCTCCACAGGGGCGTTGATAGATGTGCTGACTTTTCCTGTTATATTACTTTTCATATGTAAGTTTTTCCTCTAAAAACAGAAAACATTGTGCCATAAAAGGAAAAGGTGCAAAACTTTTAGGATTGCCTTATTAAGAAACAATTTATTACGAGATTACGATCTCCAGTTAATAATACCTGCTTTGCTTTCTTTTACCCGGAGCCTCACAATTTTTTTAATTAAGGATAATGGTAATGTTTTGTTATGCGGGAATTGAACAGATCCTTTTGCTGTCTTGTATTTTTCAAGATCTTTTGCAAACGCTTTTATAGCTGAAGGCATGGGATAAAAACCGATATGATTTTTGAAGACAGCAAATGTTACCAATATTTTTTCGAGAGAATAAGCCGGCATACCCCATTTGAGGTTTTCATCCGCCCCTGCTGCAACTGCACGAATACATTCATGTAATTGGAATAATTTTTTGTGCAGCTCTGTGGGAGCTGCATATATATATTCTTCAATGGCTGAAGGCTTGATTTTTTTTACTGGCATAGCATTTTGGATATATTAAGGTAATAAGAAAAAATCATTCTTATTCCAAAGAAGCAAAGACCAGAACCTTATTAAGCGCTGGTCGCTTTCTTACTTTTCCTGGATTTAGAAAAAATATGTTGCCGGTGCTTTTCTCCCCAAAGCCGCAACTCCACCAATACATTATCCAGCGTTTTACTGTGGGGCGTTAATTCATATTCAACGGTAACCGGCGATGTAGCGTACACAGTTCTTTTTACAAATTCATTTAGTTCCAATTCTTTTAATTCTTTGGAAAGGATTTTCGGCGTTATACCTTCTACCTTACGCTGTAATTCTTTAAAACGCAAAGGCCCTTCTGAAAGAGCAAGTATAAGCGGTAGTTTCCATTTACCATTCAGGGCATACAGTGCATCTTTTACTGCCGCCAATGCTTGTTTGCAATCACCGTGGTCTGTCGCCACGTTACATTTTTTTGAAGATACAGGGCCCATACAAATCTTTTATGGTATCCAAAAGGATACTGGTTTCCTAATGGAAAGTAGTATCCATTAGATACCAAAGGTCGGTAATTTTGTTGTTCTAAAATCAAAGACAATGGAAATAATAAAAATAATTCTTGTAACAGGCCTGGCAGCGATGACAATATTGAGCGGTATTTTTAAACTCAGCGGCAATAAAAAACTGGCCGAAACAATGGCCACTATCGGTGTTGCGCAATACATGCCGCTGCTTGGAATAGCCGAAATCGTTTTTGCCTTACTATTTCTCTACCCTCCTACACGTAGCATTGGCTTCATCCTCCTGATTTGTTATTTCAGTGGCGCCCTCGCAACTGATCTCTCTCACAAAAGAGCTGTAACAGCACCGCTTGTTTTTTTGATCTTACTTTTTACAACCGCCTATATCAACAACCCCGGCTTGCTTTTCTGACCACTCTATTTTTTTTATAAAAATTTGAGCCAGCAAAGGAATTCGCAGGATGCAGAATTCCTTTGCTCGTTACAACCGTTAACTAACCCTTTACAAAATCATTTTTGTCGTCCTGCGTTTTTAGTTCTAGCTTTCATAAGCAATTCCGCATCTTCTGCAAGCTTGCCCTGCTCCTTGTGAATACTCAACTCATCAAAAAATCTTAAAACAAAATGAAACCGTTAAAAATTTTCGCAACCATCAGTGTTGTAACTGCAATGCTGTTCCTTACTTCCTGTAATTCCGGCGACGACAAAAAAGCAGGTGAAACCGTTACTGATACTTTAACAGGTAACAAAGACTCTGTTCCACCACCACCGCCCCCCACTCCTTCCGGGCCAACGAGCATGATGGTAATTAAACACAAAGTAGCCAACTATGCTAAATGGAAGCCGTATTATGATGCAGATGATTCCTCCCGCCAGTCATACGGCCTGCACAACTATGTTGTAGCAAGAGGAACTGAAGATTCCAATATGATATTAATAGCACTAAGAATGGATGATGTAACAAAGGCAAAGCAAATGGCGGCTTCTCCCGCACTAAAAGCATTCATGAAAAAAGCAGGTGTAACAGGTACACCTACAGTTGATTTTGTAGAAGCAGTTTACAGCGATGCCACTCCCAGCCCGGCAACAGTAAGAGTGCTGGTAAAACATAAAGTAAAAGATTGGGATGCATGGAAAAAATCATTTGACTCACACAAACAGGCAAGAATAGATGCCGGCCTCGCAGACAGGGTGATCAGCCATTCAGTAGATAATAATAAAGACGTTTCCCTAGTTTTTGGAATAACCGACGCTGAAAAAGCAAAAGCATTTATGAATTCACAGGATTTAAAAGATAAGATGAAAGAAGCCGGCGTAGATGGGCCTCCTTCATTTTTCTATTATAAAGTAGTAGAAAGGCATTAATTCTTTTAAAAAATTTAGACTTTATATAGATGGCGGCAGTTATTTTAATTGCCGCCATTTTTTCTATTTTAATTTTATCTTTCCTCTATTCATTATTCTGCGTGGAACAACTGCTAAGCCATATAAAAAATTACTCGCCATTAAGTATAGAAGCGCAGCATGCACTGCAGGATTGTTTTGAGCAAGTGGTATTTTCTAAAAATGAATTCCTGCTGACAGAAGGAAAAATTTGCCGTCATTTATATTTTTTACAACAAGGCGCTTTGCGGGGGTTTTATAACCTCGAAGGAAAAGAGATCACCCACTGGTTTGGGTTTGAAAATGATTTTGTTACTTCCTTTCATAGTTTCATTACGCAGGAACCCGCAGTAGAAAATATTCAATT
The DNA here is from genome assembly GCA_037200685.1 of Chitinophagaceae bacterium. GTDB lineage: Bacteria > Bacteroidota > Bacteroidia > Chitinophagales > Chitinophagaceae > JAJKIP01. The sequence goes on from JBBCIG010000007.1 coordinate 37,349, forward strand.
GCTTGAAGGCAGTGTGCTATGGGCTATTTCAAAAGAAACATTAGATAAGCTGTTTGATAAACACCATGAAATAGAGCGATTGGTAAGAATTGCTTATGAAAAATATTATATCCGGCTGGAAGAGCGCTATGTAAACGCCCAGTTTAAAACTGCCGCCGAACTTTATGAAAACCTGCTGCAGCAAACACCACATATACTGGAACGTGTGCCGCTCGGCCATATCGCTTCTTACCTCGGCATCAGCCAGGAAACGCTTAGCCGTATCCGCAGCCGGTTTTAACATTTACATCTTTACTTTTTGATGAATGTCAAAAATGCCGCGGGGCAGCACGGCTACTTTTGTTTCCTTAAAATATAAATATGCAACAAAAACAAAACCTGAAACCATCACCCGCCTTTATTGCTGCTTCATGGGCCGCATTATTTATCGGTGTCATCGCTTTTTTAGTTGGGTTATCCAATGCAGAAATGGAACTGAATGAAAAAGGATATTATTTCACTGTATTAATGTTTGGCTTGTTCTCCGCTATCTCTGTACAAAAAGCCGTTCGTGACCAGATGGAAGGCATACCCGTAACCAATATTTATTACGGACTTGCATGGTTTACTACACTATTATCAATTGTATTGCTGACGGCTGGATTATGGAATGCGGAATTAGAGAAAAGTGAAAAAGGTTTTTATGCAATGGCATTCGTTCTTAGTTTGTTTGCCGCTATTGCCGTACAAAAAAATACGAGGGATATGAAGGCGGCACAAACCAGGGAAGAGATCAACTAACTAAAGAAGCTTACATGTGTTAATAAAGAACAAAAGTTCTTGTGTAAAGTAATTTACCCCAGACATAAATATTCATTTTCCACTTGCCTTTAACCATTTCATAATCTTTATCAAGACTATAGGAGGAGGCTGTTTCTATATTCGTAGGCCGTTGCGTTGTATACTTTATAGATTTAAATTTTTTACCAGCCTCATTTTTAATTTTTTCAGGGAATATCCATTCAATTTCAACATCAATATTGACTGTATCCATTGCTTTTATCATATACTCCACGCCAAAATTTGCTTTAAGTTCAGCCTGCACAGAGTCAGTAATTTTAATAATAGAAAATTCTGATAAATTGCCACGCTCACCACTAGGAGAATTTTTAAATTGCTCGCTTGATTCCCTTACAACCTTCGCGACTCCATATTTTATTTCGATGAATTCCAATTGCCTGGCTGAAGATGAGGCCGGTGCCCTTTGTCCAAATGATGAGATAGTCATTACCAGTATGGATATAACGAAAGTTATTATTTTCATTTGTATTAGTTGGTTAAAATCTATTTCTTAATCTGCGATACATTTACTTCTTAAACTTATACAACAACAAGCCGTACCCTACTCCCGCGGGATCTGTAGTTTTTGCATATTGAAAAGCCATCAGCTTACCATCAGTGGAAACAACCGGGTTTGATGCTTTGCCACCAACATAATCATTAAAATTTGTCAGGCGTACAAAATTTTTACCCGTCCCATCCAGCTTCAATTTCCATATATCTATATTATGTGAGCCGCGGTCGCCACCCAGCCAATCGCATTGCCGGTCGGCTTCCACGCAAGTGTATTGTCCATCCGGGAAAATACCTTCCGTTTCATTATATGTCCCCGGGGCTTTCGAAAAATCAGTTACTTCTTTTGTTTTTAAATCTATGCCCATCACCGTACCCAAGTCGTTGGGCTGGTAACACTCAAAAGTTAATTTCGTATCGTTATCATAAAAGTCCTGCGCTTCCAGTACGCAACCTCTGTCTTTGCTTTCATATATTGTTTGTTTATTCACCAGCTTTGGCGTTCCGCTTGTAATATCAATATCCGCCATCACGATCCGCGAAGCCCCTTCAGCAAGGTCCGGCATTTGCGAACGTGTTTGTGAAAAAGCGATCCGCATATTCTTTTTTGAAATACCAGCGCCTTCACTCATCTTCTGTCCAAGCTTTACGGGTTTGGAACCACGTTCTTTACTCAGGAACCAAAGTTCATTATCCCGCGACCTGCTGATCTGTATATTTTCAAAATGGTCTGGCCCGATAAGTATGTAATCCCCCGTTGATAAATGCATCACACGAAGAAATGCGGCTGCAGGTATATTGCATGTAAGGCATCGTATATTTTTTGTCGCCAGGTCTATCACCATCGCATCTCCAAAACTCTTTGTCATAAAAGCGACACTTTTGTTATCCGGGGAAAAATCCGCCCGTTCACCAAACCTTGTCAACACCTGGATATTCTTTGGCAGGTTATCCAACGGATCTCCGGGTTTTCTTCCATCTGCAAAAGGCAGCAACAAAATGAGCGAAGCAATCAATGATTTCATAATGGCAAATGTTTGGTACAAAAATGTAATATCCTAAAGTTATGTTTTTATTTATTTAACCAACTGTAGTACTACTAGGATCTTCCGTTGCGACGCTCCGTTCATCTTCCTGTTCTTTACTGGGCATTGTCGAAATATCAACAATTCTTCGAAGCAAGTTACTATAACGAACACATTGCAAAAATGGAAAGGATTTATTAAATTTACAGCCAGCAAACAACCCCTTCAGGGGCTATTCCAAATCCTGAAAACTAACCTACATGGCAAAAAATGCAGTACAGTCTGCCCAGCTTTTACCCACTTTTACAAAGGTTCTATCCAAAGCAGAAATTAATTCACTGGTAACAACATCGGTGGAGCAAGTTATTGAACAGGGCAATGTTTTAGCGGCAGCTGAACTACTCAGTGTAATGGACGAATTCATTACAAAATTCAGGAAAGATCCCATGTTCATTGATTACGTACGAACTGAACTTGAAAAGTACAGAGGAAAATTTCAAGCAGCCAGCGGAACTAAAATTGAAATTTGCGAAGCTGCTACGAAATATGATTTCAGTTCAAACGGAACATGGAAAAGTATTATGGAACAAATTGACATTCTTACTGAAGAAAGAAAAAGTATAGAAGAACGCCTGAGAACAATACCTCCCGGCAAGACCATCATAGACGCCGAAACAGGTGAAATGCTCCAGGGTCCGGCGAAAACCTCGACCTCTACTTATAAAGTTTATTTAGTAAAAAAATAATCGCTTTCTATTTTCCAAGGCAAGCATCTCTCAACATCTTCATATAGGTCAATCCTTTTTTCCTGGCGAAATTGATATTACGTTCGGGAATTTTATCCGGGTCAAAGTAATGCGCCAATGCTTTGTCTATACTTTCTTCCCGCAACAAATGCAGCATCGGGTACACAGAGCGGTTCGTATAATTAGCAGCATCATCCGGAGATGAACCTTCAAATAAATACAAAGGATGAAAACTCGCCAGTTGATAAACTCCTTCATATCCCTCCTTCTTCAATAATTTTTCTGCAAGTGCTACCAGGTTAAGATAATCATCAAATCTTCCAAATGAACCTGGAAGAATAATGAATATAGTTTCAATAGTTTCATCCTCGTCCAACCGTTTCATTTCTTTTAATAAAACATCCATCGCTACAGTTGAAGAAGCGTTGGTCTCAACTTCATAATGCACTCTTCGCTGCTTCATGACATTAGCAGCGAACGGGCAGAAATTACATCCCACCACCACATCATTAATCCACTTTCTTGTTTGCTCTATTATTTGTCCAGGTAAAGTCATTCTATTTTATGAATAGTGCGTACAAATCTAATTGTATTGCCGGTTATAGAGATCACTATTTTCAACCAGTGGCAATTCGTGTAATTCTTAACAATTAGTGTAATTCGTGCCCCATTTTTTTATTTCTCACTTCCATCTTATTTTCACCAAATGCACCCGCACATTCAGTTATTATTACAATGCATCAACCTCGAAGAAAAAGAACAGGTGCAGCGCTATAGTTTAGACCAGCAGCATACCTTAAAACAATTAAAAGCCGAAGGGCTCGCATTACATCCTGTCATCGTTACCCGGAAAAATTTTGGTTATGCTGATTACCCGGAAATAAATTTCAAGCTCAACTTTCCACCGGAAGCGAATATGTTCCGCGACGGAGCCGCCATTGAATGTTTCATAGCAAACGAAGAACCGGTGAAAGGTGTTTTAATAAGCCTTGATGGAAAAAATGGAGAGGTTCCGTTTGTTCGCCCCCGACTTTCCCGACTGGATCGAAGACAATGGTGTGGGAATTAAATTAGCCCCCGATACCCGCACGACCAGCATCATGAAAAAAGTATTGAACGAGTTGGAAAATAATAAACCACTATTTAAATTATTTGAACAGTTGCATGGAGAAGCAACAACAACTTCTTCCCTTCCTCCAATAAAAAATATTTCACTCCACTTTAAAAATCAAAAGCTGAATGAAAGCCAGCAACAAGCTATCGCTGCCATTACGGAAAACGAACAACTCACCATCGTACACGGCCCGCCCGGAACTGGAAAGACCACCACGCTGATCGAAGCCATAATACAATTAATTAAAAACGGTGAAAAGGTATTAGTATCAGCACCCAGCAATACAGCGGTTGATAATATCGCTAAAGGTTTAATTCAGCAAGGCGTAAAACTATTACGTGTAGGCAATACCAGCAAAGTAGATGAAACGATTTTCTCCCATACTCCCGAAGGCAGACTGGCTAACAGCAAACAACAAAAAGAAATCAGGCAATTAAAAATAAGGGCCGAAGAATTTCGCAAGATGGCGCTGAAATACAAACGCAGTTTTGGAAAAGCTGAAAGAGAACAACGTAATCTGCTTTTCAAAGAAGTAAAAAACATAAGGACAGAAATAAAAAAACTACAGGCTTACAACGAAGAAAAATTATTTGAAGAAGCCGAAGTCATTGCCGGCACACCCATTGGCCTGAATGACAGCAAAACTGACCGCCTGCATTTTCATACACTCGTTATCGATGAAGCCGGGCAATGCATCGAACCCTTAGCATGGTGTATATTTCCACTTGCGGAAAAAATTGTATTGGCGGGTGATCACTGGCAACTACCTCCTACCGTGTTAAGTCATGAAGCCGCCCGTCTTGGTTTCAATCGCTCAATTTTAGAAATAGCTATTGCCACTACTAAAAATATTTGCCTTCTCAACACGCAGTACCGGATGAAAGAAGCGATCGCCGGGTTCAGCAGTAATTATTTTTATAATAATCTTTTATTGACCGCGGCGCATTTACAAAATACCGGCACGCATATTTCTTTTATCGATACCGCCGGTTCCGGTTATAATGAAGTGCATGGGCCCGATGGCAGCAGCCTGCAAAACAAAGGCGAGTTACAGATCGTACAAAAATTATTTGAGACAGAACCGCTTGATCCATCAACAACCGCTTTTATTTCTCCTTATGCCGGGCAAGTAGCCGCCGCCAAAGAAATTTTACCAAAGCCGTTACGCATCAGCACCATTGATAGTTTCCAGGGACAAGAAAAAGAAATCATTATTGTATCGCTGGTCCGAAGCAACGACGATGGCGATATCGGCTTCTTAAAAGATTACCGCCGCATGAACGTTGCCATCACCCGTGCGAAGGAGCAACTCTTTGTCATCGGCGACAGTGCGACGATTGGCGCAGATGCTTTTTACAACGCCTTCTTAACTTATATTGAGAAACATGGAACTTACCGGACGGTCTGGGAGTTTGAATTGTAAATTTATTAACCCAGCTCTCGTGCTACTATCATCGTCCCTTGCGTCGCACTCTTGTGCTGCATGAATTCTATTCAGCAATTATGCAGCACCCCGATAAATATCGGCGGCACGTTCTGGTCGCTATTCAGCATTATAGAAAGGTCAGTTCACTAATCATTTTTCTAAAAGCTTGGGCTGTGTGTTGTTCCTCTCCTTTAGGAGAGGCCATGTGAGGCCTTACTCACTGATCCTTTCCACTTCTCTCTTATAATCATATTGTAAATCTTCATGCATCCCCGCTATCGCTTTATTTATTTTCTTTAACTGGTTCTGGTAAATATTAAAAATAACAGGGTTCTTATTCAAAGGGATATTCAATGCTTTCACGGCAATACAAAAGTAAATGAGCAATTCAGCTTCTACGATGTCCGAGCCGCTGTAGCGGATGTACTTGTTAGTAATGCGAAGGATCTTACGCAATGTTTTCTTTACAAAGTATACATTGCTTTTATTGGTAGTCCCGAACTGGATGTCCATTTCCTTCTTTACTTCGGCGATATAACCAGGAATATCATGCGCCTCGAAAAGTAAAAACGTTAATAGTTCTTTGTTCTCTTTCTTGAACCGTGCCAGCCGGATACATAATTCAATTAACCGTGCAGGCTTTTCATTCGAGAGTTCCTGCTTCAGTTCATTAATACTAGCTGCTTTCATACCGCTAAAATACAGGAAGCTGGAAATAATGTTAATTGAAAATAAAATCGGGGAATAAAAAATAGGAGATAAAAATTATTTTACGGCTTCAGCAGTCATCTCATCTACTTTTATCAGTTTATAAGAAATAGAGTTTTTGGAAAAAGATATAAAGAATTCAATCCCGATATAATTGCCCCGGAATTCGAATAAATAGATGAGGCCTTCTTTTTCCTGCATGACACCTGTGATCGTCTTTTCTATATCATTAAAACTATAAGTGATCCGCTGTTTCTGATCTGAAAATAACCGGGGCTTAAGTTTGGAGTAATAATCAACATGTTTACCATTCATAAAGGACCATTTCGCTGTACAAGGTACGCCTTTCCAAATGGTGAATACTTTTTACCAGGAAATAGCAGGGATACTCATCAATTCATCAACTCCTTTCTTCAATTCATGGTTTTATAGCTGGACATAGCATATACAGTGTTGTACTATTGCTTATTAAACTATTAAACCTTGTTTTGTGATGAAAAATTCAATCAATAACACGCAGGATGCGACTCCGGTCCGCCAGCAGCCATGCAGTGAAAAAGCCTGCGCTACCTGTTTTGAAAACGGGGGCTGCATATACGAACATTATCTCATTGCCGCAACCCACTTTATAAAAGAGTATCAAACAGGCAACAGGATAAATGCCGCTTCACTAATAAATAAGCGGGCATAGCGATGTTCTTTATAATAACATATATATTCTTCTCAACAATGAAGCGGGGAAATAAAAGGACATCATAATCACAATTTGATTGTCGCTATTAACTTTTACATTCATTTGAAGAAATATTTAAGTGTTAACACATACTTATTATGTTGGAATCATTTTTGAATACTTTAACACTGAGTAGGATTCCCTTATCGAAATAAAATTGTGTAACTAACCATTTCCTTGCAGGTTACTCATTTTATTTCCCGGCACTTCGCCATTTATTTCATTTTCTAATGCGTATTTAAATACAGTCTTGATTCAACTACGGAATAATATCTCCGGTTGTTGTAACTACTCTATCCACAATTTTTATTAATAAAAACTCCCCTCATGAAATCTTTTTACCAATCCTTGCTTGTGCTCGTTTTATCCGTACTTTATTTAAACTCATCCGCACAATTAAATTTTACCCCTACCAGCAATACGGCTACTATCACAACAGCCTTACAGGGACGGGGAGTCACGATCAGCGGGCTAACCATTGGAGGTAATGGTGCAGCCGAACTCGCTAATTCCATCGGAACATTTACAGCTGGAAAATCAAATCTTGCATTTCCTAACATCAGGATAGCATCAGGATTAGTCATCACTACAGGCAGTGCGACTAACGCAACAGATAGCACAAGTAGTGTGAAGGGCCCGAACAATCATATGGGCATTTCTCTCGGCGATCCGTTACCAACTATTAGCACGGATAATGATCTTGACCAGGTAACCACCTTCGACAAATTTGATCTCCGATATATTACTTTTACGATAGTGCCTGATGGAAATATTCTCACCGGAACTATTGTGTTTGCATCAGAAGAATATCCAACTTATGTAGGAAGTGCATTCAACGATGCATGTGCCATTATTATTGATGGCCCAGGTATTGTCAACAATGGTGGATATACGGACTTGGATGCTAATGTCGCTACAAATTCACGCAACCTGGCCGTATTCTCTTCCGGCAATTCCCTTGCTATCAATGAGGTCAACAGCGGTACACCTGGCTCTCAGAATGATGGTATTACCACTATTAACACGTTGAACAGCGATTTCTATATAAGAAATTATTACCAATACTGATGATGCTGTTGCTATCGGGAATGAAGGCACCCTTCCTAACCTGCAGGCAAACGGGTTCACAAAACCGATGACCTTTAAGGTGGGGGTAACGCCAGGACTTACCTACACCATGAAAATAGTGATAGCAGATGTAGGCGATGGAAGCTATGATTCAGAAATGTTTTTTAAAGCCCTTAGTTCTAATTCCGGTCAAATTGATTTTGGTGATCTGCCGGCGGCTTATGATGCAAACGATCAGCATATCGTATCCGATAATGCATCTACACCAGGAGCTTTAGCGTTCCTGCAAGCGGGTAGTCACTTACTTCCTGCAGGCGCCAGCGATCTTTATCTTGGTGTTTCAGCTCCGGATGCCGAAGCGAATGGTCAACCCTCCACTCTCGCTACAGGTGATGGTCTTGATGAACTAGGAATAACATTTGCTAACCTTAGCCCTGTTTCTTCTTCCCTGCTGGCGACGATACCATATTATAATAATACCGCTGCTACGGCGAATATAGCAGGATGGATGGATATTAATAATGATGGCATTTTCACGGCATCGGAAGGCCTCACCACCACCGCCGCTGTTACCAATGGTGCTGGAATAGCAACGCTCAATTTCACCGGTTTATCAGGATTAACACTCGGTGATACTTATTTCATGCGCTTCCGCATTACCAGCGAACTGATCACTACTTCTGATTTTGGAGATGAATTCGTGGATGGTGAAGTAGAAGATTATGTGCTCACCGTATCCGCCGTACTTCCTGTTAGATTAGTAAGTTTTACAGGAACAGTTAATAACTGCACAACAAACCTGAACTGGAAAACAACTTCCGAGATCAATAACAAAAGTTATACGATCCAGCATAGCAGCAATGGAATTAATTTTACTTCCGTAGGTGAAGTGGCCAGTCAAAATTCGATTAACGGCGCCACTTATCAATATAATTACGACGCCGCAACACCTGGTAATAATTTCTTCCGTTTATTAATAACAGATATAGATGGCCGCATAACCTACAGCAATGTAATTAAGATGGCTTTTAACTGCGGCGATGTTCCAAAAATCACGCTGGCTCCGAATCCCGTTTCAGATTATGTAAGTATAAAAGGGTTATCAGGTACGAACACAATTACGATCATGAATGCCGCCGGTAACCGTGTCAATAGTTTAGTAAGTATAAACAATACGCAAACGATCTATACGGGTAACCTGCAAAAAGGAACTTATTTCATCCGCATCATGGATAATAATGGTAAGGAAAGTAATTTGAAGATGATAAAGAATTAAGAGTATATAAGTAAGTAGCCTTAGCGAAACCAGTAAGTAATACCAGGCCGCTAACAAAAACAGGTTCGTGCATGCACGAACCTGTTTTTGTTTTATAATAAATACACTTCTCAAGAGTTGAAGGAACTGATGCACGGAGATGAAAATATTCATAAATGTGTGAATGATGTAACTTATTCCAACAATACTATAAAACTTCCCGGAAGCATTAATATAGTTTTACATTGTAATAATCCTGTCTTTACCCTAAGCACGAAAACAGGTTGATGGCACATCATCAATACACCAGGTGCATTCTTATCAATTACATTTAAATCTACTAATGAAAAACAAATTTTACGCTGTCGCGGGTATACCCTTACGTACCGACAAGGGTTATTCAAGAATTTTCAATCCCTATTCGCTTATTTTATTACTGATCATTATGCTTGCAACGGGTTGCAAAAAAGTTACTGAAGAAGCGGGATCAACGGGTATTTGCCCTATCGTCATTTCAACTATACCTGCAAATAATGCTACGGGAGTAACGATTAACACAACCCTGGCGGCCACTTTCAACGAAGCGATGAACGCTTCGACTATTAACAGTACTACTTTTATAGTAAAACAAGGAACAACAGTTATTCCCGGTGTTGTTGCCTATAGCGGATTAACCGCAACTTTTTCACCAACAACTAATCTTGCTCTTAATACAGTTTATACAGCAACAATTACGACAGGTGTGAAAGACCCTGCTGGTAATGCTCCCATTAATGATTATGTGTGGAGTTTTACAACAGGCTCTTCATCTGATATTACAAGGCCCACAGTCATTTCTACTGATCCCGCTAATGCCGCAACGGCCGTGATCCTTAATAAAAAAATCAATGCCGCTTTCAGTGAGGGTATGACCCCGTTAACCATAACCAATGCCACTTTTGTTTTAAGGCAAGGAACAACGTTGATTACGGGTACGGTAACTTATTCAGGAACGACCGCTGTTTTTTCTCCTGCGGTTAACCTTCTTGCAAATACTGTGTATACGGCAACTATTACAACCGGCGCAAAGGATTTGGCAGGGAATGCCATGGCAAACGATTATGTATGGAGCTTCACTACCGGCACTGCTTCTGATAATATATTACCCACGGTCATTTCTACAGATCCGCCAAACCTTGCTGTCAATGTCGTGCTTACTAAAAAAATTACGGCGACTTTCAGTGAAGCCATGAATCCTTCAACCATTAACAATACAACATTTACATTGAAGCAGGGAACAACTGCCATTACAGGTACAATAAACTATGCAGGCACTACGGCCACATTTACTCCTTTAACCAACCTTGTTTCGAACAAAATTTATACAGCTACTATTACAACAGGTGCACAGGATTTGGCCGGCAATGGATTGCTAATAGATTATATATGGAGCTTTACAACCGGGCAAATAATATCGCCGCCAACCCTGGGAACAGCTTCTGTTATGGGAGCAATGGGGGGAAGTGCAGGCATTACCAACCAGGGATTAAATACCGTGATTAATAATGGCAGCATCAGTACTACCGGCGCTTCTACATTGATAACAGGATTTCATGATGGTACAACAAATGCGATTTATACCGAAACACCGCTTAATGTTGGATTGGTTACCGGCAGAATTTATACTGCACCGCCTGCACCGGGCGATGCTACTTCAACCGCTATTGCTGCTGCCGCTTTCCTGGATGCAACAAATGCCTACCTGAGTATTTCTCCTGCAATGCAACCGGGAGGTAGTGATCCGGGTGCCGGTGAACTGGGTGGATTAACATTACCACCGGGTGTTTATAAATCTGCAAGCGGCACTTTCAATATTACGAACGGAAATCTTACACTCGATGCAATGGGTGATCCCAATGCAGTATGGATATTCCAGACTACTGCGGGTTTAACAGTTGGTATCGCAGGCCCGGCAGGCGCACGTAGTGTAGTAATGATAAACGGTGGCCTTGCCAAAAATGTTTACTGGTATGTAGGCAGCGCTGCTACTATCAATGGAGCAGGCGGTGGGATTATGACAGGAACGATCATTGCTTCTGCAGGAGTTACTTTTTCTACTGCGGGTAATACTGTTCAAACTGTTCTTAATGGCAGGGCACTATCACTTAATGCATCAGTGACAATGGTAAACACAACTATCAATGTGCCTTAATAAGAAATAAGCTAAATAAATAATATTGTCTTATACCATTCAAATGATCAACACAACTAATTATAAAAAAGATACTATGTCATTTAATCATACAGCCAAACGAAAATCCCTGGTTATTTTATTATTATTCGTTTTAACCGGTATAACCAGTTATGGACAGGAAGTAAAAACAGCACAACCTGCCTGGTGGTTTGGTGTATCAGCTGCTGCGAACTTTAATTTTTACCGCGGTACTACACAGATGCTCAATGCGGATGTCTCCACTCCTACTGCCTTTCACAAAGGAAATGGCGTCAAACCTTATATCTCTTTGTTAACTGAATACCGGCCAAATAAAGTAATCGGCGGTATGCTGAATATTGCATACGATAACCGTGGGGCTAAATTTAAAACTGTCATGGCGCCATGTGATTGCCCAGCTGATTTAACAACCAATATCAGCTATATCGCTATAGAACCGAGCTTACGAATAGCCCCGCTCGCTTCTTCATTTTATGTATTCGTGGGACCTACTTTAAGTTTTAATATGTCTAAAGCATTTACTTATAAACAGGAAAAACAAACTGATAAGAAAGGGGACTGGAGCGATGTACGTAAAACGGTATTTTCTGGACAGGCAGGAGCAGGTATTGATATTCCGGTCTCGTCAGCAAAAAGCGCCACACAAATGACGCTTTCTCCATTTGCATCTTTTCAAACAGATTTTGGTCACGAGCCACGTTCAACAGGGTCATGGTCTTTTTATACCGTGCGTGCAGGGATTGCATTTAAGTTTGGGAAAATAAAAAAACAAACTACGCCAGCAAAAGTTACTGATCCTGAAACACCTCCCGCTGTAGCTATAACACCAACTGGTATTACTGAAAAAGAAGTACAGTTTTCTGTACAGGAACCCAAAGCAATTGCGTTAAACCGTAAAGTAAAAGAAACATTTCCTTTTCGTAATTCCGTATTCTTTGATATGGGATCTGCTGAAATACCAAACCGTTATGTACAGTTAAGTAAAAGCGAAGCTGTTTTATTTAAAGAAGAACAATTGCAGGAAGACCAGCCTGATAATTTATCAAAAGGAAGATCATCCAGGCAGCTATCCGTCTATCATAATATTCTCAATATACTTGGTGACCGCATGCGAACGCATCCGCAAAGCACAATTGCTTTAACCGGTTCATCAGACAATAATCCGACAGAGGGCAGGATGATGGCGGAAAACGTGAGGCAATATTTAATAACGGCATATGGAATCACCGGTTCCAGAATCACGATTGCAGGAAGAGATAAGCCTGTTATTCCGTCCGAACAGCCCGGCGGCACAAAAGAACTTGCGTTATTGCGGGAAGGAGACCGTCGTGTAGATATTGAAAGCAATTCTAAGGAATTAATGTTGCAGGTAGGAGGAAATACTTCAGCATTTTTTAATCCTGTTCAGATAACAGCCACACAGGAAAATCCATTGGATAGTCATGTTATTTTTAATACGGATGGCGCTGATGAATTACTGGCATCATGGTCGGTTGAAATTACAGATGCACAGGGAAATGTACAACGGTACGGCCCCTACCAAAAAGACCAGGCATCTGTTCCGGGAAAAACTATTTTGGGCGCTAACATGCTGGGTAAATATAAAATTCTAATGGTGGGGCTAACAAAAAGCGGCCGGGTCGTTAAGAAAGAAAGTTCTTTCAGTTTGTCGAAAACAAACGATGAAAAACAGGAAGGATTACGGTATAGTATCCTGTTCGATTTTGATAAATCAAAAACGATAGCTAGTTATGAAAAATTTCTTACAAAAGTAGTAACCCCGCTTATTCCTGAAAATGGAACAGTTATTATTCATGGGCACACAGATATTATCGGTGATGAAGTTCATAACCGCACCTTATCACAGGAAAGGGCGACAGGCGTTAAGCAGATCATTGAACGTGCATTAGCAAAAGCCGGGAAAACAGGTGTGAAATTTGAACTATTCGGATTTGGCGAGGATGAAAGCGAGGCTCCTTTTGAAAACAATCTTCCGGAAGAAAGATTTTATAACAGAACTGTAATTATTGATATACTGCCTTTGAAATAAAAATACAACTGCAACCCCGCATACAAAAAAAGGATACTTAAGCAATAATGCGTTAGTATCCTTTTTTACATTTTATTTTTTAGCACAAGAATTAAAGTCAGGATATAAATTTGATATTCCTCACTTATCGAATCCTAATTGAAATACATTTTGCCCCAATGATTATAGAATAATAATTGAACAGTTGCCGGGGGAATTATTAATAAATACTGTTTGCTTATGTTCCTGCTGGTTGCGCCCAGAAAGCATCACCGGGTACATACAACGCAGCACGATGCGTTGATGCTGTATGATTAAGGATACCCGGCCGCAATGAAGCCGGTACTATTTGTACATCATATATTTCTTCCACGCTTTGCTGGTAACGTATATTCCCAACATTAGCACCAGTAGGCAGGTGTATGATTTCTATTCCACAGTAAATAGCATCTTTTGTTATGGCCAGGTCACGGAAGGTAGAAGCATTCTGCCTCAACTTTGAAAGCCCTATAAATAAATAATCACCCCGCTTTGCCATGCCTCTCACAAATCCTTTCAGTTGAGTGATCACATCATATTTACCTGAAGCAATATCCACACGTATTAGTTGACCAGTAGCTGACAGCAAACAATAAAGATGTCCATCAAACCATCTTGGTGAATGCGGCATTGGTAATGAATGCACTACCACTTCGTTTGTTTCAATATCCATGATCAAGCCATTGGTTTCAACACCCATGCGCCAGCCTTTCGCAGTAGTTGTTTGTCCGAACATAGTTACATAACGGGGCCTTTCATCCACCATCGCCATACCATTGAGATGACAGAAATCAGCCGACTCAAGTGTTTTAATAAACGGTGGCATCCATTGCGGTTGAAAACTATAAGTATCATCAATCGTTACCAGGCAGGAGAATAAGGTATTAACAGCCCATAACTTTCCATCTTTGTCCCAATCCATATCATGTATATCTACAGCGCCGGTATAATAGCTGGCACGGGGCACAAAAAACGCATCATAAAAATTTGGTTTCGTTGGATAGTCAACAGCAAGCATCGGCGCATTCGACAATAACACTACTTCATCTTTTATGGCAAGCGCCATCCGATCTTTGTTAATAGCAAGCCCCATTGCTTTTTCAAAATCACGTGGCAGTTGCCGCATCGCATTCATTCCATCAGGTGAAAGAAAAATTAATTTACCAACCTGGTAAGTGGTAATGGCAAGCGAACAATTAAGTTGCGTAAGTAGTTCGGCTACGTTGGGCGTATAGGTACATGCAAAAGGAGGTGGCGGGTTAATCATTACACTAAGTTGAATTTTTACAGAACGGCAAACAAAGTAACTCCATTTATTTCAATGATGGAATGTTTATTGCTGCTGCCGTATCGTTTGTAAAATAAAATCGGACAATCGTTTAGCGGATTGTTCGACAGTTTCTGTATTTGTTTTAATCGTCAAGTCCGGTTCATCCGGTGTTTCATACGGATCGCTGATGCCGGTGAAATGTTTAATATGCTCAGGGTGTTCCGATGGCAAAAGCGCTTTACGGTACAATCCTTTTGTATCACGCTGTTGTGTAATAGCAAGGGGGCAATCTATAAATACTGTTTTTGTTAACGGGCTTTTATTTTTTAATGCCGCACGGGCTTCTTCATAAGGATTGATCGCGGCAAGAATAGAGATCACTCCGTGTTTTGCCAGCATCAATCCTACAAAACCGAGGCGACGAATATTCTCGAGGCGGTCTGCTTTGGAAAACCCCAAATCATGGCAGAGTTGCCGGCGGCATTCATCACCATCCAGCAATTCAACTTTATAACCTAAACCGGTGAGCATATCTCCCGCCAACGTTGCAATGGAAGATTTACCAGCCCCGCTCAGTCCTGTCATTTGGATCAACAACATGCGTATGAAATCAGGTGAATACTTCAGCTTATACTTTGCAAATATCAAGAATAATCAGCACCCTTAACATTGCACCCTATTTTATGGAAAGGAGATTTTTTGAATACCGTAACAATTCCATTTATCCACGCAGGTAAGAAAGAAAAAACTACTCTTTCATAAACCGTTGGACCGTGCCATCTGCAAATTGTATAGAATACATACCTTTTGCCAGCGCCTTCACATTTACCTGCTGTTGACTGTTACTTATTAAAACACTCTGCATTAACCTGCCACTGACATCATATATAGTAGCTTTTGTTTTTACAACCCTTGCATTACCTGTATTGATATTTATTACATCTTTTACAGGGTTAGGGTAAATGGTGACGCCAACAGCCAGTTCGCTGCTTATCCATATAATATTGCTGTAGGTAAACCTGCCATCTATATCTATCATTTTAAGACGATAAAATAATTTACCATCGTAAACAACATTGTCTTTGATATTATAGCTATTGTTGCCAGGAGTATTATTAGTAATGAGAGAAGCTATTAGTGTAAAGCTGCGTCCATCGGCGCTGCGCTCTATTTCAAATAATTTGGTATTTACCTCATCAGCAGTTTGCCATTGCAACTGGTTATAGCCTGCCTGCCTGTTTCCGCTGAAGCTGAGCAAGTTCAGTGGCAGCGTTGAAAGATTAGTATTTAAATAATAGTCAATAGCACCATCTTGCCTGCCTACAAAAACATCAATATCATTGTCTCCATCCGAATTTACAAATGCCGGTACTGCCCTGCTTCCGGAATTTACACCATTGAAGGGGTTGGCTGTACTGGTTTGCTGAGCAAATACCGGGGCCAGTATGGTTCCGGTATTTTTAAAATAGCTGATAGTACCATCATTTGCCCCAACCAGGGCATCTTTATCGCCATCGTTGTCTATATCGGCAAAGGAGGGCGCACTAAGGAGTCCAACATCAAATAGATTAAGAGGGTTGAGACCCCCTGTTTGTGAGGTGAAAACCGCAGCCAATACTGTGCCTGTGTTTTTATAAAAAAGTATAGTACCATCCCCTCCACCAACAAAGGCATCCATATCGCCATCGCGGTCTATATCGGCGAAAGCGGGTGTAATTTGTCCGGTAGTAGATGCGCCATTCAAAGGGTTTAGACCACCTGATTGTAAGGTGAAAACCGCGGCAAGTGCCGTTCCCGTGTTTTTAAAATAATCGATCGTGCCGTATGAATTTCCAATAAATACATCTTTATCCCCATCTCCATCAATATCTGCAAAAGCCGGTGCTGCAGCGTAGCTACTAGTTACGCTACTCAGGGGGTTCAACCCACTCCCTTGCAGAGCGAAAACCGGTACAAGCGCCGTTCCATTGTTTTTATAATACACTATATTGCCGTTCTCTACCCCAATGAACGCATCCATATCTCCATCGCTGTCTATATCTACAAACGAAGGTTTGGAATTGTCCCCAGCATCCACGGTGTTAAAAGGATTTGCCCCGGCTATTTGCGCAACAAAACTTGGTTGTACTCCTGAAGCCGTCGTATTCTTATAAAAGCTGATAGTACCAGTTTGCACACCAACAAAAACATCTATATCTCCATCGCCATCGATGTTCACAAAAGCCGGTGCGGAATAGGCTCCAACATCTACTCCATTAAATGGGTTGGCTGCACCTGTCTGCACCGTAAACACCGGGGCGATTGGCGTACCTGTATTTTTATAATACAGGATTAGGCCAATGGTTTCACCAATAATAGCATCCATATCTCCATCACCATCCATATCCGCAAAAGCGGGTGAGGAATAGAGTCCAACATCAACGCCATTAAATGGATTGGCCGCACCTGCCTGCACCGTAAAAACCGGCACTACTGATGAACCTGTGTTTTTATAATACCGGATTGTCCCACCACCTTCACCGATAAAAGCATCTTTATCTCCATCGCCATCTATATCCGTAAAAATGGGTGAAGAACCCAATCCAACATCTACGCCATTAAATGGATTGGCTGCACCTGCCTGCACCGTAAAAACCGGGGCGATTGGCGTACCTGTATTTTTATAATACACGATAGTGCCGTCTGGTAAGCCAATAAAAGCATCCATATCTCCATCATTATCTATATCCGCAAAAGCAGGTGCGGAAAAGCTTCCAATATCTACACCATTAAATGGGTTGGCTGCACCTGCCTGCACCGTAAAAACCGGGGCTGCCGATGAACCTGTGTTCTTATAATAAAAGATTGTTCCACTAGTTTCACCAAAAAAAGCATCCATATCTCCATCGCCATCTATATCAGTAAAGGCTGGCTTGGAAAAACCTCCGATATCGACGCCATTAAATGGGTTGGCCGCCCCTGCTTGTACAGTAAAGGTTGGCTGGGCTGCTGCAGGTTTGGCAAAGCAAAGACCTGCTGCAAGACAAGCAGCGGCGATCGGTGCTTTTATAGTTATACCCAACTGCCGTGCATAGCGGCAAAGACGTTTCCATACCTGTTGCTTTTTCTGCCGGGTATAACTTGCAAATCTTCCTGATTGCAAATTATTCTCCAATCTTACCAGCGCTTTCTTGTAATTGTTTGAATTAGGATAAAGGTTTGTATACATGCAGGGATATGTGATAGGATGAACAATCGCTTTTAAAATTTGAAACAAAAGCAATTATTGCCAAAGGTGGATTCTTTTGAAGGAGTATTGTTATACAACTCTGAAAAAATGTTACACTATTCACACATATGCATTGAAGAAAAGATCATCTCCCCGCATCGACGCATAATAAACAAGTATAAACTCTTAAAATATTTCGAAGCTTCAATTGATAAATATTCAGCGGTAAGTCATTAATTAATTTCACTTATAATTAAAGCTCTCTTCTTATGAAGGGAGCTTTTTTATTTTGCCCAACTGCATTGCTACCAGCATCGCCTGTTGCGTCGCACTCTTGTACTGCAGGAATACTACTGAGCATTTTTGATGCTTCAACATTGCCCAGTAAAGAACAGGAAGATGAAGTGTGCGACGCAACGAAGCCGATAGTAGCAATGCAGCTGATATCATAATATACATCGCTGCAAATAAGTTAAGCCGCCATGGATAAAACCTGGTGGTTCTTAACAGGTATATTCATAAAACTCATCGCTACAGTCGTCATTTCATTACGGTAGCTGGTTACATTGACGCTGCCGCCAATTTCTTCCGCCATTTCCTGTATGTCTGACAAACTACTGATAAATTGCGGATTGTTTAACCGGCTGTGTTCCCTTAGGTGCAGTATCGTTACATTACCAAAAGTTTTGGCGGAAATGCGAATACAGCTATTGCTGGTATAGCTGATAATGGTGTTCAGCAAGTTACCCAATACCATAGCTACCTGCTGCTCGTCTGCGAATATTTCCAGGGCAGGGTGAACATTATTCATAATAATATTCTGGCGATGAATGGCAGCCGGAAGTTTGTTTACAGTTAACTGTTCAACTAACTCGTGCAGTGTGATAGTGCTTTGGATGGCGATGGGTTTGCGATGGGTGAACTTCACCTGGTTCGGGTGTTTCATCTTTTTCTGTTTTTAGTTTGACAAAGGATTGTTTAGGTACGGATCAAAAACGGGTTGAATGTAATGGCTTGTAAAAAAATAGACCTGGTTCATCATTGGATAAAAATGGTTTTTCACAGGATATTCGATTGGTGATAAACAGGATATTGGATTTAGTAATAGGATAAGGATCGTTCTGGTATTAAAACTTATAAGGTTTAAAAGGATATTGGATTTAATTGGATACGGATCATCAACGGACAATGGACGGTTTATTCAGTATTGGATAGCTTTTAAAAAATGGTTTTTCACAGGAATACTGGACTTTACATAGGATAAGGATCATTCTGGTATTAAAAACTTATGAAAAGGTTTAAAGGATATTGGACGTTGAATATTGGATACGGATTATTAACGGGCAAAAGACATTGGCTTTTTCAAAAGATATTGGACTTTCATTGGATAAGGTTTCCGTGATATTTTTAGCGCTGCAGCGATGTCAAAGAGCAATTGTAAAACAACGATGTAAAAATAGCAGGTGCTTGTACGGTTTGGGAGTTTATTCGCCGGATAGGCGGGGGTGCTCGTTAAGAAGGGCGATTTGTACGATAAAGGCCAGGAGCCTTAATCAGGAAGAACGATCCAGTAACATAAAACGATCCTGCGACGGGGGTCGTCGGTCGAATAATCACTGATGGTGGGAAGCGGCAATGCCTCGCCTTTGCCCTGGCCAATATATTCTATACGAAGGTTCTGATAGTTATTATACGAAGATGCTTTCGTAATAAGCGCCTGCATTAAGCGCTTGATCAATTCTTTCGACCGCAGTTCTGATAACTTCAGGTTAAGTTCTTTTTTGGAAGCATTAGGGTCACCGGCCAATGCTCTTAGGGTATCCAGCAGGTTGGTATCATCTGAAAAACCTGTTTCATCCGCAAAGCCAAGAATAACGAGAGTTGCTGTTTTAGGAATTTCGCTGTAACGATTAGAAAATTTCATTAATGAATCCACTATCGGTGAAAAAGATTGCTCGGCGAGGCCGATCTTGTCTATGGGAATAATATATTTCCCCGGCCCGAAAAAAGCGGCGAGATCATACAGGTTATAGTTGGCGATATCAAGCATGTTCTCCATCATCAGGTACAGCTTCATTCTTTCCGCATAGCTGGCATTTGATTGTTTTAATGAATCAAGCGCCGGTAACACAAATGATTTATAATTTTCCCTAAACTCCTTTTTTTGGTTGATCAGGCTGTCTATCCCTTCTGTTTTATCTTTTGCTACGTCGAGTTTTTTTACATAGGCATCCAGCTTTTTTTGTATCACCGTATCAATGTGCTGGTCGATCTTTCCTTGTTTTAATATGTCGTTGACCCGTTTTGAAAGAGAATCTATCCGGGCATTTTCCTGTTGCTGTTGCATTTTCGATGCATCGAGTATTTGCCTGGTGTCTTCTATTTTTTTTTGCGTTCCGCAAGCAGAAAGAAAAATGACGATAATAAAAAAATAATTAGTGTTTTTCATGGGATAGCTTTATTGGGGGACGGGTTTTACTGAAAAGTCCTCGTTCCTTTTACGGTTTTCTAATCTAGAGAGCCTGCGGTTAAGTATCTGCCTGTAAAAACTATCTCTTCTATCCTGCACATTCAATTGCACGCGGGCATGTTCATTTGGTTTGAGATAAAGATTAATGAATGAATTTTTCTCCGCGATGTTCAATTCGTCAACAGACAACAACAGGTCATTGATCGCTTCGTCCGAAGCTTCTGAAGGCGCCATGGCCTCTTTTTTAAAAAGTTGCTTTGTTGTAAATGTATTGTCAGCACCTGTTGCGATGATGAGGATAGTCATAGCAGCTCCCAGCCAAAGCGCCAGGTAAAGCGCTTTGCCTTGTTTCCAATTGATATTTATGATGCCACTGTTCATACTTCTTCATTTATTGTGGTTGCAGTTGCATGTAGTTTTTCTTCTAAACTGCCAATCTCTTCTATTAATTCATCTACCAATAAAGAACTATTATCATCCGCTGCCGTTTTTTGGTTTTCCCGCATGTATTGGATCTTTTGCATCACAGAGGAACCAGCGCCTAGCGGCGAAAAAGTAGATACCAAATAGTGCAGCGTACTTTTCAATTCGGCCCGGCCATTTTTTTGTTTGGATGCTTGTAACTTTTTTATCGCACCGGGTATTTCTGTTATAATATTCTCTACTATTTTTTTAGCCATAGTTTTATCACCGCCTGTCAACTCCAGTAAAAAATCTACCTGCCCGGATTCAATAGTTGAGTGTATTTTTTTCCCTTCACTTTTAACAACCAGGTATTCTCCCAATAATGAATGCATAGCGGGAAAATCCACCGGCTTTGAAAGATAGCCGTTCATCCCGGCATCCAGGCATTTCTGTTTTTCTCCCGGTGATACATAAGCCGTCATGGCGATGACAGGTGTTGTGTCCTTTATCTTGTTTCTTACTACATCGATCGTTTCATAACCATCCATTACCGGCATCTGAATATCCAGCAGTATAAGATTGTATTTTTTTTGTTTTATAAGTTCAACGGCATCCCTTCCGTTGCCTGCCGTTTCTATACGAAGGCCTGCATTCGCCAACGCATGTTCCATAAGAAGCTGGTTCACTTTATTATCTTCTACCAGCAATACACTGGCATCTTCATACACAACAGCCTGGTTTGGTAGTTCTTTTGGTACGGAAGTACGTGAAGGATCATCTACATTATTAAAAGGAAGTACAACGCTGAATACAGAACCTTTTCCCAGTTCGCTGTCAACATGAATGCTCCCGTTCATTAATTCTGTAATGCTTTTTGCAATACTTAATCCCAGGCCTGTTCCTTTTATAGCATCATCATTTCCTTCCATCTGTTCAAATCGCTTAAAAATAATTTGCTGTTTATCTTTTGGAATGCCGGGCCCTGTATCCCTCACGCTGAATTTTATCCATGTTTTACCGGCTTCCTCTTTTTCTTTTGAAACAACAGTACGCACAGCACCCGCTTTTGTGAATTTAATGGCATTGCCCACTATGTTTACTATTATTTGCAGCAGCCTGTCGGGATCCCCTTTTACATTCGAAGGAATAGATTCTTCTATATGCTGTGAATAATTCAAGTTCTTTTGCTGCGCTATATTGGAAAACATATTCTCCACTGTTTGCAGCACATTTTCAATACTAAACTCTCTTTGATCGATCCTGAGTTTTCCCGCTTCAATAGTGGATATATCTAAAATATCATTTACAATATGAATAAGGTTATTACTGGCGCCATTGATAAGGTAGGTATACTGTTGTTGTTGAGGGTTCAATGGTGTTTGTGACAGAATTTTACTAAAGCCTGTTATTGCATTCAGCGGCGTCCTGATCTCATGGCTCATATTGGCGAGGAACTGGTCTTTTATTTTCGACAATTGTTGTGCATCCGTTTTTGCTTTTTCAAGGGCGGCGATCAATTGCTGTTGTTTTATATGCCTGTTGATGATGATAGTACCTAAAATAAAAATAGCGCCGACAGCCAATATCGCCAGTATTTTATTATAAGCAGACAGGCGTGAAGAAACTTTTGTATTATTATCAAAAGTGGCTTGCAGGTCTTTCTCCAGGAATTTTTCTATAGCCAGCGCAGAAGAATAAATGCTGTCTGTCAGCCGGAGCATGCGCAAAGAATCTATGATTTTTTTACTCTCATTATTTTTCCCATCCTTTAATAATTGGAGCGCCTGTGTGCTGATGTTTAACTGGCGATTGGTAAACTGGTTAAGCTGGTTAAATTTTTGCACGGCTTCCTTCGCCAGGTCCACTTCTTTTAATACAGATATATTATATCCCAGCACGTTCAGCGAATCAATAAGAGAGGCCCGGTAATTCACTGGTTTTTCAACACTGGAAATTTTTGATTCCAATTCAAAAGAAAGATTAATAAGGTCTTGTAAACGGTTATTGATCGTGAATGTAATAGCAGCTTCTTTGTTGCCTTTCACCAGGCCATTAATATTTCGGTTCGCCAATACTTGTGCGGCGGCGATAAGAAACATCAGCCCGAATGCCAGTAATAATATCCAGAATAAATACCCGATGCGTTTGTTCATACCTGTTTATTGAATACGGCCGGGTCACAGCAACCGCACATGTTTTAATAAACCATTCCTGCGGTTTTCAGATACAGGCAAGGGATTGCCCTGTATATACACCGTGCCGTCTTCGATATAATCAATACGGTTTACCGGTATGATATAGCCGCGGTGAATACGAACAAACTCATTGCCCAACAATCTTTCTTCTAATTGGCCCAGCGTAGTATAAATAGTGTAGTTGCCTTCCGTAGTGGCTATTTTCACATAATCGCCTTTTGCTTCAAGCCATAAAATATTTTTCAAACGGATTTGCCTGATCGTTTTCCGGTCTTTAATAAATATATATTCACTGTCTGCTGTAGTCGCTTTTGCTTTTTTCTCTTTCAGCAATTCAATCGCCCTTTCCACTGCGGCGATCACCCTTGAAACAGCAAATGGTTTCACCAGGTAATCCATCACATTCAATTCAAATGCTTCAACTGCATAAGATGGTTGGGCTGTAACAAGTATAGTAAGCGGTTTTTCGGGAAGCACCTTCAAAAGTTCCAGGCCCGACATGCCCGGCATTTCCACATCCAGGAAAAGAATATCCACCTGGCTTTTTTTAATAGCGGATACAGCGGAAAGGGCATCTTCGAATTCCCCGGCCACCTGCACTTCGTCCATCTTCTTGAGCATGTCAGAAAGCATGGACCTCGCCACTTTATTATCATCAACTATCAGTATGTTATACATAGGTCTCGGTAAGGGGACGGTTTAATGCAATTTTCAATAAGGGAAGGCAAATTATAAAATCCTATTTGGAGTTTATAATGTATGCTGCTGACATGATCACACAAATACCTGTACATAGTTATCTTATTAAAACTAAAAAATCATCGAACTATTGACTCAAGTGACCCGGCGAAGGTTGCAACACTTTGTGCTTCTGTATTGTAACAAAGCTGAAAAAAAATTATCAATGTAAATCAAACGATAGCCAGTGTGCTACATGAGTTTTTAATAGAATATAACATTCGAGTAAAATCGAGAAAGAATGGATAAACTTCGAGGGCTGTTATTCCGGGTTTTGATCTTTTTATTCACCCGACAAATTTTTATTATTTGTCCAACTGTAGTACTACTAGCATCGCCTGTTGCGACGCTCCGTTCATCTTCCTGTTCGCTATTCAGCATTTTAGAAAAGTTCTATTATATCAAATTTTCCAAAAAGCAATGGCTGTGCGCTGTTCCTTTCCTTCAGGAGAGGCCAGGTGAGGCTCTCTGCAACAATAATTACTAATTAATAATTATTCTAAGCTCCATCAATATCGCTGATGAATTACATTTACGCATGTATAAAATTTCCCTTTACCTCATGGTGTTGCTCTATTTGGCGGCAGGAATAAATCATTTTATACACCCGCAATATTATATACAAATAATGCCGCCATGGATAGGCTGGCATAAAGAACTCGTTTTTATAACCGGCTTACTGGAAATAATAATTGCATTGCTATTAGTTTTTATACCGACAAGACGTATCGCTGCATACGGCCTTATTGTTTTTCTTATTGCCGTGTTCCCTGCCAATGTACAGATGATGCTGAACTATTGGAAAGAAAATAATTCCTTGTTATGGCTTTCAATAATAAGATTACCGTTACAAATTTTGTTGATCTGGTGGGCTTACACTTTTACGAAACCAATGGTTAAACAATCACTGCAAAATGACTAATCCGCCGGTTGCTTTTTTCCGTATATCTTACTGTGAAAAAAATACTTTTAATTGGCATTGGCTTTCATTTTGGATTGATAGCGTGTGCACAGCTTATTGATAACACTTCCACTTTCAGGAACATCAATGCACCCCGCTATTTTCGCTTTCATTACGATAATGATTATTTCACCAAATCAGATGAATACTATACACAGGGTATTACGTTAGAATATGTACATCCCGGTATAAAAAAATTTCTGCCCGCAAAACTTTTATACACTCTTTTTAGCACCGAAGCACAATATGGAATAACGGTCAATTTATTTGGCTACACTCCCACCACTATAAAAAGTGATAATATTTTATATGGCGACCGGCCTTTCGATGCCAATATTTCTTTAACTACTTTTTCAATCCAGGCTGATGATGTGCACCGCCGGCAAATCTCAACAGCATTCAGTATTGGCGTTATGGGCCAGGCGGCCTTGGGAAAAGAAATACAAACAGGTATCCATCGCTGGTTGAAGAACCCGTTACCACATGGCTGGCAGCATCAAATAAGAAATGATATCATAATCAATTATCGTTTGCAATATGAAAAGCAGTTATTCGGAGATGGTACTCATTTCCTGCTCAACAGCACAGCAGAAGCAAGAGCGGGAACATTGAATGATAAAGTAAGTGGCGGCTTTAATTTTATGACCGGCAGGTTTAATAAACGATTTTCTTCGTCAGCTAACCCGCATCGCAAAGCAGAATATTATTTTTATGGCCAAAGCAGGGTTCATTTCATTGGCTTTGATGCCAGTTTACAAGGTGGCCTGTTTAACCGCACAAGTCCTTATCATATTCCGGCCAAAGATATTTCCCGCATCACTTTCCAGGCAGACGCCGGTGTGATCGTAAGTTTTAAAAACTTGTTTCTTTCTTATACGCAATCTTATCTCACTAAAGAGTTTAGCACAGGTCACTATCATCGCTGGGGTGGAGTGAGCTTTGGCCTTTCATTATGAAACAATGTCTTCTTTAAATACACAAAGAGTGTATAGGCATTTCAACAGCTCATACACTCTTTGCACCCTTACGGGAAATTACTAAAGGATAAATTATAATGTCGCCATATCAATCACAAACCTGTAACGAACATCTCCTTTCACCATCCTGTCATAAGCCGTCTGAATATCTTTTATATCTATGATCTCTATGTCTGAAACGATATTATTAGCTGCACAAAAATCCAGCATCTCCTGTGTTTCTTTTATACCACCGATACCCGAACCGGCTAAACTTTTACGTCCACCGAGTAAACTGAACGCTGCTATCGATGCAGGTTCCGGCGGCACACCAACGCAAATATGTATCCCATCGGTCTTTAATAAAGATAGATACATATTGAAATCATGCGGCGCTGATACGGTATCCAAAATAAAATCCAATGTTCCCCTCGCAGCCTTTACCTGGGCCAGGTCAGTTGTCACCACGAAATGATGTGCGCCTAATGCTTTTGCATCCGCTTCTTTTTTGGGTGAGGTGCTTAACACGGTAACCTCAGCGCCAAATGCCACACCGAACTTCACTCCCATATGTCCCAGGCCGCCAAGTCCCAGCACTGCGAGCTTATGGCCTTTGCCCACTTTCCAATGCCGCAAGGGAGAATAAGTGGTGATGCCGGCACATAATAACGGCGCCGTAGCAGCGAGATCTAATTTATCGGAGATATGCAATACAAATTCTTCCCGCACCACGATCGTATTGGAATAACCACCATAAGTTGGCGTTTTTCCATTACGTTCATAACTGTTATAAGTCTGGGTACTGCCTTCCAGGCAATATTGTTCCAGGTCACGTTTACAATTTTCACAAACCTGACAGGAGTCCACCATGCAACCGGTGCCGGCGATATCACCCACTTTAAATTTCTTTACATGGTCACCCACTTTCACCACGCGGCCTACAATTTCATGGCCGGGAACCATCGGGAATATACCGGGGAACCAATCGTTTTTTATCTGGTGAAGATCGGAGTGACAAACCCCGCAAAATAAAATATCGAACTGCACATCATGAGGCCCCACTTCTCTCCTGCCAAATGTCCATGGTGCAAGGGGAGCCGTTTCGTTTTGAGCGGCGTAAGCTTTGGTCTTAATCATCGTATTGATTGTTGATTTATTATTAATAATGCGAAGAATATTTCGTCGCTGAGCAATTTACAACAATAATACAGGCGGAAGGTTCTTGAAAAGAAAGTTATTATTTAACAGGAAGACAAAAAAAGTGAACCCCGAAGTCATGAAGACAGGAAGGAACACGAAGAGAGAAGGCAACAGGCACTAAGGCTGGGAGCGGTTAACAGTTTGACACCTGCTGCGGCGTAAGGAACCAAGGAGAAAAGAACAAAACCATATCGTGTAAACAGCGCCACTCACTCAGGCTGCGGATGCTTTTCCTTTTAATAACCAGGAAGACAAGATGAACAGGACTGCGAAAAAGAGTGATATAATTATTGGCCTGAAGACTTTCATACTGTTGATTTAGTTAACTGCAAACTACTGCCGGAACGTTACTTTTTGCAATAAGATTCGTGAACTAACCAACCAGGGCGATGAAAAATAATTCCACTCAGTCTTTAACGCACCGTACCGACATTCCATACGCTTTATTATAACTGTATTTTTCTACCCCGTGAAGATGACGGAGATCATAACAAACTGCGTTTCCCTTGTCCTTTTCTGTGGCTGTCCACCAACATGCGATATCAGTAGGATCGAAAAATGAAGAACCAAACCGGGCGCCGCCGGGCAATGCACCAAATCCAAGTGTATTGGCACCGGGAGTAAACCATCCTGTTTCCATTCGCAACCCGTTGTAGCCAGCTGTCATTCCACCATTCAGATCAATTACCGACAACCATTCCTGGTCAGTAGGAATATGAAACCCGGCAGGCGCCAGTCCACGGCTGTCCGATACAGCGTACCAGTTATATAAGCGGCCATACTTTATTCCGTTGGCTGCATCATAATTATTAAAGCACCAGCATGGCTTTCCTTCTTCACCTGCTTTTTCCCATTCTTCTCTCGTCTTTGCTTCAGGGATCATATCACCATTGCGAAAACAATTTACATTCAGGTTCACTACCATCCAATGAGCAGGCCCTGTTTGAGTTGTTACCACTACACTATCGGACAACACCATTGTTTTTGCTGTGATATCATTTCCATTCTCATCAATTTCAAACTGGCGTCCATCTTTTACCACCATCGCCGTTCCTTTATGTAACGACAATAGATCATTAAAACCAGTAATGACATTATCGAATTCAAAAGGAATCATCGCAGCTCCATTGGAATTAATAAAGCCCCAATGCGCTTCTTTTTTAACAGCCATCAATAAAGAAGGAGCGATCCTGTAATCATCATACTCCAACGGTAAGTTATCATATACCAGGTCGCCCGACATATCAACAAAACCCCATTTATTATCTTTCTTTACCGCCCTTATCCCTACTCCTAACCCAGGATAATAAATCAACGGCGCTACTATATCAAAACTTTTTAATTTTTTCTTTGATGCCGCGGATGCTTTTTTCATGTCCGCTTTTACTTCCCGTACCTGTTTGCGGAAAGCACGACTTGTGCCGCCACCACTGCCGCCGGAATTAAACCCTGCTTCACTGCTATTTTCCCTGTTCCTGGCTTCCTCCGCTTTGATGGCCGCGGATAATTTTGGTGTACCGTCTTTATAATAAGCGGACACATATTGCGCAGTGGCAGGCAATGAGAAGAATAAGACGTAAAAATGGATCATGTATTTCATAAGGACAAGATAACCTTATTCAACAGGACGCCATTTTTATTTATATCATTGATAAGCTGTTTGTTCCTTTTTTGAGAAGTTTGGATAGTATTACTATATCGTGTACTGCGGATTACTGTTTTGAGTAACCCTCTTTAATCATTTCCGCCGCAGCCAATGATTGCATCATCACCACAGGAAAGGCGCCTGACATCTTTCGGCCTGCTGGTGTTTTATAAAATTTTACCAATTGCTTCAATTCTTTATAAGTAAAATGCTGACGGTATATCCATACTACAGCATTATCTAACCATTTTTTCCCATTACCTGTCTTCATAAATTCCGTAAACTTCGACATCTCTGAAACAGGGGCATCACCTTTTTGCTTGTCTTCTTCAAGTTTGTAATCAATAGCTTCATTTATATTAAACCCGCCTTTGAGACTTCTCAATTCAACTATTTTTTTTGTGATCTTATCAACAGGTGCAAATGAAGTGTCTAATTTATATTCTTTGACACCGTTAGCTATTTTATCAAATATTGATAAATATTTTTCTTTTATGGCTGTATCACTTTGAGAGAACGTTGTCATAACTGGCCCCAATAAGACAAAAAATAGCCCATAGAACATCTTCATTGTTTCAATTTTTAAATTTATTTTACTATAGCCCGTTGCACTGCTACCAAATTGAGAAAATCAGGCATGAAATCCTGTGTGCGGATGCAAGTCGCCGGGAAAGTGAAGATCAGGGCAGGTAAGTTCATTCACTAAATGGAATTCAATAGGCTCGCATCCGAAACAACCGCAATTAACAGGCTTCATGAACTCTTTTCTTTCAATAATATACAAACCGACCGCATCAAAAAAATCCTTATCCGGCACTGTGATAATTTCTTTATCAAGCCGCAGTAATTTTCGGATACCCACGATAATGCCCATAAGAATAATTTATATTCTAAAGTTAAAGAAAAACAGCGTGCCCGGGGACGGAGAATAATTCAAACGACTTTTATTTCCTATCATCGAAACTTCCACAAAGCAGTATCATAAATCAACACTTTCGGATCAAGAACTTTCTTGTAATCGTAACGTTTCCCGTTTTTAAGAGTATAAAAAATAGTAACTGGCTTTTCTGCCCCGGTAGGCGGAACAAATTCCACGCCCCGAACAAGGATTAAAGAGTCATTTTCCCAGCGATAATATTCTTTATCGACAATCGTAAACGCACCACCAATATAGTAGCTTTTTACGAGCCCCCTTTCACTGTCAAATTCGATATTATACTGGTGAATATCATCGCGGTAATGCAAGGCCCCGCTGCTGTCGGCTATAAAAACATAGGGCTCACACTGGCCATGCATATTGGGAAAACCATATACTATAAAATCGTAATTATGATCGCCATTTAATTCAGTTTCGGTATAGTTGAATACATCAGTATTAAATGGTATGCTGTCTGTTTGCTGCCAGGCTTTATTGGTTTTTTGAAAAAGGTACATGACCGAATCATTAATAGCAATAATGCCTGTTTTAATTCCGTTCAGTTCTTTGATCAGCAACACATATTTATCATCGCTGCCTTTCAATACCAATTCAGATATCTCCGAAAAACGGTAAAGAGAGTCTGTCAATTTTTGCTTGAGAACCTTTACAGGTAGTTTTTGCTGATAATATGCGCTGTCTTTGCGCAGGCCGGTTTTTTCTTTTGATGGTTGGTTATCCCGGCAGGACATTAACCCTTGTAAAGCAATTACCATCCACGCAATACAGGTAAAAATAGGAAGTGGCCTGACTTGTTTATCCATATTGAGTTTATACTACGTTAATCCGATCTATAAGTTCCTTGCACCTGCATCATTGTGATTGGACTTGTTAAATTTACTATTCTTTCATTATAGGATAAAAAGATCACTTAGACCTGCATTGACTTATTATGTAACTTAGTACAAGTAATTAAACCTTATGCAAGCCTTCGTTGAAAAAAATTCCGTCGTTAGGAAGATCTGGGGCAAGAGCGACACCATCCTTTTTATTTTTGCAGGCGCCGCTGCGGAATTTGCCCTTAACAAAGCCGTCGACTGGCTTTACTTTACCGGCAAGTTGCCCGCCGATCCAATAGGCCGGTTATTCTCCACCGTGCGTTATGCAAGAATGATTGTCTTTTCATCAGAAGATGATGCCAATAAAGCAATCGATACCATACGGCAAATACATACCGCGGTGGAACAAGGCCGTGGCGCTAACATTCCCGACTGGGCTTACCGTGATGTATTGTTCATGCTCATCCATTATTCCATCGCAGCCTACGAGCTGCTCGAAAAAAAATTAAGCGATCAAGAAAAGCAAGATGTGTACGATGTTTTTTATCGTCTTGGCGCAAGGATGGGATTGAAAGAACTGCCACTTACCTATACAGAATGGTTGCCTGTACGCCAGTCACATTTAATGGAAGACCTGCAAAAGAGTGAATACACCGCTGATCTTTTTAAACAATATAAAAAGCACCTTGGGGCCATGCGGTTCAAGGTATTGATCGAAGGTCAAAAATTAGTAGTTCCCCAAAGAGTGAAAGAGCTGTTGCATTTCAGTAGTTTTTCTTTGCTTACACCGGTAGTGCCGGTATACAAAGTCAGCAGGCTGATGAAGATGGACTGGATGCTGAAAAAGATCCTGCTCCCTTCCGATTATAAAGACCAGATAAATGAATTGAATGTGCTCCCAGATTAAAGTTTGCTCCGGTAACGTCAATAACGTTAAAGAGGATTTAATCGCCAGGCTGCATATGCGTACTTACTGCAATCCTGTTCCATGCATTCATTAAAACGGTTGACATAATTATTTCACCAATCGTTTCAGCATTAAAAAATTTCTCAGCGGCTTTGTAGGTATCGTCTGAAACTCCGTTACGATGGATCAAGGTTACTTCTTCTACCAATGCAAGAAGCGCTTTTTCCTCGTCCGTAAAAAGGGTTGTTTCTCTCCAGGCACTTAATACAAATAACCGCTGCTGTGTTTCTCCAATTTTTAAAGCTTCTTTGGTGTGCATATTAATACAGAAAGCGCATGAGTTAATTTGCGAAGTCCGCACTTTTACCAGGTGTTTAAGTATTGGTGAGAGGTTAGATTTGTTTAAAATGACCGCTAAATTATACAGCGCCTTCCATGCTTCGGATTGCGACTCTTGAATGTTTACTCTTTGTTCCATTTTTTTATTTTAATGGGTCAAAGCTACCGCTCACTATTGCCTGGTTTCCTTAAACTGGTTTAAGAAATTCTTTTCTTTCTTATTTCGCTTAGGTATTCAGGCGTAAATCCTAAAAAAGAAGCTAACAGGTATTGAGGTATCCGCTGCACAAATTCCGGGTAAAGCTTATTAAACTTGTGATAAAGCTCTTCCCTTGACACGCTATATAAACCTTTAATCCGGAATTGGTATGCCGCATGCGCCCTTTGATGGACCAACCTGAAGTATTTTTCCATTTGAGGAAATTGATGCAGCATTTTTTCCTGTGCTAAAAAATTCAGCGCCACTACTTCGGATTTTTCAACGGCCTGTATATAAAAGCCGGAAGGCTTCTGCGATGAGAATGAAGTGTAGTCCGCAAGCCACCAATTTTCTAATGCGAACTGTATGGTTTGCTCAACTCCCTTCTCATTGATAAAAAATAATCGCAAACAACCTTTACTAACGAAATAGTTGGACTTGCAAATTTTTCCTTCAGTTAATAAATTTTTCTTTTTAGGAACTTCAATAACTTTAAAGTAGTCCAGGATTGCAGCATAATCCTTCTCACTGTTTTTAACGAACCTTGCGATATGCTTTTTTAAATGCTCTGACATTTTCTTTGGCTTCCAATTCTTTTCTTTTCCGTTTAGCAAAAACTGCAACAGGCTTCGAATAAACTATTTCGCCGCCGCGATAATCATCTTTTCTAAAACTTTTACATCGACATCTTCCAGCTTATTAATATAAAGGCAACCGGTGCCAGTCTTAAACTTACCTAGCTTTTTAAACGCCTCCGCATGGCGTTGCAAATCGATAAGGTGTAATGAAAAATTAGCCTTGCGCGGTGAAAAACCAATTTTAAACCAATCGACTTCCCTGCCACTGGCGGGACTTTTATATCTTACATTTCCAAATCCAATCATTGAGCTACCCCACATCTTTGGCTTTTCTTTTGTAGCTTTTTCCATAAGCTCACTATAACGTGGGTGTCTTTACGCTTTTGTTCATCTGCGATGCCAGCAATGAAATCAGTTACGCTGGCCGAAGTTTGTTTGGTTTTAATTTCCGCTAATTTACCCATGGGAAATATTTTTAGTATAATTTATTTAGTCAACTGTAGTGCTACTATCAGCTTCGTTGCGTCGCACACTTGTACTTCCTGTTTACTATTCAGCATTTTTGCCGAAGGTTCCGACGCCTGTCGGGATAACACTCTGATTAATATCGATCATACATTCTACAGTCGTCAAATTTCTTTTCTTTTCCCTTGCATGGAAACACACAACGGGGCATTGGGGATATTTACTTACAGTACTTTGCCAACAATTCATTCGGGTCATCTATATGAAATACAGCTTTCCATTCCTTTTTATACTTATAGCCTTTTTGAATAGCCATATTCCAGTAGATACAGGCTTCTTTAATATTTCCAAGTCCAAAATATGAGTTAGCGATATTATTGTATGAATATTTATCCGTATCAAAATTTTCATAAAATGAATCGTCTAATTTCAAGCTCAAAGCTTTCTTAAAATCAATAATTGCATCTTCATATTGGTTTAAATAATATTTGCAAAGCCCCCTGTTATTGTACGCCAACTTGTGTGCAGAGTCAAGGGATAGTATAATATTAAAATCGGAAATCGCATTTAAATACGAGCCATTTTCCAAATTCGCCTCCCCACGATTTAAATATGCGCTTTCATTCTTTGGATCAATTTTAATCGCCTGATCATATGCAAGCAAAGACAAATTATCTTTTCCCCATTTATCATATAATAACCCCATGTTAAAATATATCGTGGCTGATTTCCTATCATATTGCAGGGCTTTAAGGTAATCTTGTTCCGCCAGGGAATATTTCTCTGTATTTTCAAATGTGATGGCCCTATTCATCCAGGCAAGAGAATTTGTAGAATCTAATTTCAATGCTTGTGTAAAATTCGATATAGCCAGATCATACTCTTTCAGATGATAATAGCTCGTTCCCCTTACCCTGTAATATTTGGATTCAAAAGGATAAAGAGATATCGCAGTGTCTATATAATGCAGAGCCTGGTTTGAAAGCGACTTAGATAAAGCATTATGTGTTGTTGCTTGCAGGATACTCAAGGCCTTTTGGTAATAATTTTCAGCTTTATCTTTTGCCGCACTATGTTTAAAACCCGAGCATCCGCAAATCACCGATAATAACAGTATCACGGCAAACTTAAATTTATTCATAGAAGATATTTTGTTAGAATTGCCGGTTAAAGTTACAAAAGTTGAAGCCAATGATTATTGCATGTGTTAGAAAATAAATTATTATTTAATAAGCTGGAGTGCTATGCGCAGCATCCTGTGGACTATCATCGTCTGTTGCGTCGCACTGTTGTACTGCATGATCCCGATAGCCATCGGGACTACTAGCAATTATTCAGCACCCCAATGAATATCGGGCAGACGTGCTGCTTAATCTGTCGTAGCGAATTCAATGTGATCGTGATAATTTATAATTTCAACTAGTCTATCTATAAATGTTTGCCCTAAATAGTTACGGCTATCTAAAAAATTTGTCCATATTAGTTTTACAGGATCTTCATAGTCATAAACTCCAAACCCACCTCGTAATAAATCGTTAAATGCATCAAGATTATGGCCGGTTTTCCAGTCCAGGTCTTTTGTTAATACACGATCTATTTCATCATAAAAACTTTCTATATCCGTAAAATTATTCCCGTTAATAATTATTATTTTTTTCATCGTTATACTTTTCAGCCTGGTGTTTACTCAACACCCTTTTTGCCTTAATTTTATTTTTAGTATTTTCTCCAATCTCTCCAAAGAAATATCGGTAAATGTGATATCTATGGTAAAAACTTCATTGCCTTCTTTATTATATAGAATTGCAATTTTTGAAGACACATATCTGCCGTAAATAGTTTTACATTCAAAAGTTGATAAGCTTGTCCAAAGAATGCCCTTGTTATTATGCCCTTTATATATCCCTTCACTTGTAATTTTGTACAGAGGGGTTTTGTCAATAAAGTCATAAATAAAATAAAGAGTAACTAGCCCTATTAAAACTATTCCAATCCAATAAAATGAATTCCCTTTAGAATATTTCATTTCACCTGTAGCGAATAGATAAACTATGAAGCCCAAAAGAACTGTGGAAAGTACCAGGTAAATGAGAACCTTCTTTTTTGATTTATGAATTATAAGTGCTTTCATAAATATGACCAAACTATTATGAATTTCTTAAGCGCAATGAAAATGCTTTATCCATCACTGTGGTTAGTAAAGAACAACACCAACACGGCTTGTAACTATGTTACATTACTTTATCAATCCGATTGATGAACCCAGATATATTTACCATTTTTAAAAGTAATTACTCCCCCTCCTACTTCATCCCTTCTAACAAACAAGGAAATATTTTTTAGCTTAGCCTTTCTGGCGCCAACTACTTCATCGTCTTTTACAACCGCATCATAAGTCTCAGGGTCATTTATTGTACCCCAAAAATCAACCCAATCAAAATCAGTTCCCATATCACCAAAAGATTTGTCAAGCCCAACCTTTGTTGCGGTTTTTGTTTTTCCGTCGATGATGTATATCTCTTTTTTGTTATCGTGAGTGAAATATGCAAGATCAAAAATTTTGTCCCCGTTAAAATCGGCCTTGATGGTGTCAGTTATCGTATAGATCTTGAAATTTTTAAATTCCGCCTTTAATGAATTTTCTCTCTCAGCAGCTATCGCTGCAAGTTCAGGGTTATCTACTGAATCAGGTTTTTGAGATATTGTCTTTACGATTGTGTCTGCCTTTACCAACGTTTCAGCATTTTTATCTTCAGCTTTATTGTTACAAGCTGACAAACTTGTTACAGCCAAAAGAAATAAGAGAGGTTGTTTCATTTGCTATTTTTCTATATGTTTTAAAAACTCAGTGCACCTGCCGTTCAGGTATTGACCGAAATTACACCACGTCGTGTTTCTTTATTTATTCTACCTTCCACAATGGCGAAAAGAGCAGTAGCTCCAACCACCGGCGCAGTCCGGAGAACCACAAGCGCAGTAGCTCGAACCACTGGATCAGTCACGAAAACCACTGGAACAGTGACTTCTACCACTGGCGCAGTAGCCACAACCACTGGAGCAGTATCGAAAACCACAAGATCAGTAGCCATAACCACCGGATCAGTCACGAAAACCACTGGCGCAGTAGCTTCAACCACAATCCCAGTCGCTCCTACCACCGGCGCAGTCACAAAAACCACAAGCGCAGTAACTCCAACCAAAACCCCAGTCGCTCCTACCACCGACGCAGTAACAAAAACCACAAGCGCAGTCGCTTCAACCACCGAAGCAGTTCCGAAAACGATGTATCGTCCTGAAAAAA
The DNA here is from genome assembly GCA_037200685.1 of Chitinophagaceae bacterium. Taxonomy (GTDB): domain Bacteria; phylum Bacteroidota; class Bacteroidia; order Chitinophagales; family Chitinophagaceae; genus JAJKIP01. The sequence continues at coordinate 73,628 of JBBCIG010000007.1, forward strand.
TTTTGTATCGTCCTAAAAAAAAATCTGCTACCCTCCCAGACTATAAAGAATTTTTTATACGTAATGAAGATACTTTATCATCACTGTGATTTGTGAAGAACAAACACCAACCACGGCGTGTTTCTTTATTTATTCGAACACTCACAATGGCGAAAAGTAAACATTTAATTAAGTTGACTAATACTCCAATTACGAATGTATATCCCAAATACAATGTTTATTAAGCAAAGTGCAGATACATTATACAATCTAATACCAGGGAACTTCCAATCGATTAATAGAAAAACAATAATGGATCCGGCTAAAATAATAGGTGGGCCAAATAAGTTGAGAAGAGCACCCATTTCCATTTTGCCAATCGGAACGTTGACCGTGGCTACGAGCCAGGATGCTAGTCCAGAAATTAAAATCAAAACTATCGCAAGAGGTTTTTTTAATTTGGTGTTCATATTAGTAGATGTGTGACATATATTATTAATTATGCCGTGGCTGGTGTTTTCTTCCACCTGCCGCCGGATTATAATGAATTTCTTAAGCGTAATGAACTTATTTATCAGTGTGGTTGGTGAAGAAGTAACACCAATCACGGTGTGCTTTTTTATTTATTCGAACACCTTTGATAGGAGCTAATGACACAGATAAAAAATTAGATAAAGCCTACCTCTAATCAATACGAAGGTTAGAAAGGAAAGAAATTTAGAAAAAAATTTATGGTCATTTTAATGGTTTCTTTTGGTGTTTTTGGCCAACCTGATTTTGTCAAGAATTCAGTTTCAAGTTTTTCCGTCTTAGAACTTTTCTTAATTTCCCCTTTGGGTTTTGGCGGGTTTGATGGCTTTGACATGTTTTAATATTTTATCGAGAACTCAAAAGTAAAATTTAATTCTGTCAAATCCTCCGATTTTCTGGGTGGTCGGGCATGAGACACAACGGCCACGGCTTGGCGATGTGGCGGTTTTTGAAAATCGTCAGCCCGTAACCGCTGCTGAATTATAACTAAAAGTTCATTGTTTATTTTATTGCTCGGCCATAAAAACGACTGCTATTACTCCAGCTTCCCTTCCTTCTTCGTCAACTGAAAATATTTATCAAGGTTGCCTACAATAACTTCTTCAAAAGCGGCCTCTCTGCTTCCTGGTTTAATGGAGGACTGGAATATATCAAAAGCATTCTCCCTGATGTCAAGTATGATATTGATGATTATAATTGTACAGATTGGGCTTTGAATGTTTTTAATTTTACCGCACCTACATCGCAATTAACGATCCCACATTATCAGTTACCCAGTAGTATTACTCCCTTCGGTAGTAACACCCCTCAAGATTTATTTGTTAAATTGCAGGAGATGAAGCAAGCCGGCAATACCAACGTGAATTTACCGATAATCGGATGGGCAGGTCAAAGCGATGGCCCCTGTAACTAATAAACCAAATCAACATGAAGGCAATAAAAATAATTACACATCCCTATCTGCTGATTTTTTCATTTTTATTTATTATGATCAGTGGTGAAAATTTTGGTGGCATCTATCTTATTTATTTGTTGTTTGCCCTTCCGCATGGTGCAATACACGCAATACTAGCCTTAATAGGAATTAGTGTATTGATTGTTTCCAATGAAAAGTTACGAACGGGCCGGATTGGCCCAATTTTAAATTTAGCCGGGGCTTTATGCCTGTTTCTTTCTCTGTTCTTTTTCTTTTATAACGATAAGCAGGGATATAATTCAGCCACCTTTGAACAAACTGTTCCACAACTAAGCTTGGGTTTGTTCGGAATTTTGATAGTTGGGTTTGTTTTTTTCAGGGTCATTTGGAAATTCTTTAAGAGGCCATTTAATGGCAATCTTTCGATAATATAGTGTTGAGAATATTCAATCCACATAGTATTGTTTTGTGAAGAGTGAAAGTTTTCATTGTTTAGCGCCCGCGTCTACACTGCACACATGACACGGCTGTGAGGTTCGGCCGCCCGATAGCTCGAGATACGGAACGTGCCGCCGATATACATTGGGATGATGCGATAATGCTGAATAGAATTACCGAACGTACAAGAGTGCGACGCAACAGGCGATGATAGTAGTACTACAGCTTGGCTAATGCACTGCATCCTGCGGATAATTCTATTTCAATCTGTCTTTAAAATCCAATCCATTTTTACGCAATGTATCTTTCGCTACATCATATCCTGCATCCGCCCCGCTGAGGCGGGACTTCCGCAGGCTAACTAATTCTGTTATGTATATCTAAATTGTGTGTGTTCGCAGTTTCTTTAGCTGATTCATAGCCTGCGTCCGCATGCCGTATCACTCCCATGCCTGGGTCGTTGCGTAATACTCTTTTTAATCGTTGCTCCGCATCATCCGTACCATCGGCTACGATGACCATGCCTGCATGTATGCTATAGCCCATGCCTACGCCGCCGCCGTGGTGCAACGATACCCAACTGGCGCCGCCTGCGGTATTGACCAATGCATTTAAGATAGGCCAGTCGGCTACGGCATCGCTGCCATCGAGCATGGCTTCGGTCTCGCGGTTGGGAGAGGCGACGGAACCGGCATCGAGATGGTCGCGGCCGATAACAATAGGCGCTTTTACTTTTCCTGCTCTTACTAATTCATTAAAGGCAAGTCCTGCTTTTTCCCGCTCACCCTGGCCAAGCCAGCAGATGCGTGCAGGTAATCCCTGGAAGGCGATCTTTTCTTTGGCCAATCGTAACCAGCGCAGCAGGGAATGGTTGGATGGAAATAATTGTTTGATGGTTTCATCCGTAACGGCAATATCATTGGGATCACCGCTGAGAGCAGCCCAACGGAACGGGCCTTTGCCTTCGCAAAATAATGGACGTATATACGCCGGAACAAAACCCGGAAATAAACCCCCTCTGCCCCCTAAAGGGGGAACCTTGGGAAGTGCATTACTGTCTGTATTTACTTTCGCCTCGTACTCCAATGCTCTTGCACGGATGTTGTTGCCATAATCAAAAGTAATTGCTCCTCTTGCCTGCAATTCTACCATCAATTCTACATGACGATGAATACTCGCATAAGCAAGCTCTGTATATTTTTGAGGATCCTGCTCCCGCATGATGGTAGCCTGCGTGAGATTGATTGTGTGCGGTATATAACCATAAAGCGGATCATGCGCAGAGGTTTGATCAGTGAGTGTATCGGGCACAATGTTTCTTTCAATCAATCTTTCCAGTAAACAAACAGCATTGGTGAGTACGGCGATGGAAATGACTTCGCCTTTTTCTTTGGCTTCGAGTGCACGGTCGATGGCATCATCGGTGTTTTCAAACCAGAGATCGCAATACTTTGTTTCGATTCTTTTTTCGATGCGCCATTTTTCTACTTCGGCGATAAGGGCTACGCCTTCGTTCATGGTGATGGCGAGTGGTTGTGCGCCGCCCATGCCGCCGAGACCGGCGGTGACGTTGAGGGTGCCTTTGAGAGAACCCCCTCCGCCCCCTAAAGGGGGAACCGGGGAACTCTCCGATTGATTGCCGAAATGTTTGTTAGCGATGGCTGCGTAAGTTTCATAAGTTCCTTGTACGATGCCTTGTGATCCTATGTATATCCAACTGCCGGCGGTCATCTGGCCGTACATCATTAATCCTTTTTTATCGAGCTCATCAAAATGTTCCCAGGTGGCCCATTTGGGTACGAGTTGGGAATTGCTGATCAATATTCTCGGTGCGTCTTTATGAGTTTTTAAAATGCCGACGGGTTTGCCGGATTGAATGAGCAGGCTTTCATCGTTCTCTAATACTTTTAATGCTTTGATGATGTTGTCTAACGCTTCAAAATTTCTTGCGGCCTTTCCCCTGCCGCCGTATACAATTAATTCATCTGGTTTTTCCGCTACGTCGGGGTTGAGGTTGTTCAGCAGCATTCGTAAAGCGGCTTCCTGTATCCATCCTTTGCAGGAGAGTTGCGTGCCGGTGGGTGTTTTGTATTTGATGGGGTCGTAGGTTGTGAGTGTCATGATTGAAAGATTATTTGTCTGAACTGGGATAAGTTGGGATATAGGAGATTATTGGGAAAGAGATATCCTATTAATCCTAAAAATCTTAAATATCCCAGTTCAGACATTTTATTTCACGCAAAGCTACAGAAGGAGCAAAGACGCAAAGTGAAAAATTTCTTTGCGGCTTAGTTATTTAATCTTAGCGCCTTTGCGTGAAATAAAAAAGCCCCCTTTGCAGGAGGCCGTGAAATATATCTCAAAATCAAAACTAAACTACTTGCCTACGATTTTATATTTAAGGGTATTATGCTCCGTCACTTCTTCATAATACACATCATCGGGAGAAACAAAATATTTATTACCACTTACTACAACTGTCCGGCAATTGTCGGGAAGCTTATCAATGATATCACCAACAACAGGGCCTTCTTCCACTACCGGTTCAGTTATTTCATCGGTATTTAATTTACCATCTTTACCAACTACGGTGTACCATATTTCGCTGTTGTCACGGATATCTTCTTTATAATAAGTACCGCTGAGTTCATAATATTTCTGGTCATTGATGACAACGACTTTAGCGCCTTCGGGTAGTTCCGGTACGGAAGCGCCGAGCGGTGCATCCACCACTTCATAATCTTTCGCATCTTTCTTTTGACGGTAATAAGTACCTCCGTAATAATAATAAGGATCGGGCCCTGCATAAATAGTCCGGTAACCCCGTGGTAAAATATTAATATGAATGCCAACAGGAGGAAATACCGAACGGTAATAACCTCCATACGGACGATAATAATAACCGGAAGAATAATGATAACTCACCCCGCCAAATGGAATGATAACACGGGGAGATGAAAAGCTGATAATCGTACGGCCCCGGTAAGGGCTGTACCTGTTGTAATTATTATATCCATAATTACGGTTGCTATACCCGTAGTTGCGGTAATTACGATTGTTGTTATAACGGCCACGGCCGCGTTGTGCATTTAAATCCTGGAAAATGACCAAACAAACAACAGCTAAGAAAAGGGAGCGTAGAATTATTGTTCGCATATACTTTAGATTTAATTCATACTAAATGTAAAACAGGTTCTTTTAATAAAATTATAAAAAGAACTCCTTTATTTATAATTAACAATTCAGGATAGTGACGAGGCTGAATGCGGAAAAGTGGCATGAGGAATAATTCTATTTGCCACGGAAGCACGGAATAGTTTCTTCACGTGCTTCCGTGGCAATACCTGTATTGGTTTGAGTGGGTTATTTTCATTAAATTGTATCCCTGTCTTCATGAATATCAGCTTTGCACATAAACGACTTGCTATTGTTACCGCTATCATCATTGTAGCCGTGGCTGCACTTACAAAATGTACTGGCAGTGAACAAGTTTTAAAGACAGGTATTAAAAACCTGAAAGGGCAGGAATATGCGGGAACTGCATCATGCCGGAACTGCCACAGGGAAATTTATGATTCTTTCAATGAAACACGGCATCATCATGGATCAGCACCAGCATCCGAAGAAAATATCAAAGGCAGTTTTTCAAAAAATGAAAATATTCTTTCACTTGATAGTAGCCAGCGGGCGGTAATGGAAAAACGGGCCGGCGGTTTATACCAGGTGGCTTATGTAAATGGAAAAGAGGAATTGGCCGAACGGTTTGATATTACAATAGGAACGGGTAAACATGGGCAAACTTATCTCTACTGGAATAATAATTCTGAGCTTTACCAGCTCCCCATGTCTTATTCCGCTAACATGCATTACTGGGCCAATAGCCCGGGCTATGCTAATGACAAAATATTTTTGACCGTCTTATTGAAGCCCGTTGCCTGGAATGCCATATCACTTTTGCGAAACAGGATGCATTTTTCGGGTTTGATCGCAACCAGGTCATATATGGAATAGATTGTGAAAGATGTCATGGCCCTGCCGCCAATCATGTTGAATTTCATACAGCGCATACCGGGGAAAAGCAGGGAAAATTTATTATCACCCCGCTTCGTTAAGCCGCGAAGTATCACTCGATGTATGTGCAGTTTGTCACTCGGGCATCATGCAAAGCAAGACGAATGCCTTTTCCTTTATGCCGGGTGATACATTGAGCCAGCATTTTTACAGAAATCCTAAAGCAATAGATTCCGTCACGTTAGATGTACATGCGAATCAATATGGTTTATTGACCGCCAGTAAATGTTTCAGGATGAGCGGGACAATGACTTGCAACAGCTGTCATAATACACACGTAAAAGAAAACGGGAATTTAGCCGCTTATTGCGCCAAAATGCATGAACTGCCATAACCAAAGCAATCATAACTTTTGTACGTTGCAACCATCAGCCGGGTTTTCTATGGAAGCCAATTGTGTTAATTGTCACATGCCGCAAATGGACTCTAAAAATATTATTATGAGTTCATCACCGGAACTGGTGCGTACTCACCGCATCGGTATTTACCCAGAGGCAACAAAAAAATGGCTGTCGTTAAATAAGTAATCTATTTGTTGTCATCTAAATTAATGTTTACCGGGTGAACAACTTATCAGGCCGGTTCGTAAAGAAGTAAAGTCAATACGATTGAGTTTGTAAGTGCCTAAAGAATTATCGCCTTCTTTTATTTTAATATTAATATCAACAGGAGGATTTGTAAATACCTGGCCCTTGCCTGTTACCGGCCATGTTATTGTTATACTATCTATTATAGCCGCCTGCCCTATACCAATATGCTGCCGCAATGGATTAGAACCAAAACTTCCTCCTGAATTCACATCCCGGTACACCGATCTTGTTATACCATTCTCTTTAAACGTAACTTTTATTTTCGCCCCGATAGCGGCTTTGTTGGATACAGTTCCTTCGAGTAACAGGTTTACCCAATGATTATTATTCTGGCCGGGGTTCAGGTACAAGGAGTTTTCATAAGAGTCGCCGGCAAACGCCCCTCCCATTTCGATATAAATATCTTCATCACCATCATTGTCAAGATCAGCGAAAGCAACACCGTGCCCTTTCTGCAGATTGCCCACACGGGCGGAAGTGGTTACATCCAGGAATTTTTCACCGTGTACATTTCTGAAAAGTTTATTAGGGACCAATGATTGAAACTGTGGGTTGCCAGTGCCGAGATAAAAATCAAGGTAACCATCGTTGTCGATATCACCGAAATTGGATCCCATTGCAAAAGCGATCCTGTTCAATCCCATTTTAACGGAAACATCTTCAAAGGTTCCGTCATGGTTGTTCCTGAATAATATTACTTTACCCGAATTACCGCCCACACCCGATTTTTAAAGCTTCCGCCGCGGCATAATAAGCCAATGATTCAGAAAATTCATAACTGCACACAAGCACATCGAGCCATCCGTCATTATCATAATCGAAGAACCAGCCGGGAAAAGTGCGGGTTAAGTTTTTGCCGATTCCGGCCTGTTGTGTCACATCTTTAAATTTAACAGCCCCTCCATTAACCGATTCATTTTTCAATAATAGCTTATGCCCTGTTATTGTTGAAATAAAAATATCGGTCTTCCCGTCATTATCATAGTCTCCGGACGTAACCCCTTTTACGTAATCAACAACATTACACCCTGCCTGTGCAGCTACTTCTTTAAAAGTCCCGTTCTATTGTTGATGTATAACTCCGAGGTATGAATTTCTTCGCCAGGCGCTGATTCATTACCAATAAATAGATCAAGCCATCCGTCATTATTAAAATCAGCCCATGTGCCCGCTTGTGTTGGATGGATAGACAATAGTCCGCTTTCTTTGGTAACATCGGTAAATGTACCATCGCCGTTATTGCGTAATAAAGAATGCGGTTCCTTACCAAATCCTCTTTTCCATGCACCACGCAACACAAAAATATCTTTAAATCCATCGTTGTTATAATCCGCCTGAATCATATTCAATCCGCCGGTAAGGTAACCCAGCCAGGACGAATCAGACACATCGGTAAAAGTGCCATTACCATTACTCCTTAAATAATGCATCGGCTCTTTCAGCGACCAACTGCTTGTTATGATATCCGGGTAGCCATCGTTATTAAAATCATCCACGATATTTCCACCCGCCTGGTTATTGATGTTCAACCCTACATTAGCTGCTACATCCGTAAATGGTTTAATAGTATTAAGGCTGTCATCGTTCACAACATTCAGCAAAAGGCCGGGCGGCACTTTATCGGGATATCCGCCGATCGTCATATAAGCAACATTGATGAGCCATCTTGATTCAAGATCTCCGGGATTTTCTGTCAACAGTTGCTTGTATAATTCAATAGCTTTCTCTGATCCTGTTCTGTCCTTGTGAATACCTGCTATAGAAATAGGAAAAATACAGGACTCCGCAGTATGATTATGAAAACAATTCGTTCTTTCTCCCAAACGCATATATGCCATCGCCAGGTCTTTTTTGACGTTCAGGCGCTGCTGGAATTCAAGTGGTGAGACAGTTGCCAGCAATGCGGTGAGAACATCGATCGCTTTTTGTTCTTGGCCTAACTCCAGGTAAGCTCTACCCAATCTCAGTTTGATTGAAAAAACCTCCACTCCTTCAGGATGAGCGCTGATCATCGAATCGGCATAGGGCACAAATGCCTCTGGAGAAAACGGGTTTTCGTGATTATCCTCGTATGTAGCAGTTGCCTTCAACAGGTCTATCATCTCCTGGTTAGGCAGCGGTTTATTCTTACAGGAAAACCCAAAAATTATTAATACTAAAAAAAATGAAATACTCCCCCGGTGTTTCATACTATAATTAAAAATTCAGTTCTTAACTAAATACCTGGCTGTATCAAATTCCAGTCTTAGTTCCTTTAATAAATATTTTTATCGTTATCATTTCTTCACCCTGAATACCCGTAATGAGTCATTATTAACGGCAGCAAGTACTACCTTTTCACCATTCGACAACTTCAGGAGTGACACCAGGGTTATTTGACGATTGCTCTTGCTAATATGAATAAGAAATCTTGAATTTATTACTTCAATCATCGCTTTTTTATTAATACCCGGTGTTCTGTGATAGTTTTCCGTTTTTATCTATTTCATTTTGCGGAATGGGCAGCACATTTTGAAATTCTTTATAATCGCGGGTTTCCCACACAGGGTAGCTGTATGTCAGCGTACCATTCGTTTCTTTTATGATTTGCACTTTCCGGGCGATTCTTTGAAATAAGTAGAACCCAACTTCCATCTTCGCACATCAAAAAAACGGTGTTCTTCAAACTCAGTTCTACCCTTCTTTCATTCCTGATACGGTCACGCAACGCCGCTTGTGTTAAACGGATGCGATGATGGGTTGACCCGCTCTTGTTCTTACCTGGTTGATGGCATCATATACAGATGCATCAGGACCGGTAGCTTCGTTCTGCGCTTCCGCATAATTTAATAGTACTTCCGCGTAGCGTATAAAGATCCAGTCATTGTCTGCATTACCGGCATTGCCCCACTTGGTAGTATCTATCATTTTCAACAACCCATAACCTGTTTTAGAACTATCGAGCCTGTTTGTATTATTAGTATTACCTCCCCTGAACGTTTCAATAACAATTCCTGCTTTATAAACAGAACCCTGGTGCAGAATAGATTTATCCAAACGTGCATCACGTTTGTGTAAGGGGCCTGGTTATTATATCCCGAAGTTGGATCTGAAATAGCCTTACCATTTTTCATTTCATAAGCATCTACCAGGTTTTGTGTAGGACAAAATCCGCCCCATGCACCATCATTCCACATTAGGCACACTCATGTACCATTTATTTCTCGCACCATCACTTGGATTGATACTCGGGTTTTGAAACTTACGTGCAAAGATTACTTCCTTATTACCCGCTTTATCAATAAATAATTTGTAATAATCACTGTACAAACCATAATCACCGGTTCCGGGTGCAGGGCCGAAAGCCATTACCGCTTTCGCGGCGTTAGCGGCATTTGTCCAACGTGCAATATCATTAGCTGCATTATTTAAAGGGCTTGCATAATACAAAAGTGTTCTCGCTTTTAATGCCAGTGCCGATGCTTTGGTAGCACGTCCGAGTTCACTCACCGGCATCACAACAGGTAAATTAGCCGCAGCTTCATCACAATCTTTCACGATCTGTGTTACACACTCTTCATATGTATTACGGGGAATGATAGACTCTTCCGGGGTGCCTGCTTTCAGCATCAACGGCACGCCACCAAAACATTTTACTAATTCCGCATGTGCGAATGCGCGGAGAAATTGCGCTTCCGCTTTCATACGTTTTTTCAATGTCGCATCACCGGGGACCGCATCAATTTTTTCCATAAATGAATTAGCCTGCGTATAATAACATAGTTCTGTGTCCATATATCATCGGCATAAGCCCAGGTGGTTGGCAGTACACCCTGGTTTAATCCATGTGTGGACGCGGCAAGATTGTTCGCTTCAGCATCATCTTCTGCCATTGCGAATGCACTCATTTCCTCTTGACCAGCCCGCATCACCAGGATTCTGGTCCCTGCGGGAATAACCATTTGGTATTGCTCCATAAATATTTGTCAATACCCTGTTCGCAACATTTATATCGGTAAAAACAGTTGCATCCGACAAGGCGTCGCTTGATAAACATCCAGCAATCCCCTTTTACAAGAACAGGCCGATTGTGGCGAGGATCAGCACCCCGGTTATCCATTTTAATTTTCTTGTACGCATATTTTTCTTATTGAATTATTATATATAAAAATTAAAATTGAATGTTGACACCAAAATTGTATACCGATTGCGCAGGATAATACCATCCGCTACCGTTTGTATTTTCCGGATCAACGTTATGCAGTTTTGTCCATGTCACCAGGTTTTGGCCTGTAGCAAACACTCTCAACTGTGAAGCGCCTATCTTCTTTAATATAGACGGATTGAAAGTGTAAGCCAATTCCACATTTTTTAATCTTAAATAAGATGCGTCCTCAATCCAGAAACTGTTACCACCGTTACCAAGAAGCAGGGCCATTAGGTATTTGGTAATTATTGGTAGTAGCAGTGGCATTGGTAGATAAACGCGGATACTTTCCATTTGGATTATCAGGCGTCCAGCGATCGAGCCATTCACTTGTTACACGTCCGCCATTAAAGAATGCGAAACCTGCATTTTGTGCTAATTGTTGATGCACCCTTGTTGCACCCTGGAAAAGAATACTCAACTCAAATCCTTTAAAATTTAATCCTCCTGAAATACCATAAACTAACTCTGGTAATGAACCGCCGCCTAAATATTGCCTGTCCGCATCATTTATCATTCCATCCTTATTTACATCATCATACATGATATCGCCTAACGCAATAGGGAAGGCTGTTGTTTTTCCATAAGCAGCCATGGTTGCGGCATCTTTTATTATGCCTATCGCTTTATAACCATAATAAGCGCCGATAGGACGTCCTATTATATTAAATGCAGCAGGAACATTAGCAGCCACCGGTGCTTCCACAATTTTGTTTCTTGAATAAGTAAGATTTCCTCCTACATTATAACTAAGATTGGCGGATAATCTTTTTGTATGCATAATGGTAAGCTCAATTCCTTTGTTTTCTACTTTACCTACGTTCTCCTGCAGGAAGCGGAGCGCCATAGGTCGCAGGCACCTGGCTACTACGCTGTGCAAGGATATTTGTACGGATCTCTTTGTAAAGATCAATTTCTATATTAAACAATCCTTTCAGCAATCGTGCTTCTACACCAATATCTGATTTGGTAGATGTCTCCCACTCAACAATCGGGTTGGAAGCAACCGCTGTCAATCCCGGAAGCGATGTCCGCCAAAAGCATAGTTATTAGAAACAGCTCCATAACGGGGGATATAATAAATATGGGAAACATTCAACCTGTCACTTCCCAGTTGCCCCCATGAACCCTTTATTTTTAAATAATCCAGCGTAGACCTTACGCCATCCATAAATGATTCGTTGGAAACAACCCAACCCGCAGAAAATGCAGGGAAATAACCTCTCCTGTAATTCGGTGCGAAATTTTCTGTTTCATCCGCACGTAAGCTGGGCCTGGAATAAATATTTATTATCAAAATCATAATTGATACGGGCGGCCGCACTACGAACAGCAGTTCTGTCTTTTGTACCGGAAATCGTTTCAGTTATCGTACCAGTTGTGTTAGTAGCAGGTCCCTGGCTTAATATATCAAAGAATGAAAATTCATATCCTGATCTGCCCGCAGCAAATTGGTTGTTGGGAGATTCCCTGTTGCAAAAAGAGAACAAGGGCAGATACACCATGTTTACCAAAGCGGTTAGAATAATTAATATGCGCCCTGCAATTCTGTTTGGTATTGCTGGTAGTAACTCTCTGATAAGCTTGGGTTATTATAAGCGGAACGATCATAGTTTCCAGTTGTCGGGTTCTTTGTATAAGCATATACGTTATCGCTCCAGCGTTTTGTATAATTCATTCTTTTATCATATGCGAAAACACCTTTTATAGATAAACCTTTATCCATGGTATCTGTTGTTCCAGTTGCAGCGTAGTAAGAACGGTGTTGTTCTCAGAATTATCATAGCGCCAGCAGGATCTACAGCTCTCAATGTATTTACATAAGATCCCACTTGCGCATATCCAATGCCAGGATATTCAGCAGTAATAGTTGGCGGGTTTCTTAATGTATGTTCGAAAATGCTGGAAATACTGGTGGTAGGGGCGGTTCTTTTTTCCAACCTTCCATTAATATCTAAGGAAACTTTAGTGGTATTTGTTACCTGTATGTCAAGGTTGATACGTGCATTGTATCTTTTATAATTTAATGAACTATATAAACCGTCCTGGTCAAGATAACCCAGTGAAGCAAAATATTTTACTTTATCACTGCCACCGCTGAAAGAAAGATTGTGCTGCATCATCGGAGCGGTGCCGGCCTAACACTAATTTTTGCCAATTGGTAATAGGATAAAGAATAGGATCAGCGCCTGACCTGAATTTTTCAATATCATCATTTGTAAATGCGATCGGCAGGCCATCATTTACCAGCGCTTCATTTAATAACGTAGCATATTCTAAGAACCAAGATTATATTAAGCTTTGTTACTTCCTGGAAGCCATAGTTAAAAGAATAACTGCTGATCATCTTTCCGGCCTTTCCTCTTTTTGTAGTAACGAGGATACACCATTCGCACCTTTGACCCCGAAAATCGCCGCGGAAGAAGCATCTTTAATACGCTGATGGATTCTACTTCATTCGCATCTAATTGAGAAAAATCCCTGTAAGTGCGGACAATACCATCCACTACAAATAAAGGTTCCATGCTGGATGCATAGGTTGAGTTACCTCTTATATATATATTAGCGGCATCTCTGCCGGGGCTCGCCTGAACCTTGCTTTGTAATAATGCCGGGCACACGTCCCTGTAAGGCATTACTGAGATCGGCTACCGGAGATTGTACCAGTTCTTTGGTTTTTACAGTGGCAATAGCGCCAGTAAGATTAGACCTTCTCTGCTGACCATATCCTACTACGACACATCAGTTAAAAGTGTTTCTGTATTATCATCTAAAGAAAAATTTACTTCCCCTGCGCTTCGAACAGTTGTTTCCTGTACAAGCATACCAGCGTAAGTGACAACAAGTATGGAACCGGCGGATGGGACATTAATAGAGAAATTACCGGTTTGATTAGTAGTAGTAACTGTATTTGTTCCCTTCACATTCACCGTAGCGCCTGATAACGGCTCGCCTGTTGATTTTCTTGTAACCTTGCCCGTTACCTGGAAACCGGCATACTGAAAATTCTGCTGAGCAATGCTATCTACAAATCAGGCATAGCATAAAAGCCATGCTGAATAAAAATCGAATTTTAAATTTCATAATGCAGCTTTTTAGTTTGTATACTCACGATTAGGTTTTCGTTCTTTTTTTTTACTGCGCCACAAATTTGAACTGGTGAACGGTTTGCGCTGACGTACCCGAACGAAGCACCATAGCAGTAGATGATATGGACATGATCCGGTAATTATTAGATGAAACATCGGTAACACCAATAAATTGAGTGGGCACTGCTCCCGGCAACGTGATTGTAGCAACAGCACCTGCTGAACCGCCCAGAGTAAAAGTAAAAGGGACATCCATATAACTTCTGTCCGTGCCACAAACATAATTTGGTGCGATATTGCCTGCATGAAAGTAGAACCGTTCGCATTATAATTAATTTCAATGCGTTTGTAAAAGTATATACATCATCTTTCTGGCAATTATCAATTCCGCCGCCACCGAAATACTGGGCGGGGTTTGCATCAGTACCTACTATAATTGCATTGGCGCCATCAGCAGGATTTAGTTTCCAGCTTTTTGCAACAAGCAATTTGAAATTCGCATTGTTAACGATATCATCGATGGTAATTGTTACAGTTTGCGAAGCCGTGTCATATCCGCCCCTTCCAAAAGCACGCAGTTTAACGGTATAAGTTCCTTTCAAAGCGAAGTAAGCAGTATCCGTTTGTTTACCATTCTTAAAACCTGCTCCATCGGCCCTGTCCCACTGGTAAGCAAAAGCATTTTGTGCCGTAGCCTGCAACGCATAGGTGTTTACTTTACCGGCGACAGCGTCATGGTAAAAGAAACGCCGGATGCTTTGATGCCCAGGTCTTCCGCAGACTCTGGTGTGCATCCCGTGATAAAAAACAGGCTGACAATTAGGGTGAGTGTTGAAAATAATTTTATTTGATTTGTCATCGTTTAAAAATTTCAGTTTAAATAAATATGCAGCTGGAAATAAAATCCTGAAAATGAGTTTAGGTGCCCCGCTTTAGAGAGGTATCGTAACTGTTCAGGAAGGAGGTGATTTTTGTGCGGGGAAAGCACAATAAGGCAAAGCAGTTTTAGTTTTTTTCATGATGCAAACAATTTTATTGAAGCCGGTTTTTTGCAAAACGGCGATTAAATAAGCAGAAAGTAAAATAAAGGGGGTGACAGTCGTATAAAAAATATATGGGTACATCCCTACTACTTCCAGCTATATTTTACAACGATTGCATTTAGAAAATACTGATTTTAAACATATTTTTACTACATCTGGACTACATCCGTCCTAAATTGTACCTGAAAACCTGTTCGGATTCTGATTTACCCGTTAAATTGCTGTCATGATTTGCAGGTTGCCCACCAGTATGATTTTACGATTGGTCTTTTTGACCGTTTTTCATCTCTTTTTAGTGCTCAACTGTACTGTCAGACGTATATCGGGCTACGGGAAATCGTCAATTATGAAAAACAGGATTATAATGCCGGGGCGCAGAATTGGGACATCAGGCAGGACGCCCAGGGTAGGATTTATTTCGCCAACAACGAGGGGCTTTTATGCTTCGATGGTATTTACTGGAATTATACCCCCTGCCCAACAGGACTATTGTCCGCTCCATCGCCTTTGGTAAGGACAACCGCATTTATATAGGTGGGCAGGATGAGATCGGCTATTTTTCCCCCGGATAAGACCGGCAGGCTCGTGTATACTTCTTTAAGAGAATTAATTCCCGATATAGACAGGAAGTTCGCCGACATCTGGGACATCAGCAGTTACGGTGGTGATGTTTTCTTTCGTTCTAATAATAAGCTATTCCGTTACACAAAGACAAAATGATTGTGTACCGGACCAATTCCGCCTGGTTATTTTTAGGTATTGCACACGATCAACTAATAGCACAGGAAGGTGACAGGGGGCTGCTCCTTTTTAAAAATAATGACTGGACAACGCTTATAGAAAAAATTTCCCTCCTGAAGAATTTGACATAATAGATACCCGCAATTTTGATAAAGACTCCAGCCTTCTTACTACGAACAAGAAAGGAATGTATGTTTTGTCCGGTACTGAAGTTCATCCTTCAAATTATCAGGCCTTGCTATAGACCCATTGCAGAATTTTTCTAAAGTTGTTAAAACAGATGATGACAATTTTATTGTAGGCAGTTACTCGAATGGATTTTACCTGATCAATAAAAAAGGGGTTGTCATCGAAAATTTTTCAAGAAAGAAGGGCTTCATAATACGAATGTAAGAAGCCTTTTCAGTGATAAAAATCACAATATCTGGCTGGGCCTCGACAACGGAGTGGCTTTTATCGCATTCAACAATGCCATCAAACACATTAATCCCTGCGATTATGAATGATGGCGGCGGTTATGCCGTCACGATTTTTAATAACGACCTGTATTTTGGTTTATCAAATGCGTTTATCAACTTCCACTTTCCGACATCAAAGATCTGAGCTACACAAAAAATGATTTCAGGCTCATCAAAGAAGGACAAATTTGGGGCATCTCTGTTATTAATAACAATTTACTGGTGGGGACAGACGAAGGGTTTTTTGAAATAAAAAACTATAACGTCACTCCCATTGCAAAAACTACCGGGTTCTGGACATTTCAACCATTACAAAATTTCCGGCAATCTTCTATGGTTGTAGCCGGCAATTACCAGGGTGTCCGTTTATTTGAAACAAAAGATTATAAGTTTTATGATAAAGGACCTGTTGAAAATTTTACAGAATCAGCGAGGTACCTTGTCGTTGATAACAATAATACCATCTGGGTATCTCATCCCTACAGGGGTGTTTATAAAATTCAGCTTTTGGAATCCAATGGCTTTAAAATTAAGTTATACACTGCTGCCAATGGCCTGCCTTCTTCATTGAATAACCACGTATATAAAATAAAAAACAGGATTGTGATCGCCACCGAAAAAGGTGTGTATGAATATAATAACCGAACAGATCTTTTTGAACTATCTCCTTATTTCCGGGAAATTTTTGGGGACAGAAGCGTTCGGTATTTAAAAGAAGATCCGGGTGGAAATATTCTGGTTTGTACAGGAAAAAATATCGGCGTGGTTGATTTTTCAACTATTAAACCATCTCTTATTTATTTGCCTGAATTGAAAGGTAAAATACTCAGCGGCTTTGAACATATTTACCCGATCAATGATAATAATATATTCGTCGGCGGTGAAAAAGGGTTTTATCATATCAATTTTGAAAAATACAAACAGAACAATCACCCGCTGAATGTATATATAAGAACAGTAAAAGCCATTTCTAAAAAAGACAGCCTTCTCTTCGGCGGTTATTTTGGCAATGTAAATGAACGATAAAGCGCAATCAAAAAGCGCTGCGCCTTCTGTGAGCCATAAATGGAATTCATTTCACATTGAATACTCCTCTCCTTTATTCGAACAGCAATCAACAATAGAATACAGTTATTATCTCGAAGGGTTTGATAAAGACTGGGCGGAATGGTCAAAGAAAACAGAGAAGGATTATACGAACCTACCTGCAGGTGAATATACATTCAAAGTGAAAGCAAGAATAACCTGCATAATGAATCTAAAGTCAGCAGTTATACCTTTTTAGTAAGCCCGCCCTGGTACCAAACGATCTGGGCTTATCTTATTTATATTTTAATAGCTGGTTACGCTGCCTATTATATATATACGCCAGCGAAAAAAACTATTACGGGAAAGACAAAAACACCAGGAAGAGCAGAAACGACTCGCTTATATGCATCAACTGGAATTGGAGAAATCAGAAAAGGAAGTAATGAAGCTGAAGAATGAAAAATTAGAAACGGAAATAGAATTTAAAAATACGGAACTGGCATCAACGGCGATGCACCCTGGTGCAGAAAGAAGAATTTCTTTTAAAGATAAAAGATGAATTGCAGCACCTGAATAATCATACAAAGAAAAAGCTCCTGCCGGTGATTTAAAAAGATATTACGCATTTTAATCAGAAGAAGAAAAGCTCAACGAAGAATGGGAACAGTTTTCGTACACTTTGATAAAGTACATGGTGATTTCCTGGTGAGGTTAAAACAAAAATACACAAGCCTTAAACCTCATGAATTAAAGCTTTGCGCTTATTTACGGATGAACCTTTCCAGTAAAGAAATCGCAAGGTTGATGAGTATTTCTGTAAGAGGTGTGGAAATTAGCCGCTACAGGTTAAGAAAAAAACTTGAAATTCCGACGGAAACAAATCTTTTCCAGTTCCTCTTTGATTTGCAACGGAACGATTAAAATATATATCTCATCTTCCAATATATGTTACGATTACTTACCTGCTTTATTTTACTGATAATTTTTGTTTCCTGCTCCAGTAAACAAAAATCCAATTCATGGTTCAGGTATATTGATAATACAGGCACTTACTCTTCCGCAAGAACAGTTGACCTCAATAACGACAATGTGATTGATATTGTAATCGGCGCCGGTGGAAAAGAAGAATTGTATTGTGATTCCGCAGTCATTGCACTGGATGGAAGTGATGGAAAAATATTATGGGCGATCCCGGGTAATAATCAATATGTAGGTTCCGCAGTGTTCATTGATATTACAAATGATAAAATACCGGATGTTTTCATTGGTGGACGATGGGCGCAGTTAACCGCTATCAATGGCGCTGATGGAAAACCTATCTGGACTTTTTTCCCTGAACGAGCAAAGCCCGATGGTTCGGATGGTGGTTGGTATAATTTCACTACGCCGCAATTTATTCCCGACCAGGATGCGGACAGCATTCCCGATCTTATCATTGCGAATGGCGGTAATGCAAGAGCCGCCGCTTATGATACCAACAGGCCGGTTGGCAGGCTACTTGTATTAAGCAGCAAATCTGGGAAGATTTTAGCGAATGTGCAGGTACCGGATGGAAAAGAAACATATATGTCTTTGGTATGTGAAAGAAAAAATGATAAAGACATAACAGTATTTTTTGGCACTGGCGGCGAAACGATTGGTGGCCATTTATATAAAACGACATTGCAGGATATTATGTACGGAGATATTTCACATGCGATAATATTAGCAACCAGCGAAACAAAAGGGTTTGTGTCCTCCCCTGTTTTAGCTGATATAAATACTGATGGTATAAAAGATATAATAGATAATATAGCAGATGGAAAAATGCTGGCGATTGATGGCGCTACCAATTCATTAATATGGCAGGTGAATGTTACAGGAACAGAGGCTTATACAATTCCCGCTGTTGGTTATTTTAATAATGATTCTATTCCTGATTTCTTCGCCAATTTCGCTATTGGCACTTTTCCCAGGCTTAATTATTCCATTCGTTTTATGGTAGATGGTAAAACAGGAAAGATAGAATACCAGGATACGATACCAGCTTTTCAATACGCCAGCGCCGTAGCAGCTGATATTAATGACGATGGCTTTGATGAGGTAATCGTAAATCAAAGCGCATTAAAAAGAAAGCAATTTGAAGATGTTTATTATAGTTACCTGTTAGCTTTTGATTTCAAAAACAATAAAAAAATCCCGATTGGTGATACATTAATCGCAACTAATCTTGCTTCGACACCGTGGATCGGCGATATTGATCATGATGGGAATTACGATTTTATTTACAGCGCTGTAAAATACCAGGATATCAAATTTGATTTGGAAAAACCGCTTGGTTTATGGATGGGATGTTATAAGTCAAAAATAAAAATTAAAAATACGGTAAGATGGGGCGCTTTTATGGGGAGTGACTATAGGAATGTTTTTTCTTCGGAGAAGAAATAATATGTCAATTCATCAATGCTGCAGGAATATTTACCCAACTCTTCGACAGCCAGGAAAGCCCCTTCCGACTTTCCCCATTAGGAGAAGCCATCAGCACACAGCCCCGATGGCTGTAACATCTCTAACTATTATTCCTTTCCAGATCGAATAACGAACATACACATATCTATGAAAGTGATTCAAAAATGCTGAATAGAATTACCGAACGCTGAAGAGTGCGACGCAACAGCCGATGCTAGTCCACGGGATGCTGCGCATAGTAATGCAGTTGGGTTCATAAAAAACATTACATAAAAAAACCTCCGCCAAAAATGGCGGAGGCATATCTATAAACCGTCCTTATCGAAATTAGTTTTTCGCAATATCGAATTTTCTGAAAATTGCTTTTACACTACTTTGAATTTCTTTTGTCGTCATGTTGCGGTTATTGATTTCATCCGTGGCCCAACCCTGCCAAACCGTTTTGTCAGAATCGGCATCGATCATGGTGATGGTGACAGTACCTTCTCTTGTGGGAACCTGGTAATCGTCGTACCCCATGAACTGTGAAGGATAATAAACACGGACAAGCCTGCGATTATAAGGATTATAATATGTACGGAAAAACGACTGTGAATAAACAGGATCTGATTGTTGCTTTACTGACCTTTCCACCAATACATCGTAACTCAATAAAACATCAGGGTTCCGTTTTGTTTCCCGCCAGCCGGCGCTTTTTTCCAACTCTTTGCTTACGGCCTGTTTTACTTTTTCTTCAGCGAGATCATTACTTTTATTCTTGTCATTTTTTCCTTTGCCATCCTTATCTATCCAGGCAAAAGTTTTGTAGTGACTAAAATCTGTTGCATCGTCTTTTTCGACATGAGCCGAAGGAGCGCAACTTGCTATCAAGAAGACGACTGCTAAACATCCGCTCCAGAGCTTCCATTGACTTCTCATTTCTTACCTCCGTTTATTTAAATGTGATTTGTTCGTTCACATTATAAACGGAAAAAAGCATGCCGTATTTATTAAAGAGATGTGAAAGATTGAGGCGAGGAATTGTTAAAAAAATTATGATAACCCTGTTTCAAAATGTCTTTCGGGAATTTGTATATCAGCGAATCCTTTTTTTAACAAACGTCTTTTGAATTCCTGCTGTACTTCAAACTCACCGTGTACAAGAAATAATTGTTTCACCTGTCGTGCATCCTGCCCGGAAAGCCATTGAGATAAATCTTCATAATCGCCATGTGCGCTCATGCTGCGAATGGAACCGATCTCCGCATTCACCTGGTGCTGAACACCAAAGATGCCGATCTCTTTCGCACCAGCTAATAACCTGCCGCCCAAAGAACGGGGTTCGCAATAACCTGTTAACACAATTGAATTACGACTATTCTCTATGTTATTACTGATATGATGTTTCACCCTGCCGGCATCTGCCATGCCGCTTGCAGAAATAATAACCATCGGACCATCCTGGTAGTTTAACATCTTGGATTGCTCTACCGTTTTTATATATTTTAATCCTTTAAACATAAAAGGATCATTATCTATTTGAAATAGTTTCTGCAGTCGTTTGTTAAAAAGCTGCGGGAAACTTTTAACAACTTCGGTTGCTTCAATACTTAACGGGCTATCCACATAATAATCAAAAGCGGGCAATGTATTCTCCAGCTCCAACTGGTTTAAAGAAAATAATATTTCCTGTGTACGGCCAACACTGAACGCAGGAAGGATCAGTTTCCCTTTTTTATTAATACATGTTTCATTGATCCATTTTAATAAAAGATCAGGCGTACTGTCTGCAGGCTCATGTAAACTATTGCCGTAAGTTGATTCTAATAAAATATAATCCGCCTGCGGAAACGGATCGGGTGACCTTAATATAATATCACGGTAACGGCCAACATCACCGCTAAAACTCAACCTTGTTTCTTTACCACTCTCATTTATTTTTAAATGTACACAAGCGCTGCCGATGATATGACCAGCATCGGTGAACATGACCTGCACCCCTTCCGTTATAAAAAACCAATTGCCGTATTCTTTTTCATCAAAATGATCAATGCTTTTTTTCGCATCTTCTATTGTATACAACGGTTGTATATAAGGCAATCCCTGCTGTATTCTTTTCTTATTGGAGAACTTAGCATCATCTTCCTGGATTTCCGCGGAGTCTTCCAGCAAAATTCCGGTGAGTACTCTTGTGGCAGGCGTGCAAAATATTTTACCCCGGAAACCTTCCTTTACTAACTTAGGGATCAATCCCGAATGATCAATATGCGCATGGGACAATACCATTACATCCACTTCCGCCGCATCAAAACCAAATTCACGGTTCATCGCATCGGTATCCCTGCCCATACCCTGGAACATACCACAGTCGAGCAATATTTTTTTACCATTCTTCAGCGTGATAAGATGCTTGGAACCTGTAACAGTTCTCGCGGCACCGTGGAAAGCAATCTTCATTTTTATTATTTTTTAAACGCTAATTTTAACGAATTACACTAATTATTATCTCTGGCTTATTTTCCCTCCCCACTTGCCACTAACTATTTACTACTAGCCTTCCTCTTGAAGGACCACGTAATAAAAAACTCCGCCACCACTTCACCGTCTTTATTTTTTCCTGTTGATTTTGCTTTTACTGTTCTTGCTTCGCCAGTTTCAATTGTTTCTTCAATGGCTTTTTTAAAAAGCTGGCCATCATCACAGGTAAAAAAAATTTTGCCCGTTGCTTTTTTAAAATATTCTGAATCCACTCTTATCACCAGCATGGAAACCGGCGGTTTTCTTTTATATAAATAACCCATGGCTAATGCACCTGTACTCATTTCCGCCGCCATCGATAAACAGGCGAAATAGGTGGAGCGAAAAGGGTTTTGTGAAAACCATTTGAAAGGAACCGTTACCACGCATCTGCTTTCGCTTATCTCTTTCACCCTTACTCCCGCAAAGTAGGCGCTGGGCAATTTTGAAAATAAGAACATCCTGAATTTAAAAGGATGTTTTATCAATTTTATAAAGGCCGCGATATTGTCATTCATTATTCTTTGTATTGCTTTGGATCCAAAGCGGCAGGTGTCCAATCTGTTAAAAAGCCGGTCACATTCTTTTTAGAATATCCTTTTCCTTCTTCCAAATAGCTGGAATTTTGTGTATGCAACAATTTACCTTCCCCATTTAAAATTAAAAAGACAGGAAAGCCAAAGCGTTGCGGGAAGCCATATTTCGCCAATAATTTTTCATTTTTATTTTCCGGGCTGTAATTCATGTGATAGACAATATAATTATTCCTGATCAGTGAATCAACCGAACTGTCTGTTGTAACAAAATCATTGAACCGGGCGCACCAGATACACCAGTTGCCGCCTATTTGTATAAATACATGTTTCTTTCCTGCTTTTGCTTTCGCTACCGCTTTGGCGATCGCCGTTTCCGCATTTTCTTCAGGCGTATATAAATGAAATTTTGTAAGGTCTTGTGAATAGCCATTAATGGCCACCGCAATAAATACTATTAAAAAAACTTTTCTCATGTTGATGAATTATCTTTTATCAAACGCAACAATCGACGCTACTATTTCATTATCATTCGCATCAGCCCTGAAATTGATAGCACCATCCGCTGTATTAGTAAACCGCACCGAACGGATCAGCTTGTTTTGCAATGCACCGTTCACTTTATCAGCAAAGGTAGCACCGCTGGTTTGACTGATACTTTTATTTACTTCGTCATAATTCAATTCATTTTTACTTACAACAATGGCGATCTGGTCCTTTGTACCAATGCTGTCCGCTTCCAGCGATTCGCTTTTTGGAAACAAGCGGTAACCCGTGATACCAAAATAAGGCGAGTGTTTGGAAACAGTTTCACCCGGTTTTAAATAAGGAAATAAAACAGCGCTGCTGCCATCCACTTGCTGCGCAAACATATAAATATAACATTCCGTTGAGTTCTTTACTTCTACTTTGAACCTTGTTCCGATTTGAATAGGAGAAACAGTTTGAAAAATATTATTTCCAGAAGAACGAAGCGTGATGTTTTGTTTTGTGTTATTATCAACCATCCCAATCGTACATTCCAATGGAATATTGGCGACGGCTGTTCTTTTAGGTAAGGGATCAATTCCATACGCTTCTTTTACATAAGTTTTAAAATCACCATAGCGAACCCAGCCGATTCCATCTTTTCCCCATTTCGGTGTCCAGCTATTCATGATCTGGAAAGCGCCACCGAATTTCCTGTCATCATAACCGATCACACACATCGCATGACCGCCCATGCCGACCTGTGCCGCATCCAACCCCTGTGGCTGCCAAAGTTCCTGCCCCATCATATCCTGCATAAAACTATTGCCCACCATCATGCCGATAACAACTGGCGCATCTTTCGCTAAATGTTCTTTTACCGCACGTACACTTATCGCATTAATATTATCGCCTTCCGTCAATCTTGTAAAACCATGGATCGTATTTTGACGGCCTTCTTGTATATCGGAAGAACTTGGTTCACTGTTACAATCCTGGTCATTATAAGGATAATCTTTTAATGGAACACCGCCATTGCTTTGCATGGTTTCCATGGCACGTTGCACATAAGAACCCTGGCAACCTTCCAGTTTGATCTGGTTATATAAATAAGAAGGACTGAAAACAATTGTATTGGGATCGGCTCCTGTAGCCGCAGCCGTTAATATCGTTTGAGCCGCATAAGCGCTGCTCCATGCCACGCAACTTCCCTGCTGCCCCTGGTCGCCGCGGCGGGGTGCGAACCGTAATAAAGAAACGGCCTCGGGCAACGCCTTTGCATTTTCAGCATTGCTTTCATCCAGTCCTTCATAAATTTTCGCCTTATCAAATTCATTGGCATTAAAGCTGTAGCCGCTTTGCGAAAACAATTGTTGAATGTTTGAAACGTTGCAACCGCTTTTATTTAATAAAAAATAGCCGCCGACGCCAAGTATTAATAAAACAATAATTCCTTTTCCTTTAAACAATCCAAGTATCAAAGGCAATAAAGCGCCCAAACCACCACCCGGTAAATTGGAACGGCCACCTCCACCACCGCCCCGGTCATTATTATAATCATTATCGTTGGAGGCCGGATCATCAGTCATTCTAATAGGCATATCGATTAATTTAGTTGCTAAATGTAGGAAGTTCAATTAACATAATCCTATAACAGTGGTCAAAAAACTTTTTCAACATGATCACACTATTTTAAAGGAAGTTTCGTCAACTTTGGCATATATTACCCCGTATGTTAAAACCTGTATGGTATCTTCCCTTTCTCCTGTTGATAAGTAGTCATATCTGCGGGCAAAAAGTTTCCGGCAATTTAAAATTGGAAGAGGGAAAAACATACAAGGTCACCATAATAGTTGAGGATACGATCATTCAGCAGGTAGGCGGAAAAGCTATTGATTTTTTTGCAAAAGGAACTGCGGAACATTTTTATAAGCCAACGACTGTTTCTGGACAAATCACTACTCTTCATCATCAATTACAACGTTTCACTTTCCAGTTTGATGGCATGAACCAAAAAAAGTCTTTTGATTCAGATGTGGATAAAGAAGGCGCCTTTGGAGAATTATCAAAAAAAACATACGATGTCACAATTGATGCAACAGGCAAAACAATAAAATCAGAACCATCGAAAATAGAAATGATAACGCTTGATGAAAGCTCGGTTATTATCACCGGTATGCTGAAAGATGCTATCAATGTCGTTTATCCACCGCAAAAAGGCGCTAACAGTTTTTT
Organism: Chitinophagaceae bacterium; assembly: GCA_037200685.1. Taxonomy (GTDB): domain Bacteria; phylum Bacteroidota; class Bacteroidia; order Chitinophagales; family Chitinophagaceae; genus JAJKIP01. The sequence continues at coordinate 98,879 of JBBCIG010000007.1, forward strand.
TAAAGTATTACCGGATTATGAAGTGGGTATTGGTGATACATGGAAAGATTCAACTATTACTGAGCATGAAAAATCAGTTACAGAAAATACATTAACAGCGATTACTGATTCTACTATTATTATTGAATTTAAAACCACTTCAACCAGCACTACCCTTTCAGAAATGATGGGCAGGGAATCAAAAACAAAATTGAACACGACTACTACAGGTAAAACCATCCTCGATAAAGCAACCGGTATTATTAAAGAAAAAACAAGCTCTTCCCAATCCAACGGGAGCAAGGAAGTGATGGGCTCCACCTTACCAATGAATGGCAAAGCCACTACGGTTATTAAAGTCACTACCCAATAAAAAAAGGGCTGCGCCTGTTGACGAACGCAGCCCAATATCTCACAAAATCAAAATCCTCAATGAGACTTACGAACTAAATCCTGCACGGGATTCACTTCAACATTTATTACAATTCTATTAACTAAACAATAAACGGATCAACAATCGCTAAAACCTGCGCCATGCTCAACGGTTCATCAAACGCTTCGGATGCAGCGCTTGCAGATATTGTTTGTCCTCCTACGTTTATAATATTTACAGTAGCCTGCGTAGTTAATTCTTCTCCATCATAACTTGCCTGCACGTTGGCAGATTGAATACCGCTTTGATTCAATGTGATCCATGGTTTCACATTTACACCCGCAGGTACCAAGCCTCCGTTCGCTTTACGCATCTGGCGGATATGTGATGCATGTCTTGCTTCAACTGAATGGATATTCAGCGCAGCTGTTAATACATCATTGTTTGCCATCAGCGCAGTTTGCGAAGCCTGGCCTTTATATGCCCGTACCCCGGTATCTTCAAAAGTTTGCGCTACTGCAAGGAACAGCGCATAATTAGTGAATACGCCTGTAAAAGGACCTGCGTTGTTACCATTACCCCCGGTAAAATCAAAAGTAGGTTCGGGTACAGGTGTACCCCCGGCACTGGTGATCGCTGTTTTCAAAAAAGCGACGTGTGCTGTTTCATGGGCGCCGATAGTTTGCAGCGCTGTAGCAGCAGCACCGGCAGGAATAAGCGCAGGGGCCGCATTTCCCAACTGGTAAAATTTTGCTTCGAGGTATTCCAGTGTAAGGGCATAATTTAAAATACCTACAAGTGTTGTAGATGTTTGACCGTATGCTTTTTTAAACATACCACCCAATGCGATAGGAACTGCAGCTAAAGCCAGCTTACCGGCAATACCTGTAAATTGTTTCATCGCATTGCGTCGTGTATCCAGTCTTTCGTAAACTTCCGGATCCACTTTTTCAATTTCATTTATAATATGTTTGACGTTCATAGTAATTGATTTTAAGAAGTGGGTAATCTTTTTCCGGAAACTTTTGTTTTAAGGAATGTATTTGCTGTCGCCAATACAGTTAAAGGGTCTTTGCTTTTCTCCAGGCATTGGCTTCTATCACAGTGCTATCAGCAAAACTTCCGTTGCTGATCAGGTCGCGGATATAAGCTGCGTGCCTTGCTTCTACCGAAACAATTTTTCCTGCCAGTGTAAGGTAATCGGGGGTTAACGATCAATTTACCCGCACCATTGTAAGCGGATACACCAAGATCTTCAAATGCCTTGGCTGTTCCGAGCACACTGTCGCGGCTGGTAAAAGTGATAGAAGAAAAATCGGGGGTCAATGGCTGGATAGCATTGCCTGCCAGTGCTGCTTTGAAAAATTCCCTGTGCGCAATTTCATGGTCCCTGATGTCTGTCAGCAATGCGGTTTCAGCAGCAGTCATTCCTGAGAAAGGATTGAGGATAACCTGGGCGTAGAAAGCGGCCTCCAGTTGTTCCAATGCATACGCATAATTAAGAATACCGGTATCGCCACTTCCAAGGCTGATACCATCATCGTCGTCGTTGTCAATTTTTGTTACAAGCGGAGATACGATCACCAATGCTGAATGCAACAGCGCCATATCCAAGAAATTTTCTTCTTGAAACAGCTTGTTGTTCTTTAAGGTTTGGCAATAAGAGTCCCTCGCCGGATTGTGTCATCTTCGGCATAATGATTTAGTTTAATAAATTAAGAATGGATTTACGAACCCGTGAGGCTCTAAAGTTGGTTACAGGTATTAACGCAATAACCGTTCCATTGGATTTATAAACTTATTAACAGCTTAAAAGAGAATGAATAAGTGTAATAGTGTAGAACAATATTCCTTATTGAAAAATATGTAGAGGTAATTGAATAAGAAGATGCTCAAACGTTTCCCGCTTGCGAATCAGTTTTGTTGAACCTTTTAGTACTAAAACCTCTGCTGGCCTTAAACGTGAATTATAATTCGAAGACATTTCAAATCCATAAGCGCCGGCATTATAAAAAACAAGAAGATCGCCTTCACGCACTTCATGTAATAAACGATCAGACGCAAACGTATCTGTCTCGCAGATATAGCCGGTCACATTATAAACTTTCTCCTCACCTTCCGGATTTGAAATATTTACAATATGATGGTATGCATCATACATCATCGGGCGGATGAGATGATTGAGGCCGGTGGTTTACACCCGCAAAGATTTGCTGCCCGTTATCTTTGATCACATTCACTTCCGTTATTAAATAACCGCATTCGCTTACCAGGTATTTGCCTGGTTCAAACCACAACTGGTATTTTTTATGCTTCGTGAAAAGATGCGATTCGAGATTAGCTTTCAATTTTTTTGCGATCAAAGCGACATCTGTTTCATCATCATCCGGTTGGTATGGCACTTTAAAGCCACCGCCCAGGTCAATTATCTCGAGATAAGGAAAATGAGAAACCAGTTCACTCAATACTTTTATACCATGCACAAATACATTCGCATCTTTTATATCACTGCCCGTGTGAATATGCAGCGCTTTTATTTTAATAGAATATTTATCAGCGAGTGTTATTATCTTATCTAATTGTTCGATCGGTATACCGAATTTACTTTTCTCATGCCCCGTTGAGATTTTCAAATTGCCACCGGCAAGAATATTGGGCCGCACTCTTATACCTACCGGGTAAGTATCGCCAAATCGGTTTCCCGAATTTTTCGAGGTTGGATAAACTGTCAATATTAATATGTACACCATAACTCACTACTTCTTCTATTTCTTCAAAGGAGATACCATTGGAGGTATAAAGAATTTTTTCCGCCGCCACGCCTGCATGCAATGCAAGCTTCACTTCGTTTACACTGCTGCAATCAATCCCGCAACCGAGCTGGTTGACATAATTAAGAATATGTACATTGGTTAATGCTTTGCAGGCAAAAAAGAACCGTGAGTCTACATTAGAAAAGGCAGTCACCAATTTTTCATACTGTTCTTTTATTTTTTCAGCATGATAAACATATACCGGTGTTCCAAACTCTTTGGCGATAGCTGTCAGTTGTTCTGTTGATAATGATTGCGACATAGCTTACGAAGATATTAAAGAGAAAGATATATAGCACGCAGGGAACACAGAGAACGCTGAGAAAATTTAACTCCGCAAACCCCGCGATCTCAGGGTGAAATTAAAATTCAGGATTTTTCATCGTCCTTCTCAATCAGCTCACCTTCTTCAGTCACCGAAAGTAATACGGCTTCAGCTTCCGCAGCGGCGGCATTATCCGCATTTTTTATAATAGTAGGTTCAATAAATTGCTCGGACAGCACCTCTTTGATCTTTGGCAGGTCGTCGGCGGAATTAATGCCGAAGTAGTCCATAAAGTTCTTCGAAGTAGAATATAATAAAGGATGCCCCGGCAATTTTTCATTGCGGCCGCAAATAAGGATCAGTTCTTTTTCCAATAATTTTTGCACGGCGTAATCAGAACTTACGCCACGGATCGTTTCGATTTCTCCTTTGGTAACAGGTTGCTTATAGGCAATAATCGCCAGCGTTTCCAGCGCAGCGGATGATAAGCGTTTCAAGAATTTCTCACCATTCAGTTGGGCGACAGTCTTATGGTATTCTTTTTTAGTAAGGAACTGCCAGCCACCGCCGCTCATCACCATCTCAAAAGCGTAAAACTCCGATTTATATTTCTCAGCTACACCTTCAACAGCGGCTTCTATTTTATCCAACGTGATCTTATCGTCCATAAAGCCCAGTGCGTTATTCACCAGTTCAGTGATCTCTAATGTAGTCAACGGCTTATCACTGGCAAAAACCAAAGCTTCAATATGCGGTATCAATTCAGAAGTAGTCATAGTATAATCAAATAAGTCAAAATAGTCAAATGGCTCAAACAGTCAAATGCGTCATAATTCCGGCGGCAAGATACTTATACGCTATAAATAGTTAAAAACAGGTTATTCACAATCAACTATCATTTCCCTGGGTGCCAATCGAGTTAATATACCCCAAACATTAAACGGAAATAGGCATCCATTTTTTGTGAAAGAATAATAAATTCTTCCTCTGTAATTAAATTTCTTGTTTTGGCTTTCTGCGTGGCGGTTAATGTCTCTTTAGCAGACCCACGGCTGTAATAACAAAAATTCTTATTCTCTTTATAATGAAACCGTCCGTAACCTTCGCTGATATTAAATGCTATTGAATCAGCAGCGCTTACATATTGAGCACCCAATGTCTTTTTCTCAAAATATTCCCACCTCGCTACAATTTCCCACACCATCTCACCAATAGTCATCGACACTTTATACACTTCCAGTTCTTCCAGCCGTAAACCTTTTGCCATATTACCAGTATAAAAGATGCAGACAAGCATTTTTACTTGTCATTAATTTCTTTAATAATTACTGGTGGTAACCTATGACGCTTTCCCCTTTGACTCTTTTGTCTTTTTTGCCTTCTTTGACAAATTTGACTTCTATGACCTCTTTGACGTCTCCTATCCTTGCAACGCCGCCGCTCCCGCTACAATTTCTGTCAATTCCGTTGTAATCGCAGCCTGCCTTGCCCTGTTATAAGAAATCTTCAAACTGCGCAGCATTTCATTCGCATTTTCGCTTGCTTTATCCATGGCGGTCATTCTCGCACCATGTTCAGAAGCATTGGAATCCAGGACAGCTTTATATAATTGTGTATTGAGGATCTTCGGCATCAGTTCGGCGATCAGTTCTTCTTTAGAAGGATCATAAATAAAATCAGCCTTCTTCTCTCCTGCTTTCTTCGCCACTTTGGGTATTGGTAAAAAACGTTCTACTTCAAATTTTTGCGTACCAGCATTCTTAAATTGACTGTACACGATTTCCACCACATCAAATTGTCTTTCTTCAAATGCTTTCATCGCAGCCTGCGATGCTTTCTGCACATTCTCAAATGTCAGTGAAAGAAAAATATCTTTATACGTGGCGTCAGCTTTATAATTATTCTTGCTAAAATGCTCGTAACCTTTTTTACCAATATTCCAGATCGTTACATTTCCTTTTTTATACTGTGTGGAATATTTTTCAGCGATCGTCGCCTTCGTCATTTTGATAACGTTACCGTTAAAAGCACCCGCCAAACCGCGGTCACTTGTCAGTACGATCATCAATACTTTTTCAATAGGGCGTTCCGAAGCCAGCGACATATTCGCTTCACCTTCGCTATTGCTCACGATATTGCTCAGCATTTCCTGCAATTTCTTTGCGTAAGGACGCATCTGCACAATCGCATCCTGCGCACGGCGCAATTTCGCGGCGCTTACCATCTTCATCGCCTTAGTGATCTGTTGTGTGCTCTGCACCGATTTGATGCGGTTTCTTACTTCTTTCAGTTGCCCGGACATGCAGGAATATTTATTGTTTAATATGATTTTTTGAACCCGGCTGCATTACTATGCGCAGCATCCCGTGGACTATCATCGTCTGTTGTTGAGCGAAGCGAAATCCCGATGTATATAGGGACGGCACATTATTAACCCAACTGCATTGCTACTATGATCGCCTGTTGCGACGCTCCGTTCATCTTCCTGTTCGCTACTCAGCAATTTCGAAAAGTCCGTAATTCTCAGCCAGCTTCTCATCCTTTTTTCTGGCCGCAAAGGTAGGTGTGTAAGGCTAAATTTCCATACCACAAACCCAAAAGAAACCCACAGATTTCTTACAGTAGCGGAAGGAACTTATTCCTTCTCAGTCCCGTAGGGACGACATATCGGTAGCAGGCGACAACCATTTGTATCTAAGCTCCGTAGGAGCATCCTGTTTATAGAAAATAGGCAACCAGGAATTTCGGCTCCATAGGAGCCCCCTGTTTTCAGGAAGCTCCTGCGGAGCTTTGCTGAACTGCTGATGTTTTTCTATAAACAGGATACCACTACGTGGTTATAACTCTTATCTTAAAAGTGATGTTAAGCAAGAATTTGGTATGCCTGTCACTTTTTTGAATAACAAAACGAAAAAGTACGGAGAAACACGAATTGCCTTTGTGACACTTTGTGCCTCCCTGTGTCTTCGTGGTTCAAAAAATTGACGATGCCTATCGGAGCTAAGACCCGACAAATATCAGGGTCTTCAACAATTGCTGAACAGAGAACAGGAAGATGAAGTGTGCGACGCAACGAAGATGCCATGTGCACTGCAGTCGGTGACAAAAACAGCAGCTGGGCTAATAAAAATCTATTGTCTTAATAAAATGATCGGATGAGATTCAATCTTCCAGCACAAATTCTCTCTTCAACCCATAAGAAAGAGAAAGCTTCCCTCCTTCCTTTGTAGATTTCCCCAGCCATTTATCTTCTTCGCGGATAATCTCTAAATGTATCGGCCCGTTTTTAAGATCGTTCAGATCAGCCTTTGTAATAAGAACAGTGCCGTCAGGTATTGTATCCAATTTTTCAATGCCCCGGCTGTAAAAAGAAGTATCGGTAAACAATATCCGCAACTTTCCACCCGGTTTCAACCCGCCAATCTCCAGCGTAAGATCATTGCGCTTTACAACAGCAGGCAATTCCTTTTTCAAAAAAATAACCGGGAAATCAAACTCTTCTTTATATTCTTTCTTATTCAGGTCAGTAAAAAGAATGCTGTGTTTCCCTTCAAAAGCTTGCACCGGTTTCATCACTTCATAATAAGCGCCTAAGAACCGGGAACTGTCTACCGGAACCAACATCCCATCCAGCTCCGCCTTTGACGGGTCTTCCAGCAACAGTGTCGTACCATTCGGCCCGCCAAAACGGTATTGCAACCGCACGGTAATGCTGCTATCATCCTCATCACCCCAAACTTTATAATCAAAATAAACCGATTCGGGGTTCACATCCTTACTATTGCCAATTTCGCTGTTTGAACAAGACAGCAGCGACACCACGGACATAAGAATAAATAAATAACGCAGCATAAAATTTATCATTAATACTAATGACCGGTACAAAGTAAGTTAATTAAAAGCTAAGAGGCTAAGAGAACGAAGGAGAAAAGAAGAAAAAAGAGAGCTTACTAGTATTGAAAGCTATTTACTTTTATTGACCCTTTGACTTTTTGACCTCTTTGACTTTTGACTCTTGACTCTCTCCTCTTTTTCTCTTTAAACTCTTAGCTCTTTGACTTCTTTGACCTTCCACCTCTCCTCTTTCACTCCTTTTCTCTTTTGACCTCTTAGCTCCTCCTTTTCTCCTTTAACCTCTTAGCCCCTCTTAGCCATTCACCCCCCATTTTCCGCTTCTCACCGAAACAGTTTTCCTCTTTATTTTTCTGCCAGTAGTTTTATGCCTCAATCGCTTTTATGCAACCAGTTATTTCCGTAAAAAACATTACAAAGAAGTTTAAAGAAGTAGTAGCTGTCAACGATGTCAGCTTTGAAGTAAACGCCGGCGAGATATTCGCCTTTCTCGGCCCCAATGGAGCCGGCAAAAGCACCACGATTAAAATGCTCACGACTTTATTACAACCAACCGGCGGCGAACTTTTTCTTTCCGGCCATGATGTAATAAAAGAACAGGACGCCGCAAGAAAAATATTCGGCATCGTTTTCCAGGACCCCAGTTTGGATGATGAACTCACTGCGTACGAAAACCTCGAACTGCACGCTGTATTATATGGTGTAGATAAAAAAATGATGCGCCAGCGGATCGAAGAACTGATGACATTGGTAGAATTATGGGACCGCCGTGATTCACGGGTAAAAACTTTTTCCGGTGGTATGAAGCGACGTCTCGAAATCGCAAGGGGCCTTTTACATCATCCCAAAATTTTATTCCTCGACGAACCCACCCTCGGCCTCGATGCGCAAACAAGAAAATTGTTGTGGGAACATATCCGGAAGATGAATGATACCGAAGGCATGACCATTTTCTTCACCACGCATTACCTCGAAGAAGCCGAAGCCATCGCCGACCGCATCGCCATCATCGATCATGGAAAAATCGTAGCGACCGGCAAGGCCGATGAATTAAAAACATTAACCAATACAAACACATTAGAAGAAGCCTACCTCGCATTAACCGGCAAAACCGTCCGCGATGAATCCGTTGACAGCGCTGACAATATGAAGTCCGCGATGCGAAGGGTTATTGCGAACAAGAGGCGCTAACCTGTTCCTTGTTCCTTGTCCCTTGATCTTTTCACTTTTTACTTTTTAATTTTTACTTACACATCATGAACATCATCTACATCCTCTGGCTCCGCCAAATGAAAAAATACCGCCGCTCAGGCGTAAGAATGGTATTAAGTCTTGTGCAGCCATTGGTCTATTTCCTGACATTAGGTTTTGGTTTCAACGCCCTGTTCGAACAGGCAGGCCGTGGTAGTTACATCCAGTTTGTAGTACCCGGTGTTATCGCACAAACGATATTATTCACTTCCATCTTCTGGGGCGTTAATATCATGTGGGATAAACAATTCGGCTTTTTAAAAGAAACATTGGTCGCCCCGGTATCAAGGTTAAAAGTAATGCTCGGCAATTCACTCGGCGGCGCCACCATCGGCGTTATCCAGGGAGTAGCGCTTTTTATCATCGCCCTCATCTTTGGTTTTCATCCATACAGTTGGACGATGTTATTACTGACATTATTAATCATGACCATCCTCGCCATCACCATGGTCAGTTTCAGTGGTGGCATCGGTTCTATTGTAAACGATATGCAGGCCTTCATGGCCATCACCAATTTTTTGGTCATTCCCTTATTCTTTTTATCCAGTGCATTATTCCCGCTGGAAAATGTACCCGCTGTCATGAAAGCGGTCGCCTATGCCAACCCGCTCACATATGCGGTCGATGCCCTGCGCTACAGCCTCGTCAATCAAAGTCATTTTAGTATCACCACCGACCTGTCCGTCATGCTCGGCACGATGTTATTATTAATTTATTTCTCGATTTACCGATTTAAACGAATACAGGCTTAGAGAAGGCAACGAGGCAATAAGGCACAAAAGCAGCAAGGCAACAAGGCACAAAGGCAAAACATTTTTCACGCAGGGAACGCCGGGCACGCTGAGCAATACTATATTATATAACACCATGCACCTCTGCGATCTCAGCGCCCCCTGCGTGACCCCTTTGACCCCTTTGACCCCTTTGACCCTTTTGACCACTTTGACCCCTTTGACTATTTTGACTTCTTCCCTCTCCCCTCTTTCTCTCCTTTATGCTCTTAGCCTATAAAGCTTATCTTTGCAAGCTCTGTCAAATTGGCTCATACACAAAGCCTAGCATCTTTTTTGAACCCCAGCCTCTTGTTTAAACCAGGGCCGGTTCTCAAATGACTGTTATGACCACTATGACCCTTTTGACTATTTTGACCGTTATGACTTTTGTGACAGCCCTTATTAACTTTTGACTTTTTAATTTCTATTCATGTTAGGTTTTATTCAAAAACTCTTCGGTGGCAATAAATCCGAGAAAGACGTTAAGAAACTCACGCCCATCGTTGGGGAAGTCGCCAAACATTTTACTGCCTATGCATCGTTGACAAACGATCAGCTCCGCAATAAAACACAGGAATTCCGCCAGCGCATCAAAGAGCATATAAAAGAAGTGGACGATGAGATCGCTGAAAAAAATAAAGCCGCCGAGGACCTTCCCTTTAATGACCTGCTGGGCAAAGATGCCATCTACCAGCAAGTAGATAAGCTAAAGAAAGACCGTGATAAAAAGATTGAAGAAGCATTGGAAGAAATCCTTCCCGAAGCTTTCGCCACAGTAAAAGAAACCGCACGCCGCTTTAAAGAAAATACAGAGATCGTTTCTTCCGCTACCGAACTCGACCGCGACCTCAGCGTTAAAAAAGATTATATAAAAATAGAAGGCGACAAAGCCATTTTTAATAATACATGGACAGCCGGTGGCGGACAAGTCACCTGGAACATGGTACACTATGATGTGCAGCTCATCGGTGGCGCCGTTCTCCATTCTGGTAAAATTGCGGAAATGGCAACGGGTGAAGGTAAAACCCTTGTGTCCACATTGCCCGCTTACTTAAATGCACTCTCCGGTGAAGGTGTTCACATCGTTACCGTGAACGATTACCTGGCCCGTCGTGACCAGGAATGGAACGGAACTATTTTCGAATGGTTGGGGTTAAGAGTGGATTGCATCGATAAGCACCAGCCCAATAGTGAAGAAAGAAGAAAAGCATATTTAGCGGATATCACCTACGGTACCAACAACGAATTCGGTTTTGATTACCTCCGTGACAACATGGTGCATTCACCCGAAGAAATGGTGCAGCGCAAACACCACTACGCCATGGTGGATGAAGTGGATTCCGTATTGATCGATGATGCAAGAACGCCATTGATCATCTCCGGCCCCGTGCCGAGAGGTGAAGACCAGCAGTTTCATGTACACAAACCAAGAGTGCAGCAGTTGGTGCAGGAACAGGAACGCATCGTCCGTGCTTCATTAAACGAAGCCAAAAAATTATTTGAAAAAGGTGAAGACGATGCCAAAACAGGCGGCCTTCATTTATTCAGGGCCTTCCGTGGTTTACCAAAGTACGGCCCGCTCATTAAATTCTTAAGCGAGCCGGGCATCCGTGTAAAAATGCAGAAAGCGGAAAACTATTATTTGCAGGACCAGCAGCGCAACATGAAGATCGTAGATGAAGAATTGTTATTTCACATAGATGAAAAACAAAACTCCGTTGATCTTACCGACAAAGGATTAAACATGATCACCCGTGGCGGTGAAGACACGGAATTTTTCGTGTTGCCCGATATCGGTGTTAAGTTGGCCGAAGTAGAAAAAAGTGATTTGCCTACGGATGAAAAATTGCACCAAAAAGAAGTAGTGCTCAATGATTATGCGCAGAAAGCCGACCGCATCCATACCGTACAGCAATTATTAAAAGCGTATTCCTTATTCGCCAAAGATGTGGAGTACGTAATTATAGATGGCGCTATCAAAATCGTAGATGAGCAGACAGGCCGTATCATGGAAGGCCGCCGCTACAGCGATGGCCTGCACCAGGCATTGGAAGCAAAAGAAAATGTAAAGATCGAAGCGGCCACGCAAACCTATGCGACCGTTACCCTGCAGAACTATTTCCGTATGTACCACAAGCTCGCCGGTATGACGGGTACTGCAGAAACAGAAGCTTCCGAGTTATGGAGCATTTATAAATTAGATGTCGTTACCATTCCTACCAACATCAGCATGATCCGTAAGGACATGCAGGATTTAGTATACAAAACAAAGCGGGAAAAATTCAAAGCCGCTATTGATGAAATAGAAACATTGCGCAATGCAGGAAGGCCCATCCTCGTCGGTACCACTTCTGTAGAAATAAGTGAATTGCTCAGCCGTATGCTGCAGCAAAAAAAGATACCGCACAATGTATTGAATGCAAAACAACATGCCCGTGAAGCGCAGGTCGTTGCCGAAGCAGGTCTCGCCGGTGCGGTTACCATCGCTACCAATATGGCCGGTCGTGGTACGGATATCAAGCTCGGGCCCGGTGTAAAAGAAGCAGGCGGTCTCGCTATCATTGGTACCGAAAGACATGAAAGCCGTCGTGTGGACAGGCAGTTGCGTGGACGTGCGGGCAGGCAGGGCGATCCCGGTACTTCACAGTTCTATGTTTCACTGGAAGATGATCTCATGCGTATGTTCGGCAGCGAACGTATCGCCGCGTTGATGGATAAGCTCGGTTACAAAGAAGGCGATGTTATCCAGCACAGCATGATCAGCAACAGCATTCAAAGAGCACAGAAGAAAGTGGAAGAAAATAATTTCGGTATACGCAAACGTTTGCTGGAGTATGATGATGTGATGAATGCACAGCGTAACGGTGTATATGGCAAACGCCAGCATGCATTGTTTGGTGAACGTCTCGCACTGGATATCGACAATGCATTCGCAGTTGTAGCAGATGGCCTCGTCAGCAGCTTCCGCGAGCAGGAAGATTTCGAAGGTTTCAAAATGGCCTGCATCGTCAACTTTGGTTTGGATACAAAGATCACCGAAGAAGAATTAAAAAGAGGCGACCTCAATACCGTTGTAGATAAACTCTATGCCGAAGCCACCGAAGGTTACAATGCACACAAAGAAGAAATAAAAAAGAATTCCATACCTGTATTTAAAAATATACGGCTCACGCAGGGCGCCCATATCGAAAACGTGGTCGTGCCGTTCAGCGATGGCCGCAAAGGCATCAATGTACTCAGCAACCTCGACAAGACCGTAAAAACAAATGGCGAAGAACTCGCAGCTGCGTTAGAAAAAACAATCACCCTGCTGGTAATAGATGATGCATGGAAAGAACACCTCCGTGCCATGGACGACCTGAAGCAATCCGTGCAGACCGCCTACCTCGAACAAAAAGACCCGTTGGTGATTTATAAAGTGGAAGCCTACCAGCTATTCCGCAACATGACCAGCGAAGTAAACAAGGATATTGTTTCCTTCCTCACGCATGCACAGATACCGCAGCAGCAGGAAACAGCGCAACTCAAAGAAGGCCGCAAAGAAAAAACAGACTACAGCAAGATGCGGGCGAACAAAGAAGAAATAGATGCAGCCGGCCAGGATTACGCCGCCAATGAAAGGGATAAGTTTGAACCCGGTGGTGGTAGTGGCGCTGATGTTGCAGTGAAACAGGAACCTATTAAAGTAGCGCCGAAGATTGGGAGGAATGATCCTTGTCCATGTGGTAGTGGCAAAAAATATAAAAATTGTCACGGAAAGGATGCTTAACTGCGAGTCCGCTATGGCGGACGAGTCCCGACCTTTGTCGGGATCATGGTAAGGATACATAATTTCTAAGTGTTTTCATATACTATAAAAGATGATGCCCTGTTTATGCAGGGCATTTTTATTCGCCCGGCTGCATTGCTGTCCTGAGCGAAGTCGAAGGGGCATCGTCTGTTGCGCCTGCCCCGACGAGGAGCGATAGCGACGGAACTCGGGGTCGCACTCTTGTACGTTCGATAATCCTATTCAGCATTTATTTGGAGAATTCATAAAAAGCTCTAACTTAGAAATTCTTTAGAACCTTATTCTATCCTTCTCCCTATTAAATTCTTCTCTGACTATTAGCATTAAGATTTGTCTTGGCAAAATCTTTTTAGAGTTACAAATTTTTCTAATTAATTGATGATAAACTCATCAAGTGAAAAACGAAAATAGAAGTAAGGTAATCTTCACATTTTTTGAGTTGAGGTAACTCTTTTGCACTCTATGAAATTGAAGATATGTAACTATAGCTTACAACAATTAAATGATAGAAGAAATAAAATACCATATCTACAACATCGTGTTACAGCCCACGACATTTTGCAACCTAAATTGTAGTTATTGCTATTTACCCGACAAGGAACAAAAATTAAAAATGACTTTGGACATAACTACCAAACTTTCCTATGACATAATGCAAGAAGGGAGAAATGTAAATTTACTTTGGCACGCTGGTGAACCAATGGCATGTGGGCTTTCCTTTTTTAGAGAGTTATTATCTCCATTTAAAAACAACAAATTTGTAACTCACATCATCCAAACAAATGCAACCTTAATCAATCAAGCATGGTGCGACTTCTTCAAAGAAAATAATTTTCACGTTGGGGTAAGTATTGATGGGCCTGATTGGGCTAATTTAAATCGCATAGACAGAAAAGGAAGACAATCTTTCAGCAAAACAATTGATGGCATTGCTAAGTTAAAAGAAAACGACATCGAATTTATTATAATTGCTGTTGTTGATTTTTCTACTCTTAACAAAGCAAAAGACTTATATCAGTTTTTTTGCGGACTTGGGTGTGATTGGGTCGGTATTAATATTGAAGAAAACGAAAGCGCAAACAAAAGGAAAGTTTGTGATGACGAAAGAGTTTCACTTTTCTGGAAAGAACTTTTTAGCTCTTGGTATGCAAATCCGAAAATAGAGATTAGAGAAATATCTTCAACATTAAGCTGGTTTGAAGACCTCAATAATAACGAGCAGTTCAATCTTTCCAATTACAAGATTGATTTATTTCCTTCTATTGGTTATAATGGCGACATTGTTCTTTTGTCACCAGAACTTTTAGGAGGCGTTGACAAAAATTACAATGATTTCATAGTTGGCAACATAAAAACAAAATCGATTTTTGAAATTGAAAAAAATATTGAAACAATAAATTATGTAAATGATTTTTCAAAAGGTGTTTTAATGTGTCAAGAGGAGTGTGACTATTTCTCGTTTTGTAGAGGTGGTCAAGCAAGTAATAAATTTTATGAAACAGGCCAGCTTGCAGCCACAGAAACAACATATTGTCGTAATTCAAAAAAAAGAGCGGTCGACGCAATTATTCATCAATTAAATTTTAAATAAGATGAACAAACTTGAACTAAAAATTATAGCCAACAAATCTATTGTTGAAGAAAAGTTAGTTAATAAAAATGCTGCTACTTCAAAAAATCGTAATAAAATAAAATCCGGCTTCAGTAATTCATGGGATAATGGCTGGGGTAATTATGGGAAAACTTTCAAGCCAGTTGAAATTAAATTCTAATAATTATTATGTCTAGCACTGATTGGCTAAAGTATGGAAGTACTATCCTTGTTTCCTTCCTTTCAGGTGGGGCTATGGGCGCTATTCTGACCAATTGGTTTACGAATAGAAGGAATAGAATTCCTACAATCGAAATACAGCAATCTATAAGTTGCGTTTTTGCTCCTGTAATTTCTGTTAAGCCAAAAATTACTTTTTCGAGAGGAGGAGTAGAATCTCATTTTGAAAATCTTTACATTATTGAAACCCAAATTCATAATAAAGGCAACAACGACTATCCTGATTTTGATTTAAAATTGACGTTATCACCGTTTGCTAAGATTGTTTATTTAGAATGTAAAGGTCAAGATACTTCGCATGAAGTAATACTAAAAGAAAAGATTGAGTTTGCGTCACCATCAATGATTGCTGATTTATCTTTAACTCCTTTCAACAGAAAAAATATTTTTCATATTACTGCCTATGCGACATGTGAAGGCAAGCAAGGATTGACAAAAAAGGATATAAAATATAGTTCTAAACTTTCCGCCAATTTTATAGCCGCAGAAACAGTGCCCTAATTAATCTTTTACCAATAAACTATTCACAATGACACAGATAGAAAAAAAAATAAAAAACAACAAACAAATATTTGAAGAAAGATTTGTACGCAGAAGTGAATATCCTGATATAATAAATAATAACGCTAAAATTGAGTTCCGCCCGTCTTGGGATAATGGATGGGACAACGGCAAATCATTCAGACCAATAATACGAACATCAGGCAATACACTTCCTGGCAAGAAGTAGTTTGACCCACAACAAAATGTCTTGCTGCAAGTGAGGGGGGAAACCTTGATATTTTGACTGTGTTTTATTATCAACTTCAATTTAAGAAGAAAACTAACGCCAAATTATTGGTTCTAAACACCAATAATTTTACAAAGTCAAGCAGAAGTTTCGGTTGGTATTATAAAATCCCCTTCTCCAGCAAGACCTTTACCTTATAAATCATACTAGACAGTATCTGCGTTTCCATTTAACATCCATGACTTTGCCAACCCAAGTCAACTACGTTAGTAAATGGCAAGATATCATACACAGCACACTGCCCTCTCACCAGCCGAATGGTGTACTTGTGTATATTATAGTCCTAAAATAATAAAGTATATTTGACCATTGAAAATCAACACTTAAATGACGGAATTAAAACAAAAAATCATTGAGAAAGACGAGGACACTGCCATAGAGGACAAAAATGATGGTGGCTTATACCCTTATGACCCTGCTTATGAAAATATAGAGATTGGGGAAGACCCATTTTCAATATTTGAATATTTAAGACAACTTGAAAAAGGAAAAATTACAATACAGCCTGATTTCCAAAGAAATCAAGTTTGGAATAATATTCAGAAAAGTAAATTTATAGAATCTATTATTCTTAATTTTCCCTTGCCGCCAATATACTTAAATGAAACTAAAGAATCGACATATATTGTAATTGATGGCCTACAACGTTCAACAGCATTACAACAATTTTATAAAGGCATATATGCACTAACAGGAATCGAAGCACTTCCAAAATACAATGGTTATAGATTTAGAGATTTGCCAGAAATATTACAATCGAAATTTGAGAATAAAAAACTTACCGTTTTTATTCTTAAGCCATCTACCCCAATGGTGGTAATATATGATTTATTTAATCGAATTAATACGGGAGGAACTCAATTAAACAGGCAAGAAGTCCGCAATTGTATTTTTATAGGTAAATCAACACAACTACTTAAAGAATTATCTGAACAGTACTATTTTAAAGAAGCGATTGACTGGGGAGTAAAAGATACTAGAATGAAAGACCGGGAATTAGTTTTACGTTATATCGCTTTCCGCTGGTTTGATTTTCAAAATGAATATAGTGGTGATATGAGTGATTATGTAGAAACGGCAATGAAGAAAATAAATAAAATGGATGAGTCTCAAATCAGTCAGATGAAAGTAGACTTTGAAAAAGTAATGAAATGGTCATTCGAAATTTGGGGCACTACAAATTTCAGAATTCCTACTGATTACACAAGAGGAACAATAAACACTGCCATCTTAGAATCTGTTTGTAACTATTTATCATTTCAAGAAGATTCATTTTTGGAACGCAATCAGGAAATAATTAACGATAATTTTTCTACTCTCATTCATGACCCTGTATACTTTGAAGCAGTAACCAAATCCACAGGAAATAAAGCGAAGGTTTTAGACCGTTTTCGACTAGCACATGAAATATTAAACCAAGGTACAGCATGATAAAAGAATTACAAATTCAAAATTTCAAGTGCTTTCAGCAATCTAAGCCATTTGAGTTTTCAAAACTTAATTTGCTTACAGGAATAAATGGCAGGGGTAAATCCTCTTTGTTACAAACGTTTCTCGTTTTATCTCAATCAGCTTGGAGAAATACAGATTTAAAAAACTTGGTAATTAATGACGAACTTTTAACATTAGGAAACTTTGATGATATAAAAAATAGTGATACCCCAAGAGGTGAAAATATTCACTTCAACTTTAAGTTTGATTCGCCATTTATTGATGAAGCAAAAATTCAATATGCTGAAAACCCAGACCAACCATTACAAGCCGAATGTGTAAAAATTGAAATTAAATCTCAAGGCAAAACTATTGTTGTTGAGCCAAAAAAAAAACAAGTCGATGATATTGTCCTAACATTTGCAGAGTTAATAAAAAAGATACATTTTGTAAGTGCAGATAGGCTTGGGCCCGTTAAATATGTTGACAAAAATAATTTACCAGAATTTGTCCATGTTGGCCCTAGGGGCGAACATTCAATAAATATATTAGCAAACACATTAAACCTTGCCAATGTAAACGAACTGCTATACAAAGGAAATGATGCAAAGTCAGTCATTCAGCAAACTGTAGAGTGGATGAGTTACATTCTAGAAGGTGCGAAAATTGATATAGGTGGCAAAGAGAAAGAAAGCAGCGTTTTATTTATGCTTTTGAATAATAAGAGTAATTCATACGCTTATAAACCTGCAAATGTTGGTTTTGGTTATAGTTACATTCTACCATTAATTGTAACTGGGTTAATAGCAAAGCCAGGTGAAGCAATAATCATTGAAAACCCTGAAGCACACCTACATCCAAGAGCTCAATCCAAAATTTCAGAATTTTTTGCAAGAGTAGCTTCATGTGGGATTCAGGTTTTTATTGAATCGCATAGTGAACATATTTTAAATGGCTTAAGGGTAAGTGCGTTAAACCCTGAAATCAATATTAAACATGATGAATTAATTATCCACTATTTTAATGAGTCTTTTACTTCTGAAAAGTTGTCAATGGATGAAAAGGGAAAAATTGCAAATTGGCCTAGTGGCTTCTTTGACCAACAGGAAATTGATTTATCAACTATTTTCAAATTCAGTAAGTAATTGACTATGGTAGCAGAATTTTATATCATAGCTGAATCTTTCGAACAAAACCCAAACTTGACCGTTGCAGAAATCGAAGCTAAAACGAAATCACTAGCAAACGACTTCGTTTATATTCGTAAGTATAAGGATAGCAATAAACTATTTATTCATCCGGATATTTATGATGTGAATTTCGTCAACAATGTTTCTATCTCGGATTTACTTTACAATGATGAAATAGCGAATAATAATTTGGATAGAGATGTCAGGGTGCTTTTAAAAAGGATTATATGGGAATCGGAAACATCAACAAATACCACACAAGATGTAATAGATGTATTACTTCCAGAACATAATGAGAATCTTTGTCATGGACTAATTGGTTTCAATATCCTGGCAAATGTAAGCCCCGAATTTCAAGTGGTGTACCATTTGAATGGCTGGCTAGACTTTAGGAGGCATTACTTAAAATTATATCCTAAAAATCAGATTTTTTTTATTGATGAATGCATAAAATACTTCCCTAATTTATTCTTCCATGAAAGAAACAAAACAACTGTAGGCGCAATTTTACATAACTGTCCAAAGAAAATAGTTTACCATTTAGCTGCTCTTAATGACGAGTTTCGAAATTCACAGCAAGCTGGGTTAAACAGAACACAAGCTTTAGAACAATTTAGTATTAGTGCTGCATTAGATGAAACAGCATCCCTTGAAGGGAATGCTGCACGAAAACCTGCATTAACTTTTAAGTTTACAAATAATAAGAATGAAATAGAAGATATTTGTTGTGAGCCGCATTTAAAATTATGCCGAAACGACTTTTATCCGGGAGATAATTCTTATTCGAATGATAGAAGAATTTATTTTCATGAAGGAAAATCTACAGTTCAAGAAGGGAAAATATTAATCGGCCACATTGGTGACCATTTATAATAAGAGATTTTAAAGTATGCCAACATTACACTGGATAGGGAAAGATAAGGTTATAAATCATCATATGGAAGTGCCATTTAAGGTACTGGAACATTCCTATGGCTTTGAAAATGGGGAACGGTCACAGGGCGAAAGCATTAGTGAAAATAAAATTATAAAAGGAGACAACCTCGAAGCATTGAAAGCCCTTCTGCCATTGTATGAAGAAAAGGTTAAGTGTATTTATATTGACCCGCCATATAATACCGGTAATGAAGGTTGGAAGTATAATGACAATGTTGGTGATAAGAGAATAAAAAAATGGCTTGGCGAAACTGTCGGAAAAGAAGGTGATGATTTAACGAGGCATGATAAATGGCTTTGTATGATGTACCCAAGGCTAAAGTTGCTTCACAAGCTACTTTCAGAGGACGGTTTAATTTTCATTTCTATTGACGATAACGAATACCAAAACTTAAAATTCATTTGTGATGAAATATTTGGCAGAGGAAATTTTATAACAAACTTTACATGGAGAACTGATGGTAATTTTGATAATCAAGCAAAAATTAAAATCAACCATGAATATATACTTTGCTATTCAAAAAATTCCGCACTTTTTGAGTACCCAAAAGTTGTAGACCCAAATATTTCACAGGGAAGTAAATTATTTAAAGAAGAAATACGTAACACAGTTGTAAAAAACGGGCCAAAAAATCCAATCAGTGAAATAAAGTTACCAATCGGATTTCCTTGTGACACTGAAAATGGAGTTATAAAAGCCAGAACAGATTCTTGGCCTCATTATGAAATTGATGCAATTATAACAGACTTTAAACTGCAAAATGAAGTATGTGTGAAAAGTGGATGGAGTTCAAAGGGTATTCTAGTTGAATTTATTCAGAACCAATTTAAGCCAGTGAAAGATAGTAAAGGTCAGGATACTACTTTCGTTATTTCAAAAACCGGAGCAATAGAAAATATTAAATCAAGAGCCGAAGCCAGTCATGTTGTTAGCTCTTTGTTTAATATGGGTAGTACACAAAATATGAGCAGTGAGTTAAAGAAAATAGGAGTTGATTTCGATTACCCCAAATCCTTGACCTTGATTCAATATTTAATAAGTATCGTGAATGGAGAAAATTTCATTGTTCTGGACTCCTTTGCTGGTTCTGGCACTACAGCACATGCTGTATTAAATTTGAATAAGAAGGATAACAAAAAAAGGAAATTCATTATCATAGAAATGATGGATTATGTAGAAACTATTTCCGCTGAACGTATCAAAAAAGTAATAAAAGGATATGGAGAAACAGAAGGTGTCGGGGGCAGTTTTAATTTTTATAACTTAGGCAAGTCTTTATTTAATGAGGATGGTAATCTTAATGAAACGGTAAGTGTAGTTGATATAAGAAAATATGTTTACTATACCGAAACCAAAACTCCGCTTATTGAAACGCCGCACAATGACAATAAACACTTTTTAGGCAAATACTTTGACACGGCATACTACTTCAATTACGAACCAGATGAAACAACCAAACTTGACCATGCTTTTTTAGCGACAATGAAAACAAAATCTGAACAATATATAATCTATGCAGATAATTGTTTACTCACAATTGACTTCATGACAAAGCACAATATTATTTTTAAAAAAATACCAAGAGACATAACAAGATTTTAAACAATGGAATTAAAAAAGTATCAACAAGAAGTAATAGATGACCTATCAATGTTTTTGGAACAAATACAGGTTACCAAAGATGTGAAAGAAGGATTCTATAATTTTTGGGTAAAGCATCCCAAGATTCCATTGTTTCCTTTTGCTGGTACGGCTATTGAGCCATACAAGAACAATGTACCAAGAGTTCCCCATATCTGTGTAAAAGTTCCAACGGCTGGAGGGAAAACATTTATTGCATGCAACGCTATTAAAACAATTTTTGATGCCTTTGCTTACGACAAACCAAAAGTAGTAGTCTGGCTCGTTCCTTCAATTACTATACTAGACCAAACTATTAAGAACCTAAAAGACCCTTCGCATCCATATAGGCAAAAAATAAATTCACAATTTGGCAATAAAGTAGATGTTTTTGATAAATCTGAATTACTTCAAGGTAGTGGCTTTAATGCTTCTTCAATTAAAGAGCAACTAAATATTTTTGTATTAAGCTTCGACAGTATTAGAACTGCAAACAAAGAAGGGCGTAAAGTTTTTGAACAAAATAGTTCACTGCAATCTTTTGAAACATTTTTAGGTCAGGGGGAGGAAATATCCTTAATGAAAGTAATGCAATATTTAAATCCATTAGTTATAGTAGATGAAAGTCATAATGCAGAAAGTGATTTAAGCGTAGAGATGCTAAAGGAATTTAACCCATGTTTTATCCTTGACCTTACAGCGACTCCAAGAAAAAATAGTAACATTATTAGTTTTATTGACGCCTTGGAATTGAAAAAAGAGAACATGGTAAAACTTCCTGTCATTGTTTACAATCATCAGGACAAAACAGAAGTAATAAATTCAAGCTTGCAACTACAAAAACGTTTGGAATTACAAGCCCTTGAAGAAGAAAAGAAAGGCGGAAAATACATTCGACCAATTGTATTATTTCAAGCCCAACCTAAAAACGGAAAAGACTTTTTGAATGAGGAAGAGGAAAAATCAAATGTTCAAAAACTTAAAGAGAAACTCATTGAGTTGAAAATCCCTGCCGAAAGGATAAAGATTAAGACGGCAAACATAAATGAAATAAAGGGCATTGATTTAATGAGCAGAGACTGCGAAGTTCGTTACATCATTACCATAAATGCATTAAAAGAGGGATGGGATTGTCCGTTTGCTTATATTTTGGCTTCGTTGGCTGACAAAAGTTCTGCTGTTGACGTTGAGCAAATTTTAGGCAGGGTTTTACGCCAGCCCTATGTAATGAAGCATAATTTCCCTTTGCTTAATTTGAGTTATGTTCTAACTGCATCATCAAAGTTCCTTGACACTTTAGACAACATTGTAAAAGGCTTAAACAAGGCAGGTTTCAGTGACAAAGATTATAAACTTGCCGACCCGGCAATGTTGGAAGAAGCAAGAAAGCAAGACCCATTGCAACAACTTTCAGTATTCCCAACAAACGAAACCCCAGCAGAGGATATTACTTCTGATATTGACACAACTCGAATTTCAGTTCCTGCGGAAACTGCTTTGCCCAATACAACCGTCTCTGAAATTGAACAAACAGCAATAGAACAAAATGATGCATTTGAAAAAACTGTTTCCGAAATGGAAGCAAACAACTCAACTGTTTTACCAAACGAAATACAACAGCTTGTGAAAACATATAGCATTAAAGATATTTTCAAAGAAGAAGCAGGTAAAATCAATTTGCCACAATTTTATTTGAAGATTCCTGCCAATGATTTATTTGGAAAGAAGGAAGAAGAACTCCCTCTTGAAAAAGAAAACCTTTTAGACGGTTTTGCCTTGAGCAAGGCAGACACAAATATTGCATTTGACAGTATAACTTCTGAATTGTATAAAGTTGATTTAGATGAAACGAAAAAGGAACATACACCAACATTTGTAAGACTTGATGGCGAAGTAAAGGAAAGTGTAATGGCCTACATTCTTGACCCAACCAGAAAGGAAAGTAGAGTAAAGAATTTTACAAGGCGAATAATGGATTTAATTGGAAATATGTTTCCAATCCCTGATAAGGAAATTGAGAAATATATTAACCGTGTTCTAGAAGATTTTAAAGACGAACAGTTTAACGACCTAGCAAATAGTCAATATACTTACAAAGATAAAATCAAGGCAAAAATTATTTCGTTATCAGAAGTATTCGCAGAAAAAAAATTCAAGGATTTTTTAGACACCGACAAAGTATTTATTAAGCCTTCATTTGTAATGCCTAAAAGTATTTCCCCAGGAGACACTTCAAAGGACATTACGAAATCGCTTTATGAAAAAGAAGGAAGCATGAATGGCTTTGAAGAACGTGTAATCAATGAAATCGGTAACATGACAAACATTTCTTTTTGGACTAGGAACATTGAAAGAAAAGGTTTTAGAATTAACGGTTTTGTTAACCATTATCCAGACTTCATCATTCAAACAAAAAGTGGTAAGACCATTCTATTGGAAACAAAAGGCGACCATTTAGATGCAGAACAAAAAATTACTCTTGGAAATCTCTGGGAGAAAAAAGCAGGAAATAATTATCGCTACTTCATGGTTTACGAAAGGCGTACAGTTGACGGAGCATATAAATTGGAAGACTTTTTAAACATCATTAAAGACATTTAACCGACTTTCACTTTAGAGAAACATCCAGTTTCGCAACCACAGTTGTCCTTATCACCAATAAAGAAAATATAAATTATAGGGTTGTTGTGCGGAGATTGCATCTCCGTACCGGCTTCAAAGAAGCCGTAATCTTTATAATATTTTCATGCAACGAAATTCAATAAGGCACTTCGCAAATGTTGAGTAGAATTCATGCAGCACAAGAGTGCGACGCAACAGAAGCATAATAGTAGCACTACAGCTGGAAAAATAATTACCGAAGCTTCACACTACGCCCTGCAACGTGTCCGTCGCCAATCAGTCCTTCCCCGCCCGATGCGTGTCCCCACGCATCGGAACTAACCCAATGACATTACATGCATAAAAGTCAATGATGCGTGAAGACACGCATCATGGCATGGAAAAAATATAATTTTTTTACTGACCTTTACGCGAGGGATAATTGAAAATTTAGCAAAAAGAATTATGGCTAAAGGACGTCCGGCCTTCTTCTTTTAAGTTGTCTATAACTATTAGAAATATTAGTTTAATTACTATAAAAAATATCAGTTCAGGATAGCTTTGCTTGATTTTCATTATCCCTGTTTTCAGTTCCTACGCCCTGCAACGTGTCCGCCGTCATGAGACCGCCCCGAAGCGTGTCCCCAGGCATCGGAACTAATTTAATGATAGTAGAACCATAAAAGAAAATGATGCGTGAAGACACGTATCATAGTATGGAAACAGGCGAAATCATGAAAAACTGCAGCGGTAGCAAAAACTATAATTGACTTTTACAGCGGCCCTATCAAAACCACATCATTCATTGTAAACCAAACCCAACCCCGCTGCGAGCATTCATTTCCCACCTATGATCTCATAATTACCTACAAATCAACATATTAATTTACCGTATTAATACGGTATTAAAAATTGAAAAATCCGTATAAATTCGGTTTTCATTTAAATATCTAAATTTCATCTTGCAATCGAAACTAACTACGTATACTACGAACCACCGGTTTTATGCGAATTAAGAGACAAGGCTATGATTTTAATAGTTTGGGATGGGGAAATGCCTGCTTCAAAGCTTTAATTTGGATAATAATAACCATAATGTTTGGTTGGGGAAGCGTTTGGAGTGTTATTGTTTCTCAAACACTCTTTAATATACCAGCAAATATAACTGCACTTGTAAATGAACATGGAATTATATTATTTTGTTGTATTGCTATAGGAGGGGCTAGTTTTGACTATGTGTTATCAGCAACTGGAAGTTATGGATGGAAAGTAGCATGTATTCTAGCTGCGGTACTAATAATTATTCTTTGGTTTATTCTTTTTAATCCAAACAATAAGCTTCCACCAAAGCCTGACATTATAACAGTTATAACAACTATATATTGTAGCATTGGTTTTTTATATTGTTTCGTATTAAAATCTAAGCTTTTTTATATTGAACATTTAAACTCAGAAATTGCAAATAAAAAAATAAAAATATAATATATGAGTAATTCAGAAATTATATGGTATTCAATAATCGTTTTAACATCGATATTATTAGTTTGGGGGATTATCACGATTTTAAAAGACATCTCGAAACTTACTCAAAAGCACAAGGAACATTTATGTGAGGAAATGAATTCTGAAAAGACATCAATATCGTCAAATAAAAATGTAGCTGTTCATTAGTGTAAAATGAAGTGAATGTAAACGATAGTTTCAATCAATTTTTTGTTCCTACGCCTTGCAACCCGGATTGTCCTGAGTGTTCCAACCAATAAAGAAAATATAAATTATAGGGTTGTTGTGCGGAGATTGCATCTCCGTACCGGCTTCAAAGAAGCCGTAATCTTTACAAATATTTTCATGCAACGAAATAATATACGGCACCCCCCGCTCTGCGAAACTTGCAGTTTCACGGCCCCACTATATCTCTTATAGCGACCCCCTCCCCCCAAAAATTTCGAAAACCTTCTACCCTCTTTCATTCAATATCCATCCGGCATCAAGAAATCTTTTGGTTACTTACTGTTTTTAATCACTTAAAAACAAACACTATGGCATCAACATCAGAAACCGGTCACGCTAAAAACATCGCCAACTTCGAAGACCTCATTTCATTTTGCACAGGCTACGGCGCCGCTTACAGTCCCGGCAGGGAAAGCCTCACCATTGTAAAGATGAAGGAGCTGCATGCAACCTCCGCCAATGCATTACAGGATACCAAAACAACTAAAACAGCTTTCGATAACGCTTCTAATAAAAGAAGGCTCGCCTTTGACGATTTAAAACCATTTTCCACGAGGCTCGTCAGTGGGTTGGCCGCTTCCGGCGCCTCCGCGTTGGTAATGCAGGATGCAAAAACAGTCAACAAAAAGATACAGGGTGTAAGGGCCACTCCCAAACCAGCCGCCCCGGCCCCGGGTGCAGAAGCAGCCACTCCCTCTCCAAAAACAATTTCCACCAGTCAACTGAGCTACGATAGTTTGATAGATCATTTTACAAAACTGGTAGAAGTAGTGGCGCAGGAAAGCAACTATACGCCCAATGAAGCGGAGATGAAAGTGACCGGCCTGCAGGCCAAACTCCAGGGGTTAAAAACAACAAACTCCGCCGTCACGAACACGTATACGCAATGGAGCAATTCACGGTTAAGAAGAAATAATATATTATATAACGTTATTACCGGCCTCGTACCTGTAGCCCTGGATGCAAAACGATATATCAAATTCGTGTTCGGAGTAGCCAGTCCCCAGCTCAAACAAGTCAGCGGGCTGGAGTTTAAAACAGTAATAGATTAAAAATACCGGCCAGCGCCGGTAAACCCCATACCGGTTTTTTTAGAGCTCGTTACTTCGGTTTATGTTTTCGCTCCTGCGGGAATAAAGTCAGCTCCTGCGGATATATAGTTAGCTCCTGCGAAAATAAAGTTCGCTCCTGCGAGAATAAAGTTGGTTCCTGCAAGAATAAACCTGCCTCCTGCAATTATAGAGTTCGCTCCTGCGATTATAGAGTTCGCTCCTGCGAAAATAAACTTAGCTCCTGCAAAAATAGAGTCAGCACCTGCAAGGATAAAGCTGGCTCCTGCGATACTAAACCTGCTTCCTGCACTACCGGGTCTGTTCAATAAACTGTGGATTCTGCTTTATCCGGGTATCAATCGGCATACTTCTTTTGTAAAAGACAAAGAAGATAAAAAAGAATGAGGCCCCGGTAGTTACCAGGGCACAACATCGAAAAGTATTTAATGATGGATACTTAATAATAAGTGCAGCACAATGAAGAATACGCTTACTAAGTAATAAAAGAATCTACCTGCGCCTCTTTTTCGCCTGGTATAAAAACAAACCCGGTTATGCTGAATGTTCCATTGATGCCATGAAAACGGGACGCACAAGTGAGTGACACAACAGGCGATGCCATGTGCACTGCAGTCGGTTACAAAAACTACAGTTGGCTATATCATTTCCTTATACCACTCTGCATGAAAATCATTCTTTCGCCACCTTTATTTTTATCACTATTTTCTTTACCACTTTATTACCACCGGGTGTAATGTTAGGCCGGTGCGCTTCACCAGGAAAGAAAAGAAGAAATTCATTGGCATGCACGGTGTAGATCTTTCCTTCGCCGGTGTAATAAGCGATATCATTGGGTTCGCTGTAAGGCCTGTCCACTTTTACTGCATCCACGGTTGTTTTTCCCATGTTCTCATCCCCGGTTATCACATATTGCAGGTCAATATAATTTTTATGTGATTCAAAAGCTGTTTTATCATAATCCTTGGACGGGGCTTCCGTAACTGTAGCATATACATTATTTCCGTCAATAGCATGCCGGCCGTTTGTCAACGTTAGTAAATTGGTTTCTTTTAAATACGCAAAAGCCTTGTCCCAAATCGCCTGGTTCAGGTGGTATTGCTCCGCAAATTTTACTTTATTGATAGCGGCATGCGGCGTAGCTTTTAAACCGTGCAGGTATTCTTTCTTCTTAAACCATTTTTTGGCTTTGCGTTCCGTCCATTCATCGTTAATATGCTGGGCGAATAATGTAAATGTCGCCAGGCATAAAAGCAGGCTTGCAAGCAGGTGTATTTTTTTCATTATCGTATTAATTGAATTGTACGCAAGTTACAGACGAAAAGGTAAAGTTTTTTCTGCGCAATGCCCCGTGTTCGTCACCATCTTCACACCCTGCAATGTATCCGTAGTCAATAAGACCGCCCCGGCAGATGTCCAAGCACCGGGGCCAACTAAAATGCAACTATCTTCACCACGGTATATACCCACATTAAAACAAAGCAGTAGTACCACGATAATATGAGCAAACCAGATCAATGGGTAATCACCACGATAGTGCTTTTAATTCTTTTACACTTATCCATTTTGGCCATCGGGTATTTTACTGCGAAGTTTACTTATTTAGCAGCCTTCCTGAATATCGCCTTTGGTGCATCCGTTATTCTTTACTGGGTGGTAAGACAAACACAAATAAAACAACACCACATAGAGGGCAGGGAAATAATTGTTTTGCTGGCTGAAGTACTGGTCATCGCCACCGCTGTTTTTTACCTTGCCACTCATCAAAAGAGTAATGGAATAAAAATAATGCAAGGGGTATTTTTTGGAATTCATTTAGCTGTGTTAATACTCGCCCTTGTATTTATGTTGACTTTTAAAATGAATAGACTCATATAACTCTTTTCAGTCCTTATAAGAATTTGTCGAAAGCAGCAAGCTGTGGTCGGAGCAGAGTGGTCAATTTCCGGTAACCCGAAATACCTCGAAAATCACAGTTTATCCCGGACTTGATCGGGACAGCAAAAGCTCCGTCCTTCCACTACATAAATAAAAGGCGACATGTTGAAGTTTATTTCCTGTTTTTTACAACGCCATAAAGCAACCCAGCAAAAACACCTATAATTAATCCCACTCCTGCGCAAAAAGCAATATTTCCCGAATAAGCGCCATAGGCTGCTCCTAACGATACTCCGAATGCCATTCCAAGAGCCATCAAAATGCCAAGACCATATCCGGATTGTTTATTTTTGTTTTCTGTCATAGTTGAAGTTTGTGTTTTATTTATTTTGTTGTCTGTTTGATGGTTTGCCGTTAAGGTACGAAAATAGCCGCCCTATTATAACCTCTCTTCCCAAATACCACCGAATCAAAAAACCCTTTCAGTGTAATCTGTTTTCCATATAAAACTTATTCACCGTGTAAATCGTATCAGTTTATTTCTTCTCGGTTCCCGGATATATCAATCCTGCATTTCAAAAAATGAAATATATTTATGCCATGCGAACAACTATATTTATTTTATTCATTATTGCCTGCCTCTCCACTGCCGCCCAACCTTTAAAAGTAGCGGTCGCCGGTATTGCCCACGGCCACGCCACCTGGATATTGGGCTATAAAGACAAAGCCGCTATTCAGCTGGTAGGTATTTATGAAAAAGACACCGCCTATGCTTACCGCTGCGCTAAACAATACGGCTTCTCCCCTTCCCTCATTTATACCGATCTCAATAAAATGCTGGAGGCCACCAAACCTGAAGCAGTACTCGGCTTTGGTTCTGTCTATAGCCATTTGGAAGTAGTAGAGGCCGCCGCACCCAAAGGCATTCATGTGATGGTGGAAAAACCACTGGCTGTGAATATGGAACATGCTAAAAAAATGGAAGCCCTCGCCAATAAATATAAAATATACCTGCTCACCGATTACGAAACAAGCTGGTACCCCACAGTGGCCAAAACATTCCAGCTCGCATTGGATAGCAGCTATACAGGACAGGTACGTAAAGTAGTGATCCATGACGGTCACCAGGGCCCAAAAGAAATTGGTTGTGGACCAGAATTCCTGGCATGGTTAACAGACCCGGTGTTGAACGGCGGCGGTGCACTGGTCGACTTCGGATGCTATGGCGCCAACCTCATGACGCATTTGATGAAAGGTCAGCAACCCATTGCCGTTACTGCCGTAACCCGTCAATACAAACCACAGGTCTATCCCAAAGTAGAGGATGATGCAACTATCATTGTAGATTACCCCGGTTCACAATGTATCATACAGGCTTCCTGGAACTGGCCTTACAGCAGGAAAGACATGGAAGTATACGGTGACAAGGGATCCATCTTTGCTGCCGATAAAAACAAACTCGTTTTAAGACAAGGTAACAAGGTTGCCAACAGGAATGTTACACCCGACGATATACCGGTGTATGAAGATCCTTTCAAATACTTCGCAGATGTGGTTCATGGAAAAATAAGCGTTACCCCCGACGGGTTGTATGCTTTGCAGAATAACATGACCGTAGTCAAAATACTTTCAGCAGCTAAAGAGTCCGCCCGTACCGGCAAGACAATAAAATTTTAATCTGTAGAATTATTATTCAACATGAGCAATGCCCTGCATCTTATTCCCGGCCAAAAATATAAAGTAATAAAACCGTTTACCGATTACGATAAGCAGGTGCATGAAGTGGGCACTACCTGGACTTTTGTAGAAACAAATTTCCTTCCTTATGAAGACGGGCTCACGGTTCATATCCGGCTCGATAATGATCCCAGGGTATTGTTGTTCCGTCTTCAATGGCGGCAGGAAGAACAAGCAGGTATCATCGATAATTTCAAAGATTATGTGGAGGCTTGCACATAATCGAAGAGAATTACTACATGATATTTAATTATGCAGGAGCTTTAAAATTTTTATCATCCCCCGATGGCCCGTAAATAGAAGGAACAGCAATATCATTCATCCGCATATAAACGGTAAGCTGCCCGCGGTGATGCACCCAGTGATTGATCGTAACACCAATGTCAACGATCTTCGGTGCCGAGTATAACAATTCACCATTTCTTTTTAACGAGAACTTATTATTCTGCAGTTCTTCATCATGGGTACCGGCCAATGCTTTTCTCGCCCCTTCCATGTTTTCTTCAAAATGATCGACCAGTTCTTTCGTTGTCTTTGCTGCGAAATGCGGGAAGGTCGCAAAATCGATCTCTCCCGCATTCACCATGTATTGCACCCATAATGGTATTTCAGCTACCAGCAAACACAGGTAACCCAGGTTCATCGACTTGGGATGAGGTTTAAATTCAAATAAGCTTTCAGGAATTCTTTCCAAACAAAGCCTGGTAGCCTTGTATTCTGTATTCAATTCTTTAAGGAATGATTGCGTGATAATATTGGTCATGGTTTTGAGGATTTACTTTACTGTCAACTCAATAAATGTGCCACCGGTAGCAAGCTTTCACTTTCGATTGTTAGTTTTTTACCCGGTCAATGCTTTTCAACCTTACATCAAACAGTAGCGACCTTTCATCACATTAACCGGCCAGCTACGAAAAAATTCGTTAATCTTACCTTTCATTCACCTAAACCATACCACTAAACCAGCGCCATGAGGACTTCATTCTTATCCGTTCTTTTGATAATCATACTGTTTGTCCTGCCAGGTCAACTGTTTTCACAAACTGCAATGAAGTTGTCAGGAACGGTTTCCGACAGCAGTAAACCGCTTGGCTTAGTAACGGTACGTCTTTTAAAAAAACAAAATACTACCCCGCTGCAAACCACTTTTTCGAAAGAGAATGGCGGCTTTCAACTCAATAAACCCGATACAGGAAATTATATACTCAGCTTTACGCATACCGGCTTCGCCGAAAAACAAATTACTATTACGGTGGTTTCGCAGGCGGGTGATATGCAGGTCGAACCGGTACAATTATCCAAAGCAACAGGTGTATTAAATGAAGTGGTGGTACGTTCACAACGGCCGATGGTGGAGCAATCGGATGATAAAATTGTTTTTAATGTGGAAGATGACCCGACCAGTAAAACAGAAACCGCTATTGACATTTTAAGAAAAACGCCTTTTGTATCCGTAGATGGCGAGGATAATATAAAAATAAATGGCAAATCAAGTTTTAAAGTATTACTCAATGGCAGGGAAACTTCCATGTTCGCCAGGAATGTGAAGGAAGCATTGAGAGGTTTTCCCGGGGCCGTTATTTCAAAGATAGAAGTGATCACCACGCCTTCCGCAAAATATGATGGCGAGGGAATAGGCGGGTTAATCAATATCATTACGAAGAAAAAAGTAGTGGGCTATAACGGTTCTCTTTCTTCGTTTTCCCGCACCAGCGATAAGCTGAACAATTTTTCTTTAAATGGTAATGCAAAAGTGGGCAAGTTCGGCCTCAGTGTTTTCATGAATACAGGCTTTGGCAACCCGGTGTTGCAGCGTAATACGAATACTACTACTCCAACGAATAAAAATTTTTATTCCAAAAGAACATTGGATGGCGATCAATATAACAGCTCCAACTGGAGTTTTGGCAATGCGGAATTAAGTTGGGAAGTAGATACCCTCAACACCATCAGTGTGTACACAAACATTGACAGCTGGTCTGATAAAACAGAAACCGACCAGACGATTAAAACAGATTTTCTTTCTTCTCCATCTACGCTGAGCTATTATAGCCTCGATAACAAAAGTAAAAATCCCGGTGTGAACGTGGGCAGCGATTTTATAAAACGTTTTAAAAAGAATAAAGAAAGGGAACTCAGTATCCGCTTCCTTGGTGAGTTTGGTAAAAATGATGCAAAGCTGAACAGCTTCCAGGATAATCCCGGTACGGACCGTTACCTGATCAATAATAGTTATGCCGTTAACAACCAATACACGTTCCAGGTTGATAACAGTATCCCATTAAAAAAGAACGGTAAAATAGAAGGAGGGGTAAAAGCCATCCTGCGCCGCGCCAGTTCCGATTTTAAAAGCATGATCAAATATGACAACGCCAATGATTATAAACTGAACCCATCTAACACGGATTATTTTAAATACGAACAGGATGTGATCAGTTTATATGGTTTGTATAGTTTACGGTTCAAGAGATCGAGTATCCGTGCAGGCGTCCGTGTCGAATACACCAATGTAAATGGTAATTTCATTTCTTCTCAAACACAGGTAAAAAATAATTACACCACTTTTCTTCCCAACCTGCAATACACCAACCGTGTAACCGATGTAATGACGATGGTGCTTGCTTATACAAAAAGATTGCAAAGGCCGTATATCTGGGACCTCAATCCTTTTGTATATAATAACGATTCATTGAATATCTCCTTCGGCAACCCGAACCTTGGCCCGCAAACCAGTCATTCACTGAGTGCACAACTACGTTATGGTAAGGGAAATACCTTTGCAGGGATTAACTTGGAAGGAAGCTACAGTGGCAATAAGATCATGCAATACGCTTCTTTTGATCCGTCAACTGGCATCACCAAAACAACCAGCCTCAATATTGGGAAAGAATACCAATCTGGCGTGACCCTCAATTTCAGCACGAAGATCGCACAGAAGCTTAGCCTGTATGTGGATGGCGCACTCCGCTATATCCACGTGAGTAATAACTCCGATAAATCGCAATCCAACAGTGGCTTCGGGTATAATTTCAATTTCCAGGCGAGTTACAAATTCAGTAGCAAATTTTTCATCAGCACTTATCTTGGTTTGTGGCAGGATCCCCGCACTATTCAAACAAGATATCCTTTCAACACCTGGCACAATGTAGCATTCAACTATAAAATATTTAAAGAAAAGGTCAGTATCTCTTTACGAGGCGTGAATTACTTTGAAAAAAAACCGTGACTTCAAAAACATTACAGAAGATAAAAATTTTTACAATACAAATATCACCCGTCGCATCCGGCGCGGTGCGGTGATGGCGCTTACATGGAACTTTGGAAAGCTTAACGAAAGTGTATCGAAAAAGAAAGGCGTAAGCAATGATGATGTGCTGACTAAACCCACAGCGCCTTCGGGAAATTAGAATCAATATTTTTTACCCAACTGCATTGCTACTAGCATCGTCTGTTGCGTCGCACCCTTCAACTTCCTGTTCTCTACTCAGCATTTGCCGAAGACCCCGATGTTTGTCGAGGCGACGTTTCCGATAACTATCGGGACTACTGACCATTTGGAGTATCCAATAATTAATAATTAGTAATTATCGTTGCAGGGACTTCGTGTTGAATAATGAACAGAACGATGAAGAGTGCGACCATTCGGCTTCGCTCATGGTAAACTGCGACGCTATTGCTCAATAAAGAACAGAAAGATGAACGGAGCGTCGCAACAGGCGATGCCATGAAATACCGAAGCTGGGCTCATAATCATATACATTAATTTCTATATTCCCGCCATCATCAACTCCCGCTTACTCTCCAAAAAGGAATTTCCGTCCGTGTTTGCGTTCTGAAGATTGATTATTATTTTCACCCCTTATATTGATTGTTATGATTAATCCCATTCATATTATGAACCAGCTCTTCGAGATGCAGGCGAAAATAAATGAGAGCGGGGTGGCGCAAAATTTTGAAAGAAATTTTAACCGCCTGTTCAGTCTTTTTGAAGAAGAAGGTTATATTATACAAGACCCAACCGGCGAAGCGTATGCTGAAACAAGGACGGATTGCGAAGCGAGCATCAGCGGACGCATTGGTTCAAAAATGAAAATAACCCGTACCATTAAACCTATTATCTACCAGAAAAAAGATGGTGGCAGTGTGCAGTTGTTGCAAAAAGGAGTGGTGATCGCGGAGAATAATTAAACAGTATGATGAAACCTGTAAACTTTGGAATCGACCTGGGAACTACCAATTCACTTATTGCCAAATACGATGGCAACAAAGTAGTGGTATTTAAAAACCCCGTTGGTCAAAAAGAAACACTGGCATCGGTAGTTGCCTATCGCCCCGACAGGATACTGGTGGGTGATAAAGCGAGGGAATACCTGACAAAAGACCCGGTGAATGTGTTTGGTAATTTCAAACGCAAGATGGGCACTGATGAAAAATATTATGTTGTCAATATAGATGACAATGTTACACCCATTCAATTATCAGCCCTGGTGGTAAAAGAACTTAAGAATTTTATACATAGCGGTGAAGTGCCCGAAGCATGCGTCATTACCATTCCCGCTTCATTTGATACGATGCAGAGCAATGCGACGTTGAAAGCGGGACAGGAAGCAGGGTTCAAACATATTTTTCTATTGCAGGAACCGATCGCCGCTAGCCTTGCTTTCTTTAATGAAGTGGCGGGTGACAGTAAAAAAGATGGTTACTGGCTGGTCTATGATTTTGGTGGCGGCACATTTGATGCCGCTCTTGTGCATTCCACCGAACAGGAATTAAAAGTAGTGGATCATGAAGGCAATAATTTTTTAGGCGGCGCTGATTTTGATTTTGCGATCATTGAAAAAATCATTGTGCCGGAGATCGTTCGCCAAACTGGTATTGAAAATTTTGAACAGGAATTGCGGGTAAAATATGGCAAGTATGAAAAGTTGTATTATGAAATCATGTATTATGCGGAAGAAGCGAAAAAAGAACTCTCCTACTCTTCTTCCGTGGTGATTGAGTTCAATGCGGAGTTAGATAATAAAAAATATGAATTCTCCATCCCGGTTACAAGGGAAAAAATCAATGAAATTTTTCTTCCTATTATTAATGAAACGATCAAGCTGCTGAAGAACGTGATGGAAAATAACAGGCTGACGCCAAAAGATATTAACCAGGTGGTGTTGGTGGGTGGCAGTACATTCATACCACAAGTGCGGGAGCAACTCGCATTGCAAACAGGTATATCACTTAATTATTCTACAGACCCGACCACATCGATCGCTGCAGGCGCCGCCTATTACGCAGCCAATAAATATTATGAATCATCGCCGATAGAAGAGGCGCCGGAAGAAATTGGCGGAGAAATTCTTTCCACTGTTGAATTTACAGAGCCGGAACTGAAGATCGAAACATCTTATAATAAATCAAGTCGCGATAAAGAAGAAGTATTGTTGTTGTTTTGCCAGGGTGCTTATGAGAATAAGTTCTTTCGCATCATCCGCAGTGACGGCGGTTTTGATACGGGCTATATTCCGTTGAAAGCAAAGAAAACAGAATTTCTTTCACTGGTGCCTGCGGTCAGCAACCTGTTTAATTTCTATGTGTATGATACCAACTATGAAGAAATAAAAAGTTTTGCCCGGCAGTTAAGTATTATGCATGGCCAGTATATGGTCGATGGCCAGCCGTTGCCGCATGATATTTCTATAGAAGTCGACGACATTGAAAACAAGACGACCAGGCTGGAAGCCATATTTGAACGCAATTCTTTGCTACCGCAAAAAAGAACATTATACCGGGAAATATCTAAAACAATAAAGAAGGGGTCTAAGGACAGTGTGATCATCAATATACTGGAGGGCGATAAAAATGCCAGGCCTGCCTCCAACCTTACGATTGGTTGCATTACCATAACCGGGAAAGACCTGAAAACAGATTTGGTAAAAGGCTCTGACATAGAAATACAACTTCACATAACGGATTCAAGAGTGCTGAACACTTCCGTTTTCCTTGTAATGACGCAGCAGGAATTCAAAAATGTATTTTCTATTTCTGAAAAACAGATTAGCCTGGAGCGGTTACGGGACCAGTATAACGACATGGAAACAGAGCTTACAGAAACCATACGACAGTTTCAATATAATGATGATGATATCTGGGAAATAAAAGCGAACGCATTATTGGAAGACCTGCACTCGGTCAAAGAAAAATTATTCAAACTAAAGACCGGTGACAAATCAGATGAGAAGTATGTGATAGCTGAAAAAATAATGAGAGTATCGCAGGCGGCGGACAAATTGGGAGGAAACGAAAGAATATCCATGCTGGTAGAGCAATATTTTGAATTAAAAGAAAGGGTATTGGAAGCCATCAACTCAGCTGATTTTGAAAAAGAAGAAATGCGCAAGAAGTTACAGAAGATCGAACAAAGTGAAGATTCATTTATCCGGTCTAAAAATGTTTCTTTTATTGAAAACAAACAAAAGCAGTTGGATGAACTTCATTGGGATGCGCTTTGCAATACCACCAGCTTTTTAATCAGCAGGTATGTGCTCTGGAGAGAATTGCCGGCTGAAGCATTTAAAGATTATTCAGCAGCCAGGTCATTGATGAAGATGGCGGACGTTTCGCTTGAAAAAGAAAATTATCCCGAATTCAGGAAACAGGTTTTTAGCCTTACGCACCTGCTGGTTAGTATGAATGTGAATGCAAATAAAGATTTTAAAGGCACGGGCATTGGCTAATAAACAATACATATCGATCATCCGGCTTTTTGAGCACTGTGGAATTTCCACTGGTGATGATTTTAATTTACTAAGAGTAAAAAAGCAACTGCAAGCGGAGTTTACTATTGCAAAAAATGGCTTTATAGAAGTGGATGGCTATACCTACAGCCGCCATGATGTATTGGAAGAAATCGAACAGCCTGATTTTTTAAACAGGTTGACATTTCATAAGGCGATATGGAAAAGCCGGCAGCTATTACAGTTATTGGAAAATAACAGCATTGACCTTACCACTATTCATATTGAGTTTATATCATTCTGGAACAACAAAGAGTTTGATCAATTCTTTTCACCTTATTTCGCAGGGCCGTTTAATTATTTATCCCGCACATTGCTAACAGAAATGCGATTGAAAGAGATGGGTGATTTGCTGGGCTATGAAGGTTTTTTGCTACCAGTTGAAAGAGAAGAAGCGTTCCGTCCCCTCCGGATTTTTCTTGATGAAAATATAAGATTGCTCCGCAATGTAAATGGCGACAATTATAAGATGATGCGGCCAAAGATCGCTCACTGGATTGACCAGGACTGGTATGTGCTTTTTAATCACTTGCCCCAAGAATTTTATGATGAGAAGAATGACATTACATCCCGGCTGGTAAATATTGGCGTGGCTATTCAAAAAACACATCGGCGTGATTGCCGGAAAATGAGTGAGCAGTTAATATCATTGCAGGACACGCCGGAAAGCCTCAGAAGCATTATCGTATCCAATCATGCGGTATATACATCTTCCAGGGTAAAAGGGATCGGCTTCCGGGGAGGTTTCGGTATTGTGTGGGTTTTTATTCTGCTGATAAGGGCCATCACTTCGAATGGCTGCAACGATAATAGCAATAACAGTTATAAGTTTACCCCTCCTGACTTTAGCGTTAAATATGAATTGCCTGATACTTTATTTAAAATAATGCAGGACACTAGTTACAGGCGCATGTTCGATACTTTATCAAACCGAATTGTTCCTCTTGGTAATAAATAAACTTCGGTGAGATTACGATTGATGCCATGAAAATGGGACGTACAAGAGTGCGACCATTCGACTTCGCTCCCACGACATACGTCGGGGCAGGCATGGTAATCCCGATAGCTATCGGGAGCGACGTCCTGACAAACATCGGGGCCTTCGACATATGCTCAGTAAAGAACAGAAAGATGAACGGAGCGTCGCAACAGGCGATGCCATGAAATACCGAAGCTGGTAAAATAAAAGTATAGATTAAAGTAAAGCCACTGCAGGTGGTCCTCCCTGTAACTTCAGCAACAACACCATTTTTTTCGCTACATCTTCTGATGATGAGGCATTCTGCCCGGTGATGATATTTCCATCAGCTACTACGTGACAAACATAGTTTGCGGCTTTGCTGTACAAGGCGCCGAGTGAAACAAGGCGGCTTTCTAATAAGAACGGAACAATAGCAGTCAACCCGGCGGATGCTTCTTCGCTGTCGCTGAAGCTGGTGAGCTGTTTGCCTTTTATTACAAGTTCACCTTTATCATCCTGCAAGGATAATAAACTCACGACGCCGTGACACACGGAACCAATAAATTTATTGGAATTATTAAATGCTTCGAGTAATTGTTTTACTATTTTATTATCAGCAAGGTCCCACATCGGGCCGTGACCACCGGGAATAAACACAAGATCAAAATCAGCGGCGTTCACTTCATCCAACGGAAGTGAATGCGTTAAAAATTCCATCGCATCCGGATCTTTTTGAAAACGTTTTACACTACGGGTGGCGACAATAAAAGATTGGCTTTTGGGATCAAGCGGTACCGCACCGCCAAGAGGGGATGCCATGGTGATCTCCGCGCCGGCATCTTTAAATACATAGTAAGGGGCGGTGATCTCTTCCAGCCAGACACCGGTATCAGCACCGGTGTCTCCCATCTTATCATGAGAAGTAGCTACAAATAAAACTTTGCGGGATTTCATTAAGAGGCGGACGCTTCTATCAACGGTACGCCATCTTTATATTCTCCAAGAATGCTAACATCTTTATACTGACCATACAAAGTAGCGTTTGCTTCCATCGCATGTTTGTTATCGCTTCTTATTTTCATTCCTTTCTTTACACCTTTATCGAAAACTTCGATATAAAATCCATTCTTTAATTGTACTTCACTTACACGTGGTCTTCCTCTTGTTATCATGATTGCGGTTTTAATATTTAATAAAAGTCATTTAATTGTCGCTGATATTGCTATCAACCTGAAAAAGAGAAAATCTGCGAAAACAAAATTTCGCAGATCGGGTTTTAGTCAACAGGTATGGTATAGTAACTATTATACTCTTACCATCTCTTGTTGCTTGGGCGGGGAGCTCTTTCCTTTGCCACTGTAACCGACATTGCTCTGCCTTCGATTTCTTTGTTGTCCAGGCCTTTCATAGCTGCTTGTGCTTCAGCTACTACATCCATTTCTACAAATCCAAAACCACGGCTCTGGCCTGTTTCCCTGTCTGCGATTACTTTCGCTGAGGTTACATTGCCAAATGGAGAAAACAAAGCTTTTAAGGATTCATCATTAGTGTGAAAACTTAAATTCGAAACGTACATGTTCATAAAACAAAAAATTTAAATAAAATAAATAAAATACTGTGACTGAAGTCGGGTCACAAAAAGTAAAGAGGGATAAAATAATACTGGCGGGGAAAAAGTAAAACTTTGAGTCGGTCTAATACTGAATGCGTGCAAGACTAAGGGTCAATGGTGAAGATAGCCTAATAAAAGGCATTAAACTAATTTATTATGTTCATAGCACTTCATTATCGGCGCTGCAATTATGAATTAAGAGACTTCAACTGCTGCTAGTCAACCATTTCCTTCATTCCTTGTTACTGTATATTTAACTTTGAATTATGGAAATAGGCATTTATACTTTCGGAGATGTGGGCACACATCCTGTCACCAAAGAGCTGATCACCCCGCAACGGCGTATTCAAAATTTAATAGAAGAAGCGGAAGTGGCCGACCAGGTCGGCCTCGATGTATTCGCAGTTGGCGAACATCATCGCCCTGATTATGCAGTGTCCGCACCTGCCGTGGTATTAGCGGCTGCGGCAATGAAAACAAAAAATATTAAGTTATCCAGCGCTGTTACGGTATTAAGTTCCGATGATCCTGTTCGTGTGTTCCAGCAATTTTCTACGGTGGACCTTTTATCATCCGGCCGTGCGGAAGTAATGGCGGGCCGCGGTTCTTTTATTGAATCATTCCCGCTCTTTGGTTATAAGCTGGAAGATTATGATGAACTCTTTACAGAAAAAATTGAACTGTTGCTGAAGCTGAATGAAAATGAAAAAATAACGTGGAAAGGAAAGCATACACAAGCTATAAATAACCGTGGGGTTTATCCACGCCCTTTTCATGATAAACTGCCTGTATGGATCGCTGTTGGCGGAACGCCGGAATCAATCATCCGAGCAGCGGAATATGGTTTGCCCATGGCGCTTGCGATTATTGGCGGCATGCCTTCCGCATTTGTACCCCATATAAAATTGTACAAGGATACTTATAAAAAAGCGGGGCATGATGTAAGCAAGATGCAGCTCAGTATTAATTCGCATACTTATCTCGCTGATGACCCGAAACAAGCCGCCGATGAATTTTTTCCTCCCTATAATGAAGTGATGACGAGAATTGGAAAGGAACGTGGCTGGCAACCCGGCACCCGTGCCCACTACGAAGGATCTATATCACCGAAAGGCGCTTTATTAGTAGGCAGTCCGCAGCAAGTAATTGATAAAATATTATATGAACATGAATTGTTTGGTCATACACGTTTCCTCGCACAAATGAGCCTCGGTGCGATGCCGCATGATAAAATTTTACATGCCATTGAATTGTTGGGAACAAAAGTAGCGCCGGCGATAAGAAAATATACAGTGGGGAAGAAAAAGGAAACTGAAGCTGGAACCGCACAAAGCGATTAAACCTAAAGGTCTTTTTACAATTCACTCCATAATTTTGCAAGTCCGGATTGAAAAGGTAAATTTGAATAACAATTTTTCGCTATGACTGCAATTGTAATAGATAAAAAAAAATATGTATTAATCCCTGAGAAAGATTACCAGGCATTGCAAAAAAAAGCGGCGCTGAAATCTAAACCGGAAAAAATATTTACTATTGAAGAGGCCCGGGCGCACAGTAAAAAATTGATCAGGAAATGGGCCGCCGGAAAATAAGTGTTAAACAAGCCGCCTCTGATAACATTGCAGCAATTGCGTGGTATATTGAATCAAAAGGCCTCATCGCCACTGCAGATAAATTTACTGACGAAGTATATAATTATTTTACAAAATTATCCGACAAACGAAAATCATATCCTGTTTGCCGCGAACCAAAAAGAGCATCTCTCGGGTATAAATGCATTACTTACAAGAAGAAATATACAATTGTATTTATTGAAGGGGAGGATGAAATAATGATTTGCGAATTCATTTCGTCAAAAATGATTTATTGGTAAAATAAAAAACTACCCTTCTTTTATACTTAAGAAAGGTCATCAATATTATTACA
Source organism: Chitinophagaceae bacterium (assembly GCA_037200685.1). Lineage (GTDB taxonomy): Bacteria > Bacteroidota > Bacteroidia > Chitinophagales > Chitinophagaceae > JAJKIP01. The sequence continues at coordinate 140,075 of JBBCIG010000007.1, forward strand.
ATAAGCAAAACACCGCCGATCATCCAATAACTATAATTAGTTGAATTGCTCAATGCTAATTGTGCCGGTTCTCCCATCATTACCAATCCCGCCCAATAAGCAGGCGCCAGCATTCTTCCTTCAGTTTTTTTAAGGTATTCCAGCTTGGCGTTGCGCAGCGCTTCATCGGTAGGCAATCCATTTTTTAAATTTTGTATAAAGAATTCCGTGATGTGGCTGCTGGATTGTTCATCAATCTTCCACAAAGCCGTTAAGATGCGCTGGCTTCCTGCATAATTAAATGCATGAGCCAATGATACCATGCCCTCGCCATCCTGGTAGCCCGGTCTTCCGGATTCACAGGCAGTCAATACGGTAAGATCGGATTGCATATCGCAATTATAAATATCATACAGCGAAAGAAAATTACTGTCAGCAGCCAGCGATGTATTCTTAGCGAATATCAAACCCGACTGTTCGGGATGTATATTATTATAGGCGGCATGTGTACCGATATGAATGATCTTATGACCGCCTGCATTTTTCTTAAAAGAAGATTGTGTAGAACTTTCATCGAAGAACACATCACCACCAAGCATTTTTTTTATTTTTCTCGCCAGTTTATTCGTATTCGGCTGTGGCAATAATTTTAAATAACTATAGTCCAGCTTCACGGAATCTTTTGTAACGGCTAAATACTTATTTTTTACTTCATCGGAAAAGCCGGGTGCGAAAGCCACGTAATTCTCATTGGATGCAACTTCCACCGGCGGTTGACCGAGCATGAAAAGACTATAATGATAAGAGAATATATAGCTGGATAATAAGCTATTTGACAAAAGATCTTTATAAGTATTCAATGGCTTCGTCGCCAGCATATCAAAACTGAGGTTGTACAATACACCGTCCGGAATGATCGTCACTTTTTGACTATGAATAAAAGGCGCCACAGGTTCCCAAACGGTCTTATACAAATCATACAATGCGGGCAATTCCATTTTCTCATTGGAATGATGCAACAATAAAGAATTGATACTTTCTTCGAGCCCGTTATTATTGATCCGTACGATTTTTTTATTCGTTTTATCAGCTACCAACGCCATCAGCGATGTATCAGTAAAAAAATACCGTACTACCGTGCTGTTGTCGGGCAACCCTGATTGCAACTCGGGCAATGATTTAAAAATAGTCGCATAGCGCATATTATAATATGCAGGATATTCTTTCTTCACTTTTTCTAAATGCGCTTCCCACTGATCAACGGCGAGGATATAACTTTTCATTACTTGCTCGTTAGGCCTAACTGTTCTTAATGAAGCCGAAATTGCTTTTTTTAATTCCAGTTCTTCCTGCTGCACCGAAACAGGCAAGTGAGAAAATTGTACAGCCTGTTGTTTATCCAGCCGGCTCCGGATACGGCTATACAAAGCCGACTCATGCAGGTTGATAAATCTATCGAGATGAAATGATTGACCGGATAATTCATACAACTGCAATTCTATCTTCTTTGCAAAATCAATCAGCTCCTGGTGATCTGCAATCAATATATTAATGCTGGCCTCATCATCAATCAATACTTTTCTTTTCTCCAGTATATTCAAAGCACCATCCAATCGTACCGATAAATTTTGCAAGAAAGTCGTGTCTTTATTTTTTTGCAACTCATATTCCGACTTTGCTTGTATGAGGATCGCTTTCGGTTTAAACACTTCTATCTTTACGGAATCCAGCAACGTAATGCCTTCTTTCATTTTCGCATTTACTGTTGCCAATGCATTATTGGAGGATGCTATCGCTTGTTGGTAGCGCTTCGTGAGATAATTAATTTCAGCAATATTCAGTAACTGGTAAAAAGCCTGCAGGCTTTCACTTTCACCCACACTGACCAAATATTTGTAAACTTTATCGGCTCTTTCAGATGCTTTTGGGTAATCATTGTTCTTCGCATAAAACAAAGAAGCATTTCTTAAAAAATCCATGTACACATTATCATACTGCCCGCCGTATGATTCTTCGTATAAGGCTTCACTTTTGGAATAAGATTCTGCAGCTTTAGCGGCATCCTTTTTATTTTCATACAAAAGGGCCAGCGCATAATAGGCATCGGCGGCCCAGAACAAATAATCACCATTCGTTTTCTCCAGCTTTTGCAATCCTTGTGTCAAATACTGCAGGGCCATATCGTATTCATGCATGTCATTATAATGCTGGCCCAATAAAATTTCAGAAATAAAAATACCGGAATGGGCGGGATCCAGCTTTTGCAACTTTTGCTGGTAAGAATAACGAAGTAATTCACCGGCCTTGCCATAGTCGCCGATTTCACGGTAAATGCCCGCAAGATTATCAATTCCTTCATATAAACCTTCCGTTGCTGATTTCTTTTTAGGATCGGGGGTTTTGCTGTTAATGAATTTTTGAAAATTATCAATCGCCAGTTGCATAGCGTTGATGCCTTCTGTTGTCTTTCCTTCCGCGCTATGCAGCGCCGCCATATTATTATAAATATTACCGGGGCGGTAATATTTGTTTACATCATTATCCGGCATTTTCTTTAATATGCTCAACGATTTATTATAAAATAGATCAGCGCTGTCATATTTTGATGCATACCAATACAGGGCGGCCATCGCACTAACGGATAAATAAATGTCTTCGGGGTTTGTCGCCGCATTCGCTTCTCTTATATTCAGCGCACGGCGATGATGCGTTTGAGAAAGCGATACATTCCCTATCCTGTTTGCGTAAGTACCCAGGTTATATTCGCAACGGGCAATATCCAAATCAGTGTGACCGGCATCAAGCATGGTATAAACAAGCGCTTCTTTGCTGGCATCATACCCATGTTTACTCTGACCCATACCGGAAAAAAATTCCGCCGCTTCCCTGTAAGCATCTATTAAAAGACGGGGAGTTGCTTTATTTGATTTTAATAAGCTAATATGTGCAAATACAGCTGCTGCTGCTTTGTCCGCACCATACTGCGCATTCGCTATTTCACCTATAAATGGAACATAGTGAACAAGTGTATCCACATCACCGATGGATAAAAAAGCAGCTACATCTTTCTTTACAATGCTATCAGCTCTTTTATAATCTTTGGCTTCAATGGCTTGTTGTATGGGGGGAATATATTTTGGGCCGTCCTGTGCGGGAACGGGCAATAATATAGCAAAGCATACCGCTGCCGCTAAAACCAAAAGTATTTTCCTGGGCATTATTTCTTATTGATAGCTTTTATAACAGCTTCACTTTGCGGATAACCCGATTTTTCTATGTATGTAATCGCTTGCTGTGTTTCCCCTTTCTTTAAATAAGACAGGCCAAGGTACCAGCAGGCATCTTTATAAAAAGCGCTATTGCCGTCCGCTGTTACTTGTTGTAAGTTTTCAATAACATGATCATCATCACCTTTCGCCTGGTAAGCAGCACCTATAAAATAAGTTAAGGTATCATTCCCCGGTTTTTGTTGTAACAAGCTTGTCCATGCTTTCAGCGCTTTATCGTATTCCCCATTCTTATATTCCACCATCGCTTTTTCAAAATCGTAATCAGCCGTGCTGCTCATTACAGTTGCAAGACCGGGATCCGGTGAGTAGTATTTGCTGTAAACCTTTTCGTTACTGTTCCCGTTTTGCAAAAACCACCACAGCGATAATGTTACCAGCGCCAGTACCGATGCGGCCACAGCTAATTTTCGTACAAGCGGAACTGCCCTTGTATTTTTTTTAAAGGTCACAACCGGTGCGATCTCTTTATGAAAACGTTCAAGACGTTCTTCCAACGATACTTCGTTTACGCCTAACAATAAAAGTTTCACTTCTCCTGCTTTTTCACGTAGCGATATATCGGTCGTCAATGCGAGCTCAAATGCTTTGGCTTCATCTTCCGGCATTTCATGCGTAAGAAACCGTTCTATTCTTTCAAGCTCCTCAGGTGATATGTCATTTGTTTTGTTCAAAGAGTATTGTTTTTTGGTACGATCAAATTTCGCAACCGTTGCAGGCAACGGTATTTATTATTTTTTGCCGTTGCTTCCGTCCATGAAAAAAACGCGGCGATCTCGCTCATGCTTTGTTTTAAAAAATAAAACCGGTGTAATACATCTTTGCAGGGCTCGCCCATCGCTGCGTAATGCATTTTTACTTTTGTCAAATAATCTTCTTCCTGCTCGTCCAGTTGCACCGGCGCTTCTTCCGCTATTTCTATTTCGCTCAATGAATTTGTTTTTTTTCTTTTAGTACTCCGCAACTGGTCCAGCCATTTGTATTGCGCTACACGAAAAAGATATCCATGGAATTTATCCGCATCCTCCATCGAAACTTTATCCAGTTGAATATTGCGCCATACCGCTACAAACGCTTCCTGGTAAATATCTTTTGCATCATCCACCGACCCATTGTTATTTAAAATATAGCTTTCAATTTTAGAATAGTTAGCCACATACAACGATTTCAGCGCCTGCTCATCATTTGCTTTTAGCAGGTTGATCCAATGGCCGGGTTTGCCGGGCTGAACTGTGGGGGCTTTGTCCGTCATACTTATCACTAACTCAATCCCCAAGATAACTTAATTTCTTATTCGCTACTTCTTCCTGTTAATAACCTTCAACCAATTTCAAAATGTTTTATTATTATTCAAAAAGTGAATTGATTTTTAAAAATCTTTTATCGCTTTTCAAAACATATGCATCAATTTTATATTGCCGGCATTAATTTTTTGCCCGGCTTCAGTTTTTCATGGCATCGTCTGTTGCGTCGCACTCTTCATCTTTCTGTTCATTGTTCAGCAGGAACATTGCTGATTAACGAGGCCCTAAATAAGTCCATGTGCTATTAAAAATCGCTTTGTGCGGCGTGATAACACTCGGCTGGTTCATCCAAAATTTGATGGCAATGTTTTTGGTAGTCGGATCCCATTGGTTAGTGCCCGAAGGATCTAATTCAGCGGAACGTGTATTGGCCGCCGGCTGTCCGTAAAAATTTATAACACTGGTAATTTTATTAGTGGTAGCATCAAAGTTTACAACAGGCCCGAAACTGCCATAAAAAGTCGGGTTAGCGATATTAGTTACTATGTAACCAACAATACCCAGTTGTTTCGGTATCACTTTTACCTGCGTGGGGCTGGTAGTGATCACATAGATCTCCTGTTCGGGAAAAGAATAAATCGTGGGCTCGGAAAAATCGGTCATTGTACCCGTAGCCTTGTAACGGCCATCCCAGCGGTTGCGCAACCCGATCTTCACCATGATCTTTTTGGCGTCGTTAGCGATAGTACCCGAACTGGTAGTACTGATTTCAAAACTAATACCGTAAGTAGTATCTACTGTTAATAAATTAGTTCTGTTGATTACAATCGGAACAGCAACTGATCCGTTAGCAGGAATATCATACTCGAGTGTTGACAAAGTATAACCATTCATCGGCAGCGGCATTAAAGAGGCTGCTGTAACGGCTGCATTATCCAGCGAAAGTTTTACATGAACGCTGCTGCCTGTCCCTGTTGTTTGATTTTTTAATGTAATGGCTGTAATGGTTTCACTACCCGCTGTCGGGGACAGCGCAACAGTTTTTGTATTCCCATCCGTCCTCACATCAGAAATCTCACTAACGATACCAGCTGATACATTTTTTTGCTTACTTTTTTTACAGGAAACCATCAGCAGCAAAAGCGCTGTTATAAAAAGTATTGATTTGAGTTTCAGTGGAAAAGGAGTAGAGTATAGCATAATGAGTGTTTTAGTGATTATTAATTGTAAATCGTTTCCGGCAACATAAGGTCATCAGTTGCCCGCATTGGAACCGGTAAAAATTACGGCGGACTGGGATATTGTTTCTATCGCAACCACCTGTGAGTCAGGGATGGCGGTTGCCGGTTCACTTATAATAAGTTTTTCCTTTGCTTCATTTTTCTTCTTATATCCCGCAATCACGATCAGCATAAGCAGGAAAACCGACGAAACGATTATTTTCTTCATAACTGTGAACGTTTACCCTTCATCGTTTGCTTTTAAAAAAAGTCATCAAGCAGAAGTAGCGATAGGTATAGCAATGGTATCAGGATAGCTATATATAATTATATACAGCTATACCCCCATTCGGGGCAAAATATCAATAGAAAAAGTTTCATTATTTAATTAAGCCCCATAGGAGCGAGATGTATTTGTTCGTAAACAACTTTGCATCTATGTGACGCCCCGCCGGGGCTTTGAAGGACTATTACTAAAACCCACTAACATATCGCCTCTACGAGGCTTTGGCCTGGCCCCTGTGCGATAGCTAACGGAAGCTTCGCAAATGCTGAGTAGAATTCATGCAGTACAAGAGTGCGACGCAAGGGACGATGATAGTAGCACAAAAGCCCGGACATAAATAGAATTTCCCGATAGAACAACCAGTGAAGGAAAGAATTTTCTTCAACAATAAAGCTCTCGAATAATTAATAATTAGTAATGACTAATTATTAATTCCGATGCTCTCCATTTAGTTTATGATTTTTTAACGGCAGGGAAAAATAAAACGCGGAACCTTTCTCTTCTGTTTCCACCCAAATTTTACCGTTATGCCGCTTTACAATATCACGGCAGATATATAACCCAAGACCGAAGCCGGTGATCGTTTGTGAGATATCTTTTGTCCGGTAAAAACGTTCAAAAATATTTGAATGCTCTTCTTTGGGTATTCCTATCCCAAAATCCCTGATCTTGATGATCAATTCCGAATCAGTTTTTTGACTGTTGACGATCACCTTTTTTTCACCCGGTGAATACTTAATAGCATTTGACAAAAGGTTTGTGAGCACTTGTTCTATCCGTTGCCTGTCCGCGGAAACGATTTCATTGCTAAGATGATCTTCTCTTACTATACTATGCGAGCCTGTTACCATTTGCGTGGCGGCGATCGTTTCATCCAATAGCAGGTCGATATCAAACTCTTTCATGTTAAACTGCAACTGCCCGCTTTGGATTTTTGAAACATCCAGCAGGTCATGGATCAGTTTTTCCAGCTTGATAACATTACTTGATGCTTTTTGTACGAATTGTTTATTGGGTTGTTTCTCCTCTATCGTGTTCAGCAGGTCGAGGTATCCTTTTATTGTTGTCAACGGAGTTTTTAATTCATGACTTGCGATGCTGATGAATTCATCTTTTTTCTGCTGGTTGTGCTTTACTTCTTTCATCAGGTTATTGAAGCCTGTAATAAGAACACTGATCTCGTCTTTACCATCATCTTTAATGGTTTTACTGTAATCACCGGTCTTACTCACTTCCTGCATCGTATTTACCAGGTAGAGTAGTCTTTTGGAGATATAAGTTTGTATTGCAACCGCAACGAGGAAAGAAAAACCAAGCGCTATCACCAGTAATATGGCAGCTACTTCGTATTTCGATCTTTTTATTTCCGCCAGTTCCGTTAATTCTACTTCAAGCACCACTTTCCCAACGACCTTACCTTCATTAATAATATCATTACTGACGAGAAGCCGGTTGCCAGTGAACAATGACCCATCTTCGTATAAAGAAGGTGGAATATGAAAACTGTCAGCACCAGGCTTGGTGTAACTAGCAAAAACTTTTCCATCTTTATCAATTATACCGGCATGAACAGTTTCCGGCGCCACGCTATGCAGGTCCGCTAAAATATTTCTCGCCGTTTCATTATCCTGGAACTGGATAGGTGCGATACTATTGGCGCCGATCACCTGCGCCAGGCTAATCATACTGTTTACTTTTCTTTGTTTATACGACCGCACATCGGAGATGATGAACACAGTAAAGAAAATAGCGAGTACCAATAAACTGGTAAACACCAGCATCAGTATCAGCTTATTCCTTATGGATATGTCCCGCAGTTTAAACACGATGTCGTTTTCTTTGAGATTAAAAATTAATCAACGATGATAGCCAGTTTTAGCAATTGCGAACTAACTTTCAAACCCGCTGAATAGACGTTTGTTAAGTTAACTTCGAATTTAAGCTTGTCTTTTACATTGACGAAATTGAACGCCGTTCCCAATTTAGCAAAACCAGTTTCTTCACTCACGGTGAGTACACCCTTATCAACTTTGCTCAATATGGATTCAAGTGAAAAATTATTCGCCTTGGAAATAAAAAGAATTTTGCAGCCACTTATATCTTCCGGCCTGTTAAATTGTTTTACAACGATCCTTTTATTTTTCACTGTATTCGTCTTCGCTATTTCAGCAAGAGACGGCGTAATAGGTGATGAACCGATAACGCCGATCACAAAATCATTATCGTTATTGCTGGCATCCCAATCAACGTACTTTGTAAAATTATAAATGAACACTGCCTTCAGGTCCCCTTCCCTTTCCGTTTGTGCAAAAGCAGTTCCGGAAAAAGAACACAACAAAATCAATATGATAAATCCTTTCGACATATTATTTAGACTCTTACTTCGTAGTTTCTTCTTAATAATATATTATAAACTTATTCCTATCTTAAACAATCCATTGATACCCGGTTGCTCCAGCACGGTTGAATATAGCATCCCGTCCGCTGTCCGGAAACCGGGATCAAGCCATTTTACATTCAACAGGTTATGGATATTCAAACTAGCCGTTATTCTTTCTTTAAATAATTTACCGGTAGTGATAACAAAGTTGGTCAATACATAACCTTTTATATTTCCATAAGGGTTTGTTCTTTGCGCACCCCGTGTCCCCACCCAATTCCCGGAAAGACTGATGGTAAAAAGATCTTCCACACGCATCGTCATGCCGGCATTTCCTTTAGCGGGTGCGATGCCGGGAAGTTTACCTGAAACACCAGTTACCAGGTTCTTCCCCTTTGCATTCTGGTAAGTAAGATTCATAAACCAGGAAACGTTTTTTGCCACCGCCATTTCCGCAATTGCTTCCACCCCGTTGATGGTAAAAACTCCGGGATTTTTATCAGGCGTTAATCCGGAAAGATTAGCAAGCACAATAACATCGGTCAACTTATTGCGGAAACCGTTCAGTTGTAACCGTAAACTTTTTGTAGGAGAATAAATGGCGTTGAATTCATACGTTCTTATTCTTTCCTGTTTTAACTGGAAATTCCTTCCCGGGGTCTGGTAAATTTCTAAATTGCTGGGAGACCGGAACGCCGTACCAAACTGTAATTTAAAGGTAAGCTTCTCATCCGGCTGGTTTACGATGGCGATCCTGGGACTTAACGCATCACCAAAATAACTATTCCGGTCATAGCGGACACCAGCGGTAAAATTTGTTTTACCCAGTAGGCCGGTATTCAAAACATACTGCAGATAACTTCCGAAATTATTCCGCACATCAAATACTCTTGGCAGAAAAGTAGAGTTAAGATTTAGCACCGTATCTCTTCCATCCATCAGGTAAATGGTAGAAAGATCAATTGTTGTTCTTCTTGACCCTGTCTCTACATTATCCTGAAAAAATTGGACGCCTGCTGAAAACTTGTGTTTCTCACCGGGAGAATAATTAGCTGCAAACTCTCCCGACACCCGGTTGGAATAACTGGCTATCATTGCCCGAATGAGTTTTCTCCCATCTGCTGTTACATACACATATGAATCTTCGCCCTGGCCGGTCTCCCGATAAGTAACACGGCTTGTAAAATTCAATTTTTCGTTTGCCTTATATTCATTTTGAATAAACCAGGTGCGCAGGTATGAATTGATCAGTCCCGATTTCTCTCCTCTTATTTCTCTTTGGACCACACCTATGACCCCCGAGTTGTTATACCCCTGCGAAGGAAGACGAAGATATACTGTCGGACTGTTGGCATACGTTCCCCAACCCATTGGGGTATTATAAGTGCGGTAGCCAAAAGTAGTTTTTGATTTCTTTGTATAATAACTGAGGGATACATTCAATGAATTCGCTTTGTCAACAAAAGATGCGGAATAATTCGGGTCGCGGTTTTTAAACCTGGGCCCATCGGTGCTGTACAACGTACCAGCGACAGCGAATTCAAATTTTCCTTTTCGTAATCCCAAACTTAATTTCTGAAAGGATGTATTGAAACTTCCAAAGCCTTGTTCGAAACGCAGGCCATCTATGTCAGCGCCTTTTTTAGTTATTATATTAATAACACCACCGAAAGCATTAGCACCGTACAATGCGGAGACAGGCCCCCATAAAATCTCAATACGTTCTACATTGTGCAGGCTATAAGCAGGGCCGGCCATATCATTACTGCCAAGAATATTATTCTCTACAATCCCATCAATCATCAATAAGGCCCGCAGGTTTTCAGCGCCGTACATGCCGCGGAAATAAATCAGCGTCGGTGCGTAACCATTTATATGGATCATGTCAATGCCCGGCACATCACGCAATGCATCCTCCAGTTGTTCATATCCCCTGTCGGCGATTTGCTGTGCGGAAATAACGGTAATGGTAGAAGGCGCTTCAGAAGTTGTTTGCAGGTAGCCGGATGCAGTTACCACTTTTACATTCATTAATTCTTCCAATGAAAGTTCCAGCAGTTTGGTAACATCCGGTACTGAATCTTTTTGTGCTTTCAGGAACGGGCAAGTCAATAAAAGAAAGCAAATAGTAATGGTTTTTCTTCTCATAAACATGCGGATAAAAAGTGAAGTTAGTTAATTGAATAAATAATTGCAACTCCCTATAGATCAAGATTTTTTTGATTCCAGCTGCACCGCCCTGGTCAACTTTGTTGCGTCGCACTCTTGTGCTGCATGAATTCTATTCAGCATTATGGCAGCACCCCGATGAATATCGGCGGTACTTCCTGTTCGCTATTCAGCAACTATTGAAACCACATCACATCTTCGCAGCTACCAAAGCATCTTTAACTCATTTCAGAATATGCATTTTTATTAATAATAATTTACATACAAGTAATGAGAGAAAAACGACCCTTTAATACATGGCCATTTTGGGAAAAATTTTCCCCACTTCAAAGTATAATCAAAGTTTAATTATCTGGTTCAGCAAATATTTTAACCTAGAGAAATCTTTAACGTAAAATGCGTTCATGATAGTACAAATTCTTTGCCTAAGAACCACGTTTTCATTTGATAAGGGGTAATCTTTTCCAGTAAAATAAAAACCGTCCCGGCAAGCCGGGACGGTTAGCATTAACCATAACCAAAAAATAATTAAAAACCTTTCAGTTTATATTTTTCCTTATAACGTTCGTTCAGGAGCTTTTGTTTATCATTCAGGTCAATTTTCCTTCCTTGTATAAAAGCGTCCGTCACATTGCTGGTACGCATATCCAGGATATCTCCATCGCTGATAATAATGTTCGCATCTTTTCCCACTTCGATGCTGCCCGCTTTATCAGAAACACCGAGGATCTTTGCCGCATTCAGCGTAATGGCCGCCAATGCTTCTTCTTTGGTTAATCCATAAGCGACAGCAGTACCCGCATTAAACGCAAGGTTGCGGCCACGTGTTTGCCCGTCATCATCAGTTATAGTAAACAACACACCGGCTTTTTGTAATAATGCCGCCGTTTTATACGGTTGGTCTACATCGTCATCATCCAAAGTAGGAAGGCTATGCGGTTGTTGTAAAATAACAGAAATATTATGTTGCTTCAATAAGTCAGCCACCTGCCAGCTATCGCTGCCACCAACAATAACCACATCAAAATTGAATTCTTTTACAAAATCCAATGCTACCAATAGTTGCTTAACTGTGTTTGCATGCAAATACAGTTTTTGTGTTTTACCAAACAATCCTTTTACCGATTCAAACTTCAGGTTGGTTTCATCATGAGCGGGAGCTGCGAGATAAGCTTTTGCTTCGCGGAAAAAACTTTTGATGCCTTCTATCTTTTCCAATCCTTCTTTCACGGGATCCCTGTCTGCTGCCGCAGGGTTATTTCTACCACCTCCACCGCCGCCGCCGCCTCTTCCAGCTCCGGCCGGGCGGGGAAGAAGAGAAGGCATATATAAATGAATGCCTTCATCAGTCTTATAAGCCGCATCATCCCATGTCCATGCATCGAGCTGCACCACAGATGAAGAGCCTGCGAGTAAACTACCTTCCGGAATAATATTCGCCATTAAAATTCCATTGGAGCGAAGCGTATTGATCACTTTCGAATCCGTGTTATAAGCGACAATCGAACGGACATTGGGGTTCAATTCACCTATCTCCCGTGAATCCGTTGATGCCCGCACAGCAGATACTTCTATCAATCCGAGGTTACTGGAAGAAAGTATCAACCCGGGATATACTTCTTTTCCTTTTGCATCAACTACCGATGCATCCGCCGGAATGGATACTTCTGATGCGGTACCCACCTGTTCTATTTTTCCGTTACTGATTTTTATAACGCCGTTGGTAATTGTTTTACCCGTACCGGTATGAATGTTGGCGTTCTTTATATAAGTAACACCTTTGTTCGGCGGCGCGGGATAAACTGTTTCCTGTGCGACCAACCGCACCACGAAACAAACTGCTGCTGCTACTATTATTATTTTCTTCATAAAAAAGATTTAATCATTAATAATTTTCTTCCGAGTCTAATACCAGTAACCCATGGCTATGCTGGTGATCACTGCAGGTTTGCATTTCACGATAACTCGGTTGCGCCGCGATAACAGGAGCGCCGCTTCTTTTCTCGGTGTTCATTTTCTTAATCAACCGGTTCCTTTCCGCATCCACCCATTTTTGCAGTTGCTCATCTTTTATACGGTCAAAATAAATAGTGCCATCAACAATAGTGTACAATGATTTTGCATAAATACTTAAAGGGTTATCGCTCCATAATACTACATCACCGTCTTTCCCAACTTTCAGGCTACCTACTCTATCATCCACATGCAGCATTTTCGCGGGGTTGATGGTAACCATTTTCAATGCTTCTTCTTCCGATAAGCCACCATACTTTATCACTTTCGCCGCTTCCTGGTTTAATCGTCTTGCCATTTCCGCATCATCAGAGTTAATGGCGACATTCAATCCTACATTGTGCATGATCGCCGCATTGTAAGGTATCGCATCTTCCACTTCCATTTTGTAAGCCCACCAGTCAGAAAAGGTAGAAGCGTTGGCGCCATGCGCTTTCATTTTGTCTGCTACTTTATATCCTTCAAGAATATGGGTGAATGTATTATAATGATATCCCATTTTATTAGCGATCTCGATGGAACCTGTTATTTCACTCTGTACATAAGAGTGACAGGTAATGAACCTTTTGTTATTTAAAATTTCTACCAATGCATCCAGTTCAAGATCACGGCGTGGCGCCTGCAATGAGGTAATTGGTTTTTTCTCTTTAATTAATTTTTCTTTCGCCGCCGTATAGTCTTTCCATGCTTTCTGGTAATCTTTTGCTCTCGTAAAGGCATCGATCAATACTTGTTCTACACCCATTCTTGTATCCGGGAAACGATTATTATTAGAACTGTTGTTGGAAGACGCTACCGATCTTTTTACATTTTCTCCCAGTGCGAATTTTATCTGTCCATCCCAATTCTTAAATTTCAGATCGTCATCATTAGCGCCCCAACGAAGTTTTATTAATTGTGTTTGTCCGCCGATCACATTCGCTGAACCGTGTAAAATATGTGATGTGGTAACCCCACCGCTGAGCTGCCTGTATATATTTATATCATCGGGGTTGAGGTTATCCGCTATTCTTACTTCAGAAGTTACCGACTGGCCTCCTTCATTAATAGACGATGCGGCGATATGCGAATGTTCATCAATTACACCCGGACTGAGATGCTTCCCAGTTCCATCAATTACTTTGGCTGTTGCATCTGTAAGGTTTTTACCGATTGCGGCTATCTTACCATTTTTGATCAGCACATCCGTATTTTGTAACACACCTTCTTTTTCACTTGTCCATACTGTTGCATTTTTAATAAGAATCGTTTCCTGCTTTGGCTGCTGGTCTTCTTCCCATCCAAAAGGTTCGAAAGGATAAATCACTTTACCAATCTGCGGCATTTCTTTTTTCTTTGTCGTGTCAGGCTGTAGTTCACCAGCTTTTACAAACGTCGCCGTCCATGTAAATGAATTACCTGATGAATCTGTTCCTGTTCCGTTCCATTCTTTATCATTACTCACGCCGCTTAACCGAACGGCTGTTGCAGATAATTCATTAGCTCCTCTTACAGCGCCGCCGGGTCTTTGTCCTACACCGGGTGGTGGTGGTGGAGTTTGACCAGCGCCAGGTCTTTGCCTGCGTGTCATTGGCGCATAACTCAGTTTCACAGATTTTCCGTCATAACTGAATTTTGTATTTAATGTATCGGGCCCGGTCATGGTTACCGAACTGCTGCTCTTTACATCCAGTGTATATTTTTCGGTACCGGTCGGCGTGTTTACAACAAGGTCATAAAAACCAGCGATGCCGGCGGGATCAGGTTTCACTTCATACTTTACGCCCTGCACCCAATTTTCTATAATATTTGTTTTCTCACTGAAGATCGGCCCGCTGGTAATTAAAAAGTTGGCGACCTTACCTGCATCAATACTTCCCACTTTATCATATACACCTAATAAAGTAGCGGGTGTTTTTGTCAATGCTTCCATTGCTTTCGCTTCGCTTAATCCATATTCCATCGCTTTGCGAAGAGCGGCCCAAAAAAGATTTACATTTCGCAGATCAGCAGTTGTTAAACAAAAAGGGATACCGGCTTTTTCAAATGCGGCGGCATTAGTCGGCGCCATTTCCCAATTTTTCATATCGCTCAACGAAACAAACCGTGCATCATTCGGATCTTCTACATCCTGCGCCTGCGGATAATTTAGTGAAAGAATGAATGCCGCATTTGTTGTTTTCATTTCTTTGATACGCTGGTATTCATTACCGCCACCTTTGATGATATATTGTACACCAAATTCATCACCGATCCTGTCGGCACGCAGGTCATTCCATTTATCACTGGCATCAAATATTTGCGGTAAGCCCTGGTTATCGTTCCATGATTGAAGACTCAAGTTCAATCCCTCCAATACAGGTTTATTCTTATACCATTGCGCATCTAAATATGTTTGGCGCAATAAGGCAATCATCCCCATCATGGAAGAAGGATAGCTTTGTCTTGAAGTTCCTTTGGAAAAGGAATAATGAGCAGAAGCTTTTTCTTTTAGAATAACTAAATTTTCTTTTTCATCTGCTAATGTCACGACTGTTCCTGTACCACGGGCAATGCCATCTCTCACATGAGATAAAGCGGTACCGAAACCTGCATCACGCAATGGTTTCGCTTTCGCCGCATCGGCTTTGAAAACTTTGTATGCATCTACATCGCTTTTGATCGCTTCGTTCCAACCATAAGCTCCTTTGGAATTTGTTTCTAATTGCGGTTGCTGACCACCGCCAAATCCACCAAAACCGCCACCGGCACCAGCAACAGTTGGAAGGATTGTTCCATAGTCTGCATAAATGTCGATGAAAGAAGGATAAATGTATTTGCCTTTGCAATCAATCTCTACCGTCCCTGCAGGCGCTTTAGTATTTGCGCTTACAGAAATGATCCTGCCATCTTTAATAACAAGTGTGGCATTGACTAAAGGAGCGATTCCGTCTTTTACGATTGTTGCATTGGTGAAGGCGAAATATCCATGACGCGGATCAGCCACGCCATTAACAGGAAATGTAGTCTGTGCTTGTAAATGCGTGGCAACAGAAAATAGCATGCCGGCAAAAACCAGCCTTTTAAAAAGTTTGGTTCTTCTCATGAAGGAGTTAATTTAAGAGTGTGTTTCGGTGATATTTAGGAACTAGTCCCGAATTTAAGGCAATTGAAGGAAATAGAAATGCCTGTTAATAAAAACAGGCATAGAATAAAAAAGAGATCGGTGATCCTGGAATGCCATTTAAAAATAAACAGTACTGGTATTCAACTTCAAACCCCCAGGCTTCACCGATCTCTTTTATAGCCGGGATTTCTAATTCACCCGGTCTTTTACATCATCGGCGCCATTATCGTTGTACCGGCGTTTACGGGTAAAAGTTTCTTTTCCAAAATTGAAATTAAATGCCATGCCAATCCTTCGTGAGTCCTGCAAATTGACATGATATGCATTTGTAAGGTTTAAACCCGTTGTACGGTCTTTTATTTTCATCGACCAAAAAATGTCATCGGCTGTAAGCCTGATGGTCGCCTTATTTTTCATGATCCTTTTCAAAATACCGGCATTTACCTGCCATCTCGCTTCGTCTATACGTTGCAGGTTGATGATCCTGCTTGAATACCGGCCTGAAATTTCGCCGCTCCATCCGCCCGGAAAATTAAACTGGTTCAACGCATTTATTCTATAGGCATATTGCGTTTTGTCAAGGCTTTGATTGTAAATACTACCCATGGTACGGAACCTGCCCGCTCCTATATTCATATTAAGCCGCCACCATTTCGTAACAGGAAAATTTAAATTGGTCATCAATGCTACCAGGTACCGTGTACTCGCATTTTCAGGTTTGCTGATAAATTTAGAATTGATGGATTGCGTGGCATTGAAGAATACATTATTTACCCTGTCATACTGTAGCCCGACCGACAAAAATTGTTTGTAACGATAGTTCAATTCTATATAATAATTATACGCAGGCTGCAGGTATGGATTGCCGGTGCTATAAGAATATTGATCAATAAAAACCATAAAGGGGTTCAATTGCTGGTAATTGGGCCTGTTGATCCTTCTGGTAAAAGCTATAGAGATTGTATTTTTTCCCACGCTATCCATTTTATAATTTATAAACAAGCTGGGAAATAAACCTGTATAATGATTAGTATAGGTACTTGATGGTACCATAGCATTTCCAAGCTGATGGCCTTTCGTGTTAGTATTCTCCACCCGAAGCCCCAATTGCCCACCAATCCTTTTCCAGTCTTTTCTTAAATTAACATATAGCCCGTTGATGTTCTCGTTGTAGATAAAATGATTCGATTTAGAAAGGTCGGGTTGCGAAGCGTTATTTATTATATCAGTATAATAAGATGGCCGGTCATTTTTCACAAAATTCGATTTCATACCAGCGGATAATGAAAATTTGTTTTTAAGTGGATGACTATAATCCAGCCTCCCATTGTAAACATGGATATCAGATGGAAGGTCATAGTGAAATATAAAACTGCTGTCGATTCCACCATTTCCCTTAATAAGAACATTCCCTAACAACTGACCGCTGCCATTGTTATAATTGATGTAGTTGATATCCGCCGATAGCTCCCGGCCAGATGTATTGAACTTATGCTGAAAATTAATATTGAAGGTTTGTTGCTTCCATGTTGAATTTGTTATGGAATTCCCGTACCCGGAGGAACCAGGCTGGCTATTACCGTGTATAAAGGTAGTATTTATATAAGTGCCTTTATTCTCATTAATACGGTTGTATACAGAACCGATAAAACCGAATGTGGTTTTTGAAGAAAGAGTGAGGTCCATTCCAACCCTGCCGGTAAAGTCATGAAGTTTATAACTATTATAGTTTTTAAGATTTGCTGACGATATTTCCTCGTTGTTATTATTATAATAGATCCTCTCCGTTCTATCCTCACTAAAACTTCTGTCTTTGTTGGCGCTGATCGTGCCAAAGAGGTTTACTTTTTTATTAAGATAATTAAGGTTCAGGGAATTATAATTACGGTTTCTTTTTCCCTGGGTGTAGCTGAGTGATAAACTACCGGTATAGCCCTGCACCCTATTTTTTTTAAACCTGATATTTATCACGGCGCTGCCGGCTGCATCATATTTAGCAGGCGGGTTGGTCATCAATTCTATTTTATCTAATGTACCTGCGGGTATTGAACGGAGGTATGCTGCGAGGTCCTGCTGTGACATATAAGTCTGTCTTCCGTCGATCAATACGATCACCCCGGCCCTTCCATTCAGGTTGATCGTTCCGTCATTATCGATTACTATACCGGGAGTTTTTTCTAATACTTCCAGCGCATTGCCTGTACCACTGATTATCATAGCTTCCACGTTCACAATGGTCTTATCAATATCATATTCGATCAAGGGTTTTTTTGATGTCACTACCACTTCTTTTAACTGCGTTTGCCTTGCGGGTGAAAGAATAATAGCGGGCATTGCTATTACCTGGTGCAAGTCATCAATAACTAAAGGACCGCTTATATATTTTTTATTGCCTACTGATGAGATCATTATTATATAAGGACCGCTTTCGATACCGGAAAATGAAAACTTACCGCTTGCTTTTGCCGTGATGGTTTGTAATACGGCTGTGTCTTTTGCTGTGCACAATTCAACAGTAGCCCCTTCTGCAGCGTCATTCTGTATGTTCCTGGCCACGCCGCTGATCATCTTTTGTTTATTTTGAGCAACAGCTGTAATTGAAAAAAGAACTAAACAGGGAAATAACAATAATGATCTCATTTGATTTAATAATGGTTACGCCACAAATATTGAACGGCTATTCAACGCTTTAAAATGATTGTGTTGAAATCAAAACATTCGCTGATAGAATGCTATTTTGAACAGTTAAACATATATATCAGGCAGAAACCCTTTTCTGTCATCTATTTTGATAAATTCGTCAGGAAAGTTTTATGATGATAGTTTAGATAGGCAGATTTGTATGTCCCGGCCAGGTAAGAACCGGTATGTAATTATGATAAAACGAATATTCAACAACCCCCGCCTTATACGTCTCCTAACGAGGTTAAGAAACCTGTTGTTTGTGGGTGTTGCATCGGTACCGGTCGGCATTACCGCTACTTATTATTTGAAGAACAGGTTCGGGCACCATGCTGATGATATCGCTGTGTGGGTGGCGATATATTTTATTGTCTGTTTTTTTATCGGGCGATATGCATCAATCTTGTGGGTGAAACAAAATGGATCAGTGCCCCGGTCAACTTTTAAAGTTATTGGCCTGGTTATTACAATAAGTTTATTGCTTGTTTTTTTCTTTGCTGAGTTTACAAAGAATTTCGACATGCTTTTTCCAAAAGTAATATTTGTATGCGTTCCTTTTACGGTGTTGAGCTTAACCCTGGGTGCAGCAATAAAGCTTATCCGGACGACCATTAAACATCAATTAACTGAAGCGAAAGCCGTAGCCGAACAAAGCCAAAGCGAATTACATTTTTTACAAAGCCAGCTTAGCCCGCATTTTCTATTTAACACCCTTAATAATATGTATGGCCTTTCCATGACCCAGCATGAAAAAATACCGGGGCTGTTACTAAAACTTTCTGACCTGCTCCGTTATTCCGTTTATGATGCAAAAGAACTGTTTGTGCCCTTGAAAAACGAGGTGGCCTATATCAAAGATTATATTGACTTTGAAAAAATAAGGATTGGTGATAAACTAGACCTTGATATTTCCATTGAAGAACCAGTGAATCCGACTATCAAAATCGCCCCCTTACTGCTGATCGTTTTTATAGAGAACGCCTTCAAACATTCTAAAAACACCACGCAAAATAAGGTCAGGATCAGCATAACTTTGAAAACATGGGTCCATTCCATTTTATTTTCTGTTATAAATTCAACCCCAACCAATAATACTGAAAATACAATGATCAATGAAAATAGCGGCTTTGGACTTGAAAATGTGATGAAGCGGCTCGAACTGTTATACCCCAATAAATATGACCTGAAGATGGAAGAAGAAAATGGTTATTATACGGTAATGCTGCAATTAAAGACAAAATAATATGCACCCTGTTAATTGTCTGGTAGCCGATGATGAGCCCATAGCAAGAGAGATTATCGAAAACTATTGCACTCATTTACCCCGGTTAAAAGTAGTGGCATCCTGCAGCAATGCGCTGGAGGCGAAAGCAGTTATGCAAAATGAAAAGATTGACATCCTGTTCCTGGATATCAACATGCCCGTATTGGATGGGATCTCATTTCTTAAAACGATCCAGAATAAACCACAGGTCATTTTTACCACGGCTTATAAAGAATATGCTTTAAATGCTTTTGACCTTGCCGCCGTTGATTATTTATTAAAGCCATTCTCACTGGAGCGCTTTATCATTGCAGTTGATAAAGCAATAGAACGGTTAGATAAAACGCCTCCTGCCCCATTACGATCAGCAACAGAAGAAACCGAAGCCCATCTCTTCATTAAAGCCGACAACAAAATCTTTCGTATTGCCCACAAGGATATCATTTATGCTGAAGCTAATGGCAACTACACCAAAATAATAACCAGCAGTAATACATTTATGCCTTCCATTACCTTCTCCGGCTTTGAGGAACAATTACCGGCTCAATTCATCCGTGTACATCGTTCTTTCATCATAAATAAATCTTTCATTACACATATTGAAGGAAACAGGGTTTATTTAAATGCTGTCGAAGTTCCTATTGGTACGAATTACAAAGAGAAATTTTTAAAGGAATTAGGTATGTAGTTCTTAACTATTGACCTCATTACCATTCGGTCATCCTACTCCCGCTTAAAATATTATCTTTGAGAGAATAAATTCCCGATTATGCCAGTTGGTTCAATAACGATGCTACCTGATTTCTCTTTATCTCCCCGCATCGACCAGGTGGGTGTAGAAGAAAGGGCCTCCCGTTTCACCAAGCGCAGCATCAAGAAAGAAATGAAGATGAACGGGCTGAAGCTGGTGCTGAACATGATTGACCTTACTACACTGGAAGGAAAAGATACAGATGGGAAAGTGAAACAACTTTGCTACAAGGCGGTCCACCCGCATGATGCAGTTCCTGATCTGCCCACTGTTGCAGCTATTTGCGTATATCCCTCGATGGTGAAAGTGGCGAAAAAAGCATTGGGCGATTCAGGAGTGAAAGTAGCTTCTGTTGCAACAGCATTCCCCAGTGGACAAGCGCCGAAGGATGTAAAGATCCGTGATACAAAATACGCAGTGAATGAAGGCGCTGATGAAGTGGACATGGTGATCAGCCGTGGTAAATTTCATGCAGGTGAATACAATTTTGTTTTTGATGAAATAGCGGCGATCAAAGAAGCCTGCGGTGATGCAAGATTGAAAGTGATTTTAGAAACCGGCGAGCTCGGAACATTTGACAAGGTTCGTCGTGCCAGTGACATCGCCATGCATGCCGGCGCTGATTTTATAAAAACATCTACAGGGAAAATACAACCTGCCGCTACGATGCCTGTTACATTGGTAATGCTGGAAGCGATAAGAGATTTTTATTATAAAACGGGGAAGATGATCGGCATGAAACCTGCCGGTGGTATTTCCAAATCTAAGTTGGCGCTGCATTATTTAGTGATGGTGAAAGAAACATTGGGCGAAGCCTGGTTAAATAATGAATGGTTTCGTTTTGGGGCGAGTAGTTTAGCGAATGATGTGTTGATGCAGATTGTGAAAGAGAAGACGGGTGTTTATCAAAGTGCGAATTATTTTAGTGTAGACTAGACCCCCTGTCCCCCTAAAGGGGGAACTTAGGTCGAATAGTTCTTTTTCATTTTAATATTTCATCAAAAGACAAATTAAAGCTCTTCCAACTAAAAAGTACTATTGCGAAAAGCAAGGGCTGTGTGTTGATGGCCTCTTTAGGGAGGTCGGAGGGTGTTGAGTAGCGAACAGAACGATGAAGAGTGCGACGCAACAGACGATGATAGTAGCAATGTCGCTGGGCTTATAAAAAAATAAATTATGCCTGTAACAAAGAAAAAAGTTTCTAAGAAAAGTAATACGATCAAATTGAAATTTGATACCAGCTGGTCGTATGCGCCTGCGCCGGAAAGTAAAAGCGCCGCGACGATCAATAAACAATATGATCTTTTTATCAATGGTGAATGGCAGAAGCCTACGAGTGGTAAATATTTTGGAACGATCAATCCTGCGACTGAAGAAAAGCTGAGCGAAGTGGCGGATGCGAATGATGCGGATGTAAACAAAGCAGTGACGGCGGCACGCAATGCATATGAAAAAGTTTGGAAGAAAATGGCGGCGAAGGAAAGGGCGAAATATGTTTTTCGCATTGCAAGGTTGATGCAGGAAAAAGCAAGAGAACTGGCGATCATTGAATCATTGGATGGTGGTAAACCGATCCGTGAAAGCCGCGACTTTGATGTACCGACTGCTTCCAATCATTTCTTTTATTATGCAGGTTGGGCGGATAAATTAGAATATGCATTTCCAAATCGTAAGGCTGAAGCATTGGGAGTTGCGGGACAAATCATTCCGTGGAATTTTCCCTTGTTAATGGCCGCATGGAAAATCGCACCGGCGATTGCAACAGGAAATACAGTTGTATTGAAACCTGCTGAAACCACACCATTAAGTGCATTGAAGCTGGCAGAGATTATACAGGAATCAGATTTACCGCCCGGTGTTGTTAATATAATAACTGGCGCTGGCGCTACAGGAGCTGCAATAGTGAATCATCCTGATATTAATAAAATCGCTTTCACGGGTTCAACGGATGTTGGAAAAATTATTCAACGTGCTGTTGCAGGTACGGATAAAAAAGTAACCCTGGAGCTCGGTGGCAAAGCTGCGAATATCATTTTTGAAGATGCGCCGATTGACCAGGCGGTGGAAGGTGTGATCAATGGAATCTTTTTTAACCAGGGACATGTGTGCTGCGCCGGTTCAAGATTATATGTGCAGGAATCCGTGGCGAAACAAGTGATACGAAAATTAAAAGACCGTTTGGAATCATTGATCGTTGGTGATCCATTGGATAAAAACACGGACATCGGAGCTATCAATTCAAAACAGCAATTGGAAAACATCAATAAATATTTAAAGATCGGGAAACAGGAAGGCGCTGAAATGTATGAGAACAGTTGCGCATTGCCTTCAAAAGGTTTTTGGTGCAGGCCAATTTTATTTACGAACGTGGCGCAAAGTTCCCGCATCGCACAGGAAGAAATTTTTGGGCCCGTGCTCGCTATTCTTACTTTCAGAACAGATGATGAAGTGATTGAAAAAGCAAACAATTCTCCTTATGGACTGAGTGCGGGTGTTTGGACGGATAAAGGTTCCAAGATATTTAATATGACAAAGCGAATGAGGGCTGGTGTGGTTTGGGCGAATACATTTAATAAGTTCGATCCTGCGTCTCCTTTTGGCGGATATAAGGAAAGTGGTTTTGGAAGAGAGGGAGGATTGCATGGGTTGAATGCGTATGTGAATTTAAACCCCCTGTCCCCCTTAAAGGGGAAACTTAGACCGAAGAGTTTTATTAAAATGAACACTAATAAATAAAGCAAGAGTAATTAGTTTTCATTCATGTAATTCGTGGCAAAAAATAATTATGGAAAAGACTATGAAAAAATCTTCACTTACAATTAGTGAAAACGGGTTAGAGAAAAAATCTTCTTCTAAACGTTTAGAAGTATTGAAGACGTATAAAATATATATCGGCGGACAATTCCCGAGAACGGAATCCGGTCGCTTTTATATTCCAACCAATACAGCAGGAAAAAAGCTGGCGAATGTGTGCCTGAGTTCAAGAAAAGATTTTCGTGATGCAGTTGTATCAGCCAGAGGAGCGTTTGGGGGATGGAGCAGCCGTGCTGCTTTCAACCGCGGACAAATATTATACCGCATGGCGGAAATGCTGGAAGGAAGAAAAGCGCAGTTCATTGATGAACTGATGCAACAGGATGCCACAAAAGCAAAAGCGGAAAAGGAAGTAAATCTTGCAATTGATCGTTTGATTTATTATTCTGGTTGGTGCGATAAGTTTCAGCAAATATTCAGTGCGGTCAATCCTGTTGCTTCATCACATTTTAATTTCTCCGTGCCGGAACCGACAGGCGTTGTGAGCATTATTGCCCCGCAAAGCGATTCGTTGTTAGGATTAGTTTCCGTGATTGCTCCTGTGATTGCAGGAGGAAATACTTGTGTAGTGTTAGCATCAGAAACAAAACCTCTTTGTTCTGTTACGTTTGCTGAAGTGCTGAACTCATCCGATTTGCCGGGTGGTGTTGTAAATATTTTAACAGGCAAGCCTGCTGAATTAGCGACCTGGTTCGTCGATCACATGGATGTAAATGCAACCATTTATTGCGAAAAAGATTCTACTGTTCAGAAGATGATACGGGAAAAATCCGCATTGAACTTAAAGCGTATTAGTTTTTATGATAAAATAAACTGGAATGAAGAAGAAGGACAATCTCCTTATTTTATCATGGATACACAAGAAATAAAAACAACCTGGCATCCCGTTGAGAATATTGCTGGATCGGGCGGGGGTTATTAAATCTTTTAAAGATTGATTTTGGTAAAGTTTTTGAATATAAATGCCATGATGAAAAAAATCATTTTTGTTGTTACCTTCTTTATTTCTTTGCAATCTTTTGCGCAAAGCCAGCCCCGTGAAAATGGCGACACTGGTTTATTAAAACCGTTGGACAGCAGCTCTGTGATTATCCATAAAGATCCTCGTCTTGATTTGCTGGTGAATAAACAAATCCAGGTAAATGAAGTAACCAGTCGTGATGCACGCAGGATCGGCAAAGGATTCCGGTTGCTAATCATCAGTACCAACAATCGTGAAGAAGCGATCTCCGCAAAAACAAAACTCTATACTTATTTTCCTGAATTAAAAGCCTACTTGTGGCACCAGTCACCTTATTATAAAGTAAAAGCCGGCAATTTTAAAGAACGCAAAGACGCAGAAGACTTTCAGAAAAGATTGAATATCTATTTTCCCAAAGGCGTATTCATTATGAATGACGTGGTAGAATTAAAATTGGACAAGCCCTGGGAAGAAGAGCTTTAATGTCTATTTTATTTAGCATGCAGTAAATGCTATTTTTGCAAG